>NZ_JAYMGZ010000001.1:673327-1346655 GCF_037078405.1 Haloarcula sp. DT43 | reverse complement strand
CGGTTGACGAGGAAGTTAAGGAGCTGGTCTTCGTGGATTTCACTGTCTGCTTGCTGCTGGTGTTTGGACACATCTTCAGCAAGCAGACGTTCTAACTAACCGGCTTTGTGAGGTACTGAGTCTTTGCTTCATCTGTGATTGGGTCATAGGGGAGAGCAATGCCCTGTTTTTCAGCGAGGTCTTCTAACTCGGAAATCTGACCGGAGATACTGCCGTCGTCTTCACCGTTTCCATCAGCTCTTTCGTTTCCATTGAGCTGACCACCAGAACTGACGCGGGCGTAGATTATCCCTTTGGGACCATCACCGGGATCCGCGGTAGAGTCAGATCCTCCACCCTCCGGATTAGGCGGAGTATGCGAGTCGTTCCCGGACATAGAGTTCTCCTGAACCAACTCCTGAGGCGACTCGGTCGCCTGTGTTTCACACTGAGTAAAGCTATCCAGTTTACTCTGTGATTTGCTTGCAGTCAGGGTAAGGAGCAGTGCGATAAATAGCGGAGAGGAGAACTGACGTTTTAAGTTGTGGGACAGACCTGATATAAGACCTAAGATACGCTCTCCCAAGACTTGGCGTATCTTACCTTTTTTAAGTGCATTGGGCCAAAGCGAGAGAACATCGGAGAGTATTCGGTTCATGCGTAGCCACCAGTCGAGCTTTCCTGGCTTTTGTCGAACACTTCTTTTCGCAGTTCCCGTTTTTCTGACTCAGTCCTCTCATCGTAGTGCTTCTCGAGAACATCTGGACTGACATCACATCGGCCACTGATGAACCGATCTGGAACCCCCTCACTACGTTTTGAAGTGATGTATCCGTGTCGTAGAGCGTAGGGTGAACGGCTTGAAGGACACTTCGATGCCACATCATCTGACTGTGCTGCCTGGCATGATTCTATATCTTGATCGTGAGGACATTGTCCTGATATGATACATGGACGACTGAATCTGTAGACATATGTCCGCATTGTTGACTTAGAGAGACGACCGTAGCGTGAGGTCAGAAACGGTTCTCGGTCATTTTCCGTCGTTACGTCAATTCGGTTTTGGTTGATGTAATCTAGGAAAATCTGAGCCGCGTCGGCTGAAAGGTAGATTTCACCTTCTCCTCGGTAGCCGTTTTTCAGTTCCGTCTCTTCAGGCCGATGCCGGAGTTCTACATAGGGCTCATCACTGTCTAAATATAGGTCAGTCAAATCTATCGCGTAGAGACCACCAGGTCGACGTCCGGTGTGCGCATGGAACTTCCAGACGACGTGTTCCCGAGAGGCATACTGATATTGTCTTAGATGCTCCAGAATCATTTCGAGACGGTCAATGCTAATGTTGGTATCTCTGACTCCTTCACCCCAGCCCAGTTCCGGAATGCCGATTTTGTCACTCAGACCCGATGGGACTGATTCGATGTACTCTAAGTACTTAACGAAGTCTCTGAAGAGATACATATCGTCCCGCATCGTTTTCGTGGAGAGTGGTTCTCTCTGGTCTGTACTCTCGAGCCGACGATATCGTCGGAAACCCTGTATCACTCGCCCATCTAATTGATTGAGATTCTCGACACTCTGGCTATTGCAGAAGTCAATGAAGTGGTCTAATTTCCGTTTGTATTCTTTGAGTGTTTGTGGACGGATTTCTGGTTCTTTGTACGAGAGAAACTTTGAAACGGCTTCTTCTGGTTGGATAGATTCCAGCGAACTTGAGCCCGCTTCACTGGTCTCTCGTAGTGCACCACCTTGTCGTGAGGGGAAATCTGTCACTCTTGAACCCCCTGGAGCGGTGGTTTTGAACTCCAGTCCTTGTTTCTACTACTATCCGTATTGGTCAAATTGTACACCCTAGTATTCAGCTGGGATGCACAGACTTTCTCAAACAACCTAAACACCTCATACAAGCAAAACTACCCAATAACGTGGTTAGAAGTAATCAAGTTATGACTCAAGAAAACCAATCCCCACGCCGTCTATCGCTTATCGATCATATATTTATATACTACGACCAAAAGAGTACGGACGGCAACCACCAGCGTGCAACGCCGTAGCGATTTTTCTCTTTTCCCAAGACTCTGCTCTAATCCCGCTTCCAGAACTAAGACCGGGTACTTTGTCACCAAGAGAATGAATAAGACGAGACT
This sequence comes from Haloarcula sp. DT43, assembly GCF_037078405.1. Lineage (NCBI taxonomy): Archaea > Methanobacteriati > Methanobacteriota > Halobacteria > Halobacteriales > Haloarculaceae > Haloarcula > Haloarcula brevis. The sequence continues at coordinate 1,344,529 of NZ_JAYMGZ010000001.1, read as the reverse complement.
TGTGTGATGGCGGCCCATTTATACTGACGGTATCATCTAAAATGTGAGCCTCTAATGAAGCACAAAGACAGTTGTTAAGATGGGCATCAAGTACTGGTTCGAAGAAACTATTGTCTACCTCAACAGGGAGGTAAAGTCCCAAGAAAACCCGTGGGTATCCATTATGACCCTCACCCCCAATTACCCGAATTGACTGCCACCGGGGTAAATCAGACAAAGTGCGACTCAGTGCTTTTTGACGGGCAGACTTAGAGGATTGTAACGCAGTGAGAAAAGTAACGGGTGGCAGGAATACCTTCGAGTCCTTATCAAGCCAATACGATCCGCTGAACTCAATCAGTACGGTTGACTCTGCCCATCGGCATGCTTTCTGATCAACCCGATACAACTCACTCCAAGCAGCACCAGCCCATCGTTGAGTAAACGGTGCAAAGTTCAGTGCTTTGTGAGCAACCACTGACTCATTTTCAAGATATTCAACGAAAGAGGTGAACCAGTGAGTCGCTTTAGCCCAAGTTGGAATTTCTCCATCAATTAGAAATTTTTCTGGAATACTGTCTGCCTCAGAAGGACCGGCTAGTTTTGGAGATGGCCCACCTTTTTCAGATAGTATCCGTCCCATGCTTCAGTATATCTCAGATTTACATTCGGTACACATCAATAAACTAGTTTTGTCGGATTATCTTGTCAAATTTGTATTGATGTATGTAACTCAGCAAATCTCCGACTTCAGTAATCACATGTCGTCGACAAATTCGCGTCTCTTTTCCATTTTTTCTTTCTTGGTCCGTCGGTCATAGTGCTTCTCGAGAACCTTCGAAGAGACGTTAGCTCTGTCACTGATCACAGCCATAGGAACATCTTGGTTCAATGAATGGGTAATACTCCCTCGCCGAACAGCATGTGGGCTGACGCTTGATGGACACAACGACGCCCCATCAGATTTCAAAGCTTCGCAGGTGTCGAAGTCACGGTCGTGAGGGCATTCATTCTGAGACTTACATGGCCGAGTATGACGGTAACATTGTCCACGCAGACTAGTTTTCGAAATTCGGCCGTGGCTTGTCGACAATAAGGGATTTCGATCGTACTCATCGGTGGTCTGGGGACGCTGGTTGGCAATCCAGTCATCAAGGAGTGTACACATCGGTCCAGAGAGGGCAACCATCCGTTCACCGAACTCTTTATTTTTAATTGGCGTACCGGTTTCTGGCCGATGCAGTACTTCGATATACTGCTCCCTCTGATTGTAGTCTTCTAAATCAAGCGCCCGAACGCCGCCAATGCGCATCATTGTGTGCCATAGAAATGCCATGATCACGTGAGTCAACGAAGCATACCTGTAGGTTTCGAGATATCGGATGAGGTCATCAGCTCGCTCTTTCTCAAGCATTACATCTCGGACGTTATCATTCACTCCAAGCGATGGAGATTGGACTTTCGTACTCAGATCTTGATGAACACCGTCGATTGCCTCTAGCCACCTGATGAACACTCTGAGCGTATCCATCTGAGTCTTCTCTGATACAGGGGCAAGTTCGCCATCTCGTCGCCGCCAAATGCGATATTCATGCAGTGTTCTCCCGGTAAGTTCGTTCAGGTTTGTAATCTCATTTTGAGTACACCACCGCACGAAGTGTCCCAGCCTTGATGAGTGTGAATAGAGTGTTGCCTGACTTGCGTCGTTTCCTTTGTCTTCAAGATACAGTTCCAGGGCTTCATCGGGTCCAATTGGTTCTAAACTCATTTTTTACGCCGAATACCATACAATAACTTGCCAAGACTCACTTTGGGACTGTCACGAGGTTCCAATGGTACCCGTTCGATGGTCTAACTGGTATTGATGGGATTCGCGTATGTCCAGATTTAATGCATCAATGAAAATCAATCACTAATTGATGCCAACGTTATCAAACCAGTCGTGCAGAATTGAGAGATTCTAATCAGCACGATATGCTTCCGATTAAACGATCTCCAGCAATAAGTATGAACACTATTTACCACTCAAAATTTTTGTTGTCCCCTTGTCGAGAGCGATAGGACCAAAATCCTGCAGAACGCGCTGAAGCTCGGCCGGGAGTTTGGAGTCCGATGACATTAACCGGACAACCTCTAGGCGAAGGTTTGCTCGTTGTACGGTTCCACGGACTGGATGTACAACTTCATCGCTCGCCCAGAACGTGTAGACAGTCAACTTAACCAGATGATTTCCGATTTGGTGTAGCGAATATAGTTTACTGACGAGGGGATTTGGGGGCTTCAATTTCAAGAGATATTAAAAAGCGGGCAAACTACCAATTATCCATTAGCGTAGGGCCAATGATTGAGTAAGAATGAAGGAGAGGACAAATCTATCAAATAGAAATGACCGTGGACAAGGCTAATTTGAGAGAGATACTCCGATTATTTCCACTATATCAAACCCGGATGATAGTTGACGAAAGAGGTACTGGTGTAAAGAGTCGTGACCCAGAGGAATTAATCGATGCTCTGGTCCAAGAAGAGTGGACAGACGAGGAATACGAATCATTAGTTGATCGACTGCAAACAATTCAGGAAGAAGGTCGTCCCCTTGGCTACTATATTTGCAAGATCAACGAAGCTCCGTCAATAGAGACTCTAAAACAAGAATTACTGCAAAATGAGGCTCAATTCGATGATGAAGGCCACATTCAAAAAGAAGGTTATCAGGTACGCCATACTTCTGAAACCGAGTTAGAAGCAACACGCTGGCGGATTGACGTTGAGAAAGATTTCAACTTTCGAACCGGTGAAATAGAAACTTCAGAAGATGTGAAGCCGGTAGATTTTGAAGTGAATTTAGACGATATGCGGGTTTTAATCGATACAAACCAGTATGGGAAAGCCAAAAGTGTTCAGTCTAAGTTAGAAAAATCAGGATTTGACTTCGAAGGGGTCGGGCATCGAAACCTTAATTCTGAAGATGCAAACGAACAGGTAGAGAGATTTGTTGAAGCACTGGAGGATAAATTAGAATAACTATGTCAAATGGCAATCTCACCATCGATTCTGTCCGGTTTTTGCTCAGTGGTGGTCAGCTTGAGGACGTTGCTATCGGTGGAAGAACAGACATCTTTGAGCATCCAGAAGTGCGACGATGGCGAAGCCAAGGAGGTAAAATTGTTAGTATTAGCGGTGAATTTCGTCATGATAACCGTAGATTCAATTTCCAGGTGAGTTACGCGCCTTCATCAGGGATTGGAAGAGTGAATGTGGAAAAGAAAGGACGGCGAACTGGTGACCTCGAGATCCGTAAAGAGGGCTTTCAGCTAATTTATGAAGAGTTTGAAAATTTCTTCGTGGACGTATGATTTGAATGGACCGGGACCAGAAATTTGAGATACAGTATCTAATCAGTCTGATTGTAGCTGTTCTTGGGTCTCTAGGGGCTAGAAGTATCGCTCAGTACGTGATGAACCCCATCGCCCATTTGTTCCTACTAATTGTGTTCATACACATCGTGGCATTCAATGCTGTGTATACACTAAGAAGAGCCACTGACTTTCAGCTCTCAGAAGTAGATCAGTTAGAAAAAGCTACTCGCTGGACATTATATGGAATAAGTGGTTTATTCTTATATTTACTTATGAGCATCCTTTCAATGTGGCTATTGATTGAGCTCCTTCCATTTTCCGTTGACGGATATCTAATCGTGCTCTCTACTTCCTCGTTACCATTCCCCATAGACTTAAGTAATGGAATTCTTTTTGGATATCTCGTTCCTGGGTCTATTGTGGTACTAATGGGAGGCCTCAGCTGGAATAAGTTCATGCCGGCTCTGCTGCAAGCTCAATCCATTGATATTTCGGTTGTGCCAGAGGAGCTGAGTGTCTTCCATGATTTCGACTCTACCCGTCCACTTCATGTGAATATTGAAAACAACAATACTGAGGAGATATCGTTTAATACAGTAATCGAATTCCCAGATGAAGTTGATTGGAAATATCGGGGAACACAAGAGGGTAGTGGTACGCTGTCTGAAGAAACGATGGTGCCCGGTTCAGGGCACGAGCCCTATGATATCAAACTCAGATATCAAGGCCAAGAACGGAAAACCAGAGAAGTCACTGTGACTATTATTATGAACGGGGACACGTTTTCAGAGAGTGTCGAGCTCACACTCGAAGAATACTAGCTTCCAAGAACCCAAAGATATCATCAATAGCTAGTAACTATCGAGATATTCTCCCCCCTGCTCCATTTTCTCCTCTTCAGAACGCGAGTCGTAGTGCATCGAGAATACCGATTCGGAGACGTTCGCATGATCTCCGACCGCCTTCATCGGCCACCCCTCTGGAGTGCGTGAGTAATCCCGTCTCTTCGAAGTTCGCCACCGACGGTCATCGATATCCACACGTTGCCCCGTGACATCCGCGATACGCTTTCTGTAGAGGCGGGTATTGCGGTGGGCGAGTTCCAGTTCATTCGACTCGACCACGCAGATCGCGAGTATACGGATCGGAGTTTGGCGAAATATTCTGAGTAGCTGCTTGGATATCGTAGTCGCCACCGTCATCTCGGTATCCTGAAAGATGTCGGTGTGGTCACCGAATCGGTCTTCAAGTTTAGCGACCGCGTTCAGGGGTATCCCTACAAATTCTACACGCCCACTGACAACGCTCGTGACCAGTTCGGCCCGAATACCCGATTCCCCATTGAGGCGTGACAGTATCAGTACGTTCCCGTGGAGAATCTGGCCGATATCCGGGAAACTTGGGATCTGTTGCGTCAGGCTGACGGCTGATTACTGGGCAGCCTCACTCGTGTCAGGCACTGCAAGTAAACACGACTCACCATTAGCTCAGAACCGGACATGAAATATAGTACCAGGAAGTCGCCAAAGGAGTAGTACTTAAATGAAGTGTAAGAATTAATACCTAAATCGACAGACTGCAGTCAATTTTTCGCAAACGGGACCCTAATGGGTTTTGCGTGTGTAAACCCTACCATGGATGGCGGACGGATCAACTCCAAGCCAACCGACGAAATCGCACGACACCAGCTTGATCTCTTCGAGAGCATCAAAAAGGGGGAGTCTGATAACGTCATTACACTGGACACGCTCGAAACACAGCGCTACTGTGAACAGAAAGCCGTGTTTGAGCGAGCCGAGGGGTCTGATGAGGAGCGGCCAGAACGGCTTGCTCGAGCGCAGGAACAACACGGGGAGCTTGTTGCTGCAATGGCTAAAACGAAGCAAGAATACGATCTTAGAGATATCTGGACGGATATCGAGGCTGGTGATATCTCTTTATTATATCCGCCCCTCGCTCACAAAATCGTGGGTATGATTATCGTTGGGCGGCCGACCTTTCTTCGATTCGTCGACAGTCAACCGACACAGCTAACTCTCGTTCGGGGTGTGACTAAAGAACGATATCTCGACGAACTCTTTCCCAATGAGCGATTCGTTCTCTGGTGTTATGCGTCGTTACTCGACCGGATTGGATTTGACGTTTCGGACCTCTCGGCCCGATATCTCAAATATCCACAATCCAAGTTCGACGTCGTTGAACTGAGCAGAGCTCAGATGCTTGTAGCGGTCGAAGAAGGGGACGATATCGCGATCCGACTTGATGATGAGTCGACGATCCACCCGAATATTCGTCGCCACCCTCTGGGATATAAGCGAGACCCGGAGCAGGGAAAGCAACTCCGCCAGTACGCTGCCTTCTGGCGCGATGGTGGTGACCCGACAGGTGCCAATCACTGGAAACAATGTGCGGGTTGTCGGTTCCGCAACGACTGCAATCTGGCACTGGCGGAGGGCGAACAGAGGTGAAACGTCCTATGAGTGGGTATATCCAGACGTCGGCTGAGTTACCGGCGTTGTGCTGCTCACTCTCTGGGGTTCGTCCAGATGGGGGTCTGGGGCCATGATCGGACTCACTGTGCTCCCAGATTTCGCAATGCAACAATGTCGAGGGGAACAGCTGCAGGACATTGTTCAGCACTTCGACACAGATGTACTGTTTACACCCTCGCGCATCCACGAGCCATTCCTCCAATCAGAAGTTGGTGACTCGGTGACCGTGGCGACTCAGCCAGCACGGCCACAGTCTCCGCTGGAGATTGCTCGAAGTGACGATATTCGGCTGGTCTGGGCAGCAACACCGGCGACCCTTGAGGAGCTTGCACAAGCGGAACGTGAGGGCGCTCACGATGCAGACGAGACGTTCGTTCTCTCCAACCAGCTTGCCGTTTCTATCGACCTGATCAATCTGCAAGCGAGCCTTGAGGGGCTTGAGGAGTATCGAGCACCACTCGCCGAACACGGTACACTGGGGAGCTTCACTCACCTATCGATCGGAGCTAACCCAGCGTACCGTGCTGAATGGAACGGGGTTGATGTACAGGGAGTGATGCCGGGGGCAAACGAGCAGCAAGGGACCACGCAAGCTGGCGTGGCACACTTCCAATTACAAAAAGGCGGGCTCACTGGGAGTCGAACCAGAAAACTCGGCGACTTCGGTCTCCGGGCAGTAACACAGGTTGGAGCGTCACGCCTGCAGACGCTACGCGAGGCTGGTATCCACTCGAGAGGCGAATTAGCGACAGCTTCCGTTCGTGAGATCGCCGACCTCTCTGGCATCGGTGACTCACTCGCTCGCACGATTATCGAATCGGCCCAAGTATTGGCAGCGGGTGAAGTCAGGAAGGCGCCGGACGCAAGTCTGCCAACCTCGGATCCGATTTTCATCGACATTGAGACGGATGGGCTCAACCCGACGATGGTCTGGCTCATTGGGGTACTGATCAGGGAGCCAGAGGAACGGTATATGTCCTTTATTGAGACCGACCCCACCAACCCAGCACAAGCGCTCGAGATGTTTCTTTCCTGGCTCAGTGAATTTGGGGACAATCGTCCAATCGTGGCCTACAATGGCTGGGAGTTTGATTTCCCAGTGATTGAGGAGCATGTCACAGAACACTGTCCGGAATATCTGGCTGTCTGGCAGGATGCCTGGAAATTCGATCTCTACGATTGGGTGGTCTCTGAGAACAACGCACTGCTCCCGGGAGTGACGAACAAGCTGGACGATGTTGCTCCGGCATTGGGCTGGGATTCGGCCGATACAGGGCTCACTGGTGCGGAGGTCGGGCGGCTCTTCCAGCGGTACGCTGAAAACCCCTGTCAGGCGACCGAACTGGACTGGGACCGACACAAGCGGTACTGTGAGAACGACGTTCGGGCACTAGCGTACGTCTACGATACGATTCGGGACACGACTAATCGAATGAGCAGAGGGGGCGGGAATGGGGGGACTGCGTCCTCGTCCTCGAAGACCAGCTCGCAGGGCACACTAAGTGATTTCTAAACAATGAGTCAGGAACACACGTCGCTGGCGGACGTATTGAACACTGAAACGCTCGAACAGACATTTCCGGAGTACGATGAACAGCTGGTGGATAGCATCGTCGACACTGCTCGGGATGCCGACCATGTTCCCGCCGAGACTGTACTGCCGGACCCACTGGCTTCAAAACTGGACACCGACCTGTACAGCCACCAAGCGACAGCAATTGAAGAACTCAAGGCGGATAACAACGTCTGTGTGGCCACCTCAACAGCCTCTGGGAAAACGTGGGTCTATACTCTGTACTACTGCCTTCGGAAGATGCAGAACCCCGATGCTCGTGCGCTCTTTCTCTACCCGACGAAAGCGCTGAGCGCTGATCAAGAGAATGCCGTCAACGACCTGTTCGATCAGTTGGATATTGATGCGATGGCAGAGACGTATGATGGTGATACAAAAAATGATCGGAAACGAGTCATCAGGGACCGCGTTGACGTCGTTATCTCGAATTTTGCGGGTATCAACCAATATCTTGATTCGCACACAAAGTGGCACGATATCTTCCAAAACTGTGAGCTCGTCGTCGTCGACGAATGCCATACGTATACTGGCGTGCATGGAATGCACGTTTCGTGGGTCATTCGACGACTCAGACGACTCCTGGACTACTATGGAGCAGACCCTCAACTGGTTTGTTCGACGGCCACGATCGGAAATCCCGGCGAACATTCAGCAGCTCTGACCGGCGCGGAGTTCGAGGTCATCGACGAGGATGGGAGTCCACACGGACGTCGGGAAATCGGCCTCTGGCAACCCCCTGTTCAGGAGACCGACGATAGTGTGGTCGGCGAACTAGACCCAGACGAAATCCTGCCGTCGATGCGACGGAATGCAGATGACGAAGCTGCCGGTGTCCTCGTTCATCTCGGGAAAAACGACATCCAGACCCTGATGTTCACAGGCTCACGGCAAGGAACTGAGATCGGTGTCAAGCGAGCGATTGACGCCTCGAAATCCCACCCCGATGGAAAATATGTCGACATCGCTCCGTACCATGCTGGACTCAGCAAACAGAAACGGCGGGCGGTCGAAAACAAGTTAGCAGGTGGTGATCTCGATGGTGTCATCTCAACGAGTGCGCTCGAACTCGGGATCGACATCGGATCGATGGACGCAACTGTACTAACTGGGTACCCTGGAACACGACAGTCGTTTTGGCAGCGTGTCGGTCGAGCTGGCCGCGGTAACACCGATTCACTGTCGGTATTTGTCCCACAATCAGACGCGATCGACCAATATGTTCTCGACAACCCAGGGTATCTTCTGGATGAAAATATCGAAGACGCAGTTGTTGACCTCTCGAATAATTCAGTATACGCAAAACACGTTCTCTGTGCTGCGTCCGAACGACCACTGACGGAGGAGGATAAACAGTGGTTTGGACCGATCGACCGGCTCAAACGCGCAGTCGAGATGTGGGAGGCTGCAGGACAGATCGTGGGCGACCTGGACCGTGGCGCACAGTACAATGGAACAGCCAGGCCCCAGAGTGACATCTCGATGTATGCGACCACGGACGAACAGTACCGCGTCAAACAACTCGACGGCGAGATTGACATGGAACCGCTTGATAAAGAGCGGGTCTACCGAGAGTACTATCCTGGCGCTCTGGTGCTATATGATGGTGACCAGTACGAGGTGCAGCGGGTCGTCGAGGACACATATAATCCATTCGTCGAAGTGGAAGAAACGACGACTCGAAATTATACCCAGGCTATCCATGACAAACGGGTTCGAAATCTGGAGATTACACAATCGCGTGACCTCGGGAACGGGTATCAACTCTGTGCTGGCATGGGAACCGTGCATATCGATTACAGCGCATACAATGTCATCGATATGTACAGTGGTGAAATCGTCGAACCGATGGTTCCGATCGACCTCGACCCAATCTCACTGCGGACGCAACTGATGTGGATTGCGTTCCCGAACGAAATTATGGACCGTGTCATGCGCTCCATTCCCTCGGATTCGCTTATTGAGCCGAAATCAGACGCGGAGTTCTCATCGATGGGCGAACGAGAATACACGGTCGCCGGCGGTCTTCACGGCGGTGAACACGGGATGATCAAGATGGCGCCGCTCGAACTTCGGTTAGACAATAGTGATATGGGTGGGCTTTCGACCCTTCGACACCCAGAACTCGGAACGCCTGTGTGGTTCATTCACGATGCGGTTGAGGGTGGTGTCGGGTTCGCCCACAGTATCTACGAGAATTTCGAGGCCGTTACGCAACGGACGCTGGAGCGGATCGAAGCGTGTAGTTGTGGGCGTGATATCGGCTGTCCAGCCTGTCTGATGAGTAGCCAGTGTGGGAATCAGAATGAGCCGCTACACCGGCCTGCTGCGAGCAGTCTCCTCCGAGCAGCGCTTGAACAGCTTCAGGATTGAGCGATGCCATTCATCGGACTGCAAAACGACCGGCCGGTTCTTCCACTTGAGGTCGGTGATTCGGCGGTTGTTCGGTGTCCACGCTGTGACGGGGAGATGGGAGTTCGGGCTGGCGAAGCGATTGCTCGCCATTTCTGGCACCCGCCGGATGTCTCCCCGCCAGACGGGTCGAACTGCAGCGGTGAGTCGGCTGCACACATCGAAATGAAACACATCGCTGCCGAGAAACTCCTCGGGAACTATCCGGCCGCAGAAACTAGGATTGAACACACAGTTGGCACAGGAGAACGCCGGGCCGATGTCTGCGTCCTGTTTACTGAACCAAGGCATCCACTTGGACGAGGAATTGCTGTCGAAGTTCAGTATCGCCATTCGCAAAAGTCCATTCTCAACACGACTGAGGATTACCTGCAGAACGGCTTCAGTGTGATGTGGCTCGACGAGCGTGATTACGATGGAGACTCACCAGACTTCGATGACGTCCACCTGACTGACCCATTCCCAGTCTGGCCGTATGCTGTCCCACACCCACCAGAAAACGAGTCTCTATCAGCGACTGTGTCTCCCAGTCTCAGCTTGACTGAACGGGAAATCCTCCCGCACCTCAATGATAAGCAAATCGGTCAACAATCGCTCGCTGCCTTTGCTGACCCGGATTCAGATGACGACACCGGAGAGGCAAGTGAACTGAGTCTAGAGACCGCGACCTGGTCACTAGAACGCGACATTTCGCTATCTCTATCGCCTACCGATACCGCGACGGAAGAGTTGATTCGGACACTCCTCGAATATGAACTCGAACGCCGTGAGTCCGACCAGGATTTGCAGGCACGTGTGCGGCAGTACCAACAGAACGCGGCTTCGAGTGACCGTGATTGCCATCTCTCGGAATGGTTTCGGGGTGGTAAGCGAGACGGATTTGAACTCGGGTTTTTGATGCGTCCTGATGGCACTCCCCGTCAACTGTCTCTCAGGAATCGACGACAGGGACAGCAATTCAATATATCAGTAAATAGGAGAGTTGCGCCAATGGTCACTGACCTCGTAGTCGCAATCGTGACTGAGCTTCTCGCTGTCTCAGAGCGGACTCCGAATAGGTCCGGACGGGAATCCGTGTGGTCACATGCGTTCGAGATCGGGCACCAGAGGGTGGTGTGTGCTGTCGAACGAACGCGTGGCGAGTGGGTTGGGCTGTCATTGACCCGTCTGCAGCCTCGTGAGAACGATCAGGAGGCGATCCGTGTGCGGGTTCTCCGAGATGACATTGCACAGCTCGTTTCGCTCTGCGCTCGAATTCGTCTCCATGAGCAGTAATCACCGTTGCTGCCTCTCAGTTCATGCTGGACTGGGTCTCTGTGCTTCAAAGGGACGTCTACAATCCTCTCACTAGGTTGTGAACGCTAACTCACACCCACTCAAGCGCCGCATTGTGCTGTGCGACGTACTGTGGGTGCAGACTCTCAGCCGGGATTGAGGTCTGTTCCCCTCCCGGTTGAGAATCGTCCGCTGTAAAAGGTCACTGTCCGTCTCGAACGACGGGTTCGCACGAAGCCGATACTCTCGATCGATCGTAAACAGCGCCCTGTCGAACGCTGCGTGGTGTGTCTTGCTGAGAGGCAACAGGTTGGCCACGTCGGCGCAGTACTCCGGATGAGCAGATTTCACGCACGGTTGAGGCCGGTTGTCTCGGCCCTTTGCGATCAAATCGGCTGCTTTTTCGAAGATCATAATTGTCGGTGAATTAGTGTTTCCACCAGTAATCGTCGGCATAACGGATGCATCCACACCCGTAGCCCCTCAGTACACGCGAAGAATCCAATTCCTTAGAAAGGAGAGCGAATATCTTAGGGGAGATATCAGGATTCCGGGACTGTCCTAACAATCTTGTCAATCACCGTTTCAAATTCATAAAGGACCTCGAATTTGTCGAGGATAGCTTCCACAGGATCGTCAACTTCGTCGAGAACGACCTCCGTCGTCAGGAAGTGCCACTTCGTGTTGGTGTGTGGCTCACCGAATCCCTTAGGTTGGTATTCGGATTTATCGACTCGATTTCTGAAAGCCGTTCGTAAGTCTTGCTTCAGCTTTTGCCCACCGCGAATGTCCAAGTTGACTGCTACTGACGGAGAGTGTTGGACCTCTCCAGGACCAACATGCGGCCTGAGGTGGAAGTTCAGTTCGATACACACCGTGGGCTTCGATCGGCCAGCCTGCCAAGGTGGTTTGTCGATTTCGATACGATTGTACCTACCCTCGGTGAACTGTGGAAACCGACCGCTTTTGGTACGGATACGGAGCGCCTGTCGTTCGGACGCCGGCTGTCGAACGCCAGCTCTCAGCCTTTCCGCTAACGCGCGAGCTAGGTCCTCGTGCGCTCGTTTGGCAGCTTGCACATCGGTGTAATAAGACTCCAACCCCTCCAACGGATCGCTCACCTCGGCGCGCATGAGAGCGAGAAACTCGGCGAACTGTGCAACTCCACGATTTGGATACCGACCCGAATCCATATACTCTGGAAGCAGTGTCTCCCATGCACTAAGCAACCTGTCCCAAGTGAGGTGTTCGAATGCTGCTGCAGTAGGCGCGTCCGTATCGTCTACTGTCAAGTAGAGATAGTGATGTGCTTCCGCTGGATAGTCGGTTTTCAAACGAGTCCCGATATACTCAGTGTCGACATATGCAGCCGTCTGTCCCGTGTGTTCGGCAGAGCGTACCTTGAGTTCAAGACATAGGAACCACTGCTCTTCTTGTGTTAGAAAGATATCGACCCGATCTTCCTCGCCAGTTTGGACCTCTGTATCGACACGGACGGTTTCGAGGTCTCCTCCCAATGGATCGATCGCTGTATTCCTCCTGACCGTCTTAAGAAACTCTGCTAGTGGGTCCGTTCCTAACCCATGCCCGTTCGTTGGTCGAAGGAAATACGCCAGTAGATCGTGCCAGGTGCGCTCTCTCGTTTCTCGACCCAAGATTTCAGGAATCGTTCGATGCGGTTCCTCGGCCGGACGGACGTATGACTGGAAATTATTTACTTTTTTGTTGACGGTCTCAGTTCGAGATGACATCTTTTCTACTAATTATAGAACGTTCTGATAAGTCCTCGGTTGTGTCACAAAGTAGCCTCTGGTGGTCTCAATTGAGAGGTTACAGCTCATTGCTGTTTTAGTCGATCGGTGAAGCTGTTCTTTGAGAAACGCTCGGTAGTACTCTGGATTCTGTTAGGACGGCGTGCTGCATTCGCACCCTGTACCTTGCACGTCCGGTTTAATGTCTCCAGAAGCTGTCAAAAGTGGCGTGCAAGACTTAGAGGTTGTAGTCAGCAAGCGAGTGCCGTTCGTTGCACATCTTCTGTGGTGGGCCAACCATGATGTATCCGTGCCATTTAAAATCAGTTGTCACCAATCACGTTTTTGGACAAGTGGCTTAGAAAAGAGGGATTTCTATCTACAGCGTCATATGCCTCTGACCAGTTCTGTTTCAACGTTTCCACATCGTCAATGACGTCTGTCTCGTCCATATCATGTGACCGTGCGGCGTTCTCCAGTTGGTTTTGGGTATACATTGCATGAGAATAGAATGTTAGAACTTTTTCAATCTCGGGTTCCGAGAGTAAGCCGATTGAGTCGGTGTTATTCTCGTATACTGCGGTCTGTAACAGTAAGTAAGACATCCCCTTTTTATCGTTAATTTTTGATAATTCATATTTGCTAATATTTTCCATTGACTTGAGCTCCGCCTGTAATGAACGACGGAGGTTGTTACGTTTTTTATGTCGGGTGTAGACCTGCCAAGCGAATTGTACCAATGCACCGAGTGCTGCGCCGGCAAACGCGGCTACGACGGTTAAGATTGAGATGTTGATTGCCATATTATAATATTCATCGTTTGTCAGAATATCCGTTTCGGTCCGCATGGTGCGGAATTTGTTGATTGTGCGTACCAATCCAACCATTGTGATAAATTGAATATTAGCGCCCGGTATGCGCTCTGTATGCAGCATGCGCCTGAAAACCAACCGAGAGGCTGACAACTATCCGTTTCTCAACCCTCTGAAATCGGATACCAGAAGCCCAACAAGGGATTCGCTCGCCGCACGAACGAGCGCCCTCAGCGCCCGTATCAGCTAATACAGTCGAATTCGCGGACTTCAAACCTTCTACACTCCAAATCTAATCTATTTTCTTGGTTACTTTCGTTCGCTAATCGAACGGTCTGGAACAGAGCTTTTGCCTCTCGGTAATTTCTCTCCATCTCTACTGCGCGCAGCTGAGAAATTCAATAACACGTTTAGCGGGTGTCGAACGAGTTGATCACGTCGGTCGTTGAGTATGTCTCGACCAGATTCTGTTCGTCGAAGTCTGAATCATCGCTCCAGATAGCCGCATCGCTGGCAATCGCACACGCCAGATAGAGAACATCGTCCGGGTCGGTGTCACCGATTGCTTTCTTAGCCCGTTCGATAGCTTGGTAGAAGTCGTCAGCAGGAACAACTTCGATATACTGGAACAAGAGGTCCATGAATTGTGTCACTCGGTCCGGCTCCATCCCGGACTTTTCGGCGATTAGCTCCTCGTAGTCCTCGATTTCGTCGTGGACGAATGCAGGTGTCAGAAGGTCGGGTTCGAGTGTGACGATAAGTTCTCGCGTTTTCGAATCAGCGATGAGCGCAGAGATGACGACGTTGGCGTCGATGACCAGCTTCATTTGTCGTGTCTACACCGACTCCTCGTCAACGCGCTTCCGTCCACTCTCGTTTATTTTGTCAGCGATTTCCTGTACGTCGCTCTCGGTGAGCGCGCTCTCACTGGTGAGTTCGTTCATTACTTCGAGCGCCTCGATTTTTTCTTCTATGGCCTGTCGCGTGACCTCGCTCCAGTTGATCTCCGGGTGGCTCTCCATTCGCTCTTTGAGGTCGTCGTCCACGTTGACCGTGATACTGGGCATACAGAAACCTATGTACACACAGATTACTGTGTTTTTCGGTGTCTCCTAGAACTCGCGAATTCGGACGCCTCACGCCCAACAAGGGGATTCGTTCACCAGTCGAACGAGCGCCCTCAGCGCCCGTCTCAATTAATTCGACGGAATAGTCGGCTCAAACGCGTTCTACGACCCACCTCTGAGAGCCCCGTCTCGGTCCATTTCGTTCGACCGTCGACCGGTTCCGAATTTGCGTCGTCGACCGGTGAGTCCCGGACAGCTACACAGATATCCATAGATAAAACCAGTCACCGATTGCGGTGGCATTGTCCCCAGTGTCGGTAACTCACTGGCTTCGAGAACGTACTGTGATTCTGTCGAGAGGCCCGCGCTGAATTTAGGGGGCTGTAATGAGCGTGGTATCGAGTAGCAGTCCCGTTCCACAATGTACATGTCCCGCCAGAATGTGGTCTTCCACATAGCCGATGTCAGAAAAGTCGCCCGGCCAGTCCTCCAGTAGTCCCTCGGATTCGCGATGGTGGTACGGGGTCGCGTTCTTCATCGGAGTTTTTGCGATAGTACAGGTCTCGTACGGTGTGCTTCGGTTTGTGAGCGAACCACAGGCCGGTTCGCCACCAAGCCTCGTGCCCTCCGGTCCAGAGACCGGCCTGCTATTCTTGTTCTCTTTGCTCTCGGTGGCAGCGACCGTTCTACTCGGGAGCCTCCTGGCCCCACTGTACTCGTTGTGCCTCTATCTCGATGCCAGGGCACTCCGTCGGAAAGAGGGGGACTGGATACCGAACCGGATGCTGTGGGTCGGTGTCGCCATACTGCACCTGGGTTCGTTTGTGGTTTCGGCCGTACAGCTAATCACGATTCCTGCCGGTGTCGCGTATCTGTACAAGCGTCACAAGGAAATCGGACTCGGATAACCACGCAGTATCTCAACGAGTCCGTGAACCCCCTTCGAGCGACTCACTCATCCGCTCCAGTTTCTTTCCGACCAGAAACTCGTCCGGGACTGAGCCGGAAGAAGCGAAACTCCACTGTGAGGGGGTGACTGTCGTACAGGTCCACGAACGGAATTCGTACTTGCTGCATCGCCTCGGCGACTTCGGGGTCGAGTCCAGAGTTCGTGATTTCGTCCAATCTGCCGGTTGCGACGACACTTCGCCACCCGCGGTCGGTTTCGTCGTACGTAACGAACGAAATCTCTCGTCCTTCGTCGATGAGTTCGCTCTTGTCGGCGTCCTCGGACTCGACAGCCAGCCGGAAGTAGAAGTTCCCCGTACTCGCGTCGTAGCCATAGGAAATTGGCCGGGTGTACGGGGGGCCATCGTCGGGCGAGTCGAACGAAATAACACCCGTCCCACCGTTCCCTAAGAAGTCGTTCCGTTCTTCCGTACTCATCCGTATCGAGCGAATGTCTTCCATACAGACACTTCGGGACGGGGTATCAAAAGGTATCTCCCCACGCCGAACGCTCTCCGGGGAGGTCGTACTGTCAGGCACCCCACTCGGGGTCGGAACTGACGCCGTGTTCTGTTCACGACCCGATGTTCGAACCGCCAAATCCGGCCGCCTCACTGTTCTCTGTCACCATCACGCGGTGTTCACTGCTCAGCGCCGGCGATTTGTCTGATTTCGGCAGCACTGAGCGCCCGTCGATACAGGCGAAAATCGTCGATTTCCCCATCGTACTGCTTGAAACCACCGTCACTGACGTTTCCGAACATAAGGGTAGTGGCGTCCATGCCACTCAAGTCGTCGTCGTACTCAATGGCATAATCCCGGCTCCCGTCCACATAGAGTTGCATTCGGTTCCTGCGCTGCTGATAGACGAACGCGATGTGGTGCCACTCGCTATCGAGGACGCTTGTCTCGCTCTCGTCCAGTGTATTGGAGCCCGAAGTAAAGAGGAACGGTTCCCCGTCCGTATCGCAAAACGCCCCGACAGCGTCGCCGTCGTCGCTGGTGATGCGCCAGATGAGGTCGTCATCCCACGTCGATTGCGTGCCGCTGTCTCGCATCCAATAGCAGAATGTCAGCGGTTCTGCGGACCCGATTGCTTCGAACTCAGTAGACGCGTATCCCGCCCAGGAAGCGGCCAGGGACCCCTCCGGGCCATCTACATACGAGACTCCCGCTCCTGAGAGGTCGTGGTCACCGGTCGTAGCAGCGAGGTCCCCCTCGAAGCGGTACCGTAAATCCGGGGTCTCCAAGTTATCCGAAACACTGGTCCGGGCGGACTCGCCAGTACTGGATTGCGTACCGGTCTGAGTAGATTCGTCCGTGTTTGCTGGCGTACCGGTCTGAGTAGATTCATCGGTGTTAGATTGTGTGCTGGTCTGGGCGGACTCACCAGTATTGAATCGCAAACAGCCAGTGAGTGCACCGATTCCAGTCAGGGTACAGGTACGCAGGACGCTTCGTCGGGACTTCTCCATGTCAGCTTTTCCTCGTAGCTACCGATATTAGTTTTTGGAAAGTATCTGGTGATGAATTAATAGTGGCTATCGCTCCGCCGGTGCTCACTGTGCGGTGTGATTGTCACGCGAACCACGGAGCCCCCTATATTCCGACCGACTCCAGTGTTCGAGCCCCGAATTCGGACGGGTCGCCCCGAACGCGGGATTCGGTCGCCAGTCGAGCAAGCGCACTCAGTCGTCGCTTTCGTAGGCCTCGCCGAGGGCACTGGGCATCCGCGTCGAGCCCCAGACGGTGAGGACCAGGACGACGGCCGCGTAGGGAAACAGATTGACCAGTCGGTTCGGGAACTCGATGCCGACCGTCTGGAACTGTATCTGAAGCATGTCCAGCCCGCCGAACAGCAGCGCGGCGGCGGCCGCGCCGAGGGGGTTGTAGTTGCCGAACAGGTAGGCGACGATACCGATCCAGCCGCGGCCGTTGACCATCGTCTGGCCGGTGCCGGTGAACGACCCCGCGTGAGCGAGCAAGACGGCTCCGGCGAATCCAGCCATCACCCCCGAGAATATCACCGCGGCGTACCGGACGCGGTTCACGTCGACGCCCGCGGTGTCGAGCGCCTCGGGGTTCTCGCCCGCGGCCTGCAGCCAGAAGCCGTAGCGCGTCCGATACAGGAACACCCACGCGGCGACGGCGAGGACTATCGTGAACAACACCAGCGGCGAGGTGTCGAAGAGAATCGGTCCGAGGACCGGGACGTCGGCGAGGACCGGAACGGTCACGTCTTCGACGCTCACCAGGCCCGGACTGTTCCGGTTGCCCCAGACGAGCACCGCGGTGAACGGGCCGAAGCCGAGCCCGACGAACCAGACGGCCAGCCCGGCGACAATCTGGTTCGCCTTGTAGCGGATGAGGAGAACGGCGAAGAGGACGGTGTAGACGGCGCTGAGCGCGACCGCCAGGGCCATGGCGAGCCACAGGTCCGCCTGGGTGGGCGACTCGCCGCCGATGAGCCAGACGAGCGCGCCGGTGTTGGCCGCCCCGAATATCATGAACCCTTCGAGGCCGATGTTGAACACGCCGCTTCGCTCGGCGTAGAGCCCGCCGAGCGCCGCCAGTGCGATTGGGGTGGCGGCCTGGAGCGCCCGCTCGACGAAGCCGACGGTCACGATGTCGGCGAGCGGCCAGTCCAGCGCGAGCGCGACGGCGATGGCCAGGGCGACTGACGCGACCGCCGCTCCGAGTCGGCGCTGGGTCCCGCTGTCGGCGAGGTCCATCAGTCCTCACCTCCCAGCCCGAGTCGCACGGCAGCCATGCGGAACAGTTCGGGGGCCGCGACGAACAGGACGACCAGTCCGATGATTCCATCGATCAGCTGGACCGGTACGTCGCTGTTGATCCGCAGGTGGCTCCCCGCCGAATCGAGACCGCCGAACAACAGGCCGGCCGGGAGGACGCCCAGCGGGTTGTTGGCCGCGAGCAGGCTCACCGCGATGGCGTCGAAGCCGTAGGTTCCGATGCCCGCGGGGTCGCTGTAATACCCCTGAATCATAATCGCGAAGAGCGCGCCGGCGACCCCGGCGACCATGCCGGAGAGCGTCATCGTCGCGACGACTGTCTGCCTGGCGTTCACCCCCGAGAAGGTCGCCGCGGCCACCTGATGACCGCTGGTGACCATCTCGTAGCCGAACCGCGTCCGAGCCAGGACCCAGGCGACGGCGACGACGACCGCGAGCGTCACCGCCAGCCCGACGACCGAGAAGTCGGGCACGTCGAAGACGAGCCGTGGTAGCGAGACGTACTCCGGAATCCGGGCCGTGTTCGGGGCGCGGTTGCCCTCGCCGCGAAACGGCCCGTCGACGAAGTAGCCCACGACGCCGGTCGCGATGAAGTTCAACATGATGGTCGTGACGATCTCGTTGGCGTCGCCGTAGGCCTTCAACACGCCCGGAATCGCGGCGTACGCGCCGCCAGCGACGACGCCCGCGGCGGTCCCGAGCAGCATCAACAGCACGCCGCCGGTGGCACCGGTGGGGAGCAGCGGTGCCAGCCACAGTATCGTGACCACAGTGGCGAACCCGCCGACGACGAACTGTCCCTGGACGCCGATGTTGAACACCCCGGCGCGGAACGCGATTGCCACGGCGACCCCGGTGAGGACGAACAGGGTCGTGAACTTCAGCGTCCGCGCCAGCGCGTTGGCGTCGCCGAACGCGCCGACCGCGACGTTCTCCAGGAACGCCATCGAGTCGTACCCCGCGAGCGCCACCACCACCAGCCCGATGAGCAGTGCGAGTCCGGTCGACGCGGTCGCAATCGCGACGCGCTCGCCCACGGAGGCGTCCAGTAGCCGGTCGGCCAGCCTGTCCAGCGTCCCGCGAGCGCGGTCCGAATCGGCGTCAGTCACGCGTACTCACCCCGGAATGCCGGCGGCCAGGGGTCACGCCCCGTCACCTCGGTCGGTCGCCGTATCGGTGTGTTCGGGCGCTTGGCTCCCGTCGGCGCTCGGTTCGCCGCTCGCCGCCCGCTCGTGGCCGGCCATCAGCAGACCGAGGTCCTCCTCGGTGACCACCTCCGGGTCGACGACGTCGACGAACTCCCCCTCGTACATGACCGCGATCCGGTCGGAGAGGGTCTGGATCTCTTCGAGCTTCGAGGAGACGAACACGACCGCGAGACCGGCCTCGCGCAGTTCCATCAGGCGGTCGTGGATGAACTCTATCGAGCCGATATCGACCCCTCGCGTGGGGTGGGCGGCGACCATCACCGTCGGCTCGTGTTCGATTTCGCGACCGACGACGAACTTCTGTTGGTTGCCGCCCGACAGCGACGACGCCTCGGCCGTCGCGTCCGGGGGCTGTACGTCGTACTCCTCGACGATTCCCTCGGCGTGGTCGCGGACGGCGTCCCAGTCGACGAGTCCGCGCTGGACGTAGGGCGCGGTCGTCTGGAAGCCGAGCAAGCCGTTCCGGACGAGGTCGTAGTCCATCACGAGCCCCTCCTCCTGGCGGTCCTCGGGGATGTAGGCGATTCCCTGCTCGAGCCGGTCCCGGCGACCCGTCCCGGTGATGTCCTCCTCACCGAACCGAATGCGACCGGACTGGACCGGCCGGAGACCGGTCAGCGCCTCGACCAGTTCGGTCTGGCCGTTCCCCTGTACGCCGGCGATTCCCAGAATCTCCCCCTCGCGGACGGTGAAATCGACGCCGCGCACCTGTTCGAGACCCCGGTCGTCCCGGACGTGTACGGCCTCGGCCTCGAAGACCGGGTCGCCGGTCGTGGGCGCGCGCTCCCGCCTGTCGAAGTCGATTTCGCGGCCGACCATCAGCCGCGCGAGCTCCTGTTCGGAGGTGTCGGCGGCGTCGACCGTCCCGACGGCCTCGCCGTCGCGCAACACGGTTATCTCGTCGGCCGCCGTCAGCGCCTCGCTGAGCTTGTGCGTGATAAAGACGAGCGAGTGGCCGGACGCCGTCAGCTCGTCCATCACGTCGAACAGGCCCTCGACCTCCTGTGGGGTGAGGACGGCCGTCGGTTCGTCGAGTATCAGTATCTCCGCGCCGCGATAGAGGCTCTTGACGATTTCGACGCGCTGTTGGACGCCGACGTCCAGGTCGCGGACGGGAACGTCGAGATACTGGTCGACGTCGAAGCCGTAGCGGGCGGTTATCTCCTCGATGTCCGCACGGGCGCTCTCGGTGTCGACCAGCCCGTTCTCGGTCGGTTCGTGGCCGAGAACGATGTTCTGCAGGACGGTCATCGGCTCGACCAGCTGGAAGTGCTGGTGGATCATGCCGACCCCGGCGTCCATCGCGTCCCGGGGCGAGTCGAACGCCTGCGGGTCGCCGTGGACGGCGATGTCGCCGGCGTCCTGGTCGTACAGGCCGTAGAGGACGCTCATCAGCGTCGTCTTCCCCGACCCGTTCTCGCCCAGCAGCGCGTGGACGGACCCCGCTTCGAGCGTGAAGTCGACCCCGTCGTTGGCGACGACGTCACCGAACCGCTTGGTGATACCCGACAGGCTGACCGCGGGGGTCTCGTCGGTGTCCCGCTGGCTTTCACTCCTCGTCATGGAAGGCAGGCAATCCACTCATTTGGAACGCCACGCCGATCAGTTACACCCGGAGGCGGTACACGGCACCTGGATGTCGCCGTCGACGATGGCCTGCTTGGCCTCTTCGAGGTTCTGATTGACGACGTCGGGCAGCTGGTCCTGGAAGGCCTGGCCGATCACGCAGTCGACCGCCTCTTGGTCGAGCCCGAGCGTGTTCGCGCCCGAGACCTCCGCCCAGTTGTCTTCGGCGACGCCGACTGCGACCGTCCGGGTGCCCTCGTTGATGTACTTGACTGCCGAGCCCAGAATCACGTCCTGGAAGTCCGGGAGCGTCTGGGACTGGTCGGCGTCGACGCCGACGGCGAAGCGGCCGTTCTCCTGCGCGGCCTCGAAGACGCCCCGGCCCGCGGCGGCCGCGGCGTGATAGACGATGTCGGCCCCGTCGTTGTACTGCGAGCTGGCGATGTCCGCGGCGGTGTCGGTGTCGGTGTAGTTGCCGATGTAGCCGACGTTCACGTCGACGGAGTCGTTGACCCACTCCGCGCCGGCGACGTAGGCGCGCTCGAAGGCGTTGATGAGCGAGCCGTCGACGCCGCCGACGAAGCCCACCTGCGCGCTGTCCGGCGTGGTCGAACTGTCGTCGTGGGACAGTTCCTCCGTGGTCATCGTCCCCGCGAGCACGCCCGCGAGGTACGACATCTGGTGGTTCGCCCACGTGTAGCCCGCCACGTTGGGCTCGTCGACGTGGTCGTTGATGAGCATCCAGTACTGGTCCGAGTACTCCGGGGCGTTCTGTGAGAGTGCCTCGGTGTGGTTGTACGAGACGAGGACGATGAGGTCGTAGTCGCCGCTCTGTGCGAGTTCGGCCTGCACCGACTGGTACTGCGACTGTTCGGTCTCCTCGACCTGATTGATGCTGATGTCGTACTCCTCGGCGGCCGTCTGGAGGCCCTCGAGTGCGAGGTCGTTGAACGCGCTGTCGTCGAAACCGGCCGGACTGGACACGATAGCGATGTTGGTCGTCGCGCTATCGCCGCCGTCACCGCCGTCACCGCCGTCACCGCCGTCGCCCGAACACCCGGCCAGCACCGTGCTCCCCAAGACTGCGGCGCTTGACGCAAGCAACGTCCGTCTGTCCATCGCCGACCGTGTTCCCGTGTCGGTAGATTCGGAGTCGAGGTCGTGTGGCTTAGTTTCTGAACTCATACTACTTTTGATATAATCGTATGTATCATAAAAGAATTTCGTAGATGACGGCGTTTTTTGACAGCGGCGAGGCTGCCCTACGGGGGTCGCGCTCCTACGGGCCGACGAACGCCCGTTCCTCGAATCGGGCCTCTCCCGACTGGGGAAGCTGGGTCGGACCAGGGGTCCAGTTCTGCCGACACACCAGCGGCCACGTCGCGAGTCGGTGGTCTGCCCGGTGCGCTACCCCATGTTCGCGGGGTTCTCCATCCCTTCCTTGACGCCGAAGTAGACGAGGGTGGCGTTGACCGGGTACGCGAAGACGAATCCGACCGACAGCGAGAACGCCAGCGCGCCCCAGAACAGCAGGTCGGAGATGTGGGCCTGGCCGGCGACCAGGAGGTCCGTCCCGATGGCGGCGACCTCCATGACGGTGATGCTCGGCGTCTCGCTGTAGAGGGCGTCTAGCATCGCCTCCCCGAAGCCGACGCCCTCCTGCAGCAGCGGGCCGACGGTGAGCGCGTAGCCGAACAGGTATGCGAGTGCGAACGTCCCCGCCGTGGTGACGAGCGAACTCCCGAGCGCGAGGAGGCCACCGAGGAGGACGAAGCCGAGGACTTCGCCGGCCCCACACCCGGAGTAGCAGTGGGCCGTCGAGCGAAAGCCCCGCCGCCAGAGCGAATCGTTGGCGATTTGCGTCCGACCGGAGTACCAGTAGACCGCGAGACCGAACGGCCCGGAGTAGAGCACGACCAGCGACCAGACGCCCTTCATCAGCGACGGGAGTGTCCGATTCCGTTCGCGGATGTCCCACCAGAGGATACCGACGGACGCGAGCACGGTCAGTGCCCAGACCCCCATCACGAACGGGTCCGAGAGGATGGGGCGCATGACGTGGCGAACCGGTGCGAGCGCGTGTTCGAGCTGTGTGAGGAGTCCGTGGAGTAGCATGGTTGCGTAGTATTTCGTGGCGGCTCCGTCCGGCGTCACTACTCACCGCTCGGGTCGAATTATCGATGCAAGCCGTAGTTGGGTCTGGGGAGTTTATGCAGTTGGGGTTAGGATTCCAAACCGCTACACCGAGGAGAGATTGGAAACGGAACACAGCGTCACGCAGGCCGCGTACCGGGCACGGGGTGCCGGCGGTCGCGTACCGTGGTTTCCCACGGTCCCGGCGGGTGGTCAGTCGTCGGCCGGTTCCACGACGCTGTCGAGTCCGGTCATCTCCAGCCCGCCGCCGATGGTCCGGTTCGGGTACGGGATGTTGATGTCCTCCGCGTCGAACCGTTCCTTGACCGTCTTGACGTATTCGGCGCGCGTCTTGACGAAGTCGGCCCGGTTCGGATCCTCAATCCAGATGCGGGACTGCAGGCCCACCGAGGAGTCGCCGAGCTCGATGAGCCGGACGGACGGCTCGGGGTCGTCCATGATATCCGGATGGTTCCGCGCTTCCTCCAGAATTATCTCGGTCGCCTTGTCGATGTCGTCGTCGTAGCCGATGCCGAACACGAACTTCAGTCGGAGCTGGTCCTTGGCGACGGGGTTCTTGATGACGCCGTCGGTCAGGTTCGAGTTCGGCACGGTCAGGAGCTCGTTGTCGAACGTTCGGACGCGGGAGACCCGCAGACTGATGTCCTCGACGACGCCGGAGTTGCCGTCCCACTCTATCCAGTCGCCGATGCGGAACGGCTTGTCCGTGTAGATGAACACGCCGGCGACGAAGTTCTTGATGACGTCCTGCATGGCGAAGCCGACAGCCAGTGTCGCCGCCGCGGCGATAGTCGCCAGCGACTGCAGGAAGTTCCCGTACTCGGCCATCCCGAAGGCGACGGAGATGGCGACGAAGACGACCCCGATACTGACGACCTTCTTCAGCGGTCGCCGCGCGTGGGTGTCGAGGTCGCGGGACTTGAGCGAGCGGTCGACGATGGGCAGGACGATCGCCTTCCCCAGGACGTAGACGAGGACGAACACGACGACGAAGACCGCCGCCGAGGCGATTGAGCCGGCGGCCGGCACGCCGAGCCCTTCGAGCAGGTCCGTGAGCGGCTGGACCTGCATCATTTCTCGAACACCGCTGTGTGGCCCCGCACCTGAATCACTTCAGCGCCGACCAGTTCGGCCAGGTCGTCGGCGAGTTCCTCGGCCGTCGTCCCGCCGCGGGACGACCGGAGGAACTTGACTTTCACCAGTTCCGTGTTCTCCAGTTGGTCGTCGAGTTCGTCCGCCACGGACTCGATGCCATGTTTGCCGACGCGGAGTGTCGCGTCGAGGTCGTGTATCCGGGACTGTCGAGAAGCGTCACTCATGTACACCGTTTAGCGAGGACAGCCCCTTAAAACCAATAGTCGTAAAGAATTCTCAGTCGTACGGGTAGCGCGACTGTGACCCACAGTCACACGTGATGACGACGTGGCCGGACTGGGTTCGCGAGCGGGCGTTGTGTCCGTGAAGGAGGTACGTGTCGCAGTCGTCACACGTCGACCGCTCGAACGACCGCGGGAGGCGGAGACGGTGGCGCTCGGCGACGCGGCGAGCGCGGCGAACGTACGACCGGGCGCGCTCCTCGTTGCCGGCCTGGACCGCCTCGCGGGCGAGCGACTGGAGGCGGTCGATTCGCTCGCGGGCGATGGTCGCCTCGTCCGTCATTGGCGGTACTGTGTCGGCGGCGGGAAAATGCCTTCCGGACGAGCCAGCGGCGTCTCCTGTCCCGGGACTGCCGGGAACAGCCGGAAAACCCCGGCAAACGGAGCGCGGGGGCGTTCTGGCTCCCCGCACCTCCGAACCGAGACCGACGACAGCCGCCCTCAGGGGCGAAGTCGGTAGGATTTTCGGCCCCGGCGGAGTTGCCCCGAGACGTGCGCGTCCTGAACTACCTCGAACTGGCCGACCGCCTCGACCGGTCGGGTATCGGCACTGCCGTCGACCACCAGCGAGCGGCGCTGTCCGAGACCGACATCGAGGTGGAGACGACGCCCTGGCAGGAGGGGCACCCGGCGTGGGCGCTGGGTGGCAATATCGCCTTCGACGACCCGGTGTTCCGGGAGTTCGACCTCGCCCACTGCAACATGATTGGCCCGGGTTCCGTCGCCGTGGCCCGACACGCCGCGCAGGCGGACATCCCGCTGGTCCTGCACGCCCACGTCACCCGCGAGGACTTCCGGGACAGCTTCCGCGGGTCGAACCTGGTCGCGCCGGGGCTGGGTCGGTACCTCCGGTGGTTCTACTCGCAGGCCGACCTCGTGCTCTGTCCCTCCGAGTACACGAAGGCCGTCCTCGAATCCTACCCCGTCGACGCGCCGATACGGCCGATGACGAACGGCGTCGACGTCGACGCGCTGGCGGGCCACGAGGACATGCGCGAGGACTACCGGCACCGGTACGACCTCGACGGCATGGTCGTCTTCGCCGTCGGCAACGTCTTCGAGCGCAAGGGGCTGACGACGTTCTGCGAACTCGCCCAGGAGACGGCGCACGACTTCGCCTGGTTCGGCCCCTACGACGCCGGCCCGCAGGCCTCGACGACCGTCCGGCGGTGGGTGAACGACCCGCCGGAGAACGTCACCTTCACCGGCTGGGTCGAGGACATCCGCGGGGCGTTCGGGGCCGGCGACGTGTACCTGTTCCCGACCAAGGCCGAGAACCAGGGCATCGCCGTGCTGGAGGCGATGGCCTGCGGGAAGGCGGTCGTCCTCTCGGACATCCCCGTGTTCCGGGAGTACTACGAGGACGGCCACGACTGTCTCATCTGCGCTGACGAGGCCGAGTTCCGCGAGACCCTCGAACGACTCGCCGAGAACCCCGACCTGCGGGAGCGCCTGGGGGAGAACGCCAGAGAGACCGCCAGAGAACATAGTCTCGACCGTGTCGGCCGGCGGCTCGTCGAGACTTACGAGGAACTGGTCTGAGTCGCGCGGCCGCGGTTGCTACGCCGAGAGCGGTTCGCTGTCGATAGAGAGCGTCGGCGAGCGCCGCCAGACGACCGCGACCAGCACCGCACCGACCAGGACCAGCGCGCCGGCGACGCCGAACGCCAGCAGGAAGCCGTACCCGCCGAGCCAGCCGCCGAGTATCGACCCGCCGCCGCTCGCCAGGCCGGAGACGGCGGTGTAGATGCCCAGCGCCTCGCCGCGAATCGCCGCCGGCGCGAGCTTGGTGACGACGCTGGCCGCGGTGACGGCGATGACAGCCCAGGCGACGCCGATGAGGGCGAACACGACGCCGTTGACCGCTGTGCCGACGAGTGCCGCCGAGAAGAGCAGTCCCACGACGGCGACGGTCGGATGGAGCGCCGCGCGGGCCAGCAGGCCGCCGACCTGGAGCCCGCTCGGGTCGTATCGCTCGGTGAGCGCGCCGGCGCGGTCGTACCACAGCGCCGACCCGACGCTGGAGACGAGATACAGCGCGAAGACCAGGCCGGAGTTGTAGCCGAGCGTCCGCGAGAGATACAGGGGCAACGGTCCCCAGAACACGCCGAACCCGACGAAGAAGGCGACGACGCCCCCGAAGTAGACCGTCAGCGCCGGGGAGAACCGGGCCACGACGTCCCGGGGGTGTATCGACCGTGTGAGCCAGTACAGCCGGCCCGGGCCGACCGGGAACGTCGCGCTCCGGACCGGGAGTCGGCGCGACCGCGTGATGGCCCGCGCCAGCCGACTGGCCCGCGGGCGGGCGAGTTCGTCGGGGTCGGTCGGTAGCCACTTCGCCGCGAGCGCCGCCGACAGGCCGACGGCAGCCGCACACAGCCACAGCAGCGACTGCTGGGCGGGAACCTCACCGAGCGGTCCCGAGAGCAGCGTCGTCCACACGAGTCCGAGGACGAGGCCGCCGGCCCATCCCCAGCCCTGGTAGCGGTTCAGGAGGGCGAACCGCGCGGGCCAGTCCCGCTCGACGGTGCCGACGGTGACGAGCAGCGTCAGTACCGGCGCGACCGCGCCCGCCGCGAACCACAGCAGACCGTTGCCG
Organism: Haloarcula sp. DT43; assembly: GCF_037078405.1. Classification (NCBI taxonomy): domain Archaea; kingdom Methanobacteriati; phylum Methanobacteriota; class Halobacteria; order Halobacteriales; family Haloarculaceae; genus Haloarcula; species Haloarcula brevis. The sequence goes on along the minus strand of NZ_JAYMGZ010000001.1, from coordinate 1,317,211 downwards.
ACGATGACGAGCCACGGCCGCTCCGTGAGCGAGACGAGCACCAGGGCGAGGACCGCCAGCCCCAGCGCGAGGAGGACGAGCGACCGACGCTTCCCCGTCCTGTCGGCGACGCGCCCGAAGATGAGGGCCCCGGGCGCGCCCGCCGCGGCTGCCACCCCGGCGAGGACGCCGAGCATGAACGTTTCACCACCGATGGCGACGAAATACAGCGGCACGAGCAGCGAGCCCGCGCCCAGCGCCACGGATGCGAGCGCCCAGGCGTACAGCCAGCCGTCCCGGTCCATTGACCCACACTCCGCCACGGTCCCCCAAAAGGACTCTGGCACCGGGTCGCGGGTGACAGCCGTCTGACGGCTGGCTCGCCAATGGCAACGGTTTAAGCCCTGGTGGTGTTACGCCGCGGCGATGGCACTGCCGCACGTCGCGACGTTTACCGACACGTATCTCCCGACCGTCAACGGGGTGACCTACACGGTCGAGACGTGGCGGGACCGCTGGCGCGACCGCGGCGGCCGCATGGACGTGGTCTATCCGAAAAGCGACCACGAGCCCTCCGACAACGAGTACCCGGTCCGGAGCCTCCCGTTTCCCTTCTACGAGGGGTTCCGCCTCGGGATGCCACAGATTCCGGAAGGCGTCCGGGACGCCGAACTGGTCCACGCCCACACCCCCTTCAGCCTCGGGATGGCGGGCCAGCGGCTCGCGGGCAAACTCGAAGTTCCGTTCGTCGCGTCGTATCACACGCCGACGAGCGAGTACGCCGAGTACGTCTCCTTCAACGGTGCCGTCGAGTCGGCGGTCCGTTCGAGCGCCGAGAGCTACGAGCGCTGGTTCCTGAGCCGCGCCGACACCGTCATCGCGCCGGGCGAGCGCGCGGCCACCCATCTCCGGGCGGCCATCGACCTCGACACGCCGGTCGCGGTCGTGCCCAACGGCGTCGACACGACGGTGTTCGAACCGGTCGACACGGCCGCGTTCCGCGACCGCTACGACCTGCCCGACGGCCCCATCGTCGGCTACACGGGCAGACACGGCTACGAGAAGTGCCTCGAAGACATTATCACTGCCTGCGAGGGGCTGGACGTGACGGTCGTGTTCGGCGGCGACGGGCCGGCCCGCGAGTCGCTGGAAGCGGCGGCCGAACGCAGCGACGCCGACGTGCGCTTTCTGGGCTTTCTCGACCGGGCTGAACTCCCCGAACTGTACTCGGTCCTTGACGTGTTCGCGTTCCCCAGCCCCGTCGAGACGCAGGGCCTTGTCGCCCTGGAGGCCAACTGCTGTGGGACCCCCGTCGCCGGCGTCGACGCCGGCGCGCTCAGCGAGACCATCGAGGACGGCGAAACCGGCTACTCCTACGACGAAGGCGACATCGACGGCTTCCGCCGGGCTATCGAGCGGGTCCTCGACGAGCGCGAGCGGCTCCGGGAGCGCTGTCTGGCCCGGCGGGACGTGATTAGCGTCGACCACGCCATCGACAAACTGGCCGACGTGTACGACAGCGTCCTGTGACGCCGCTCACCCTCGGGAGTGCGACCAGCCGATACCGAAGGCCAGCCCGTTGAGCGTCCCGAGCGCCATGCCGAGGTAGAAGTCGCCGAGCGAGACGGCCAGTATCAGGCCGACGCCGATGCCCAGTGCCAACCCCTTCAGGACCGTCGGCCAGTGGAGCCAACTCAGCCGTCCGTCGTCGTCGCTCATACCCTCTCTCGGGTCGCCGGCGAGTAAAACTGTACCCCTTAGCGCCCCCGGTCGAGCGCGGACTGGCGCTCCCGCAGGGCGGCGACGCGGTCGTCGACGGCCGGATGCGAGTCGGGCAGGGCCCGCTCGGTGACGGCGTGCCACCGGCGGGCGATTCGCTCGGCCCGCCCTTCCGGCGGGTCGGGCGGTTCCGACGCAATCGCGTCGGGCACCACACACAGTTCCCGGACGCCGGTCCCGGCGGTCCGGATGTCCGTGTCGGGCCGGCGGTCGCCCGTGACTGTCTCCAGGGCGCTGGCCAGCGCCGCCGGCGAGCCACAGATGACGGCACCGCCCGCGTCGGCGGCGTACTCCCGAACCCGCGACAGGAGCCGGTAACAGGCCGTGCTGGCGAGGTACAGCGCCGCCACGAGCGGGAGCGCGAGGAGTGCGAACGCGACCAGCGGGAAGTGGAAGTAGGCCGCGCCGACGGCGTTCCTGCTGGTGTCGCCGTCCAGGAACCGGTGGGTGACCACCGACGTTTCGAGCGTCGTCCGGAGGCTCCGGGTGGCCCGAGCACTCACGATTGGCAGGAACGCCGCCGCAGTCATCACGAACGAGTCACCGTTCTTCAGGTGGGCGAGTTCGTGGGCGAGGACGGCGTCCAGTTCGGCGTCCTCGAGCCGGTCGACGAGCGCCGTCGTGACGAACAGCGTCCGCTCGCCGGGCCGGCTGGCGGCGTAGCTGTTCGGCGTCGCCGAGTCGATGACGCGCACGTCGGGAGCGGGCATGTCCGCCGTCCGGGCCAGCCGTCGGACCCGGTCGCTGAGCCGCGCCCCGAGCCGCTCGCGCTTGATGGCGACGAACCGCTCCCGGGTGGTCTCTGGCTCGGACGCCTCGGGCAGGTCCGGCCCGCCGGCGGCCTCGCGCAGCGTGACCCGGTAGCCGAAGACGAACTGCAGGGCCAACACGAGCGGCGTCCCGGCGAGTACCACGGGACCGAGCGGGACCAGATGGAACCCCCGGGTCCAGACCGACGCGCCGACCGGGAGGCCGACCGTCGGGAGCAGGCCGTACGCGACGTGTGCCAGGACGTACGCCGTGACCACGGCGAGCGCGTCGAAGGCGACAAGCACGAGCAGGAGGGCACCCAGCCGTAGCCGGCGCGTACTGTTGGTGGAGGGCACGCTCGGTCGTAGTAGGCGAGCCTGTTCAAAAAGCGTGACGGGGCGTCCAACCCGCGGCGCGGGCGGTCAGGCCAGCGCGCTGCCGGCGCGGATACTCTCGCGCTCGCCAACCACCTTTTTTTCCTCGGGCGTCCTCGCTCACTGTGTTCGCTGCGGGCACCGCTCGTCGAAAAACGTGGGCGAAAAACCGCTCGCTTCGCATGGCGCTCGCGTCCTACGCCAGCGCGCTTCCCGCACGGATAATCTCGCGCTCGCCGAAGGCCGGCCCGACCAGTTGCAGGCCCACGGGGAGTCCGTCGTCGGTCTCGCCGGCCGGCACGGAGATTGCGGGGAGGTTCGCTAGGTTCACGGGGGTCGTGTTGGCGTCGGCCAGGTACATCGTGAGCGGGTCGTCCAGGCTCTCGCCGCGTTTCATCGGCGGGACGGGCATCGTGGGCGAGGCGAGCACGTCGGCGTTTTCGAGCGCCTCGTCGAAGTCCTGTTTGACCCACGCGCGGGCGTCCTGGGCCTTCTTGTAGTACTTGTCGTGGTAGCCCGCCGAGAGGGCGTACGTGCCCAGCAGGACCCGGCGCTTGACCTCCTCGCCGAAGCCCTCCTCGCGGGCGTCGGCGAACGACTCGTTCCAGTTGCCCTCGTAGCCGCCCGACTGTCCGTAGCGGACGCCGTCGAACCGCGCGAGGTTCGACGAGGCCTCGGACATGGCGATGACGTAGTACGCCTCGACGGCGTGTTCGACCGACGGGAGGTGGACCTCGTGGTAGCTCGCGCCCTGTGCTTCGAGGTCGGCCATCGCGTCCCAGAACGTCTCGACGACGTCCTCGTCGGCTCCGTCCAGCAGTTCGGTCGGGACGCCGATGGAGAGCCCGTCCACGTCGCCGTCGGCGGCCCCGGCGTAGGAGCCGTCGGCCTCTGGAGCCTCCTGGGTGGTCGCGTCGTGCTCGTCCGGGCCGGCGATGACGTCCAGCAGCTCGGCGGCCGCTTCGACCGAGGGCGCGATAGGGCCTATTTGTTCGAGGCTGTTTGCGTAGGCCACGAGGCCGTACCGGGAGACCAGCCCGTAGGTCGGTTTGATGCCGACGACGCCGCAGAAGGCGGCCGGACAGCGGATGGAGCCGCCGGTGTCGCTCCCCAGCGCGAGGTCGGCGTCGCCGGCGGCGACGACGGCGGCCGAGCCACCGGAGGAGCCGCCCGGAACGCGGCCCTCAGCGACGGGGTTCTCGACGGGGCCGAAGGCCGACGTTTCGGTGGTCGTCCCCATCCCGAACTCGTCCATGTTGGTCTTGCCGGGGATGGTCGCGCCGGCGTCTTTCAGCCGTTCGACGACCGTCGCGTCGTACGGCGGGACGTAGTCGTCGAGCATCGCCGATCCACAGGTGGTCCGGACGCCCTCGGTGGAGATGTTGTCCTTGACCGCGACGGTCCGGCCCGCCAGCGGGCCGTCCTCGGCCCCCTCGATGGTCTCGTCGGTGACGTAGCCATTGTACTCCGTCATCTCACGACACCTTCGGCCCTTTGAACTGTCCCGCTTCGGTGTCGCTGGCGTTCTGGAGCGCTTCCTCCTGCGAGAGGCTCTCACGTACCTCGTCGGGGCGCATCACGTTCGATAGTTCGGCGTCCCGGTCTGTCTCGGGCACGTCGTCGAGCGCTTCGAACGCGTCCAGGATGTCGACGAACTGCCCGGTGAACCGCTCGATTTCGTCGTCTGCGAGGTCGACGCGGGCGAGGTCGGCGACGTGCCGGACCTCCTCGGGGTCGACGGCGGGGTCGCTCATGTCGGGGCGGAGTGCTGGATGCGCGGTAAGCGTTTCGAAACACCGGGACGAAAATATAGGTTTGGTAACATGAACTGAAGCGAATACACAAGAATTGCCAACTCTTGTTTCTCGTTTCGAAAATTGGACTTCAGAAACAGACAAAAGTTTTAAGTCGCCGCGGATATAACAATTGGTTACAACACGTTTTTCGGGTACGATACCCGGTTGTCCCCCCAACAAATGACCGATACCAGCATCCGCCGATACTCGAACGAGCGCGAAACGGAGACAGAGCAGACGGAGGAAGCGGAGTCGGAGTCACTCGTCTGTCCGGAGTGCAACGGGTCGCTACTCTCCGACAGCGAGCGCGGCGAAACGGTGTGTGAAGACTGTGGACTGGTCGTCGAGGAGGACGAAATCGACCCCGGTCCCGAGTGGCGCGCGTTCGATTCGAAGGAGAAAGACGAGAAGTCCCGCGTCGGCGCGCCGACGACGAACATGATGCACGACAAGGGGCTCTCGACGAACATCGGCTGGCAGGACAAGGACGCCTACGGCAACTCCCTGTCCTCGCGCCAGCGCGAGAAGATGCAGCGCCTGCGCACCTGGAACGAGCGGTTCCGGACGCGGGACTCCAAGGAGCGCAACCTCAAGCAGGCCCTCGGTGAAATCGACCGGATGGCCTCCGCGCTGGGCCTGCCCGAGAACGTCCGCGAGACGGCAAGCGTCATCTACCGGCGCGCGCTCGACGAGGACCTCCTGCCCGGCCGCTCCATCGAGGGCGTCTCGACGGCGTCGCTGTACGCCGCCGCCCGGCAGGCCGGCACGCCGCGTTCGCTCGACGAGATTGCGGGCGTCTCTCGCGTCGAGAAAGACGAAATCGCCCGCACCTACCGCTACGTCGTCCGCGAGCTGAGCCTGGAAATCCAGCCCGCCGACCCCGAGAGCTACGTCCCGCGGTTCGCGTCGGACCTGGACCTCTCCGAGGAGGTCGAACGGCGCGCCCGCCAACTGCTCCAGAACGCCAAGGAGGAGGGCGTCCACTCCGGCAAGTCGCCGGTCGGCCTCGCCGCCGCCGCCGTCTACGCCGCCTCCCTGCTCACCAACGAGAAGGTGACCCAGAGCCAGGTCAGCGAGGTGGCCAACATCTCGGAAGTGACCATCCGCAACCGCTACCACGAACTGCTGGAAGCGGAAGACAACATCCACCCCTGACGGGTATCGTAACCTAAACCACCGGCTGTCCCGTTCGGTCGGTATGGAGACGACCCGACATTTTGTCGCCACCGTCTACGTCGTCAGCGACGGCCGCGTCGCGCTGCACGAACACAGCAAACTCGACATGTGGCTGCCCGCCGGCGGCCACGTCGACCGCGACGAACTGCCCCACGAGGCGGCGCTCCGCGAGACGCGCGAGGAACTCGGGCTCGACGTGGACCTCGTCGCGCCACAGGAGGCCATCGAGAGCGAGACGGTCCGGTCGATACCCCAGCCACAGCACTTCCTGCTGGAGGACATCAACGTCACCGCCGAGGGCGAGGTCGGCCACCAGCACGTCGACTTCATCTTCTACGGCCGGGCCGACAGCCGCGACATCGAACCGGGGCCGGGCGAACAGCCAGCCGACGACTGGGAGTGGTTCGCCCCCGAGGACCTGCGGGGCCGAAGCGACGAACTCCCGTCGGACGTCGTCGAGGTCGGCCAGCGCGCCATCGAGGCGGTGCGCGAGGCGTAGCCGCGGCTCAGTCGACCAGCGACTCGACGTACTGGGTGACGTGGTCGTCCATCCGGCGCTTGTAGCCGGCCTGCCGGGCGAGGCGGTCGAGTTCGCGGGCCGCCAGCGAGCCGTACTGCGCGGCTTTCTTGTCCCGGGTCGCTATCGCCTCGGGGAGCGAGCGGCGGGCGGCCGCCCGCAGCGCGACCTTCCGGGTCTCGCCGTCGACCAGCAGGTCGCCGCCCAGTCGCAGGGCGGCCGCGACGACGCGGTCGTGCAACAGCGGCGTCACCGGCTCGACGCCCGCGGCCCGCAGCGCGAGCACGTCCCGCTCCAGCTGGTCCGGGAGTGTCGCGACGACCTCTCGCTGTGCGCCCCTGACCGTGTCGGCCTCGACGCGGGGGTCCTCAGGTGCCTTGGCGACCTTCGCGTAGCCGCCGAACAGTTCGTCGGCTCCCTGCCCGAGCGCCAGCCGGTCAAAGCCGTCCGCCGCGACCCGCTCGGCGGCGAGGTACAGCGGGAGCGCTATCTGTACGTCCATGGCGTTCGTCCGCCCCGTCGCGCGGGCGATTTCGGGCACCGCCCGTTCGATGGCGTCGTGGGTGAGTTCCACGACGCGCACGTCGGCCCCCAGCAGGTCCGCGGCCGACCGCGCCGCGTCGACGTCGTGGCTGTCGGGGAACCCGGCGACGTACAGCGGCGCGTCGAGCCGCGCCGCGAGCAGCGCTGAGTCCACGCCGCCGGAGAAGGCGATTGCCAGCCCGCCGGTGTCGACGGCGTCGACGCTGGTCTCGACAGCCGAACGGACTGCCTCGGTCGCCGTCTCGCGGTCCGGAAACGGGTCGGGCGACGGCAGCGTGAAGCGGCGTCTGGCTCCGTCGCCGTCGCGGACGTACCCAGCGGGGAACGACCGCGGGTCGGCCAGGGCCGTCGGGTCGTGGCTCCACTGTTCGGGGGCGACCCGTCCCTCGTCAGCAACGTCACGCTCCACGAACAGCGGGTAGCGCCCGAGCACGTCCCGGACGAGCGTCCCATCTAGTTCGCCCGCGAACCCGCCGGTCCCCGGGAGGGGGGCGCCGCGTTCGAGCGCGTCGGCGACGGCGGCCGCGTCGGCCCCCTGCATCACTGTAGGAGCTCCGCGATGCCGTTCTTGACGCGTCGCTTCGCCCCGCCGGCGGCCTGCCGGAAGCTAATCCGCCACGGCGTCCGCTTGCCCTCGACGGTCGTCTTGCCCGCCCGAATCGCGTCGAGAATCGCCTCGACCGTCGGCTCGTCCGTGCCGACGTTGGTGACCGCCTGGCCGACCATCTCCGCGATGTGGGCGTCGCTGCCGGCGGTCATCGGCAGGCCCTGCCGTCGCGCGAACCGCTCGGCCTGCCGGTTCGAGCGCCCGGTCAACAGCCGGGAGTTGTACACCTCGATGGCGTCGGCCGTGGCGAGTTCGGCCTTCGAGATGTGCTCTAGAACGCCGTGGCGAGACTCCTGGAACGGGTGCGGAACGACCGCCAGCCCGCCCTGCTCGCGGATGCGGTCGAGCGTCTCGTCAAAGGGGAGGTGGGGCGGAATCCCCTCCTGAATCCCCAGCGCGAGGACGTGTCCGGCGGCACACGTGACCTCCATGCCGGGAATCCCGACGAGGCCGTATTCCGGGGCGAGCTCGGCCGCCCGGAGGCTGGCGTCGATTTCGTCGTGGTCAGTCACGGCCAGCGCGTCCAAGCCGACGGCGCTGGCCTGCTCTAAGAGGAGTTCGACCGGGTCCCGGCCGTCGTACGACAGCGACGAGTGCGCGTGTAGCTCAACCGACTGCACAGGTGGCGATAACGGGGGGCAGGGCAAAAGCGCCCCGGTCCGCCCCAGTGCTCACAGAGAACAAAACCGGCCGCCGTGTCCAGGGCGGCCGACTGCCCGAAGGAACGCCCATTCTGTCCCACGAGACTGAGCGTGTGCTTTCCCGACGACACGACCGTCAATCGACGGCCGCAGCCACTAGTTGCCGGTACGGCGGAATGAGTCGTCTCCCTCACCTTGGTGGGGATTAAAGTAGGGTCGTCCGGGTCAGTCGGCCGAACTCCCGCCGGCTATCGAGTTCCTGCCAGTGTCGAACGGAAGCGGGCCGCGCACCTCGGCGTCCTCCAGGTAGCACTGCGGGTCCGGGGCGAACAGGTCGTCTTCGACGGTGAGCGCACGCAAGCGGGACGCGCCCCGACAGACCTCGGCGTAGCGGCAGTCGGCGCACTTCCCGGAGAGGTGGTCCTCGCGGTTCCGGAGCGCCCGGAGCAGCGGGTTCGACTCGTCCTCCCAGATGTCGCCGAACGGCCGGTCGCGGACGTTGCCCAGCGAGTACCCCTGCCAGAACTGCGTCAGGTGGACGTTGCCCTGATAGTCCACGTCGGCGACGCGCTCGCCGGTCGGGTCGCCGCCGTTGACCCGCAGGTACTCGTAGACTCGCCGGGCCTGGGCCTCGCTCATGTGCTCGCGGGCGTACTCCACGAGATAGGCCGCGTCGGCGTAGTTCCCGACCAGCAGCGTCTCTATCTCCTCGCCGCGGTCGTGGTACCCGCGAGTCATATCACAGACCCGCTTGACCGCCTGCCGGCGGTCGGCCGGCGTGAGGTCGGCGTCGACGATTTCGGTCCCGCGGCCGCCGTAATCCAGGTGGTAGAAACAGAAGCGGTCGACGCCCACGTCGGTCAGCAGGTCGACGACCCCCTCCAGGTCGGCGGCGTTGCGCTCGGTGATAGTGTACCGGAGCCCGGTCTTCAGGCCCGCGTCGAGGCAGTTCTCGATGCCCTGAACCGCGCCCTCGAACGCGCCGTCGACCCCGCGGAAGTCGTCGTTTCGCTCCGGCAGGCCGTCGACGGAGACGCCGGCGTACTTGAGTCCGGCCGCCTTCAGCGACTCGGCGCGCTCCTCGGTGATGAGCGTCCCGTTGGTCGAGAGCACCGGGCGGACGCCGACCTCGTTCGCGTAGGCGACCAGTTGTTCGAGGTCGTTGCGGACGAGCGGTTCGCCGCCGGAGAACAGCACCACCGGCGCGCCGTAGTCGGCCAGGTCCTCCAGCAGCGCCTTCCCCTCTGCCGTCGAGAGTTCGCCGTCGGCGATGTCGGTGTCGGCGGCCGCGTAGCAGTGGTCACAGTAGAGGTTGCACTGCTTGGTGACGTTCCAGACGACGACCGGGCGGCGCTGTTTCCGGTCGCGTATCTGGCGTTTGGTCGACTCGTCGGCCGCGTCGTACCGGAGACCGTCGCCCTCGGCGTCGAGGTCACAGAGCAGTTTCGAGACCGAAATCATCCGTTCTCACCCCGGAGCGTCTCCGACTCCATCTCGTCGACGCTCATCGTGGCGTCCTCCCCGGTCGCCCCCGACCCGAGGGCCGCCTCGTCCGTCTGGTAGCGGTGGGTCTCGTCGGCGGGACACAGCCACAGCGTGACGGCGGTCCGGCCGAACAGCGACGCGGCCTGCTCCCTGGCGATGTCGGCGGACGGCGCGCTGACGCTGCCGACGTGGGCCAGCGGGTCCGCCGTCTCCTCGCGGACGAACACCTCCCACTCGCGACTCGTTGCGCCCCGCGGGGCGTCCACCTCGTGGTCGAACTCTTCCATACCCCTCTGTTAGTCTCCCCAAGAAAAACGGGACTGGCGTGTTCTCAGCTACTGGGAACTATCCGGCCGCCGGCCGCACATTTCTCGCAGATAGGGGAGCTACAACCGGGAATAGCGAACTATTCCGATTAAGCATATGATTTTAGTTCTGGAATAAAATCAGTCGTCGAAACTCATCAGTTAATGTTAGTATATTAATCACATTGTTAGGAAAATAACGGGAAACCGCGATAGCTGCTGCTCAAGATTCTGCAAGCCGAAGAATCAGATCTACGGACTACCCGATCTCGCGGAGATACGAACCTAACGCTCTGACGAAGGTTCGGAAGCCGACCTCTGGAGGTGAGCGAATCTCTCTATCTTTCCCCACCTTGATGAGATAGTCCGTCAGCCGCCAGAGGTTGTAGAGCAGCGCCGTCAGCACGAAGTTAGTGAAGCGAACCCGATAGTCCATCGAGGAGGTTCGGGGCAGCAGTGCCTCGATTGACTTGTACTGGTTCTCGATGTCCCATCGGCGGCTGTATTGATTCACGACGGCATGGATCTCATCTGGGGCGACATGATCTCGGTTTGTGACGTAAACGCCGTAATTACCGTCGGCATCGTCATCATCGACTGGCGCGTAGATGAATTCTGCCGTGTGGTGAACCTCACCGTCTAACCCCATTGGAACATCGTGTTTGACGCCAGCGTCGACACCGTCAGTCGTCTTGATATCCTCGATGGACTCCAGTTCATCCGTATATTTTGGAACCGGCGAAAGGTACGTCAGACCCCGGTCCTCGACAGCGGCATAGACCTCTTTGCTGTAGAAGCCCCGGTCGAACATCACCGCGTCGAGGTCCACATACTGCTGTGCGCTATCCAACAGCCGTGAAACAAGGCTTGCTTTCGAATAAGATGGGGCATCGTCTTTCTCCCAATTGGAATTTTCTTTGACTGGCTCAATACCGAGGATGATCGGAGTCATATCACCTACCAGCGTGATTGTGGCGTACTTGAAGCCACGTTTGTATTCGTCATCTTTCTTGTAGCCACTCGCCATTCGTGGGAAGGTCGTGTTGACTATCCCTCGTTCTCTGTCCTCCCACGGTGAGGTCCAGATTCGCTCATACGTGATATCGATGGCAGCGACCTTCTCACGGTCATCGAACGGGGTATCTCCACGGATTGAGTTGATGATATTCTCTGTTGCACTATCGAATGCACTCATCAACTCATCACGGATTCGGTCGATAGCTGGCATTCGATCATCGTCGAGAAGTTCGTCAATCGTGAGCTGTGCATCTCCGTCTGTGGGTGTGGCGAACTGCTTGAGAACGCGGAGAATCGTCGACCCATCGGCAGTCAAATCATCATCTGTGAGCCAGCCGTATTCTCAGTACCTCACAAAGCATCGCCAGTTAACCTGACCTGAGCCACCTGTCCTGCTGTGATGAGTCGTCGGTAACGGTCGAGCGATGCTGATTGAGGGCGGAGCTGTCGCTGTCGGCGGCGCTTCGCCGCCGACGCGACAGCGTTGCCACTCACGAAGAAGCGGGCTCGGTCAGTGCCTACCGGTGGAACCGGTCGTCAGGTGGCCGGTTTGCGGGGACGGCCCGACGCACCGCGAGGGCCGTCCACGCAGCCCTCCGAACCATATTGACGAACTCCTTGTACGGCCACCACCAGAGGCGACGCCCGCCTCGGCGGGGCGTCGCCACGTATTCGTAGTGGAGATACCGCCACGCGTTCTGCAACAGCAGACTCAACACGACGTACAGCAGTCTCACCGTCGCGTTTCGCGTCGTTGTCGTCGCTATCGCTTGCTCAGACAAGCGATAGCTCGATTCGATACCGAACCGTTTGCTGTAGTGGTATCGGGCCTGGCGTGGTGTGTCGATGAACGGCGCGTCAGCGGCGTAGCCGTGACGCGCCACGCCGTGGTCGTCGTACCGTCCATTCAGGTACGTACAGTCGATGTAGACGGGAAACTCGACGGTCACAGCTGTGACCGTCGAGTTTCCCTGTCAGGTCGTGTTGAATGACGCGGCTCCACCCTTCCGAGAGTTCCTGCTGAATCTCCTTCCCCCACCGGATGATCGGCATCACGTAGGCGTAGTTGTGCACCTGGAGTAGCGTGAGACACTTGCTGTCGTAGAAGCCGCGATCGAGGTAGACGGCCTTGACCTCGGTGTCAAGGCCGTCGAGTACTCCAAGAAACTCCGCGAGGACGCTGCTGGCGGTGTCGCCGTCTTCGAGACGGCGGACCGCCAGCGTGTAGCGTTTGTTCTTCACACGCGCGTACAGTGTCGCGTAGGCGTGGAACGCGGTGGTTCCGCGCTTGGCTTCGGAGTGGTAGAGGCCGTCTGTGTCGTCTTCGTCACCGTAGTAGGGCCGCAGGTGGAGGTCTGCGCAGACCTCCACCTGCTCGGGGAGCAGTTCGACGATATCCCGACGAAGAAGCGTGTTAGCGACTCGTTCGAGCCGTTCCGGCTCGAACTTCGTCCGGAGGTGGTAAAGGATCGTGTTTGCAGGCGGTGAGTTCTCGCTGGAACCACATAGCGTAGAGACCGAGGTCCCGTCGGCGCATGCGCCGACGAGGACCTCGTAGATGTCCTCAGCGTCGATTTCAGCATTATCGCCGAGGTCAAGATCGATTTCATCGCTGAGCGTGTTGACGAGAAAGTTAAGGAGCTGGTCTTCGTGGATCTCATTGTCTGCTTGCTTGGTCTTGAACACACCATCAGCAAGCAGACGTTCTAACTAACCGGCTTTGTGAGGTACTGATACTTCTGTTCTTGTGCTGAGACAGCCTTGGAAAACTATATTCGAGGTCGTATTGATGAACTGGATGACTCACATCGAGAGGTAACTGTAGAGAACGTTGTCCAGCTATTTCAGGACGAAATCAAAGAAAAGGCTCTAAAAACCGATTTTGAAAGTCTTGAAAACATAATAGACGTATTCCAATTTAAACCAGATCTTTGTCATAGGTGTAATCAGGTAGTCCCCAAGCTCCGTTTCTGCCATGAAATGTATGGAACAGTCTTCAAGCAGAATTATGGGTGGTATATCAACCAGCGACAGTATCAGTACGGCTTCTACGGGAACATCGGGACTCAGACACCGTTTGTCGAAGAAATCCCTGACGACATACTGGAATTGGTAGATGACGAACTAGAGAATAACTTTGAATCCAAGACTCAGCGGCTACAGAAACTTAGAGCAAAAAGGCGAAAACGCGACCGGAAAATCAATGAAGAGCGGAAAGAGCTACTCAAGAAATACGCAGATTCAGATAACCCAGACTACCATCCCGGGGATATAGACGGGGACCATATCTACGAGATAAAACAGGAGTACAACGAGAAACCACGTCTTCCTCCCGATGAGGCAGACGAATTAGAGGAGTTAGAGGAACTTGTTGAGGAAAATTGGGATCGGGTTTCAACAGCTATAGAGAACGAGGTTCGACAGGAATTCGGTCATCACGAAATCGGGAGTCGTTGGGAGAGCGAGACGGTCCTCTACAATCTTATAGAGTCGAAGTACGGCGACGAATACACGATCAAACGTCACCACAGACCAGACTGGTTAGAAGGACTCGAGCTGGACATCTTCATTGAGGAAGCTCAAGTTGGGGTTGAGTATCAAGGTGTCCAGCACTACGAGATTGTCGAGGCTTGGGGTGGAAAAGAGGGCTTAGAAGAACGTCAGGAGAGGGATCGTCGGACAAAGGAACTGTGTAAAAAACATGGAATTGAGCTGGTAGAAGTTCGGTATGATGAGGATATCTCAGAAGAAATAGTTGGGAAAAAGGTTGAACCAGCAGTAGAGAGTTAGCGGAAGTAGCTCTCCAGGGTTTGCTTGAAATCGTTCTTCAGCTTCCTCTTCTTTTGGGATACTCTTCTCTACTTGGCCCTTGCCCAATCTGGTGAAATAACATTCAGTCTGCTGATATTGACCCTAATTGGCCTGCAAAACATAGAGATTCTATTCAGCAGTCGGCCCTCCCTGGTTTCACAGGGATTGGATGAATCCGTCGGTCAGTAGACTTGCCCATTGAGCACCTCCGTACTTTGTTGGAAAAAATTCAAGCTCTATTGCCAGCAACTAGATTTTAATGCTCGACAAGATACTTGGATTCGCCGTTATTGGAATCCCATTATTTTCAGCAGGAACAGTTCTCTCGCTCATCCGCCAAGCTTCAGAGCTCCTCCTAAGTGGGCCGGACAAGAAATCAGATTGTAGTGATATGGACTGGAAATACGTGACAAGTGGGTTTGGAGCGACGACCGCTGAGGAGTATGAACGAGTCGTCGTAGAAGACCATTGAATAATATTGCTTGCAGGTATGTCGAGTCATCTTGGATAGCCGAGGTTTTAATACTGATGCCTGTTCTCCTTGGTTCGATGCCCCCGAGAAGTATGCTTGACGAAAGCGAGTACAGGTGTCCAAGCTGCGGCTCTACAGAGACTTACGTTCATAAAGTGAATGACAACTTCCTTTGCTCAAACTGTGACTTCTCAGCAGCAATTGAGGAGGTGGCCGATAGGTAACGCTACTGTACGACCAGCTTATAACCGATTAAATGAAAAATGAATCACTTCTCTACTCTAGACGAAGGTATCCATTCAGTCAGGTTTGCGGGCTATACGACCGTCCTTTTGTATTTCCTGATGCGACGACGAGATTGTATTGTTCTAGCTTAGAAAGATAGTTCCTCATAGTTCGCCGCGTTTTGGCAGAGTCGACTTCAGTACAGTACTGTTCGTAGAGGTCGCCGCCACTGATTTTCCCGCTGTCGGTGATGATATCGTAGAGAATCTGCTGGTGGTCGGTGAGCTTGTCTGTCGTCTTCTGTCGGATTTCCGAATTCGCTTCCGGAACTGCCTCTCGGATTAGTTCAGCTGTGATTTGGTCATACTCTCGCTGGGATGCCATCCTAGTCGCGTTACGAAGGATACCAATAGCAGCGCGGGCATCGCCGGCAGCGTGGTCCGCAATCAGTTCCATCTCGTTCTGTGCGAGTGCGTCTGGCCTGAGTCCCCACCGCGCCCGATCCTCGATGATCGACACCAACTCCGCCAAGTCGTAGTTGTTGAACCGAATGCGGGGGCAGTTCTGGAGTCGGCTATACAGCCGTTCATCAAGCAAACTGAACACGTCTTCCTCGCGGTTCGCAATGAGAATCATTGTGAGATGAGGAATCCGATGGAAATCGTAGAGGATTTTCTTATCTTGGAGCTGGTCAACCTCGTCGAGAATAACCACGTAGTGTGCGCCGTCGTACTCGCGTAGCCGCTCTAACAGCTCGTCTTTCGGGGTTGACTGACGGTGGATGTCCCACGTCTCGTTGATTCCGTCGAGAATCCGGTAGAGTGTCTTGAATCGGCTGTAATCCTCCCAGCAGTTCACGTATTGGTAGTTCAGGTCGACAACGTTCTCGCGGAGTTGCTTGACGGTGTATTTGGCGATGCAGGTCTTCCCAGCCCCAGACGGCCCGTACAGGAACGATGGCTCCGGGCGTCCCTCGGTCATAATCGGACGCAGTGTGTCGGAGAGGTGGCTCACCTCGGCAGAACGGTGTTTCACCTCCCGAGGGATGAACTCGGGCTGTAACACGCGAGCGTTGGTAATCATATGGAGTGATTCGGCAACCATTCGGATAAACGGAAGGGTGCGGTTTCCGAATCTTCCGAGAATCGCTCTCTACCGTCACCTCAGCGCCCTCAGAACAGACTTATCAGAAACCTTTTGATTTGTAGAAATTCACCTACCGAAGCTCTGGCGGCCGTGACGTCCGAATTCCGTATAGCGCTACCTGATTTATCACCGGAGCGTGTCCTCCGTCCTGGGAGTTCCACGAAATTCCCCCGAAACGCGGCTCGACGCCCGGAGCGTCGTGTTACGCGTCGTAGCCGGCGTAGTCCATCAGCTGTTTGAAGATGTCGGTGTCCATCGCTTCCTTGTAGACGACGCCGGTGACCATCCCGCCGGGGTAGGCGGTCCCGTTCATCGCGTGGCTGACCTTGTGGCAGTGCGCGAGGTAGATGCCGGGGTCGGCGTCGGCCTCGAACTCGATGGTGTGCCGTCCGGCGGGCGGGATGCTGGTGATGTCCTGGTCGTGGCGGGCGGCCGCCGGAATCTCCCCGCCGTCCTTGTGGGTCACCTGGAACCGGTGGTTGTGGATGTGCATCGGGTGGTCCATGTACCCGTTGTTACACATGTGGATGCGGACGGTGTCGCCCTGCTCGACGATGATGGGGGAGCCGTCTTCGGGGTGGAGCGTCCGGGGGGCCGCCTTGCCGTTGATGGTGAACGTGTCGGGGCGGCGGTTCCGGGCGTCGTAGCTGGCGTCCATGCCGGCCATCTGGCGGTTGAGCCGGGAGTCCCACTCCTTCAGCGTCATGAAGTACTCCTTGTCGGCCGGTTCGTACCCCTTCGGGTCGACGCGGAAGATGCCGTACATCCCCATGTCGATGTGGCGGTGGGTCTGGTAGTGGCAGTGGTAGAGGTGGGTACCGGGCACGTTCGCGGGGATGGTGTAGGTGTGCTTCTGACCCGGGTCGATGCGGATGCCAGTGGTGGTCGGGACGCCGTCGTCCTCCCACTGCTTCTGGACGGCGTGGAAGTGGACCGTGTGCGGGCGCATGCCGTCCGTGTTGTCGAACGTGACCTCCATGTCCTCGCCCTCGGTCGTCCGGAGAATCGGACCGGGGACGCTGGGTTCGCCGTCGTCGGCCTTGAACGCCCACACCTGCGGGAGTTCGACGGGGCCGCCCATCGACTCGCCGGGGTGGGCCTCGTGTTTGGCCGGGACGGAGGACAGCGTCACCTCGCCGCCCTGCTCGTCGACGTTGACGATTTCCGGCGGCGACGTGGTCGGAAGGGTACTGTCGGTCTGTGCCGGGGTCGTGCCGGTGTCGACTGACTCGTCGGTCGGCACCTCACCCGGCGCGGTACAGCCCGCGAGCGCGGCCGTGCCGCCGAGGCCGGATGCTTTCACGAAGTCGCGGCGGGAGATGCCCGAACCGGGTGCGCCGATCTGGTCTTCCATAAGCACTTGGCGATAAGACACCTCAATATAAACCCCTGGAGGGGAGTTCCCGGACCGACAGAACCGTTCTCAGCTGCTGGGAACGAGCCCCGGAGTACGTATAAGACCCCCATATTTGCGTGCCGTGAGGCGGCGACGTCGGCTGTGTCGGGCGGTAAGCGGTCCTAAGTCGGTTAGATTAAACGTCTCGGGCGGGCACTGTCGAGCAAAGATGGTCCGGGACCCCTTCGCTGACGAGGAGACGCCGGAGTTACAGGCGGTCCTCGACGCGCTCGACGACGAGGACTGTCGCGCCATCGTCAGCGTCTTGGAGGAACCGTTGACGGCGAGCGAGATATCCGACCGGAGCGGCGTACCGCTGTCGACGACGTACCGGAAGCTCGAACTGCTGACGGAGTCCTCGCTGCTGTACGAGGGCGTCGAGGTCAGGTCGGACGGCCAACACGCCAGCCGGTACGCTATCGACTTCGAGGACGTCGTCATCAGCCTCGACGAGGAACTGTCGCTCACAGTCGATATCTCACACCGCGCGCGGACGCCGGACCAACGGCTCGAAAACCTCTGGTCCGAGGTACGAAAGGAGACATAACAATGGTACACATCCCAAGCTCAGAGGTCGGCATCGTCGTCTCGAAGACACTGATACTCATCCTCGGCGGACTGATAACGTACTACTCCTATCAGGCGTACAGCCGGACACAGAGCCCCCAGCACAAGTGGCTCACGTACGGGTTCGGGGTGGTGACATTCGGTGCGTTCGCCGGCGGCGTCCTCGACATCGCCGTCAGCAGGTATCTCGGTCAGCAACTGCTCTCGGTGAGCGTGTTCACGTCGAGCGCGCTGACGGCCATCGGGCTCGGCATCATCCTGTACTCGCTGTACGTCCGATAGCGGCCACCGTAGGGAAACGGCTGTCGACGGAAGCGGGCCGGGACAGCGGGATTCTCACCGGCTGGAAACGCGACGGACGGTATATTTACCAGCACGTGTCACTGGAAGCCATGCTCGGAGCGAACGCAGTGCTGTTAATCGTAACGAAGACGGTCACGCTGGTCTGTGGTGCGATACTGACGACGCTGACATACCGCGCGTACCGCCGTACCGAGAGCCCGGCGATGCGAGCGCTCTGTCTCGGCATCGGGTTCGTGACGCTGGGCGCAATCCTCGGTGGCAGCCTCCACCAGTTCATCGGCATGCCCGTGGCAAAGAGCGTCACCGTCGAGGAACTGTTCACCGCCGTCGGGTTCTTCGTCCTGACCTACTCGCTGTACACGGACCAGCCGACGACCGCGGGCTGAGGCTACGGGTCCTCGGCGGGCGCTCGCGCACGGCCGGTCAACAGCGCGGGCAGCGACTGCGGGCCGTGTTCGACCAGGACGGCGACGAGGTTGCCCGCGAACAGCACGGCCCCGAGGAACGCGGCGGCCCCGGCGACCAGCGCCGTGCCCTCGGGCATCCCGCGCCACTGAGTGCTCACGAGGAGGACGTACGCGATACTCAATCCGAGACCGTCGCCGGCGGCGATTCGATGGTCGTACAGGTCGTCGACCATCGGCACGTCCTCGAAGCCGAGCCGGTCGCTGTAGCGGTGGACCCAGACGACGAACGGGACGACGTGATACAGCGTCCCGAGGACGACGAAGCCGACAGCGCCGACGAGCAACACCGTCGCCGGCTGGCCGAGGAGCCCGGTGTACCCGAGGGGGTCGGCCCACCACGCGGGCACCGTCAGCCCGACCCAGAGGCACAGCGACAGCGCCGCGACGCCGTAGCGGGTCAGCATCGGCGACCACTCGACGCGGGCACCGACGAGCTGTCGCGCCAGGAGCGCCGCCACGACGCCGAGCCCGGCGGCGACGAGCACTGCCCCCAGCCGGGCCAGGGCGGGTGACCCGACCAGCCGACCGCCGGCCAGCGCGAGGACGCCGAGCGGATAGAGGGCCGTCTCCGCCCGCTGTGCGGCCGCCGCGACCTTGCCGGTGTCGGCCTGGGTGAACATGGGCGCGAGCTGTGCCAGCGCGCCCGCGACGGTCGTCAGGACCGCGCCGAACACGGCGAGCGTTCCGTGGGCGAGCAAGAGCCCGTGCCGGCCGATGCCCAACAGCGGGAGGACGCCGACGGCGCGGTCCATCGCCAGCACGAACCCGGCGGCGGTCACCATGGCGAAAAACACTAGCGCCCAGCCGAAGTGGACCGCCGTCACGTCGGGCGCTGCGTCGAGCAGCGTCCGGCCGACGTTGTAACAGAGCATCCAGACGCCGGCCAGCGCGAACGCGCCGCCGACCGGTAGCAGGGCGGGGGTCGCCGTCAGGAAGCCGGTCGCCAGGCCCGCGAACCCGACCGCGGCGAGTGGCAACTGCGTGGCCGCCAACCGGTGTGAGTGGAGGTCGGTCCCACACCAGACCGGGACGAACTGCGTCAGCGCACCCATGATGGTGAGACAGACCCACCCCGCGAGCAGGAGGTGGACCTGCGCGAGGTGTCCGGCCCGTCCCCCGGCGACGCCGACGCCGACACCGGCGACCAGGTACGCCAGTGCGACGACGAAGTGACGCAACGGAATCGTCATCGGCGGTGCGGCGCTCGCGTCCACGTCGGCAGGTATCCCGCTCATTACCGGCTAGTACGGCCCCGGCCCTGCTGGCAGTAGGGGCGAACGTGTTCGGCAAAAGGGTCGGCCCGTGCGGGGCCGAACACGAACATATGCCCTCGAACCGGCCCACGGCCTTGCTCACGGAGACGGGCGCGCCCGCCGACGCACCGACCGACCGCATCGACGTGCGGTCGCTCGGGCCGCCGAAGCCGCTCAAGCAGACCCTGGAGCGGCTCGCGGACCTGGACGACGACACCGTTCTCGTCCAGTTCAACGACCGTGCGCCCCGGCACCTCTATCCGAAACTCGACGACAGGGGCTACGACTTCGAAAGCGTTGAGACCGACGACGCCACAGTGACTGTCATCTGGCGCAGATGAGTCGGAACACGGAGTCCCCCGTCGACGTCGAGGAGGCGATAGCCCGCATCGACAGCCGGGGCGCGAAGATTCGGCGGGAGCAGCTCGACCGGACGCTGTCACAGTTGCAGGCTGACGGCGAACTGACGGCCGACCAGCGGATGGCGGTCGAGCGGCTGAGCGAGCGCCTCGTCGACCGGCTGCTCGCCGTCCCGCGGTCGAGCCTGGAGGACGCGGCGAAAACCGCGGACGACGAGCGCATCGAGACGGCGATGACCCTCTTCGAGTGAGGCTACGCCGACGCCAACACGAGCAGCGCCTCGCTGTCCGCCGTCGCCGCGGGGGAGATGTCCTGGTCGCCGTCGAACCGGACGACGTCGCCGGCCGAGAGCGACAGCGTCTCCGCGCCCAGCGTCAGGTCCACGGCACCCGACCGGAGGTAGAACACGATGTGCCGACCGGGATGGCTGTGGGCCGGTATCGACTCGCCCGCGTCGAGGGACAACTGGACGGTTTTCGGCTCGCCGTCGAACAGCCGCGCCCGGCCGCCCTCGTCGCCGTCGAGGGTCGCCCGCTCCGTTCCGGACTGTCGGGTCCCGCTCATCGTTTCGGGAGGTCGGCGACGTACTTCTGTGGCCCTTCCCGTTCGCACTGGTAGTTCGCCGCGTCGAAGGCGTCGACTTCGGCCTGCATCTCGTAGAACAGCGGTTTGGGCTCGTGGTCGTTGATAATCCGGAGCGTCTCCCCGGCCGACAGCGTCTCGAAGGAGTCGTGTATCTTCGAATGCCGTTCCGGCGGTGGCGTCTCGCGCAGGTCGAGTGTCGTTGCTGGCATCACTCGGAGTTCGCCGGGGGCCGGCGAGGGACTTCTCCCGAACGCGTTCGGGAACAGGCCCTGATGGCTGGCCCGCGTTCGATACGGTATGAGCCTTCTCTCCGGCCTCCGCGGCGGCTCAGACGTCGGGTTCGACGGCTACGGCGCGTTCGTCGCCGACCACCTCCCGGACCCCGGTCCGTTCCTGTCCGAGACGGCGGTGCTTTCCGGGGCCGACCACGCCGCCTTTCACCGGCTCACGATGGACCTGTTCGACGAGCGGGGCGTGTACGACATGACCTTCGGGTACAACCTCGCGCGGCTGAACTTAGACCACCGGCATCCGGACGCCGGCTTCCGGTACGGCCGCGAAGCGGACGAGCAGGTGTTGCGGGCCGAGTTCACGCCGACGACCGAGTTCTGCCCGCAGAGCGACACCCTGACCGTCGGCGCGTTCCGCGCCTGGAACGGGCTGTCGGAGTGCCACGAGTACGACCTCGTTCGCGTCCGCGTCAGCGGGGAACACCACCAGAGCGCCGACATCAACGACAAACTGCGGCGGCTCGAAACGCAGTACCGACAGACCGGCAAACTCCGGGCCGACGACGAAACCGACTCGGCCGGGGAAGACGTGCCGTTCTAACAGCGACCGCTCGTCGCCGTCCCGCCCTCCGGCCCTGCCGAGGCAGTCGCGCCCCGGTGGACGACACTTGTTTCGACGGTCGAAAACATGGAAAAAGTTATACGGTTCGCTCGTCGACATATCGGACACCGAGCCGACTGGGTGGGGCCGTCGGTGGTTCGTCGGCCAGTAGCGGCTATCCGTTGGCCACGGAGGGCTATCGAGACACGATGAGACCGGGTCACTGCCACACCGTCATAGCCGTTCAGGAGGGGTGCTGAGATGAGCGGCCGCGACGACAAGCGGCTGCTGGGACTGGGACTTCTCGTCGCGGTCGCCGTCGTCGGGGCCGGCGTCGGGACCATCGGTCTCACCGGCGACTCGCCCCCCGACCGACCCGACGCCGAAGGGACGGCCGCCCCGACCGAGCCGCGGCCGACAGGGACGCCGGAGGGCATCGGAACCGTGAGCGGCGGTAGCGCGTCGCCGCCGCCGAGTGCGCTCCTGAGCGAGACGCCGTCCGACGGCCGGCCCGACAACGGCACTGCCGGTAACGCGACGGGTGGCTAGCCCGGTCGTGGCCGGTCAGGAGAACAGTAGCCTGAGATTGAAGCCGGTCACGCAGAGCCCCAGCACGGTCAGCAGCACCGGCGGCCCGTAGTACAGCAGCGGGTCCTCTTCGAGCACGCCGCCCCAGAGGCTCACGCCGAGACAGCAGTAGATGACGAGGAGTTTGAGTCCGAGGAAGCCCCCGCCGCCGAACGACTGAATCGCCCAGCGGATGGCCGGGTTCGCCTCGGTGAAGTCCGGGACGAAATAGACGATGGCGATAGTGGTGACCACGTCGCCGACGCCGTAGGTCGCCAGGGCGACCGCCCACACGCTGGAAAACGACCTGCCCGAGAAGGAACTCCCCTCCAGTGTCAGCCAGTCGCTATCCCCGGACCCCATCCTGTGCCGGGGTACGTCTAGCGGCCATATATACTCGGAGGCCCAGTTATCTGATTTGAAAAGGAACCGGACGCCGTCGCGTTAGGGAGCGACGACTCCGCCGCTGGAGCGGCCAGCGCGTGGGAAGGCGGAACCGCGGCGCAGTGTGTCGCGGCAGGCGACGGTCGCGTGCTGCCGGCGCGGGTGCATGGAAAGGGACTTATCGTACGGGCGGCCACGACGATGTAATGAGCCTGTCCGACGCGGACCACGAACTCGTGGTCGAGGAGATCGGTCGGGAGCCGACACGGGCGGAGGCCGCTCTCTTCGAGAACCTCTGGAGCGAACACTGCGCGTATCGCTCCTCTCGCCCCCTGCTGTCGGCGTTCGACTCCGAGGGCGACCAGGTCGTCATCGGCCCCGGCGACGACGCGGCCGTCGTCTCCCTGCCGACCCACGGCGACGGCGAGGAGATGTACATCACGATGGGCGTCGAGTCCCACAACCATCCGTCCTACGTCGACCCGTTCGACGGGGCGGCGACGGGCGTCGGCGGCATCGTCCGCGACACCCTCTCGATGGGCGCGTACCCCATCGCGCTGGCCGACTGCCTGTACTTCGGCGACTTCGAGCGCGAGCACTCCCGCTATCTCTTCGAGGGCGTCGTCGAGGGCATCTCCCACTACGGGAACTGCATCGGCGTCCCGACCGTCGCCGGCAGCGTCGCCTTCCACGAGGACTACGAGGGCAATCCGCTGGTGAACGTCTCCTGTATCGGCCTGCTGGAGCCCGAGCGGACCATCACCGCCGAGGCGCAGGAGCCGGGCAACAAGCTGGTCCTCGTCGGCAACGCGACGGGCCGTGACGGCCTGGGCGGCGCGTCCTTCGCCAGCGAGGACCTCGCCGAGGACGCCGAGACCGAGGACCGCCCCGCGGTCCAGGTCGGCGACCCCTACGCCGAGAAACTGCTCATCGAGTGCAACGAGGCGTTGCTGGACGAGGACCTCGTCGAGTCGGCCCGCGACCTCGGCGCGGCGGGCCTGGGTGGCGCGTCCTCCGAACTCGTCGCCAAGGGCGGCCTCGGCGCGCGCATCGAACTCGACCGCGTCCACGAGCGCGAGCCCAACATGAACGCCATGGAGTACCTGCTCGCCGAGAGCCAGGAGCGGATGGTCTACGAGGTCGCGCCGGAGCACGTCGACCGCGTGGCCGAACTCGCCGAGCGCTTCGACCTGGGCTGTTCGGTCATCGGCGAACTCACCGAGGCCGGGACGAACTACGTTTGCACGTTCGAGGGCGAGACGGTCGTCGACGTCGACGCTGAGTTCCTGGGCGACGGCGCGCCGATGAACGACCTCCCGAGCGAGGCCCCACCCGAGCAGGAGCGCGACCTCCCGACGGTCGCGATGGACGAGGCCTTCGAGCGCATCGTCGCCAGTCCGAACTGCGCCTCGAAGCGCTGGGTGTACCGCCAGTACGACCACGAGGTGCAGGTCCGCACCAGCGTCTTGCCGGGCGACGACGCGGCGCTGCTCGCCGTCCGCGAGGCCGGGACCGGGCTCGCCTTCTCTGCCGGCGCAGACCCCAACTGGACCGACGCCGCCCCCTACGAGGGCGCTCGCGCCGTCGCGCTGGAGAACGCCACGAACGTCGCCGCGAAGGGTGCGACGCCCCACGCGGCCGTGGACTGCCTGAACGGCGGGAACCCCGAGAAGCCGGACGTCTACGGCGGCTTCAAGGGTATCGTGGACGGGCTGGCCGACATGTGCGGCGACCTCGACGTGCCGGTCGTGGGCGGCAACGTCTCGCTGTACAACGACTCCCAGACCGGCCCGATTCCGCCCACGCCGACGCTCGCGCTCGTCGGCGTCAAGGAGGGCTACGACGCCCCGCCGATGTCGCTGTCGGGCGAGGGGACGCTCGTCGTCGTCGGGGACAGCGCGCTCGAAGGCGAGGCCGACCCGCGCCTGGGCGGCTCCGAGTACACCGCCCAGTTCGGCGGCACGGACCGCTTCCCGGCGCTTCCGGACGACCCCACGGCGCTCGTCGAAACCGTCGCGGAGGTGGCCGACGCCGACCACGTGCTCGCCAGTCACGACGTGAGCCACGGCGGCCTCGCGGTGACGCTCGCCGAGATGGTTCACGAGGACGCCGGCGCGACCGTCGAAATCGAGACGGTCGAGCGCGGGACCCGCAAGCGACTCCTGTTCAACGAGCGCCCCGGCCGCGTCGTGTTCGAGACGACCGACCCGTCGGCCGTCCGTGAGGCCTTCGACGGCGTCGCGCCGGTGACGGAACTGGGCGCGGCTAACGGCTCGAACCACCTCGACATCACCGTCAACGACGAGACGGTCCAGTACGACGCGGGGGAAATCGCCGACCTGCGGTCGGTCATCGACGACGAACTTGCCTGAACTGCGACGGTCACCAGCGGAAATCGAACTTTGCCCCGCCGGCCTCGCTTTCTGTGACCGCGACCGACCAGCCGTGGGCCTCGGCGATGCTCTGGACGATAGAGAGGCCAAAGCCCGTCCCGTCCGAGTCCGTCGAGTAGCCGTGCTCGAACACCCGCTCGCGGTCGGCGGCGGGGATTCCGGGGCCGTCGTCGGCGACGGAGAAGCCGTTTTGCCCGCTCGACGCGGCGTCGGTGACGACCACCTCGCAGTCCGTGCCGGCGTGTTCGATGCTGTTCCGGTAGAGGTTCTCGAACAGCTGCTGGAGGCGGTCGGGGTCGGCCTCGACGGTCGCCTCGGTCTCGACCGTGAGCGTCGCGTCGGCGGTCTCGACCTGTTGCCACGCGTCCGTGGCCACCGTGGCGAGGTCGACTGTCGTCGGCTCGCCGACGACGCGGCCCTGCCGAGCGAGGGCCAGCAGGTCATCGAGCAGGCGCTCCATCCGTTCGTGGGCCTCCGAGACGGCTTCGAGCCCCTCCCGGACCGCGTCGTCCTCGACGGCGTCGAGGAGGAGTTCGGTGCGCCCCGAGGCGACGCTCAGGGGATTGCGGAGGTCGTGGCTGACGATGCTGACGAACTCGTCGAGGCGCTCGTTCTGGTGTTCGAGCTGCTGCTCGCGGCGCTTGCGGTCGGTGATGTCGGTGTAGATGCCGTACCCCTCCACGTCGCCGGCGTCGCGGCTGACGATGACGCTCCGGAACAGGTAGGTCCGCGCTTCGCCCGCCGCGGTCACCCGCGTCACCTCCGTCTCCCCGGAGTCACGGAACCAGTCGGCCGCCACGTCTCCCGGCTCGTAGTCGGGCGGGGCGACGAGCGACCGGAGCGGGCGGTCGACCGCCTCGCTCCGGTCGTAGCCGAACGCCGCTTCGAAGGCCTCGTTGACCGAGGTGACGCGGGGGTCGCGCTGGTCGAACGCGACGACGACGGCCGGGTTCGGGATGTTCTCGAGCAGCGCATCGAAACGCTCCTGGGCCGCCAACTGGACGCGGAGTTCGCTGGCGACGAGTTCGATGTAGCCCTCGCTGTTGTGCTGGATGACCTCACAGACGTCCCGGGCGTCCGCGTCCGAAAGCGTCGTCTCGGCCGCGATGCCGATGTCGGCCATCGCCTCGTCGACGATTGCCGTCGCTTTCTCGACGCCAACCGTCTCCGCGAATTTCGAGACGAGTTCTGACTTGTCCATGTATCACTCGGGGAACGCGAACAGCACCGTCGACGTGTTGTGAAAGCCGCTCAACTGGCCCGTCTGCATGCACAGCTCGCCGTAGGTCTCGAACCCGGCGAAGGGGGCCGAGAGCGCATCGTCGATTGCCTCGACCGCCTCCGGGAACGCCTCCTGGAGGATGATTTCGCGGCACGCACAGTCGTAGACGAACCCGCCGGCGAGGCCGCCGTCGCCCAGTTCGACCGCCTCCTGTGCGGCCCGGCCGGCCGACTCGACTTGGCCTGCCCGGCTCCCGTGCATCACGCGGAGGACGGTCCCCTCCGGGATGTCGACGGCGAACTCGAGTGCGCCCTCCGCGGCCACGGCGACTCGCGGCCACCGAATCTTGTACGCGTCGCCCTGGTCGATGCCGAACTCGTAGGCACCGAGCAGCATGTACAGTTCGTCGGACTCGGGGTCGAGCGCGTCGACGGAGACGTCGAACCGCTCGGCGACGGAGTCCCGGACGGCGTCTTTCCACACCTCGAAGGCCGGTCGGCCGCCGAGTTCGCGGACGACGTTCCCCGCCGCGTCGGTCACTTCCCACGGCTCCGAGACCGGTTCGTGGCCGTGGTCCATGGAGATGACGGCCCGCTGTTCGCCGGAGACGAGCACCAGCACCAGAGCGTCCTCCGCGACCGTCTCCCCGCAGAACACCGGCGTCGATTCCATCCGGTAGTCGTCCGAGGCCGCGCCGCCCGCGAACCCGACGTGGGGGCCGAGCCGGCGCTGAATCGCGAGCGCGAGCCGCTCGCCGATGCCGGACAGCCCGTCGTGGAGCGCGATGGCCGACTGGTATGGGTAGTCCACGTCGTCCGGGAGTGCTCGGACCGCGTCCCTGACCGTCCCCTGGACGTTCTCGCCGAGACCGGTCGCCACGGCGGCGTCGAACCGGAAGGAATCGCTGGTGACGAGCGCGACGGCGACGCCGTCGTCCATCGTCCGCTCTTCGGTGAACGTCCCGTTGGCCGAACAGCCAACGACGACCGTCTCCGCGTCGACGACCTCGCGGACGGCCGTCAGGACCGCTTCCGGGTCCAGTGCCGCCGCGGCGAACACCTGACAGAAGTCGATGCGGTCTGTGGCCAGTCGCTCCCTGGCCGCGGTCGCTGCCTCGCGGCCGGCGCGGCGTCCGACGGTCGCCGTCGACGTTCCCGTCGCGACCGTCGTCCCGACTGGCGTCTCAGACGACACAATATTCGGCTATTATCACGGAGAAACTTATACACACGCTTTCAGACGGGCCGTTCAGGCCAGCGCCAGCGCGATACCGAACGTAAGCACCAGTCCGACGAGCAGGACGCCGAGCCCCGTACCGACCTGTGACATCGTGAAACCGCTCTGCGGGGCCGTCGACCGAAGCGGTGGTTCTCGCGCGGGGAGTTCGACGTGTTCGGGGTCGTAGTCCGGTCGGTCCTCCTCGTGGTGGTCGTCTGCCATGGGCGGTGGTTCTTGGGCGGCGTACGTGTAGCTGTCGGATTGTGGCCGACGGTTTGCGCCAGCCGAAACCGTCAAACGGCCCTGTGGCGAACCCACGGATACCAGATGACTCTCACGAAGCGAATCATCCCCTGTATCGACGTGGACGTGGACGAGAACGGGGACGCGGCCGTCTACACCGGCGTCAACTTCGAGGACCTGGAGTACACCGGCGACCCGGTCGAGATGGCCAAGGCCTACAACGAGTCCGGGGCCGACGAGTTCGTCTTCCTCGACATCACCGCCTCCGCGGAGGGCCGCGAGACGATGCTCGACACGGTCTCGGCCGTCGCCGACGAGGTGTTCATCCCGCTGACCGTCGGCGGTGGCATCCGCACCCGCGACGACATCAAGGAGACGCTGCGGGCCGGCGCGGACAAGGTGTCGATCAACTCCGGGGCCATCGCCGAACCGGAACTCATCGACGAGGGCGCGGCCGCCTTCGGCAGCCAGTGCATCGTCATCTCCGTCGACGCCCGCCGCCGCTTCGACGACGAGGGCGAGTACTACGCCGAGGTCGACGGCGAGTCCTGCTGGTTCGAGTGTACCGTCAAGGGCGGCCGCGAAGGAACCGGTCTCGACGTCGTCGAGTGGGCCACCGAGGCAGAGGAACGCGGCGCGGGCGAACTGTTCGTCAACTCCATCGACGCCGACGGGACCAAGGACGGCTACGACATCCCGCTGATGAAAGCCGTCTGTGACACCGTCTCGACGCCGGTCATCGCCTCCTCGGGCTGTGGCAGCCCCGCCGACATGGAGGAGGTGTTCGTCGACGCCGGCGCGGACGCCGGCCTCGCCGCCTCTATCTTCCACTTCGGCGAGTACTCCATCGAGGAGACGAAGGAGTATCTGGACAGCAAGGGGATTCCGGTGCGGTTGTGAGACGGACGGTCCGAACGGAGTGAGGACCGGCTTTTTCACCCACGTTTTTGCCGCGAGTGGAGGTCGTGGGCCTCCCGAGCGGCAAAAAGGTGGAAGCCGAGTATCTGGACAGCAAGGGAATCCCGGTCCGGTTGTAGCCGAGGCACTTCGTGGCCGACAGGATTTAACCGCGGTCGTATCGAGTATCGTGTGTGAAGCAGTCTACCTACCGCTATCTCGGCCTCTTCGACCTGGCTCTCCTCGGCGCGTTTTTCGCCGTCTTCGGCGTCGGCGCGCTCGCCGTGAATCCGGTCCTCGTCGGGATGCTGGTCGCTGGCGTCGGCCTCCTCCTCGCCGGCATCGTCGCGGCCGTGTCGGTCGGGCCGGTGACGGTCACCTGGCGGCACTTCGTCGGCGTCTCCTACGCGGTGTTCGCCCTCTCCTGGCCGGCGACGTACGGCCCGGCGGTAGTCGCCGGAACGGCGACGGGAACCGAACTCGTCCTGTTTCTCACGATGACGGTCGGTTCGCTCTCGCTGTTGGCGAACGGCTACGACGTGTTCCGCGACGGGCGACACTTCGACGTGGACGCCGACGTCACGCGGACCGTCGCGCTGTGACCGTGGCGGGGCCGGCATCGGGCAGGCTTTGTGTCCGCGTCGCCGAGTTACTACAATGAAATGGCGGTGCGAGTGGTGCGGCAAACCACACGAGGAGAACGACCCACCCTGTGACAACTGCGGGCACGGGACCTTCGAGGAGGCGGTCACGCAGGTCAACCACGAGGTCGTCGAGGGCGGCCCCCGGTGGGTCTGCCTGGACTGTGGCCGCCAGCACCAGAAGAACTCACCGCCGTGCAAGCGCTGTGGCGGGAGCAACTTCGAGCGGCGGACGGGGCCCCCGGAGGACGACCCCCTCGACGACATAAAGACCGGCTGGCTCGACGTGCTCGAAGCCAAGTACGTCCTCGGATACGTCGCGGTGGCGCTGGTCCTGGGTGTCCTTCTCCTCGGGCTCGTCGCCGGCGTGCCGCTGCCGGGCTTTGCCGCCGACACGCCCGCCGGGCCGCCACAGACAGCGTCCCCGGCCGGGAGCGGTGACACCGTCGGGCCCCTCTCGCTGGCCGCCGTCGAACAGCGGTATCTCGACGTGTACAACGCCCGCCGGTCGGGCGTCGGCGGCGGGACGGTCGCGCGGAACGGGAGCTTGGACGACGCCGCGGCCTACTATAACAAGGGCCGTGTCGACGCGAGATACGACAACGCGGAGCCGCCGACGCGGGAGGGGGTCACCCGGTTCCCGCTCCCCTGTGACCGGCCGGTGGTGGTCAGCTACGAGGTGGCCTACGACAGGACGCCACAGTCGCTCGACCAGTTCGAGAGCGAGACGGCGCTGGCGACCGCGCTTGTCGACAGCTACTTCGAGCGGGGCAACAGAATCTACGCGGCCGAAGGCGGGCTGGTCGGCCTCGACATCCACGTCGGCCCGGACGAGCGCGTGTTCGTCACGTACGTGCTCTGCTAGAATTACGCGGCGGCTTCGAACGCGTCGGTGAAACTGTCGGCTTTTTCGATGACGGCGTCGGTCCCGTCTTCGAGCGCTTCGAGCGCGTCGACGCCCTCTTCGGTCTTGATTGTCAGCACCGGGTCCGTCTGGCCCCCGGACTGCTCCGGGTTCACGTCGTAGGTCGCCGCCGTGACGCCGTCGGTCTCCAGCAGCGCCCCCTTGATGACGTTCATGAACGTGTGGTCCTCGCCGGCGATTTCGATAGAGAGTTCCGTGTCGGATTTGTCGATGACGCGAAGGTCCATACCCACTGTTTGGTCGCCTCCGACCCATCAACGCTTCGCTTCCCGCCCGGACGGCGCGAGCGCGAGGTGGCTTACACGAGCGCGTACACCATGAGGAGGCCGAAGTAGATGAGCACGAGCGCGCCCAGCGCCTGGAGCCGGAACGTCGAGAGCGACTCTTCCTCCCGCTCGTGGGCCGCCCGGAAGGCCTCGACCTCCGCGTCGTCGAGTTCGTTCGGGTGGGCCAGCCCGCGGTGGAGCGCGAGCCAGGACTCGCGGGCGAACGGCCGGCCGCAGTACGCGCAGTCGTAGGCCGCGGCGTCGGCCGGCACGTCGTACGTCTCGGTGTCGTCGGTCGATGCTGTCCGGTCGTCCGTGGATACGGTCTCACTCATAGGTGTGGCAGTGCTACCTCCGGCTGGGAGACGACCCAGAGGCTCGTCATCGTGTAGAAGACCATGACCGCGATGAAGGGGTACTGGGACCGAATCGCCTGCAGACGCGCGGGAAACAGGTCGTACGCGGCGGCGTGAGCCACCCAGATAGCGACTAGGTGGCCGACGATGACCGACGCGAGCGCGACCCCGCCGAACCACCCCGGTAGCTCGACGGTCGGCACCGTCGCCGGACTGGCAAACGGCGAGGCGAGCGCGACGGCCAGCGACGGCGCGAGCACCAGGAAGTACCCGAGGTAGTGCGCGAAGTGGTAGCCGACGGCGATGGCGACCAGCGGTGGCGCGAACCGCTGTGCGAGGGTCGACGGAGCCAGGTACGTGTCCGAGATGTCCCGCGAGAGCCGGACCGCGATGCGGTACACGCCGAGGAAGCCGGCGAAGCCGAGGCCCAGCGCGACCGGGTACAGGAGGTGCGGCGGGACGCCGGTCTCGACGAGCGGCGTCGTCAGGTCCCGCCAGGCGGGCGTCGTGACCAGGCCGTCGTAGGTCGTCACCCACAGCAGGGCGACCACGAACGCCACCTCGTCGGGGCCGTCGACCAGCCGCCGCGAGGAGAGGTCCATGCCGGGCAGCCGCAGTCGGAGTCCGTCCTCGCCGCGGCCGATGGGCGCGAACCGACCGTAGTAGCGAAACACCCGCTCGACCGGGTCGGCGCGGGCGAACCAGTCGTCGGGGCCGAACACGAACGCGCCCGCGAGCGTCACCGCCGAGTAGCCGGCGACGACCGACGCGAGCAGTCGCGGCTGGTCAGCGAGCGGGCTGACGACCTCGACCCACACCAGCACGAGCAGGCCGCCGACGGCGGGCCAGGACCCGACGCGGTCGGGGTACGTGCGGTCGAGCGTCGGCAGGAGTTCGGCGAGCGTCTTCAGGGGGTTGAGCGTCGCCCAGGCGTTGCCCACGAGATACGTCGTCATCGCCAGCCCGGCCCACCAGCCGGCCCAGACGAGCAGTATCGCCAGGTTCGTCCGGGCGTTCGTCGGGCCGAGGAAGCCGACCACGAGCACCGCCACGAGTCCGACAAGACCGACCAGCCGGCCGCCGAGTCCCAAAACGCGCTCGAAATCCCCCGACAGCGGCCTCCCCCACCCGTGGATGCGCTCGATGAACGCCCGGTCGGTGACGAACGAGGCCAGCAGGAACGACGCGCCGACGGCCGCGCCGCCAGTGCTCAGGAACAGCCACGTCGGTATCGTCAGCGGTTCCCGGCCGCCGCTGGCGAGGCTGCCGCCGTGGGCGCTGGCCGTCCCCGTCGCGGCCAGCCATCCCAGCCCGCACACCACCAGCGCGACCGCGCGACGCCTCCGGAGTGTCATCGTCGGTGGTTGGGTCTTCGGCCCCGTGTAGCTTCCGGGATGCCGCCGGCACCCGGCTATGGCGAGTGCCAGCCCGCAGTGAATTGGATGGGCTTTTAGTATTCCGTTCGTAAGGGGCCTAGTATGAGTGTCTCCGATGAACACGCGGACGACGGCCACGGGGAGCACCACCTCCCGGCGACGGAGGACTGGCCCCACGGGTTCGGCGAGGCCAGCTGGTGGCCCTTCGTGACGGCAATCGGTGGTTCGGGCATCTACGTCAGCGCGGCCCTGTTCGTGCTCTCGATGGGCGAGAACGCGCTGGTCGGCCAGACGGTCGCGGCGGGCGCGACGGCCGGCAGCGTCGGCATCTTCCTCGTCGGCCTCTACGGCTGGCTGTACCACGCCTTCGTCTCCGACTTCTGGGACCGGGGCACCGACTACCACTCCGACAAGACGCTGAAGTTCGCGATGCTGTTGTTCCTCGGGACCGAAATCGCCACCTTCGGGGCCGGTTTCGTCTACTACTTCATCGTCCGCGGCGGCGAGGTCTGGACGCAGGCGGCCGTGCCCGAAGTGTTCGGCTCGCTCGTCATCATCAACACGCTGCTCCTGGTCGCTAGCTCGGTGACGCTTCACTTCAGCCACCTCGCGCTCCGGAACGGGAACCGCGACCGGTTCCTGAAACTGCTCGGCGCGACGCTGCTGCTCGGCGTCGTCTTCATCGGCGGGCAGGTCTACGAGTACTACGAGTTCATCGTCCACGAGGGCTTTACCGTCACCGGCGGCATCTACGGCTCCGCGTTCTACGGGCTGACCGGGCTCCACGGCCTGCACGTCAGCATGGGGGCCGTGCTGCTGGGTATCGTCTTCGTCCGCGCGTACTACGGGCAGTACTCCGCCGAGCGACACACGTCCGTCTCGACGGCCTCGATGTACTGGCACTTCGTCGACGTCGTCTGGATTTTCCTCGTCGTCGTCCTGTACATGGGCGCGAACCTCGTCTGAGCCGCCGACGCGTTTTAGACGGCCGGCGCTCGTGTCACACCTATGGAACAGCTAGACGTCAGCGGGAGCTTCGACGTACACGACTACCGCCACGGGCTCAAACTGCTGAAAGACGACCGCGGGACGATGACGCTGGCGAACAGGACGGGGTTCGCCTGCCCGGCCTGCGGGGACGCCTTCGAGACGCTCTTTATCAGCGAGAAGCGGACGAACACCTTCGGAAACCCCGGCTCGCCGTTCTGTCTGGTCCGGACCGACGACCAACTCCTGGTCCTGACACACTGAGCGGTTAACAAGGCTTATTCCGCCCGATACGGTTCGTGTGGTTATGCACAGAGCAGTCCCCGCGCTCGGTCTCGCCGCCCTCGTCGTCCTCTCGGGTTGTGTAACCGCGTCAGTCGACTCGACGGTGGCCGCCGACGGCACCGTCTCGGAGTACGACCTGACCCTGGAGATGTCCCCGTCGGTGTACGACGGCCTCCAGAGCCGGGCCGGACAGGAGGGCTACGACTCGGTCGAGGGGTATCT
The DNA here is from genome assembly GCF_037078405.1 of Haloarcula sp. DT43. Classification (NCBI taxonomy): domain Archaea; kingdom Methanobacteriati; phylum Methanobacteriota; class Halobacteria; order Halobacteriales; family Haloarculaceae; genus Haloarcula; species Haloarcula brevis. The sequence continues at coordinate 1,283,844 of NZ_JAYMGZ010000001.1, read as the reverse complement.
CCTGGCCGACGTGAACGTCAGCCGGATGGACGACTACACCTACGAACAGGAACTGGACGGCGAGAACGTCACGCTCTCGATGACGTTCACGAACTGGACGCCCGGCCCGGACAGCGACGTGTCGACCACCGTCAGCGGCGGCAACGTCACTTACGTGGACCGGACGTTCCGCACGGCGAGCGAGAACACCGACGTGGCCTTCGGGGACGGCGTCGCGGTCGAGTACCGGCTGACGATGCCCGCCGACATCACGTCCTCGAACGCCGACCTCGTCCGGAACGACACCGCCGTCTGGGAGTACGCGGCCGACGAACCGGTCGAGGAACCGGTCCGCGCGACCAGCCCCGCGCCGTCCTCGGCCTTCGGACCCGGCATGGGGATTCCCGTCGCCGTCGTGGCGCTACTGGGGGCCGCACTGCTGGCCCGCCGGGACTGAGCCCACGCGATGCGGTGCCCGCTCCCGGAGTGAGCGGCCGTCGCCGACACGGTCGCGGATCTATTCGATATCTTATACTGTACGTTTATTGCCGTCTCGCCCGGACACAGGACGATGCGCGCAGCCAGACTCCACGAGTACACACACGACATGTCGAACGGGCTCTCGATAGACGAGGTGGACGCGCCACAGGTCACAGCCGGGGACGACGTCGTCGTCGAGGTCGAAGGGGCGGGGTGGTGCCAGACCGACAACCACATCATCGAGGGGATGTGGGAGGAGTACGTCCCACAGGAGCTCCCGATGACGCTCGGTCACGAGAACGCCGGGACGGTCGTCGAGACGGGCGAGGACGTCGACATCGTCTCCGAGGGCGACCAGGTCATCTGTCATCCGGTCCAGACCTGTGGCACCTGCCGGCCGTGTCGCCAGGGCGAGACGATGTACTGCGAAAACGACGCGTTCAACGGCCTGACGACCGACGGCGGCTTCGCCGACCAGTTGCTGACCAGCGACCGGTCGGTCATCCCGCTCCCGGAGGGCGTCGACCCGGTCGACATCGCGCCCCACGCCGACGCCGGCATCACGGCCTACCACGCGGCGAAGAAGGCCGTCGACGGCCTCAATCCGGGTGACACCGCCGTCGTCATCGGCGTCGGCGGCCTCGGCCACATCGGCCTCCAGTGTCTCGACGCGATGTGTGCGGCGGACCTCGTCGCCGTCGACATCAAGCAGTCCGCCCGCGACCTCGCCGACGACCTCGGGGCACACTACACCATCGACCCCGAGAGCCAGGACGTCGCCAGCGAGGTCGAGGCCATCAGCGACGGCGTCGGGGCCGCGCAGGTGCTCGATTTCGTCGGGGCCGACGAGACGACCGCGCTCGCGCCCGACATCTGTGCCGCCGGCGGCGACCACCACATCATCGGCTACGGGGGCCACATCCACGAGCCCGCACAGGCGCTGGTCAACGGCGAGTTCGCCTATCAGGGCAACATCGTCGGCCAGTACACCGAACTCCAGGAACTGGTCGCGCTCGTCGAGCGGGGCGCGGTCGACCTCCACACGACCCGGTACGGCCTCGACGACGTCAACACCGTCGCACAGCGGCTCGAAGACCGCGACATCGACGGTCGCGCGGTCATCACCCCCTGATCGCAGGCGCGCCATCCTGCCGACCGCCCGGCGTCTCAGCGACCGTCGGCGCGTGTCTGTTCCGCCTGGTCGCGGTAGCGTCTGAGAAACTCACCTCGGCCCACCGTCCCGGCACCGGCCGCTTCGAGCCGGTCTTCCAGCCCGGTCCGGTCGAGGTGACAGTACTCCCGGTAGCAGGGCTTACACAGGTACTCGAAGGACTTGTCCGCGCGGTCCCATCGGTCGCCGTACTTGTCGTACTCGCGCGCGTCAGAGCGAGCGACCGTCTCACCGCAGGCGATACAACAGACGTCCTCGTCGGTGTCGCGGTGCCAGGCGTTTTTGAATCCCATCGGCACTCACGACCTCCTGACTCCTGGCGTCCGCGGGTGTCTCGGTGCGCCCGTGACGGCACGCCGGGGCGTGTCCGACAGCCGTCCGAATGAATACTGTGTCACCATCGTACTCGGGACGTGCTTCGACCCTGCGGTCTGTCGAACTTTCACGTCACTGGTGAGGGCCCTTTTTATACCGATAGTTCTGCCCGCTGGTGGCGAAGCGAACCGGTCTCCAACTCGGCTGTGTCGACCGTCGAAACGCCCGACGACACGCCGTGTCCGACTACCGCAGTAACAGTCTCGCCGCGACGGGCCGGTCGGCAGTGGTTCGCGTTCTCCGACTCTGAGTCGGCATATCCCCAGTCTCCCCGTCCCTGTGTTGGGCAACGGTGCCAGCAGAAGCCGAACCGGGGACGGAGCACTGCTCCACCAGCGTCGTAGGGAATGACGGTTGATGTGACCGTTGAACAGAAATGTAGTTCATGGTATATATTTATGACAGTTGGACTACTACTTTCACTATGGTCGAAACCGACGACGATACGACAGCTGATGTAACGATGGCGAAACTCGTCGAGGAAATCAAGCGGGACCTCGACGACGATGTCAGAGCGGATATCAGCGACAATCAAATCACGCAGGTGGCTATATCGGCCATCGAATGGGCCGAAGCGCATCCCGAAGAGTCCGGTGTGGCTACACTGTACGAGCACTCGACTCGGAAATCCGACGACCCGGCGGAGTACGAGCACGGAACTCGGGATTAGATGCTCATCTCGCTTCCGGACGGCGTCGTTCTACTGGCGATACTTCTGCCCGGATACGTGTTGACGTACGTGTTGCTATGGCAGGCGAGAGTTCCGGATACGTTCACGGAGGCCGAAAAGCAAGCGTTCAGTCTCACTGGAAGCACTCTGCTCGCCTTTGCTGGGTACCTGCTGTACGTCTTCTTGACATCGATAGTCCAGCGGGAAATAATATTACTCCCTGAAATTCAACTCACACCACAAGAGTCGCTCGTGGTACTATCAGTGCTGACCCTTGCCGCAATCCCGGTGGGATACGCCATTGGCACCCTGTATGATATACGGGTCCACCAGCGCAAAGGGATATCTCGAACGCGACGAAAGACGTGGGACTACATCAACCAGGAAGCGAAATCGCCAGTCGTTGCTTCGATTAAGACACCCTCCGGACAGGAAATTCAGGGCGACGTGCAGTACGCAGGGGAACGAGAGCAAAACGATTTGCTTCTTCGGAATCCGCTACTGAAAGATTCAGAGGGCGAGGTGGTGCGACGGCTCGGGAGATACACGTATCTACCAGAGGATGAAATCGATAGGATAGACATCTTTACAGAGTTGAAAAACAGGCGAAAACTCCATTCGGAAACGCGAGAAAAGACCTCGACAGCGTCTCCGAGCGTTACCGAAGTGGGGAAGGAACTCAGACGCTCTTGCACAGACAAGACGGTGCTCGAGGTCCAGCTACAAAACGAGACCAGTGACGACGTCTACACTGAGGTCGTCGTCGAGTTCATCGGCGAGGGCCACTGTATACTCGACGAAGCGCTCGCAGTCGTTCCAATCATGCGAGGGGACGAACGACGCTCGGTCAGATTCCAGTACGACGGCAGTCCGGATACGGAAATCGTCGATACCGATGTCAGACTGTCACCGATATCGATAGCTGACTGACGCGCCACTCCGACCGGTCGCCGTGTACTGCGGCGCGCAGACCCGTTCTAGACCGTTCCCCCGTCCGTCAGCAGGAAACCCGACAGTCGGTCCAGTTCTGTGAGTACGTTCCGCACAACGGTACGATTCGGCCGGGACGGACAGCAAGCCCGAGACGCGTTCACTCGGCGTCGGTCCGTAGAGGTGTCAGAAATCGAAAGCCGGTGGAGGGATTTGAACCCTCGGCCTAATCCTTACGAAGGATTCGCTCTGCCAGTCTGAGCTACACCGGCGCGGCGCTGGCGTACATCAGTTCTTGGACGCATAACCGCAATAAGGATTGCGAATCGGACCCGGCGAGGGAGTCGCTCTCACTCCTCGCGAGCGCCGACGACCGTGACCGGATCGTCCGCCTCGAGCAGGACCTGCTGGGAGACGCTCCCGAACACCGCTTTGCCGGTCGGCGACCGCTTTCTGGACCCCATGACTATCTGGTCGACGTCGAACTCGTCGGCCAGCGAGACGATGCCGTCGGCGGGCGGTTGGGTCCCTTCGGCCAGTTCGACGTCGACCTCGCTGTCTTCGAGGTAGTCGCGGACGAGCCGGACCGTCGAAATCCGTTCGACGTTGCGTATCTCCTCGGGCGCGTCCGTCTCTTCCCCGGTCAGCGCGTGCGTGATGACGGCCTTGATGTCGGTGTCGGCGGACGGTAGCTCCGCGACGAACGCGGCCTGTCCGCGGGCGCGGTCCTCGTCTGCGTCGACGGGAACGAGTATCGTAGACATGGGTTAGCCTCCCAGATACAAGCGTCCGACTTCCTCGTCGTTAAGCAGTTCGGTCCCGGTGCCGGTGACCTTGATTTCGCCGCTTGCGGGCACGAAGCCGCGGTCGGCGATGGCGAGCCCCTTCTCGGCGTTCTGTTCGACCCGGAGAAGTCGCCACGCTGGCGGCGCGAGGTCAACGTCGTCGACCTCGCTCACCTCCATCTGGTACTATCCCCACGACGACTGAATAGAACGGCTCGTCTTAGCGTGTCAGCCGAACGTCGAGAACGACGTTGTGCTCTTTCGGGGCGTAGGACCGGACGGTGTGGCGCGTCTCGACCGTCACGTCGTAGGTCGGCTCGGTGGCCGCCCGAATCGCCCGCTCGCCGGGGCCGAACAGGTCGTCCTCGTGCTGGATGTCGTAGTAATGAAGAACGCACTCCTCACCGGCCAGGCGGACGGCGGTATCGAGGAACTCGTCGGCGCTGTGTGGTAGATTCATCACGAGACGGTCCGCCCACCCCTCGTACTCGCTGGCGACCGCGCGCACGTCGCCACAGATGCCCGTCACTCGGTCGGCGACGCCGTTGCGCTCGGCGTTCGCCCGCAGGTACTCGATTGCCGTCTCGTTGATATCGGTCCCGACGCAGGTCGCCCCGCGCGTGGCGAACGGGACCACGAACGGGCCGACGCCGGCGAACATGTCGAAGGCGTGCTCGCCCTCGGTGACCTGTTCGACGACGCGATGGCGCTCGGTCGCCAGCCGCGGCGAGAAGTACACTTCGGCGAGGTCGAGGTCGAACGTACAGCCGTACTCCCTGTGAGTTCCCTCGGTCCCCTCGCCGGCGAGCACGTCCCACTCGCGGACCCGCTGTTCGCCCTTGATTTTCGACGCGCGGTTCAACACCGCCCGCACCGGTAGGTCCGAGTCCATTATCGCGTCGGCAATCGCTCGCGCCCGCTCGTCGTCGTCCTCGTCGACGATAGCCACGTCGCCAATGCGCTCGTAGCTCGGGTCGAAGTCGAGCCCGTCGGCCGGCATCGTCTGGCTCTCGCGGACCGGCGGGTCGGCCTCCACGACGGCAAGGTCCGACGGTACCGCGGCGGGGTCGGTGACGGGGACGTACAGCTGTCCGTCGACGACCGTGATGTCGTAGCCGTCGTCGACGAGGTCTGCCTCGGCGAGGCGCTGGCGAGTCTCTTCGCCGGCCTCGCGGGGAACACGAACGCAGGGAACGCCCATACGCTCACTCCCCGGCCACAGGCGGTAAGCCTGACGCTTCGCGCCCTTTATCCCGGACGGCGACCCACTCCGGGTATGCTCACATTCGTCGGACTGGGCCTCTACGACGAGCGCTCGGTCACGGTCGCCGGCCGGGACGCCATCCGAGCCGCCGACCGCGTGTTCGCCGAGTTCTACACGAGCCGGCTGGTCGGTACCGACATCGAAACCCTGGAGGAGACACTGGAGACGACCATCGAACTCAGGGACCGGGCCGGCATCGAGCAGGACCCCGAACCGATTCTCGCGGCCGCCGCGGAGGAAGACGTCGTCTTCTGTACCGCCGGGGACACGATGGTCTCGACGACGCACACCGACCTCCGGCTCCGCGCCGCGGACCGCGGCATCGACACCCGAATCGTCCACGGGACGACCGCTCAGACCGCCGCCGGCTCGCTGACCGGCCTCCAGAACTACCGCTTCGGCAAGGCGACGACGCTCCCGTTCGAGGACGCCCACGGCGGCGACGGCGTTCCCGACAGCGTCGTCGCCACCATCGAGGACAACCGCGAACGGGACCTGCACACGCTGGTCTACCTCGACATCAAGGTCGACGACCCCCACTGGGACGACAGCGACGACACGTACATGACCGCGAGCCACGCCGCCGCGATGCTCGCGGAGCCGTTCCCGGACACCGTCGGCGTCGTGGTCGCCAGGGCCGGCAGCCCGGACCCGCTGGTGGTCGCCGATACGCTCGACGAACTCGCCACGCGAACGTTCGGGGAGCCACTGCACTTGCTCGTGATTCCGGGGTCGCTCCACCCGCTCGAAGCGGACGCACTGGAGTCACTCGCCGGAGCGGACCTGGAGTAACGCCTCCTCGGATTCGGGTCAGTCGTCACCGGGCGTGGCAGAGCCCGACTCCCGCTGTTCGAACGCCGGGCCGAGGTCGTACTCCGTGCCGGTTACAAGAAACAGGAGGTCCTCGACTATCACGGTGAGTTCCGGCAGTTCCCGCATCAACAGCCACGTGAGCCCGACGAGGACGACGACGGAACCGAACTGTGCCAGCATCCGGTCGACGATGTAGTACGACACCAGCTGTGCGTCGCTGAGGCCGAACAGCGTCATGACGACGTCCGGGAAGAACTGGGCCTTCTGGAGACCGAACGCCAGCGCGATGCCGATGTTCCGGACCAGGTTCAGCACGTAGATGATGCCGATGGCGGCGACCAGCACGCGGAGCTTCCGCCGCCACGGGGCCGCGACCGCCAGTATCCCGCCGGCGAAGATAGAGATGCTGCCGATGCCCGTACACGCAAGGATGATAGTGTACGTTATCGGGCGCTCGTTCCCGTCGAACCAGAACGTGTTCTCGTAGGGGTACTGCTTCGACGCGATGTCGACGCCGTTGTGCGAGAGCCCGTCGACCACAACCGGGTCGTAGCCGCCGACGGTCATCAGGAAGGCGACCTGGTCGGTGACGACCTCGATGATCGTCTGGCGGAGCGGCCCGATAGTGAGGAAGGGCACGTAGATGAGGCCCATGATACCGATAGCTCGGGTCAACACCAGGAGCGACTCCCGGCCGTTCCAGAGCAGGTAGCCGGTGTACAGCGACAGGGGGACGGCGACGACGCTTCCCAGCCCCTCGACGACGCTTTTTTGTATCAGTATGAAATGCGGGGCCAGGACGAGCCAGTAGGCCGCGAACACCACCCAGCCGACCGTCCCGACGGGGCGAGCCAAGCGCTGGTCGTACTGGGCGACGGCCACGCTCCCCAGAAAGGCCGCGAGTACGAGCCACATGAGCGGCTCCGAGACCGTGACCGGGTCGAACGACAGTCCAGCGATGTCGACGCCCGCCTGCAGGACTGTCTCACTCATTGCCCGTACGTTGGCTGAACCCGCCTATATGTTTTGTCGTTGCGTTACTGCGGGCGTCAGCCCGACTCGCCGACAGCGCCGCCGCTACCGGGGCAGCGCGCGAAAGAAAGAGCGGTGTTCAGGGACCGGAGTGACTCCGGTTAGTTGTCGCGGCGGACAGCGAGCAGCGCAGCGGCGACCAGCGCGATGAGCGCGATGGCTGCCGTGAATCCGGGACCGGACGCTTCCGTGGTCTCGGGCGCTTCAGTCTCGGTGTCCATCGGTTCCGTTTCGGTTTCCGGCGGTTCCGTTTCGGTTTCCGGCGGTTCCGTTTCGGTTTCCGGCGGTTCCGTAGCGGTCTCCGTCGGTTCCTCAGCGACGACGGTCACGTTCGCACTGTCCGTGACAGCCGTGCCGTTGATCGTGTACGGACCGTCGGCGTCCGGGAAGTCGTACGCTTCGTTGCCGTTGGTGTCGAGGTGCGGCATCGCGACCGCGGTGAAGTCCTCGTCCATCGGCTCGTCGAGCGTGATCGTGATGTCCTCGTGGCTGCCTGCCTCGAGGTACTCGGAGTTCCCGACGACGTCGCCGGACGCGCTACCGGCGTGGATGGCGATGAAGCCACCGTCGGACAGCTGCGCGCTGTCGACGACGACTTCGCTACCGTCGGATTCCTGGTCACTGATGCTCACGGTGGCCGTGTCGGCTTCGACGATGCGGCCGTCTTCCTCGTCGCTGAACTCGGAACTACCGTCGACGTCGAGCGTCTGGACGGTGAAGTTCGTTCCAGCGGAGTAGTCGCTGAAGTCGGCTGTGGCGGTGTACGTGCCGTCAGCAGCGACATCAGTTTCGGGGCGGATGACGAACGGGTTCGCCTCGTTCTCGGACTCCATCTCGACTTCGAGCGTGGAGCCGGGGGCGACGTTCGTCGTGCCGGTCACTTCCTGACCAGCAGCGGCCGAGACCGTGACAACGCCGCTGTCGTCGAGGTTCAGCGTCGCGTCACGCTCGGACGTGGTGTAGAGCGCGCTGGCGCTCGTACCATCGTCGGAAATCGGACTGGAATCCTTGATAGCGAACGTTGCGTTGATGCTCGTGTCCTCTTCGTCGACGAGGTCCTGACCGGACTGGGTGAACGTGATGGCACCCGTGTCAACGGCGACGAAGTAGGTGTTGTTGTCCGAGTCTTCGACAACGTCCACGTTGGAGCTGTTGAGCTGCAGTGCGTCAGCGTCGGCGTTCGCGCCGACGTCGGTCCGGTTGACGTAGAGCGTCAGGCCCGCAGTTCCGACGCCGTTAGCAGTGCTGCTGTCAGCGTCGACGGCCTGCAGGAACGCTTCCGTGGTTCCACTGGCGCCGTTGTCTTCCTCTTGGAATGCGACGGCACCTTCGACACCGGACGCCACGATCTGGTGGACGACGACGTCCTCGGCCGCGACCTCGTCAGACTGCGTGAGGTTCACGCCGATGCGGTCGTAGACGTCGACATCGTCATCCGTGATGTCGGCGTCGCTCGGTGCGGCCCACGTCTGGATGCTCTCGACGGAGTTCTCGTTGAGTCGGAGCGTCCCGACGGAGTCGGGGCTGGTGACGTCCGGGGAGGTCCCCGCAGTCACGTTCATCGAGTACGAACCGGCCTCGAGCGCTTCTGCGTTGAGACCGCCTCGGGTGTAATCGCCACCTTCCTCGATGTTGTCGATATCGTCGTCACCGGGGACGCTGAGGACCGTACTGTTACTGTGGTCGCCAGCGGTGTAGCTGTTGAACTGGACGGTAACTTCGCCGTCACCGTCTTCGTCCGAAATCTCACCCTGGATGTAGTAGTTGTCCTCGTTCTCGTCACCGACGTTGATGACGGCGTCCTCGGTGTTGTCGAGCTGAACCGTGATGTTGGTGACGTCGCCGATTTCGTCCTGGACGGTCGAGGTTTCGAAGCTCGCTTCGCCGTCGTCGGACTCGGAGACGTTGATCTGGTCAGATTCGGCGGTGACGCCGGTCTGGTTGTCCGTCACGCGGACGTAGTACGGGCTGTCGTCGGCGCTCTGGTTGCCGAAGTTGAACACGACGTTGTTGTTACCCTGCAGGTTCTTGATCTGCGTGGCAACCTTGTCGTCGTCTTCATCGAACAGCGTTGCGTTGGCCGGCTCGCCACCACGGTTCGTGGAGACGTTGACTGCCAGCGTGTCCGTGTCGTCGATGTTGGCGCCGTCGCCGACATCGTCGTCGATGTTCACTTGCAGGCTGAGGTCGCTGACGGTGAAGACCCCTTCATCGGTACCGTCGACCTCGATGTCGTAGTCCTCACCGGTGTCGAGGTCGCTCGTGTCGATGGTGTACACTTCGCTGTTGTCCGTGTACGAGTCGGACAGGACGAGGCTATCCGCTCCGACCTCGATGGACGGGAAGTTGTCAGTATCGTCCGCGTCCGTGTCTTCGACGGCGATCACTTCACCGCGGAAGACGTTGATGTCTGTATCGTTATTGCCGTTCGACGTGACCGTCTGGGACGTGACATCGATATCCTGAGCGACGACCGTGCCGTCGCCACCGTTGAGACCTGAGACCTTGATGGTCAGGTTGCGGTTGGGCTGAACATCTTTGTCTAGGTCAAATGCAATACGGCCGTTTTGACCATCAGCATTGACCGTGAGTCCAGAGACGTAGTTGTTCGGGTTCTGGTTGCCATCGACGTAGACGTCGATGTCACCGGAACCGACTGAAGTCCCAGTTGAACCGTTCAGTGCTAATTCGACTGTACCGTCGTTATACTCCGCGGCCTGTTGGACGCTGACGTTCGCGGCGGCGGCTGCGCCACCGGAGAACGCGATGGTCCCGGCGAATACCGAGAAGACCATCAGCGCCGTGAGGAACAGGCTGCGAACCTTGTTCGAATTTCCTGTCATAGTTTGTGGTTGCTATCGGGCGACCCCAGTAGTTTTCCGCGTGGTCGGAACGCGGTCGTCGCGACCGCGCATAGACCGGACCGGCGTACTCACTTCTGGCGTCATGGGTAGGGGTATCGGTACATTACCCGAAGTGTGGTAAATGCTTTGTGGAATAAAGTTGGTAAGTAGATTACAAGTAAAAATCACTCAGAAATGCTTTAGAATCTATATTTACTTCTAAACTGAAAATATAACTACTCGTTTGTGAATTGGACGGTCAACACTCCGGTCGGAGACGCCCGCTGGTCCCGTATCTAGGTGGACTTCGCTTTAGACCCGTGGTACTCAATCCACACTACCGCTCTGGTCTGCCTCAGTAGCACAGGCGTAGTGTGAAATCGACTATCGATAATTGGTAAGTAAGCCATATACAATTGAAATTTGAATGGGTCAAACGAGAGGATGACGCAGCTGTACGACAAGCTCCAGGAAGCGCCACAGACCGGTGTCTCGCGTGCTGATTTGAATTTCGACGAACGGGGGGAGGTCCGCGCGATTCAGGTCACCGGGACGGCAGGGCTAACCCAGGCCAACAATCCGGGGAAGTTCACCGACGTGTTCTATCTCGAAGGGGACGAGGCCGCCGCCGCAGAGACGTTCGCGGACGAAAACGCGGAGCTGCTGGACGCCGTCGACTTCTCGGCACGGAACGTCCTGCAGACGAGTCTCTCGCGGGAGATATACGACTTGATTCTCGACGCCGTCGGCGACCGGAACATCACGAAGCACCCGACTGTCGTCGTGGAGACACACGCCGACGGGACGCAGTGGGTCGTCAACCGGAACCGCTACGAGACGCAGGTCGACCGGCGGTACACGACGAGCGAAACGGGCACCGCCCGTGTGCCGCCAGCGACGTCGCTCAGGGCCATCTACGACCAGCAAGACGAGACGATTGCTGAAGCCGACCTCACGTCGGCGGACATCGAGGGCGACGTCCGACAGGTACTGGATTACTACCGCGTCGCCCCGGCGTTCGACTGTGACCCAGTCACGACCGACGACAGGCAGCTAGCCGTTCGCAAGCGGACAGAGTAGCCCGGAGTTGGCGTGGTTCTGCAGACTGTCGGCACTGCTTCGTGCGTGCGCGAAAGAAAGAGTGGTGTTCAGGGACCGGAGTGATTCCGGTTAGTTGTCGCGGCGGACAGCGAGCAGCGCAGCGGCGACCAGCGCGATGAGCGCGATGGCTGCCGTGAAGCCGGGACCGGACGCTTCCGTGGTCTCGGGCGCTTCAGTCTCGGTGTCCATCGGTTCCGTTTCGGTTTCCGGCGGTTCCGTTTCGGTTTCCGGCGGTTCCGTTTCGGTTTCCGGCGGTTCCGTTTCGGTTTCCGGCGGTTCCTCAGCGACGACGGTCACGTTCGCACTGTCCGTCACGGCGGAGCCGTTCTGGGTGTACGGACCGTCGGCGTCCGGGAAGTCGTACGCTTCGTTGCCGTTGGTGTCGAGGTGCGGCATCGCAATGGCCGTGAAGTTCTCGTCCATCGGCTCGTCGAGCGTGATCGTGATGTCCTCGTGGCTGCCTGCCTCGAGGTACTCGGAGTTCCCGACGACGCTACCCGCGACCTCGCCTTCGAGGAGCGAGCTGTCGTGGATAACGATGAAGCCACCGTCGGACAGCTGCGCGCTGTCGACGACGACTTCGCTACCGTCGGATTCCTGGTTACTGATACTCACAGTGGCCGTCGCACCTTCGACGATGCGACCGTCTTCCTCGTCGCTGAAGTCCTCGTCACCGTCGACGTCGAGCGTCTGGACGGTGAAGTTCGTTCCAGCGGAGTAGTCGCTGAAGTCGGCCGTGGCGGTGTACGTGCCGTTGTTGTCGACAGTCGCTTCCGGTCGGAGGACGAACGGGTTCGCCTCGCTCTCGGACTCCATCTCGACTTCGAGTTCGGAGCCGGGGGCGACGTTCGTATCGCCAGTCACTTCCTGCCCAGCAGCAGCAGAGACCGTGACGAATCCGTCGTCATCGAGGTTCAGCGTCGCGTCACGCTCGGACGTTCTGTAGAGCGCGCTGGCACTGTTCTGGTCGTCGGTCAGCGGACCTTCTCTGACGGCGAAGGTCGCGTTGATCCGCGTATCCTCTTCGTCGACAATCGTGTCACCGGACTGAGCGAACTCGACGTCACTGGTGTCGACCGCGACGAAGTAGGTGTTGTTGTCCGCGTCCTCAACGACGGTCAGCGGGTCACCGATACCGAAGTCAATCGGGTCGGCGTCGGCGTTGGCACCGACGTCGGTCCGGTTGACGTAGAGCGTCAGGCCCGCAGTACCGGTTCCGTCAGCGGTACTGCCGTCGGTGTCAACTGCCTGTGCGAACGCTGCCGTCGTACTTCCGGCACCGCCGTCTTCCTCTTCGTATTCGATGGCACCTTCGATACCGGATGCCTCGATCTGGTGGACGACGACGTCTTCGGCTGCGATATTATCGGACTGCGTGAGGTTCACACCGATGCGGTCGTAGATATCGACATCCTCGTCGTCGATATCGGCGTCGCTCGGTGCGGCCCACGTCTGGATACCCTCAACGGAGTTCTCGTTGAGTCGGAGCGTCCCGACGGAGTCGGGGCTGGTGACGTCCGGGGAGGTCCCCGCAGTCACGTTCATCGAGTACGAACCGGCCTCGAGCGTGTCTCCGCTCAGACCGCCTCGGGTGTAATCGCCACCTTCCTCAATGTTGTCGATGTCGTCGTCACCAGGGACGCTGAGGACCGTACTGTTGCTGTGGTCGCCAGCGGTGTAGCTGTTGAACTGGACGACGACTTCGCCGTCGCCGTCGTCGTCTTCGATCTGGCCCTGGATGTAGTAGTTGTCGTCGTTCTCGTCACCGACGTTGATGACGGCGTCTTCGGTGTTGTCGACCTGGACCGTGATGTTGACCACGTCACCGACTTCGTCCTGAACGGTCGAGGTTTCGAAGCTGGCCTCACCCTCGTCGGACTCGGAGACGTTGATCTGGCCAGACTCGGCGGTGACGCCGGTCTGGTTGTCTGTCACGCGGACGTAGTACGGGCTGCCGTCGGCGCTCTGGTTGCCGAAGTCGAACACGACGTTGCGGTTACCCTGCAGGTTCTTGATCTGCGTGGCGACCTTGTCGTCGTCCTCGTCGAACAGCGTCGCGTTGGCCGGCTCGCCACCACGGTTCGTGGAGACGTTGACGGCGAGGGTGTCATCCTCGTCGATGTTGGCGCCGTCGCCGACATCGTCGTCGATGTTCACTTCGAGCGCGAGGTCGCTGACGGTGAAGACTCCTTCTTCAGTACCGTCGACCTCGATGTCGTAGCTTTCACCGGTGTCGAGGTTGCTCGTGTCGATGGTGTACACTTCGCTGTTGTCCGTGTACGTGTCGGACAGAACGATACTGTCCGCTCCGACCTCGATGGATGGGAAGTTGTCAGTATCGTCCGCGTCTTCGTCTTCAACCGCGATAATTTCGCCGCGGAACGCGTTGAAGTCCGTGTCGTTCGACCCGGTAGTTGTGATCGTCTGGGACGTGACGTCAATGTCCTCGGCGATGACTGTACCGTCGCCACCGCTGAGACCTGAGACCTTGATGGTCAGGTTGCGGTTGGGCTGGACGTCCTGGTCCAGACTGAACTCGAGACGTCCCGTCGTCCCGTCGTCGGTTCCGTCAACGGAGAGACTCGAGACGTAGTTGCTCGGGTTCTGGTTGCCATCGACGTAGACGTCGATGTCACCGGCAGCGACTGGGCTACCGGTTGAACTGTTGAGTGCTAGTTCGACTGTGCCGTCGTTATACTCTGAGGCCTGTTGGACGCTGACGTTCGCGGCGGCGGCTGCGCCACCGGAGAACGCGATGGTCCCGGCGAATACCGAGAAGACCATCAGCGCCGTGAGGAACAGGCTGCGAACCTTATTCGAATTTCCTGTCATAGTTTGTGGTTGCTATCGGGCGACCCCAGCAGTTTTCCGCGTGGTCGGAACGCGGTCGTCGCGACCGCGCATAGACCGGACCGGCGTACTCACTTCTGGCGCCATAGGTAGGGGTACAGTCGTAACGTTAGCTGTCTATTATAAATGCTTTGTGGTTTAGACAACCGTATGTCATGAACGACTGACTGCAGAAACCGTCGATATCACCGGATAGAGTTGGGTATATGGGTTTTGTGGCTTCTGATGCTCGACTGTCATTCGAGTGTCTGACAACCGGATTTACATGACTGGATGTCGTCACTGGCGTGAAAAGCGGGTTTCGAGGGTGCGACTGCTGCCAGGAATAGCGATATCTGCCGCGTGGTGGGGCGAACGGCTCTCCGACGTAGCGGGTACCGGCGGCCAGCGCCGTCAGTTCGTTACGATTTCGACCTCGCGGCCGTCGGGGTCTTTGGTGAACGCGTAGCGGTCGTCACAGCTCTCCGGGTCGCGGTAGTCTTCGGCGTGACGGCCCATCAGCGTCTCCCACGCGTCGTGGAGGTCGTCAGTTCGAACCGCGACATGGCCCCAGGCGTCGCCGAGTTCGTAGGACCGGCCGTCGTAGTTGTACGTGAGTTCGACGGACATCGCCTCGTCGGGGGCGTCCGCCGGTTTGAGGAAGTACAGCGCGAAGTCGTCGAACTCCTCGCGACGGAACAGCTCGTAGTCGAGTTTCCGGACGTACCAGCCGAGCGCCTGTTCGGCGTCCTCGACACGAATCATTGTGTGGTCGAGCGACCACTTCGCACCGTGGTCGCGCTCGACGATCTCGATTTCGTGGCCGTCGGGGTCCGTGACGAAGGCGTAGGAGCCGCCACAGGAGTCGGGGTCGCGGTAGTCATCGACGCCGGCGTCCATCAGTTCCTCGTAGGCGTCGTACACGTCGTCACAGCGGACGGCGATGTGGCCCCAGGCGTCGCCCATCGTGTACGAGCGCCCGTCGTGGTTGTACGTGAGTTCGAGCAGCGCCCCCTCGTCGTGGACGTCCTCCGGTCCGAGGAAGACGTTCGTGAAGGTGTCGGCCTCCCAGCGACCCTTCTCTTCGTAGTCGAGATGTGTCGTGTACCAGTCGAGCGACGCGTCGAGGTCTTCGACGCGCATCATCGTATGATCGAGTGACCACATACACGGGCCATGGTGGGAGCGAGCGAAAAGGCTACCGCCACAGGTGGTTCCGTCCGGCTTCGATACCGTCACTGCGTTCCCGAGCCGGCCCGAACCGCCGGCAGGTAGTACCACCACACCACGGCGAGCAGGACGACGGTGCCGACCGGGACGGCGACGTAGTTGAGTCGCCTGTTGAACCCCAGGAAGACCGGAATCTGCGTCAGACCTGCGCCCGCCAGGGCGAGTGCCGTGAGCCGGACGTCCTCGCGCCAGGCGACGCCGAGGGCGGCGCTGGTCAGGGCAAACGCGTACAGCAGGACGCCCGTGCCCCACGACTCGATGAACTGCGGGAGGCTGCCGGTAAAGCGGACGAAGTAGCTGTAGACCGAGAGCAGTTCCGGCGGGTTCGTGTTGAACAGACCAAACGAGAACACGAGCGTCAGCTCCGCCCCGACGAGCACCGCCGTCCACGGGACGATTCCGGCGACGACGACGGCGACGAGGCGGCGTCGAGGGCCGTGGGCCATACGTGTCTCCAGGGTTGGACACGCTTGAACGCATCTAATTCAGGAAGGCGATACTGCACGGGTCGCCAGGGCTCAATGTTATTGATGTCTCGTGCACGCGCGAGCGTGACAGGTTCAGGCAGGAAGCGACGACCTAGCGGTTGGCGACAATGCGCAGGATGTCCTCGTCGGCCAGTTCGTGGTCGCGCCCGACCTGCTGCTCGTCGTGCTTGGCGCTCGGGCCGGTGACGCGGGCGAATCGGAACCGCTCGTCGAAGCTCCCGCCGAGTTTCTCGCAGGCGTCGTCGACGGTATCGCCCTCGCGGAGAATGAGCGGTTCCTCGCGGTCGACGCCGCGGCCGGGCTTGTCCATGTAGATACGGATGAGGCCGAGTTCCTCCCAGATACGCTCGGTAAGACTGTCCAGCCCCTTTTCCTCCTCGGCACTGATGAAAATCGCCTCATCAGGGTCGATGTCCCGCTCCCAGAGTTCGTCCTCGACTTTGGGGAGGTAATCGGGCTCGATGAGGTCGGCTTTGTTGACCGCGACGAGCGAGGGCAGGTAGACGCGGTTGTCCATCACGCCGTCGACGAGCTGGTCGATGTCGATGTCCTCCCCGATGGTCACGTCGGCGTTGACGTACCCGTGTTCGCGCAGGACGGCCTTGACCGTCTCGTCGTCGAGTTCGACGCCGGAGGCCGTGTTGACCGAAATCCCGTCCTTGCCCTTCTTGCGGACGGTGACCCACGGCGGGTCCTGGTCGAGTCGTATCTTGTTCTTGTACAGCTCCTCGCGGAGTCGGTCGTACTGGTCTATCTCGAAGACGGAGACGAGGAAGACGATGAGGTCGGCGGTCCGGACGACCGAGAGGACTTCCTTGCCGCCGCCGCGGCCGCCGGCCGCCCCCTCGATGAGCCCTGGGACGTCGAGTATCTGGATGTTCGCCCCCTTGTGCTTGAGCATCCCGGGATACACGTCAAGCGTCGTGAACTCGTAGGCACCAGTCTCGGATTCGGCGTTCGTCAGTGCGTTCAGCAGCGTCGACTTGCCGACGCTGGGGAACCCGACGAGCGCGACGGTCGCGTCGCCGTGTTTCTCGACGCCGTAGCCGCCGCCGCCGCCGGAGGACGCCTGCTGTTCGAGCTTCTCCTTCTTCTCGGCGAGCTTGGACTTCAATCGACCGATATGGGCCTCTGTAGACTTGTTGTAGGGAGTGCTGGCGATCTCGTCTTCGAGTTCCTGAATCTCCTCTTCGAGCCCCATTAGGTGTATGTCGGCCCCTCGCACCGAATAAGGCTTTCCTCCCTCGCCGACGCCGACCGGCGGTACGCGACAGCGCCGCCGTCCTCCCGTTCGGAATGGTCAAACGAGGCTCATGTAATTCGACACACCTATAGGGTATCCTCCGTCATGTGTCGATAATGGGAGCGGCGAGTCGGTTCCGCGACAGCACGCAGATACTGCTGCCAGTCGGTGCGCTCGACGGCATCCGCGAGGAGTTGGAGCAGCGGTTCACAGTGAGTGTCCACCACGAAGGTGAACAGGTGCGGATAATCGGCTCTCCGGTCGAAATCAAGGACGCGAGCGATTTTCTCGCGATGAACGGCGTGACGCTCGCCTGAGCGTGTGGCTCGGCGGGGCGTTCGTGCGTGTGGAGCCCTCACGAAGGGGCCGGTGAAACGCAATCCTTTAAACCGCCGCGAAGGTTCCACTATGTATGGCTGGAACTATCGAAGTCCTCGTTCCCGGTGGGGAGGCCAACCCCGGCCCGCCGCTCGGTCCGGAACTCGGCCCGACACCGGTGGACGTGCAGGCAGTCGTACAGGAGATAAACGACCAGACGGCGGCGTTCGACGGCACCGAAGTCCCCGTCACCGTCGAGTACGACGACGACGGCTCGTTCGACATCGAGGTCGGCGTCCCGCCGACGGCCGAACTCATCAAGGACGAGGCCGGCTTCGAGACCGGCAGCGGCGAGCCCCAGGAGAACTTCGTCGCTGACCTCTCGGTCGACCAGGTCAAGCAGATCGCCGAGCAGAAACACCCCGACCTGCTCTCCTACGACCTCAAGAACGCCGCGAAAGAGGTCGTCGGGACGTGTACCTCTCTCGGCGTCACCATCGAAGGCGAGAACCCACGCGAGTTCAAGGAGCGAATCGACGCGGGCGAGTACGACGACGTGTTCGCGGCCGAAGCGCAAGCGTAGGTCGGACTGGCCGTTTGGTCGGCGCGTGTTCTCCCCTGCTTTCGACGCCGTCGAGCCGCTGCACCGTCGATGGAGCGGCGACCCCTGAGAACCGGAAACACGCCCGTTAGCGCCCCTCGTGCTGGTTCGACGGGTTTAAGTGTCGCATTGGCGTCTACCCGCACGAGACAGGCATCCGCCTGTTTCACTGACCCGTAGAAGCCGATTGGCGTACTACGGAGGTGAACAATGGCAGATCAGGAAATAGAGAACGCAGTCTCGCGCGCACTCGAGGACGCACCCCAGCGGAACTTCCGCGAAACGGTCGACCTCGCAGTGAACCTGCGCGACTTAGATCTTAACGACCCGTCGAACCGCGTCGACGAGTCCGTCGTGCTTCCTGCTGGCACCGGTCAGGAGACCACTATCGTGGTCTTCGCCGAGGGCGAAACCGCCCTCCGTGCCGAGGAAGTCGCAGACGACGTACTCGACGAGGACGAACTCGAGGAACTGGGTGGCGACGACGACGCCGCCAAGGACCTCGCCGATGACACTGACTTCTTCATCGCCGAGACAGACATGATGCAGGACATCGGCCGTTACCTCGGGACCGTCCTCGGTCCGCGCGGGAAGATGCCGGAACCGCTCGACCCCGACGACGACGTCGTCGAGGTCATCGAACGCATGAAAAACACCGTGCAGCTCCGCAGCGGGGAACGGCGAACGTTCCACACGCGGGTCGGCGCGGAGGACATGTCCGCCGAGGACATCGCGGACAACATCGACGTCATCCTCCGCCGCCTGCACGCGGACCTCGAGAAGGGCCCGCTCAACATCGACACCGTCTACGTGAAGACGACGATGGGGCCTGCGATGGAGGTTGCCTGACATGAGCGCCGAATCCGAACGCAAGACCGAAACCATCCCCGAGTGGAAGCAGGAAGAGGTCGACGCCATCGTGGCGATGATAGAGTCCTACGAGAGCGTCGGCGTCGTCAACATCGCCGGCATTCCCTCTCGACAGCTCCAGGACATGCGGCGTGACCTGCACGGGACCGCCGAGCTTCGCGTCTCCCGGAACACGCTCCTGAAGCGTGCGCTCGAGGAAGTCGACGACGGGCTCGAAGACCTCAACGGTTACATCACCGGGCAGGTCGGGCTCATCGGCACGAACGACAACCCGTTCTCGCTGTTCCAGGAACTCGAGGCCTCCAAGACGCCCGCACCCATCGGTGCCGGCGAGGTGGCCCCGAACGACATCGTGATTCCCGAGGGCGACACGGGCGTCGACCCCGGTCCGTTCGTCGGCGAACTCCAGAGCGTGGGTGCCGACGCACGCATCCAGGAAGGCTCCATTCAGGTCCTGTCCGACTCGACGGTGCTTTCCACCGGCGAGGAAGTCTCGCAGGAACTCGCGAACGTCCTGAACGAGCTCGGCATCGAACCGAAAGAGGTCGGTCTCGACCTCCGTGCCGTCTTCGCCGACGGTGTGCTGTTCGAGCCCGAGGAACTGGAACTCGACATCGACGAGTACCGGAGCGACATCCAGGCGGCCGCCGGCCGGGCGTTCAACCTCTCGGTCAACGCCGACTACCCGACCGCGACGACGGCCCCGACGATGCTCCAGTCCGCTCGTGGCAACGCCAAGAGCCTCGCGCTCCAGGCGGCCATCGAGAACCCCGAGGTCGTGCCCGACCTCGTGAGCAAGGCCGACGCTCAGGTCCGTGCGCTCGCCTCGCAGATAGACGACGAGGAGGCGCTCCCGGAGGAGCTCCAGGGCGTCGAGGCCGACGTGGCGACAGAGGAACCGACTGACGACCAAGACGAAGACACCGCATCCGAGGACGACGCCGACGACGCGGCCGAGGAGGCCGCCGACGAAGACGACGACGATGACGACGAGGACGCCGGCGACGCGCTCGGAGCGATGTTCTAACAACGCACACTACAACAATGGAATACGTATACGCTGCACTCATCCTGAACGAATCGGGCGAAGAAATCAACGAAGACAACCTCACCGACGTGCTCGACGCCGCGGGCGTCGACGTCGAGGAGTCCCGCGTCAAGGCCCTCGTCGCCGCCCTCGAGGACGTCGACATCGAGGAGGCCGTCGACCAGGCCGCCGCGGCACCGGTGCCGGCGAGCGGCGGCGCGGCCGCACCCGCAGAGGGTGACGCCGACGAGGCCGACGAGGCCGACGAGGACGCCGAAGAAGAGGCTGCCGACGACGGCGGCGACGACGATGACGACGAGGACGACGAGGCCAGCGGCGAGGGCCTCGGCGAGCTCTTCGGCTGAATCGGCTCGACACAGCTCAGTTTTTCTTTGCGCGTGACCCGACGAGCCACTGGCGTGGTCGACGCTGACGGGGCCGCATGGACTGGCGACCGACCGTTTCGGGGCCGACTGTGTCCAGCGGGCGTTGACTTACCCGCCGAGCGTAATCGTGTCGGAGTCGACCGAGATGGGTGAGTCGTTCGGGGTCGCGCCGCTCTCGTCGACCGCCTTGAGGTATAGCTCGCCCGTCGCGGTGTCGTCGACCGTCTCGCCGGTCGTGCCGTTGTACACCGTCACTTCGTACGTGTAGTATCCGGGTTCGAGGGCAGTGTCGTAGCCGGCCCAGGCTGGATACGCGTCGACGCCGGTCAGGTCACCGCTACCGACCGTGACGTTCTTCGAGCCCGCGAACGCCGTACTGCCGTCGCTCTTGTTCGTGACAGTGAGCGCCACGCGGCGCTCGTCGCCGACCGACCCGACGTTGCGGACTTCGACGGTCATCCGCTGTGCGCCCCCGCGGCGCTCGATGAGCGTGGAGGTGTTGTAGGTCTGTGCGCCGATGTTGACCCCCCGCGTGTCGTTGACGACGACCGCCGACCGGCCGACGAAGAAGGACTGCGCGGCCGACGTGCTGTTCCGGGTCTGCACGTAGTACGTGTAGTTGCCGCGGTCGGCCGGCAGGCTAAGGTTCACCTGTTCCGTGTCGCCCCGCGTGAGCAGCGAGGTCGTCGCCGAGTCGGCCACCGTGAACGTCGGGCTCGCGTCGTCGGTGTTTTTCGCGTAGAGTTCGACCTCGGCGGTGCCGCCAACGTCGCCGACGTTCGTGATGTCGACCGTGGCGGTCGCGGACTCGTCGCTGTCGATTGTGCCCGGCGCGCGGACGGCGTCGACTTGCATGAACTGGTCGTCGAGTTCGCCGACGTAGACGTTGCCTCCCCACTCCTTCTCACCGGTGGTTGGGCTGTCGGGACTCGTCAGCGTGAGCCGGTACTGGTACGATTCCCCCGGCGTCTTGCTCGCCGTCGCCAGGTCGACGGTGAACTGCGCCGTTTCGTTCACCCCGACAGCTCTCGTCCGAGTTCCGGCCGGACTCCCGTCGAACGCGGTCGTGAGCGTCGCGGTGCCGGTGGCGTTGCCGACGTTTCTGACCGTCGCCGTCACCGTCGCGTCGTCGGTTTCGGGGACGCGCGCCGGGGCGTCGACGTCGACGAACTTGAACCGCGGCTCCGTGACTTCCCGCTCGATGGAGTTCGTTCGGAAGATGACCATCGCGTCGTTGTAGTCGGGGTCGCCGTCGCCGTACGCGTTCTCGGGGCTGGCGTTCTCCGTCGAGAGCTCGTAGAGGTAGACGAACGCGCCGTCGGCGAGGTTGAGGACCGCCGTGCCGTTGTCGAGTTCATCGAGTCGCTGCTCGCCGAGCATGTCCTCCAGCCGCCGCTGGGCCCTGCCGGCCTGCCCGTAGCCGGGCGTCTGCTCCCCGTCGGCCAGGATGTCGGCGTTCGTGCTGCTGTCGCTGGTCGAGATACGGACCGGGCCCGGATTGCTGCAGCGCTTGGTGTAGTAGTTCCGCCCGTCTATCTCGAACCGGATGTCCGTGTACGTGGTTTCGTAACAGTAGTACGACGTGGCGACGACGGAGAACGTCGAGTTCCGCTCGAACGTCTTCGTGAACTCGTAGGGGTTCGGGTACGCGTCGTCGATGAGCCGCCGTTCGGCGTAGGGGCCGTTCACGTCCCCGTCCTCGAAATCGTGGCCGACGTCGCGCCACAGCGGAATCCGGTGTCGCCCCGAGCGGTTGTCCACGACCAGCGACATCTCGACTTTCGCGTGCGTAATCGCGTAGCCGTTGCTCCCCTCTAGTTCGGCCCCCTTGAGTTCAATCGTCGCGTTGACCTTCTCGTTGGCGGTGAAACCGCTGCCATCGCGCTCGACGGCCGTCTCCGACTGGACGTTCAGCATCCGCCAGGTCGTCTGGTTTTCGGTGGCGAAGTCCAGCCGATAGAGCCCGTCCTCGGACGGTGCGGTAACCGTCTGCGTGAGCGTCGTGCTCTCGCCGGGGTCGAGGTGCTCGTCCGAGGCCGCGTCCACACCCCAGCCGCTGCTGATGCGAAGCGTCTGGGTGCCCGCCGTTCCGCCGGTGTTCGTGACGGTGAAGCCGACTTCGGTGTCACGCTCCGGCTTGACCGGGTTGTCGACGCTGACGCCGGTGATGTCGAACACCGGGGGGGACGACGCGCCGACGGCGAACGTCCCGTTGACGCGGTCGTCCGGCGTCTCGACGGTGTAGGTGTAGTTACTGAACGAGGGCGCGTCGAGCGGACCGGTAGTGAGGGTCACCGTTCCGGTCTCGGCCCCGTCGCTGGTCCCGTTGAGAGTGAGACTCTGGCTCTTCGAGTCGACCACCGTCCCCGACTCGTTCAGGACGCGTATCTCGACAGGGGCGGACTTGGGAATGTCGCCGGTGTTCTCGACTGTCGCCTCGACGGTCGCCGTGTCACCGCTCTCCACCCCGCCCGGTGGCGAGACCGACGCGACCTCGAAGACGCCGGCGTCACCGACCGTGAAGTAGTGGCCGTCGTCACTGTGCTGGGAGTATGTGTCGCCGTCCGTCGTGACTGTGAGGGCGTACGTCCCGCTCTCGTCGGTCGGCAGCGACGGCCCGAAGTCGACCGTCCGGCTCTCCCCCGGATGGACGGTCACGCGCCGCGTGGCCTTTTCGGACCCGTTGACGCGGAAGGCCACCGTCTGGTCGGCCGTCATATCGCCCGTGTTCGTGACCGTGACCGTCGCCGACGGTATCTGGTTCAGCCGCGCCGACGCCGGGACCGAGGTGCTCGTGATGTCTAGGGACGGCGCTCCGGCCACGTCGTCGTACTCGATAATCTGAAAGCCGATGTCCCCGTTCGATTCGACGGTGAAGTTGTGCCGTGTCGCGGCGCTCACGTCCAGGTCCCCCCGCACGGTGGTCGTTTCCCCTTGCGTGAGCGTCACCGTCTCCGTCAGCTCGCTGGGCGACCCGGTTCGGTTGTGCCGTATCTCGATATCCTGTCTGTCCTTCAGCCCGCCGGTGTTGCTGACGGTCGCAGTGACGGTCGCCGTGCCGGGACCCGCCCGCTCGACCGCGACGGCGTCCACCTCGAACTGTGAGTCCGACACGTCACCGAGCGCGAACCGGATACGCACGCTATCGCCCGGCTCCGCCGCGTCCGGCGTCACGGCGACGTACTTGTCGTCGTACGTGCTCCGTGCCCAGTCCGCCCACGCGCGGGCGTAACTGCTGTTCTCGATTGTCAGCGTCGCGTTGGTGACCCGCGACGGCAGACACTCCTGACTCGGCGTTGAACTGTTCCACGACCCGTTCCGGACGCCCCCGTACGTCGCTTCGGTGAACAGCGCCGTCTGGAGTGCGGCCTCGTGTGACCGCATCGCAGTCGCGTTGGACCGGATTGCGACCGAGTTCCCGCCGATGTGCTGTCCCGAGATGTTCGCAAACGAGACCGACAGCGCCCCCTCGTCGTAGCTCACCGCCGGCGGCGACGACATCGTCGCCCCCGACTCCGCCATCCGCCACACGCCCCCGCCCTGATAGCCGACCTGCTGACCGTCCCCCTGGTACCGAATCGTCTGCAACGAGCGGTCCCCGGTCGAACAGGCCGGCCGCCCGTTCAGCGTCAGGTTGTACGTCGCGCCGTTCGAGACGGCGACACCGGACCGAACCCGGTCCGGAATCTCGACCGACTCGTCGGTGCCCGGCCGCTGAAAGCTCTGGTCGACCGACAGCAGCACCTCCTCGGCGAGTTCGACGTTCGCGTCGTCGTTGACCGAGCCAATCGTCTCCTGGCCCGCCTGCACTATCAGTATCGCACCGACGACGACGACGCTCGCCAACAGCACCACGCCCAGAACGTGCGATACACCCCGGTCTCCAGCCCCCCGGCTACCCCACTCGACCATACTCGGATACATACCAACTATTGCACATAAGTGTACTGTTCCACACTATTTTACTGACATGTGTGCAGGTGCTATCGGTACCAAACAGCCGCCGCTCGACCCTGAACCGACGCTCTGTCCCGCGGCTTCGGTTACGTACTCGCACTATATTGCATATCTAACACGCAGCCACGGCCGAACCCTGCACGGGTTCGTGGCCGAGGGAGACGAACCGGCGGCGCTACTGTCCAGTGATTTCTCGCTCCGGTCCGAGACGGATGGTCCAGCGACCACTCCATGTTCACGACGGTAAAATACGGATGGACTCGCCGGGTTGTTAGCCTATTCGAGGATGCGCGTCTCCTAGATTCATCCGCTGTGGTGTACTGGTGCTGAATCATGCGTCGTCGATGAACTCCCGTCGAACCTCCATCTTCTCGCGCTCGCTACGCTGGTCGTAGTGCTGGTCGAGAACGTCATTCGAGACGTTCATCCGGTCCGAAACGACCTCTTCCGGTGTGCCGTCTCGAAGGTGTTTCGTGATCGAGCCGCGGCGGATACCGTGTGGAGATCGGGACGACGGGCAACCGCTGGCAGTGTCCCGAGTCATGTACTCACAGCTCTCCGGGTTCTCTCCGTGTGGACACTCGCCGACCATACACGGTCGAGTCCACTGGTAGACAGCACTCCGGATAGGTGTCTCACTTAGACGACCCCGGTCGCTGGTGATGAGTGGTTCCCGACCGTATTCGTCGGTGACCGAATCTCGGTGGTTCTCGATGTACTCCTGAATCACTTCGGCGTAGAAGTCACCGACAGCAATCGACCGCTCGGCAGCTCGTCCGTTCTTCAGCGGAGTTCCCGTTTCTGGCCGGTGTCGCAGCTGCAGGTACTGCCCATCAGCGTCGAAGTCGTCCAGGTCGAGCGAGCGGAGGCTTCCGAGTCGAATACCGGTGTGCCAGAGGATTCCGAATATGACGTGTTCGCGGGAGGCGTACTGGTAACGATTTAGATGGTCGAGGATGACTTCGGCGTGTTCGGTATCGAGTTTCTCATCTTTCGAGGCTTCCTCGGGGTCGACCTCCGGCAGCAACACACGTTCGCGCATTCCCTGTTCGACCGCGTCGATACTGGCACAGAATTCGAGGAACTTCCGCAGCGTAGCGAGGATGCCCCGAAGGGTAACCTTCGAGACCTCACCGTATTCACTGCCTTTGCCCTGCCGACGCCAGACTCGGAACTCGTGTAGATCGCGCCCGGTCAGCTCGTTCATGTTCTCGATTCCCTTCGACTGGGTCCACTCGATGAACGAATTGAGCCGGTACCGCTGGTTCGTGAGGGACTTTTCAGATAGCTCCGGTTCTCGGTGATCGAGGTAGAGGTTTACCGCAGTTGCCGGACCTATCGGTTCGAGGCTGTCGCTCACACTTCCACCCCGTCAGGAAGTAGCTGGCAGGCTGCTTGGTGGGCCGAGAGGTTTTTTGGTCCGTTATCGAGAGGGTAGCCTTTCGAGTCGCGTCCCATCTCTTCGAGTATCCGTGAAACCGAAGGGGCAATCCCGTCTTGGCGGAGTGCATATCGGGCCTGTTGTGCAGC
Source organism: Haloarcula sp. DT43 (assembly GCF_037078405.1). Classification (NCBI taxonomy): domain Archaea; kingdom Methanobacteriati; phylum Methanobacteriota; class Halobacteria; order Halobacteriales; family Haloarculaceae; genus Haloarcula; species Haloarcula brevis. The sequence continues at coordinate 1,257,922 of NZ_JAYMGZ010000001.1, read as the reverse complement.
TGCCAGTGCTGCGGCGGCATCGAGGGAGTCGTCCGTAGTCCGACGTGAGACTTCGGACAGACCGAGCATCCGGCCACAGTGAGGGCAGGAATGACGGCGCTGGTGGGAAGTCGCGTCGGCATATGAGTCATACCGCTTGGAGAAGTTGCAGTCAGGACATCGGACGCGGTACTCCGTACGTGGGCGAACAGCGGACTTTTGAGCAGGCGATTCAACTACTTCCGTGCGGGGAGTACTCCCCGTATCGGTTCCGTACGACATTGGTTTGCCGGGCGGAGCCACCTTCTGGGCCGTGTCCTAGCACGGCCCGGTTCTCGATGGCCGAGAGCCATCTACGGGCGGCCCGTAGCAACACTGTTACTCGGAGAGTGCATAAATGTATCGAACAGCTATATATGCCTAATTGGTAAGTAATTGTAGAAAAGAACTGAATTAGGTAGGAAGGGTAGAATACGTTATTCAAATGCGCTTATCGGGTTCGTGGCAGAGTGTATGGGACGACCGTATCCTCGAATGGATGCGAGAAAACGAGGGTACGGGGACGCCCAAGGAAGTCCACGACAGTGGGTTAGTCCGTGTTTCGAGAACCCAGATCGGCCGTCGAATGAAGAAACTCGCCGAGCATGGACTTCTGACCCACGTTGGGAATGGAGCCTACGTGATTACTGAGGAAGGAGAAGCGTACCTCGATGAAGAATACGACGCCGAAGAAGGCGTCTACATCGACGGAGAAAACAGTATCTCAGAGCCATCGCCGACGGCTGAATCAGAGACGAACGACGTGTAAGTAGCCCTCCACCATGACGATACGAAAGACCGCCCGCTGGCAACAGAGTATCGATGACCGGATATTGGAACACCTGCGTGACGATTCGTGGTCGACCGCGAGTCAGATTGCACTTCAAGATGGGATTCATGCCACTGAAGCACAGGTTCAGGAACGGTGTCGTGTTCTGGCTGACGCCGATCTGGTGGCATTTCTGACTGAAGATCAGGACCTCGTAGAGCTGACTACGGAAGGTGAGCAGTATCTTGAAGGCGAGGTCGATGTAGAGTTGTATCCACGCCCGCGCCATCCCCGACTCATGGAGTGAATCCAGGGGAATGTTCATACCCGTTGAGTCTACTGGTTGAGTTGTGTATCAGTTCACTCCCGATGGAATAGATAGAAATCGTGCCCATCATCAAGCAGTAAAGCAGGGTGCGGACGATGTAGATGTGAAGCGAATCGGTAATCTTGGGGAAATCGCGTTTGAGCAGTTCTGTCGAGAATACCTTCCAGCGGAGATGTGGGAATGGGAAAACGAAGATGCCATTCGACGGTGTAACCCGGAAAGCTACTCTGGTCATGATTTCGAGGTTTTCGGCTATAATATCGACGTGAAGACCTCTCGGGACGTTTCGTCATTCCTGCCAGAAACGCTCGTCGAGAAGGATTCGGAAGACGATATTATTGTGATGGCCTGGCATCGGGACAACGAAGATAGTTTGATTCTACTCGGGTGGGAACACGTCGAAACGCTCGAATCGAAGGTTGAGACAGAGGTACAGTTCTCTGGTAACTCTCCTGAGAAGCTCGAACACTTGGCAACTCGTCCGATGAACGATCTTCAGGACCTCGGGCCGAACACTGCGAATATGAATCAAACTCCCGAGAATCCATTCCAGCCGGGAGATCGCGTACAGAAGCGTGACGACGAAGATGCGTCAGTGGGCGTTGTAATTGAGGTCCTGCCTCCAGAGACACAGGTAGAACTGTACGGGCAGGAACTTGATGGCGAAGCAGTCAGAGTCGCTTTCCCGAGTTCGCTTGATGAGGGACCTGGCGACTGGAGAGATATTTCACCAGCCCTGCTCTCATCATACTGCGATGATCAGGATATCAGCCTCTACACGTATAAACATGAGAATCTAGAATTTGCGGAAAATCCCTATACTGCAGGGGATTATGTGATTAAGTCATCTCACGATGACCCTGACCCAGCTGTAGTTATAAAAACGGAAAGTGATGGAGTTTCTGTGGCATTTCAGGGGTCCAAAGTCGAGAAAGTGTCTCCCGCTAATTTGAGCGAGTACTGCGAAGAGGAGGAAATATCTATCTATAATTATTCTCCGTCTGAATTAGAATTTGTGGAGATAGAGTAGCAGAGGTTAGATACATATGCCATTCACAATATGCTAGTGAATTCTCCAGGGTAAAGTGCCATAACTGCAGTCAATAGACCGATTACGGCCAAGAAAAATCGAGAAAGCCTCGCAGTCCAATCGGTACTTAGTATTACTGAAAAACCCCCAAAGGCAAACAATAAGCCACCATATGACACAATCATAAGCCGACCAGCCATTTGAGGGTCGGATACTTCTATCGCAATCTGTCCAGTTATTACTATAACAGCTATGATAGCAGAAAAGAAGCCGAGAAATTCCAAAAATGTGCGTTGAAAGTCATCACGAATATTATCAAGATCATCATTCAATTCAGTAATATTGGAGTCCGTATTTTCTATTTTGTTTTCTATTTCGCTAACCAATTCAGAAATTTCAACAGTTCTTTCTTCAAGTTTACTTTGTTGTCGACGAGTTTCGATGCGGTTCTCCATACGTCCAAACCTTGCTCGCAAATCGGAATATCTGGTACGAGATCTAGAAAGTTCACTGATTGCCTGAGAAATAGCAGCTTTTGCTGCATCGTGATTTTTATTCAAAGATTCTAATTGAGCTTTCACAACAAGATATTCAGATGGAATATTATCTGCTTCTAGAGCCCGGTTTATTTCATCATATCCCAATTTCAACAACTCATTTTCATTTTTTGGAATATTAGCGTTATCTCCAGCATAAGTGATATCATTTTCAACCATTACTGCAATGACTTGCGCAAGAACCTTGTGTAGTTCTGGATATTCTGGGTTATTTTTAGAATATTCAAAAATTGTGTCCAAAGAATTAGTTAATAAATCTGATTCGCGTGAATTCAGAAGAGAGAGAGCCATAATTTTCCCAAAATACGGTTGATCACCGAAAATAGATTCATACCTCTCAGCTAGTTTCCTCATACCTTCATAATCATCCAACTCAAAATGCAATTTAGAGAGTAAATAGAATATATAGAATCTGTAATCATCATCCGGTAGGTCTGTGGGATTGGCAGCATCTCCTTCTAATTTATAAGGAAGCATCTTCATCGGGTTTGGACCTATAGAAGAACTATAACTAAGCACCATTTCTTCACTAACACGATCCAAGTAATATACGAATATAGGAGAGGTAATCGAATACCCATATTCTGATACCAATCTATTTAATCGATCAATAACAGTATCGACATCCATCGGATTACCAGATCCATTAATAAAAAAGACTGATGACTCAATATAACCTATCTTATCCATACAGTCAGAGATAACCTAGCTGATTATAAAATCACATACTAAGAACCCATCAGATAATCAGCTGGAATTATAAACCTGTTCCACATCAAGATTGCCCCCGTCGCTCCGCTCGGGGGCGTGCGCTCACAGGCTCGCTCGACCCCCCATGTGAGGGGGGCGCTTCGCGTCGCCGTTCGCTTGTGGTGTTGGTGTAATCAAGAGACACAACGTACCCAACCACTGAAAGCGGTGGGTCGGCGGGTGGGTGGGCGACGTGATCGAGGAGACCGTCGGCTACGTTGTCGGGCCGAGTTCTTCCAGACGGTCGCCGAAGTGGTCCCAGTTGTCGAAGCCGTGCCACACGTCAGGGTCGAGATCCCACTTCCAGGAGGCAACGTCGTCCGGGTCGTAGCTGTGAAGGGTCGGTTCGAGGTCTGTCAGGTCGGCATCGAACAGCGGAGAGTCGGGCCGGTCTGCCTCGCCGTCCCAGTTGGTGTAGAACTCGACGACATCCGGGGCTGATTTCCAGAACGCCAGGTTGGTCAGTCGCTTGCACTCTGGGACGACATCTTTTCCGGTGTGTCCGACCGCACCGACGACCTCGACACCGAGTTTGCTCATAGCTTTCAGCGCGGGAGCGTACTGGGTACTCACTTCGCGGCTGTAGACTCGGGCATCCATGTATCGGCTGGCTTCGTCAAGGACGAACGTCTTCGGAACGTCGCGGTTCTCGACGAGGAGCGTCATCAGCTCGTGCATCGAGGAGACGTAGCGGTCAGCGCCTTCCCAGGTCTTGGAGTTCGAGATGACCAGCACGTCATCCCATACTGCACGAGCCATATCCGAGGCGAGCAGGAACATCGTGTTCGTCTTGCCAGTGTTGGGTCGGCCCGCAGCGAGAACTGTCGTCAGTGTCCCGTCGGCGTCGAGCCGATCCATCAGGCGAGCAGTCACCGTCAGCGACGACGCGTCGAGTTCCTGTTCGGTGATGCCGACGAGGTAGGAAGCGAGCGACCCGTTGCCGTTCTCGATGGCGCGGGTAGCCGCTTCGGTGTGGTACTTGGACTGTAGAACGTCGGAGAGTGCGGTCTGTCCGAACGACCGGGAACCGCTTACCTCAGCACCACGGTCGAAGAGTGAGGAGACGAACGACAGGGTTGCTCGGTCTGCGTCATCAGCCACGACGCCGGTATGCTCGTGCAGTGACTCGCCGCCTTCGATGTTACCAGCAACGACCTCGTTGAGTTTGGCTGCCGTTAGCAGTCTCTCGTCGGAGTCAGTCATCAGCTGAAACACCTCCGTCGCCAGCACCAGCGAGGTCGGTGAGGTCCTGGTCGAGGTCGACGCGGACGCCCGGAACATCAGATTCCGGAGACTCGTCGTCCTCTGTGTGTCGAATCTTCCGGTCGAGTCCGAACTGTTCGATGGCCGAATCTATCTCGTCGGTCAGTGCGTCACCTTCATCGGGCAGTGTCCCGCGCTCGAATGTCGAGACGATACGGAGAACCGCCTTTCTGGTGGCGTTTCGGATGATCGTAAACGCTTGGGCTTCGATGGCGAAGCCACGCTTGGCATCGGCTTCGAGTTGGCCGCGACACTCTTCGACGGCCTGGAGCGTACGCATCAGCTCCCGATCGGAAAGCGTGCCGCGCCAGCAGCCGTCGACGGTTTGATCTTCGAGGTCGACGTTCTTGCCGAAGGCGAGATTCGGACTCACCCAGTCGAGTTGGCCGTCCTCGACGGACCACTCGCGGAACCGTTGTCCTGGTGTGCGGAAGATTCCGCCTTTCGTGTGACGGGCATCGATGTCAACGAGCCAAATGTAATTCGGGTCCCACAGCAGCGACCGGACTTTCTTCCCGGTCGGTCGCCCGACCAGCGGAATAGTCACGAGCGCACAGAGTCCGATCAGTCGCAGGCTTCGAGGGAGTTCGTAGCCGAGTATCGACGCGATGACGAACAGGACGATACCGACACCAGAGGCTATCAGCAGCAGGTTGTTCGTGAGCCACCGGAACAGCCGATAGGTACGGCTGTGATCTGGGCCGGGGTCGGCGTTATGTGCCATCTCGTCGCGGTCGAGATCGGGATTGCTCTCGTCGTCGGTCATGCCAGTCGCTCACCTCGCTGGGCCGAGCCGACCTTCGCAGAGACGGCTTCGTACAGGACCGCGATTACAACGCCGAGCGCACTGCCAAGGGCAGCGTTGCGAACGTCCTCACCACTCCATGGACCGGTGATAATGAACGAATTGGGCTTGCGGAGGTAGTGGAACCGCTGTTGTTCGATGGACTGCTCAGTCCAGAGTGTGACGCCACCGCTGGATGGAACTCGAACAGTCGTCGTCGTATCTGCGTCAACGACAGCAGCACGGAATGAGACGCTACCCGCTTCCGAGCCATCATCGACCTGCGGGGCGACACTGACGACTTTGTACTCGTCCGACCAGAAGTCGATCAACATTTGGCCGTCCTCGTAGCGGTAGTCTGTGACGACAACGTTCTCGTCAACGACGAGTTCGACATCACTGGGTGCACCGTCCGGTGCGGAGACGTTCGTCGAGGTCGCCGTCTCGTTCGTTGTTTCCTGCGCTGCCGCTGGTGCAGCGAGAGCGATACAGCTGACGATCAGTATCAGGAGTATGGGCGTACGTAGGTTCATGCTCGAAAAATCTGCGTGTTGGTCACCAGAACCAGTCAAGCGAGGGTTCCGGGAGCCAGGACGACACCAGATCGATGGCTGGCCCGATCACGTCGACAGCCCCCGAGAGTTGCAGCGCGACAAGTGCGACCAAGACGAGCCACACGTCCCGAGGGATGAGCTTGAGAGCCAGCCAGTAGACCATCAGTTGTTACCTCCCGTCCGCCGCTGGCTCACGGCGTAGAGTGCGCCAACGCCGAGCAGTACCAGTACAAGCGAGGAGGATGAGCCACCGAGCAGGCCACCACCAGCCGAGCCACGAAGGTTCTGCTTACGCGCCTCGATCTCCGCTCGGCGCTTCGCCAAATCCTCGTACTGCTGTTTGAGTTCGGTGACGTTCGTGGTCTTGTACGTCGTTTTCTCGATTGTGACGTTCTGGACGGCCTCACCGTTTGTCGTGGTGATCTTGTCCACCGTGAAGTTACTCTGTAGTTCGACGATTCGGTCACTGGTGACGACGTACTGCGTGCCGCCGATCTGGTTGGGGTTGTAGGTTGAACCGTTCTCGAACTGACCGCTGGCAGGGTTTTCCTGCGAGAACAGGACGCCTTCGTACTGTGTCCCGGATTCAGTGGTCACGTTGAAGCTCCCGATCTGGTCGAAGTTCTCCGGGGAGTTCTGTCCCATCAGGGTCAACTGTGCAGCAGTCCAGCCCTGGAAGTCGTCGCCCGCAGATTGTTCGGATGCCAGTACGTAGGGGTCAACGAGATCGCTATTGTTGATTTCACCACTCTGATAGGCTGAATAGGTGTTTTCTGCCAGTGTGTCCATCTCACTTTGGACTTGGGTGTTTTGACTCTGAATTTCAGACCACTCATTACCGAATTTTGCCCATGCCAACGCCATAGCGGCCTGATCCGTAGTATCGTGAGGTTTGGTCTTGAGTCCGTCCACCGTCACCTCACACGAGGTACAGCCAGAGGCGTGGCCCGACATGGAACCATCAGGTAGCGCACCGCCAGAATAGCTGTTAGCCTCATTCTGGACGGTGTTTTCGATAGAAATGGAGATGGTATTACTCTCGACCGTTGTTCCGTTGACTGTGGTGAGTGTAGTGGTTCCAAGACCTGTGAACGTGGTTTTGGCGTCATTATCTGATACTGATTCGTTCACAGTCTGGTAATTCGCGGACACTCCCGAGGTGTCACTTGCCAACTGCCGGTTCTGGACGAACAACTCAGTGGTAATCTGCCACTGAGTATTCAGATTCTGCTGTTTTACTGTGTAGAAGTCTGCTACAGCCTGTTTTGCGTCCTGTTTTGCGGCTGACTTGCTATCCCCGTTGTTCAGGGCCTTGATATATGCGTTCTTACCGATAATGCGGGCCTGAGTCTTGCTATCGGACAATTGGTTAGACAGCGTGGTGTGGTAATTGTCGTTCGATGCCTTTTGATTCAGCGTGGACTGGTAGATTTCCAGGCGAGTCTCTTGAGCGTCTAACCCCGTCGTGTTGACGGTTGTACTACCCGGTAGCGGGGTTCTGTCGAGTTGAAGTACCTGGGGCATCACCGACTCCCCGATCTGCTCGCTCAGGTCGTAGGTGAATCCGGGGTCTCCACCCGTGTCACCGAGGAATTTGCCGTCATCGCCGGGAGTCCATGCGTCTGTGACTCCTCCCTTAGACATGGACACTGGACCGTCAGCGCCCTCTACCTTCACGGTGAAGGACTCATACGCACCTGCATTTCGGAAATGTGCGCTGTTTTGAGAACCGCTGACGGTCTTTTTTAGAATCGCCGTGTTGTTGCCAGCAGGCGATTCGTCCGTAATCACGGTGATGGTCGTCTCTGACGATACGTCAAACAGATCAATCTTGACCTTGTGCGGGCCTGTCTCGAAGGTTTTCGTAACTGGACTGGAGTCCGTAGCCGTCTCCGTCGACTGTGCCAGCGCGGGGCCGACACCAGTAACGACTGCCGACAGGACGAGCAGGCCAGCCAGCAGGATCGAGCGTGCGTGACTCATCGGGGTTCACCTCCGAAAGAATAGCGTCGTGTCATCGGTTTACTGAACAGCGACTCCCCAGGAGACGACCGTGGCGAGGAAGGCGAGCTGCATCCCGAGCGGGTCGCCCAGGGAAGTGAGGAAGTCGTTCACCGCTGGCAGGTACTCGTTGCCGAGGATGACAGCGGGACCCAGTGCGATGGCGATCTTCTCCCAGCTCTCGTAGTACTCGAACTGCTTTGTCTCGGAGCTGGCAAACGCCGCAGCGAAGGCCCCGAGCGAGATCAGCAGCGAGTGCTGTGTCGTCAGCGTGTACGACAGCCACGGGAGTTCGACCGTCGTGATACCGCCGAACTGGTAGAGACTGGCCGCGACAAACGCCACCGACAGCATGGCGGGCAGACTACGGATGTTCATGTAGTCGCTCACCATGTCGCTCGCGCGATTCTGGTAGCTCATTCAGGCCCTCCAGCAGGGAGTTCCCGGACCTTCCAGATGTCGTACTCCTGTTCCTCGCCGTCCTCGTTCGTGAACGTACTCGTCTGTTCAGTATGCTTGATACCGACTACGTCGCCCTCGCCGAGGTCGTTGTCGTCGAGTGCGTTGTCGATCTGGCTGTTCGACCACATGGCGACCACGTCGCCGATGCCACGGGCCAGCTCGATGACGGTCGTGTCGTACTTGCCGCAGTTGGGCGTGAGTTCCCGAATCTCACCGACGACCGATTCGCCGGGTTCGAGATCGATCCACTCCGAATCGTAGTCGTCAGAAGTGCTGTTGTCGACCGGTTCGAGATCGTCGAAGGATGGCGTTTCCTGAGTTGCCATACAGGAGAAAAATTCGCGGGTTGGAACTAGAAGGGGTCGCTCGCCTCGGTGAAAGTATTATATTTAGGGATGTACTTATAAAGGAATTTATTACGATAAATCACTGGGGTTACTTTTGATATTCCGTATAATGCGAGGTAATATATTAGAGCTTCAACAATATGCGCTATTCAGACTTCTGCATAATTTGTTCAAATTGTTCATTATCCCGAATATTATCTAAATCACCATCAGATGATGCAGATTCTAAATATCTATCGTCTATCTCCACCGCTTCTTTCAGACTTTCTATGGCTTCTTCCTTGTTATCAATTAAAGAGTGTGCACAAGCCCTGTTATAATAGTAATTTGCCGAGATCCCTTCCGGAAGGTCAGATATACTAATTTTTTCATAGATCTTTATAGCCATGCTGGGGTGACCAGAATCAATCAGCACCTTTGCAAAATTCAATTTTTGGTTTGGCCTAATATCATCTGAATTAACAAGTTTATTTGCAATTTCTTTGGATTTTTCATATCTTCCAATCTCGTTTAGGCCCTGGATCGCTCGTTCAAATGCACTGAGAGAATTTTGCGGATCAGGGAGAGCCTGTTTAATATTCTCATAGCCTTCTTTATCACCCAAATCTAGCTGAATTAAACCTTTTATAACAAAAGGAGATATCCAGTCTGGTTCCTCATTACAAAGTTCATCTAACAACTCTAAAGCATTTTCTGAATTGCCTCTATCATGTTCTACCTCAGCTTTACGTAAGTTTGAGAGTCTATTACGAGAGTTTATATCAATTGCTTTATTATAATGTTTGATTGCTTCCTCATAATTTCCGTTATCTTTGCACTCTTCTCCTTCAATTACATACTGATAATCTGACTCCAGTTGTATTTTAAATCCAGCTGATTCGAGCGTGTTTGCGATTTCATCGATCTTTTCACGAGTTTGTTCATCACATTGGGGTATGATTGCGGTAAATCCACCATCTAACCATTCTATCTCACATCTAAAAGAGAATACATTTTGGAGCTCTTCAGTGTACGGCCCTCGCGGTTGGTCAAATATTAAATCCTCTAATGTATTATGTGTCGATTCAAACGGTACTGTCTGAAAATTAATAAATAGCCGATGTTCTTGTGATGTCTCAGATTGTGACTCAACATCAAATCGAGAAGGTTGATCAGAATATGCCCAAATCCGGTCATTGTTGGTAAAAATACTTTCAGCAAACTTTGAGAATATATTTGATACCAAGTGGCCCTCATTTCCTTGGAAAAAGCTGATATCGTTACCTGGTGTATCCATTGAGGCCACATAGTATCTCAAGTATAAGCTGTCAAACTGACTGCCAGCAAAGGAGATCTTCTCATCAGAGTTATCAACCACATCTAACTCAATCAGTTCGTTAAGCTGACTATGTATCTCTTCTTCAACACTGCTAGGGCTCTGTCTACCGAGCTTGCCAATGTTATCAAGTAGGTTGTATTTGAGAAATTGTTCGGGTTCTGTGTTAGGAAATTCTAAAGTAGACGTTAGAATTTGAAGTTGTGAGGGTGATAAACCCCCAATTTTATTTGCTATCTCGTGATGACCCTCTTGTCGGATACCCTCAAGTTCTTCAAGCACATCATCTAAAACCGGTTTTGAAAGTTGTATCTTTTCGTCATTTTGCTGAAGACACCTACGATACATGTGGTGACTAATCAAATTTATTTCGTATGGGGAACCGCCAGTAATTCTATGAATCTGAGCAACTGTGTCCCTCTCAATTTGTTCTCTCCTATCACTTGAAAGAGGCTTTTTAATACATTCCTCGGTTTTCTCGATATCTTCAAAATCATCAACCTGAATATTAACAAAAGATCGGGGAAGAGGCGAAAATGTATCACTTAGATCAGGAAACATATCTTCAGTCCCGGATAAAACTAATATATACCCATCAATATCTGTGAATATGTTTCTTAATTTCTGTAATAATGCGGTGTTTTCCGCGAGCAAATCACACTCATCTAACAAGATAACGATCGTACTCATTCCAGCCTCAGAGGCCTCCTGATGCAGTTCTTTCAGATCTTCTTTTAGAACTCTCTGCGTTACCGTTTCTTGTGTATCCTGCATTTGTGCACCAACATAGGCACTACCAAAACCAAGTGGAATATCATACCTAGCTTCAAAATCAACTGAGTCAAGAACATCACGGAACTTCTGATAGATTTCACCCGTACGCCCACCATACATCCCTCGATTAGCACCATTTGTCATTATGGAGTCGATCATCTCTGAAAAAAAGCCGATATCATTACTAACAATGTCTTCATTTAGTGGCATTTTCACAGTAAGGAAGTCTAAATTGTCAGCAAATTGTTTAGTGAGGTTCATTAAGCTAGTTTTACCAGATGCTCTGGAGCCAGTTATTGCTAGATGATAGTAAGATGGATCTTCCGTATCTGACAGTTGCAAATACTCTTTTATTTTTTTCCTTTCCTCTTCTCGATCCGCGAACTTTTCCCGGGTTTTTATTGGAGAGCCGAAATCATAAGGATTGGACAGTATTTCGTCAGGCATGATTTAATTACAAAATTATGGCGTAATAACTCTCCCGACTAGAACTATGGCTTTTTGCTTTATTTTTATCTTATTCGATGTAGTTTAAATACTAATATTAATGCTAATATAGTCCGGTGATACCCGTCCGAGATCTTATTCTGACTGTATATTCACATAGAGGCGCTGTCGGTAAATTTAGCAACTTGTTCAAACTCACTATTATTCTCACCTAGTTCATTACTGGGAAGATCCCAGTACGAATATGCTCCAATATAGTCAATAACACACCGAAATGTGGGATCTTTTGGCAGCGTTGAACGTACTTGTGGACGTTCCACTTCAGAAATAGCCCGCTCTACAGCAGCATCAAGGTTATCAAGGTTGGTCCACTGCCGGCGTGCAAGGCTATCACGGATTTCACTCTCAATGGAAGTTTTCACTGAATCAAGCGAACACCAGCGCACGGCTTCACGTACGTCCGGATCTTGCAGGTGGTCGCTCGGGTCGATCCCCTCCGTAATCGACCGTGAACATGACCAGAAGCGCCGGTTTGTCACCCAGTACAACGCGAGCTTCCAAGTAGCCGCTTTATCATCATAATTTTCCCGATCTTCGTCACCCTGCTCAAAGGACTCCGTAGCGTCAAGCAGCGAACCAAACGTCGCACTCAGGTACTTTCCGAGATACGCGCCAGCGGTTGATTCCTTCTCGTGGCCGTCATCGCCAAACTCTATCAGCTCGTGTGACCTGGTACGGTCGCGTACCCAGTCTTCGCCGTGATCGTGGTCGCCGAAGCGATACCAGTCGACGAAGCCTTCGTCACTCTGGAACTCTGGTTCCAGCTCGTCGAGGTCGTCGCGGTACGTCAGCGGGTACACGTCGACGATCTCGCCTTGGCCGTAGTCGGCCCATTTCTCGGCTACTTCCGGCTTGTCGCACAGCCACGGCAGTCCGTCTTGCTGGCGGGTCGGCACGTCGAAGAACAGCACATGCAGGTGCGGGTATCCTTTCTCAGTGAACTCCAGGGCCTTGATGTAGTCCGGTCGGTCGCGCGGTCGCCCGGTCACGTCGTCGTCGAGGTCGGGACGCCAGCCGGGAACGCTCGGGTCGCGGGTATCGGCTTTCGTCGACGGGTCCGAGTCGAAATACGACAGCAGCCGGTTGAAATTCTCGTTTATCGAATCTATCCCGTCAAGCAGCGAGTCTTGGCGCTTCGGGTCGGTCGTCAGCGTCACCAGGACGGCGTTCTCAGCGTTTTCGTAGCCGTATTCGAGTGCATCATTGAACCGGGCAAACTGCTTGGAAACGCGGCCTTGGTCGTTGAATCGGGTCTTGTAATCCTTCGTCATCCGCTTGGTGGACTCGCCACCACGCCGGTCGACGAAGTGGACATCGAACAGGAGCTTGTAGTCTTTGATGCGATTGAGGTAGGATGTAAAACCGTCCTTCAGTAGCTCCCGGAGGTCATCGTCTACAGAATCGACCTTAGAGAGGTAGTTCCGGAGAAACTCCCTGTCGTACTTGATGCCCTCTTCGTTGGCTGTTTGAGTAATGCCTTCTGTAATCAAGTCAAGAAGGCGGAGGGTCGGGGTCACCATCAGAACCCCTGCAGACTCGGATTTCCGCACGTAGGGGTTTTCAGGGGCTACAAGATCGTCGATGAAGCGGTATGCAAACTGGTAGTCGGGGTCAGAGCCTTCGACGCGCTCGCATACTTCGGGTGAGACACCTTTGACGGCGTACGAAACAACGTGTGACAGCGGTGTACCCTCCGGATGCGCCGCAATAAACTTCGCTACGCGTACGCGATCTTCGTCGCGTTCTGTGAGAGTTCCATCGAGCAATTGACCGTGACCGAGAAGATCGCGCTCTTCGAGAAGGTCTGCTAAGACGGGAGTGTTACATCTATCGGCGAGGTCGAGACCGCCCAGGTGTCCCGGCGGCTCGACGACGCTCATTTGGGACCATCAGAACGGGCGTCCGTTCGTCGGCTGTCCAGTGTGTCGCCGTTGGGATTCCCCTCACCCTCCGGGTTCGGGGGAAACGCTCGGGCTTCCGGGTCGCCCCGCGTGGGGGCGCTTCCAGTTGGTCGAGCTGGTGCGGAGTGCGATTGGCGCTCGCCCTCCGGTCCGGGATGCTCACTCCGTTGCGCTTCCGGGCGTGCCAGCTCTCCCGCGCCCTCGCTTGTGGTGTCTGCTGAGGGGACACTGTAGCACTGCTTACAGCGATTGGCCTCCGCCGCAGGATGGTCGTCCCTGTTGATGCAGTTGTCTTGGCAGAGTGGACAGCGGTACTGGACGTAGTTCGACCAGTCCGTCATCGAATCACCTGCCCTTCTTTCGAGACGGCGGTAACGCCGGGTTCGTTGAGGCGATCAAGAGCGACCGAGCAGCGAGCGCAGGGGGCAGGTTCGAGTTCCGACGCGCTGCCATCGCACCATCGACAGCGCGGGCGGGCAGGGAGTTCGTCGGTCACTGCTGACCACCGTCCTCGATGCGCTCGATAGCTCGACGAACGTCGTCGTCGGTCGCCTCCAGGAGGCGAGACGCACGGACAAACTCATCACGAGCGAACGGCCAGTCGGCGGGCTGGGCGAGGTCGCGTTTAGGCGACACGCCGACCACCTCCGAGAAGTGTCAGAGAACCGGTCTCCCTCGGAACAATCGCGTGACTGCGAGGGGTGCATCCGGATTCCCTGTGAACTCTCTTTCTCCGGGGAGGGTTCTCGAAACCCGATTGTGCCGAAAACGGGGAGAAACGGCGCTCTCGCCGTGTTATTAATTCCCCGTGTACGACGGTAAAATAAGGATGGACTCGCCGGGATTTGAACCCGGGGCCTCTCCCATGCCAAGGGAGTGATCTACCTCTGATCTACGAGCCCTCGTGTGCAATGATTGCTTCCCGATGGGATTGCTTAAACCCATCGAAGCACCGGGACATAGAGAACCGGCCCCACGGTCATGGTTCAGACCGCAGTCGCCCGGCATCCATCGGGAACGCGAGTCCAGTAATCGGAGCTACAGGACGGCCATAATGGCTATAACGCCTGAGACCATCCCTACAGTAATCTCAGTTTCGTGAATCAGGTATATGAACGGTAGGAGAAACGGGACGCAGTCCGAGGACCGACTGCGCCAGAGCGAAAAGCGACGGCGCGGACAGACGACGCTGGACTTCGCAATCGGGATGAGCCTCTTTCTGAGCGTGCTGATATTCATCTTCCTGTTCATCCCCGGACTGCTGTCGCCGTTTTCCGCGGGCGTTCAGGAGGAGACGGTGACGACCGACAGGGTCGCCGACGGGCTCACGATGGGGATGCTCGGGTCGCCACAGCGGCCCTACGTTCTGGACGAGCACTGTACGCGGGAGTTCTTCGCCGGGAACGCGCCGCCGTCGGGGTGTGGCTACGAGTCGGGCGGGAGTCCGGAGGAGCGGGTCGGACTCGACCCGCTCCGGGAGAACGTGAACGTGACGGTCAGCGGGAACGCGACGGCGACGGCGGCCGCCGACGAACTCCTCTGCTGGGACAGCGGGAACCAGGAACTCGTCGCGGCCAGTGCCGGCTGTGGGACGGTCCTCGCCGCTGGACGGGCCCCGCCGTCGAACAACGACGCGTCCGTCACGGCCCTGCGAGCCGCCTCCCTGAACGGACAGGACGTCACGGTACGGGTGGTGATGTGGTAATGCGGGCACAGGCTCACACGCTCGAAGCAATCGTCAGCGGGATGCTGTTGCTCGCGAGTCTGGTGTTCGCGCTCCAGATGACGGCGGTGACGCCGCTGTCGGCGAGCACGTCGAGCCAGCACATCGAGAACCAGCAGCAGGCCATCGGCAACGGGGTGCTCGCGTCAGCGGCGGCGGAGGGCGCGCTGAAACCCGCCGTGCTCTACTGGAACAACAGCACGGCGCAGTTCCACAACACGGCCGGCGGGCGGGAGTACTACACGAACGGGCCGCCGGACAATCGGTTCGGGGAGCTGCTGGAGCGGGCCTTCGACCGGCGGGGAATCGCGTACAACGTGTACCTCCGGTTCCAGAACACGCAGGGGAACACCGTCACGACCCGGTACGTCTACAGCGGCGAGCCGAGCGACAACGCGGTGCGGGCGAGCCGCACACTCACGCTCATGGACGACGACCGGCTGCGGAACGAGGACGGCACGCCGAGCAGCATCCGGCTCGGGGACCCGGCGACCGACTACACGGTGTCGGACACCGGAGCGAACGTGTACAACACGGTCAGCGTGGAGGTGGTCGCGTGGCGCATCTGAACGACGACCGTGGACAGATAATCCTCATCGCGGCGCTGGCCCTGGCAGTGACGTTCATCGGGCTGGCGCTGGTCGTCAACTCCGCGATTTACACGCAGAACCTCGCCAGTCGGGGCGAGGTCGCCGGGAGCAACGACGCGCTGGAGATGCGGGCGATGGTGGAGGCCAACGTCGGGCGGGGCGTCACCGCGGCCAACAGGTACAACCACTCGACACAGACGGCGCTCGAAACCGCGTTGCGCGACAGCGTCCGGACCGTCAGCACGCAGACGGAGCGCCAGCGAGTCACCAGCGGGACGCTCGTGAACGTCACGCTGGCCGGGTCGCCGACCTACGGCACGCGGATTGCTCAGACCAACACCTCGCGGTTCGAGTCCGGCGAGGCGACGCCGAGCGCCGACTGGATGGTCAGAGAACGGGTCACCCGTCCAGGTGACGGGACGACCGCGACCAGGCGGTTCGTCATCAACGCGACGCAGCTCCCCATCTCGGGCAACGAGTTCGTCGTCACGGCCAACGGTACCGGTGGCAACCCGGAGTGGACGATGCGAATCTGGGGTTCGGTCGGCCCCGGCGGGACCGTCAACGTGGAGGTCGACACGTCGGCGGGCACGCAGACGTGTTCCGTCCCCATCGAGGAGCCGTACGCTCACATCGACGTGACCGGCGGGACGGTCCAGGGCGAGCCGTGTCTCGCGCTCCGGGGCGGAAGCTTCGATGGTCGCTTCGCCCACGGCGTCGGCGACGAGTACAACATCACGTACGCGGGGGGCGACGGGATACGGGGGAACTATTCGATGGTCGTCCGCGACAGCACGCCGGCCAACACGCTCGATACGGCCCCCGCGTCGCCGTTCAGCACGCCCGCGATTTACAACGCGACCGTCCGCTACCGCTACGCCACGTCGAACCTGCAGTACGACGCGAAGATACGGGTAGCCCCGGGTGAGCCGGATGCGTAATCGCGCCGTCTCGACGACGCTGAGCTACACGCTGAGCCTGGCCATCGCCTCGATTCTGGTGTCGGGGCTGCTCATCGCCGGCGGCAACTTCGTCGAGAGCCGGCAGGAGCAGGTCATCAGGGACGAACTCGACGTCATCGGCCAGCAGGTCGCCTCGGACATCGCCCGCATCGACCGGCTCGTAGTCGCCGCCGACGGCGACCCGACCGCGCGGCTGAACCACACGTTCCCGGAGCGGGTGAGCGGGAGCACCTATCAGGTCTCGATTGACGCCGGGGCCGCAGAACTCTCCCTCGAATCGACCTCGCCGGAGGTGTCGGTGACGGTCCGGCTCAAGAGCCGGACGAGCCTGGGCGAGTCCTCCGCCGGCGGCGGCGTGATAACCGTGTTCTACGACGAGTCGAGCGGGCAACTGGAGGTCCGAGATGGCTGACCGCGCCGTCAGCGAGGTGCTGAGCTTCGCCCTGGTGTTCAGCCTCATCGTGGCCTCGATAATCCTCGTCTCGGTGAGCGGGCTTGGGGCGTTACAGAACGCCCGGGACGCCGAGCAGATGGAGAACGCCGAGCGGGCGTTCGACGTGCTCTCGGACAACATCGCGGACCTCCACAAACAGGGGGCACCGAGCCGTGCGACGGAGGTCAGCCTCGGCGAGGCGTCGCTCAGGACCGGCGAGAACACGACGATATCGGTGCAGGTCCACGACGGCACGGCCCCCGTAGACGTCGGTAGCTGGGAGATACGGCCGATTGTCTACGCCGGCAACCAGGAGCGGGAGCTGGTGTACGAAGCGGGGGCGGTGTTCCGGACGAACCGGGACAGCGGGGTCCGACAGCGGTCGCCGCCGATAGTCGTCTCGGAGGAGCGCGTGCTCGTCACCGTCGTCGGAACGACCGCCAGCGACCAGCAGAGCCTGGGCGGGTCGACGGTGCTCGTCCGGACGAACCACCGGCACAGCAACGTCTCGTTCGCCGACACCGGCGGCAACGTCGAACACGTCAACGTCAGCGTCGACTCGACCCCGCAACGCGAGGCGCTCTGGCAGTCGTACTTCGAGAGCGAGGGGTTCACCTGCGCGGCCAACGGCTGGTGTAACTTCACGGCCCCCTCGGGGGAAATCGGACGGACCTACGTGGTCTACCACGACATCGCGGTCGACGTCGACCAGTGAGCGGTCACCCGCTGGTGACGTTGAGCCGGTTCTTCGAGACGTGGAGGTACGTCAGCCGGATGATGTTCGTGTCCTTCGGGACGGCCCTGACGTTCTTCAGCGACCGGTCGTAGTGGACCAGCCCGCCGTTGTCGACCTCGACCGACCCCGCGACGAGGCCGCCGTACAGTTCCGCCTTCTGTACGTAGACGTTGCTGGCACCGACACCGCCGGCCGGCGCGTAAATCACGCCCTCGAACTGCGGGGTGTCGGTGTCGCCCTCGATGGCGGCGTCGAAGTCGGACTGGCCGTACAGCCAGAACTGCGTCGCGTTCTGCGCGGTATCGACGTCGACGGCCCCGGTACGGTAGATGTGGAAGTGGTGGCCGCTGGCCGACGTGGTCTCACCTTTGACGTAGAAGCGGACCTCGCCGTCGCCGTTGACCTCGATTCGCCCGTTGTTCTCGATGTAGACGTAGTCCCGGACGGCGATGGTCACGTCGTCGCCCCCCGTGTTAATCGTCAGCGTCTCGCCGCTCAGCGTCAGGTCCTCCAGGTAGTACGTGCCGGCGTCGAGCGTCTGGTCGCCGGAGAGCAGCTGGGCACCCGAGATGCTGCTCGTCGCGCCGTTGTCGTTGGTACTGCTCGCGTTGGCGACCGTCCGGGTCACCAGGCCGTCGATAGCGCCGGCCCCCTCGACGCCCGAAATCTGTCTGACCTCGCCGTCGACGGTGCCCTTGATGTGCTTGGTGGTGGAGTACTCGACGTCGCGGGTGACGACGCCGCTGCCCTTGACTTCGACCCGCTCGCCGGAGCGGATGGAGCCGTTTACCTCGCTGTTGCCCTTGACGTAGACGTCGCCGGCCGTGGTAATCGTCCCGAACGACCCCCGCGTGGCCGAGTAGCTGCCGAGAGAGGAGTTGTAGCTGTCCGTCCGGGCGGGGGAGGTGCCGCTGCCGGAGAGGGATATCTCCCCGCCCGCGGACGTGGCCGCGACGGCGCTGGTCACTTGCCGTGGCCCCGTCGGCACGACGAGCGTCGTGGTCACGCTGTTGTCGGCGTGGTCGTAATGCGCGTCGCCGTCGGTCCGCTCCTCGAAGTACCGCCCCCACGAGCGGTAGTACTGGCTCCGGACGGTGACGTTGACCGTCCCCGAGTCAAGCGGGTTGGCCTTCCCGGCCGCCCGGTCGGGGTACACCTGCGTCGTGCCGTCCTTCGAGATGCTCGCCCGCGAGCCAAGCGACCGGTCGCCGCGAACGGTGATGAGCGGGAGCGTCAGCGTCGCGTCGCGGTAGTAAAACTCCGGCGGCGAGACCATGACGCTGCCGCTGTCGGAGCGCCGCCACACGCCACCGCCCTGGTAGGCGACTTCCTGGTTCCCGTTCTCGTAGACGACCGCCCCGAGCTGTTCGTCGAGCAGCGTGACCGTCGTCGGCGGGGAGGCCGAGTGGTTGGTGATGTTGACCGTCATCCGCCCAGCGTCCTCGTCGAGCCGGTACGTGGCCGCGTCCGTCCCGACGAGCGACACCTGCTGGCTCTCGGAGCTACCAAGCGCCACCAGCGCAGCCTGGGAGTCGAACTGGGTCATCCCCGTCTCCGCCCGCGAGACGTCGAGACCGGACTCGGTGTCGGAAAGCGCCGTCGCGCCCAGGCCGACGACCACCGCGGAGCCGACGACGACGAGGCTGAGAACCAGTATCAGCCCCAGCGGGGCCGACTGTGCCCGCTGGGTCCCCCGGAGACGTTGCATTGTCCGACAGTAGTTATCACAGCTGATAAGGTTGCTGGCCGGAGCGAACGGCGTCGTTCCGGTGGCTAGCTGTAGCCGGGAGAGGCAAAACCGCGTGACGGTGGTCCCAGTTCTGATACTGCCGGAGTGGGCGGGCCGTTAGCTGGACGTGACGTTGACGTCGTTCGTCGAGATGTGGAGGTAGGTGATGGCGACCACGCTCGTGTCCTTGGGAATCGTCCGCTCCTGTTTGAGCGCCTGGTCGAAGTGGACCGCGCCGCCCTTTTCGAGTTCGACCTCGCTCGTGACCACGCCGCCGTAGAGGTCGCTTTTCCATATCTCGAACCTGCTCGTTCCGGGCTTCCCGCCCGGTGCGTAGATGACGCCGGTGACCCTGGACTCGTCGGACCCCTTCTTCTCCATCCGGGCCTGGAGGTGGTCTTTCCCGTATATCCACACCTGTGTCGACCGCTCGCTGACACCGCCGGTGGTCCTGATGTCGCTCGCCTGCGTGAAGAAGTGATAGCCGCTGGCGCTGCCGCCCGACGCGGCGGACTCGCCCTGTATGTATATTTTCACCTGGTTCGGGCCCGAGACCGTGATGTCGTTCCCGGTGTTGAGGCTCACGTAGTTCTCGACGCCGATGATTACGTTCCCGCCCGTCGTGTCGAACTCCACGTCGTCGCTGAGGTCGATTCTGTCGACGTGGTACCGACCCGCTGACAGGGTCGTCGTCCCCTCGGTCCCGTCGATAACGCCGTCGTCGGCTATCGTGCCCGCGTTGTCGTTCGACGACGACAGGTCGTCGACCTGCGTGTCGACGTGGGAGTTGATGTTGGTGGTGTCCCCGAACGACGCAATCTGTTCGTCGGAACAGGACGCCGAACACGCCCCGTGTTTGTCGTCGAACGCCTCCGCCCACTCGACCCGGTCGCCGTCGAACGTCATCGAGTTACTGCTGAACTCGACGCGACCGCCGGCGGTGATGTTCCCGTTCAGTTCCGCGCTCCCGGTGACGGTGATGTCGCCCGCCGTCGTGAGGTCGCCGCCGTCGCCGGCCTCGGCGGCGTCGTACCCGTCCCCGTCCGCCGAGGTGTAACTGTCGGTAAACGCGTCGTTCCCGCTGAGCTTGATAGACCCGGTGTCGCTCGTCGCGGCGACGGCGTTCCGGACTTTCCGCGGCCCGGCCGGGACCTTGAGGATGATGGACACGCGGCTGCTGTCGGGGTAGTAGGTCACCTCACCGTCGGTCCGCTCCTCGAAGTACGTCCCCCACGCGCGGTAGTACTCGCTCTGGACGGTGATGTTCACCTTCCCGTTCTCGAGCGGGTTGGTGAACTCCTCGTTCCGCGTCGAGTTGGGGAAGTACCGCTCCGAGCGGTTCGGCGTGATGACCGCCCTGTCTCTGACCAGGCCGTCGCCGCTCACCGTCACCAGGGGGAGCGTCAGCGTCGCGTCCCGGTAGTGAAACTCCGGCGGCGAGACCATCACCGACGTGCCGTCGCCGTTGGACCGCCAGACGCCGCCGCCCTGATACGCGAGCCGCGTCTCACCGCTGCCGCGGTAGGCCACCTCGCCCATCGACTCGTTGAACACGGTCGTCCGGTTCCCCGACGTGGTGTTCCGGTAGGAGACGTTCATCCACCCGGCGTCCTCGTCGACGCGATAGGAACTCGCACTGCTCGCGGGGAGCGAGACCTGCTGGACGTCCGTCTGCCCCAGCGCCACGAGCGCGGTCTTGGAGTTGAGTTCCGTCAGCGACTTCTCGGTTCGCTCCACGTCGAGCTGGGTCTGCGTGCTCGTGATGGCGTCCGCGCCCAGCGCGACGACCGCCGTCGTCGAGACGATCATCACCGCGAAAACCAGCGCGAGCCCGAGCGGAGCGCTCTGTCCGCGAGTCCCGAGGCTCCACCCAACACTACCCATATTACCTGCACATATGCCGACAAATGTGTTAAAAGAGGCGGGCAAGTTATCAATCGTAATACTCCGAAGATAGTTGTCTCTGGAGCCGACGCGTCGGCCGGGAAGCGGAACGGTTTTGTCGTGCCCTCCCGGACGTGGCGATGGGAACAGCACGACCGCAAATCTGACTCGCTGTGGGCTTTCACAGCTCGGGATTGCGGCCGTGTTCGGCACTGTACAGTGCCAATACGCCTCGTAACGAGAGCGGTTCGTGCGGTTCCAACCAGATTACAATGGCACGAATGCACACACGCCGCCGCGGTTCGTCCGACTCGGACAAACCGGCGGCAGACGAACCCCCGGAGTGGAGCGACGTCGACGAAGACGCCATCGAAGCGCGCGTCGTCGAACTGGCCGAACAGGGTCACTCGCCCAGCGAAATCGGCCTGAAGCTGCGCGACGAGGGCGTCCAGGGCACGCCGATTCCTGACGTCTCGCTCGCGACTGGCAAGAAAGTCACCGAAATCCTCGAGGAGAACGAGGCCGAGCCGGACCTGCCGGAGGACCTCCGAAACCTGCTCGAGCGGGCCGTCCGCCTCCGCGACCACATGGACGAGAACCCCGGCGACTACCAGAACAAGCGTGCGCTCCAGAACACGCAGTCGAAGATTCGGCGTCTCATCGACTACTACCGCGGCGACGAGGTCGACGAGGACTTCACCTACAGCTACGACAACGCCGTCGAAGCGCTGGGTCTCGAATAGATGTCGGCGACCGGTCGGGAACCGACGCCAGCCACCTCGCCCGGCGACCTCGCCGGGTCGCTGCGGGAGGCCGCCTTCGTGCGCCTCGTCAGCGACGCGACCGGCGAGGCGCTGGCCGCGACTGGCCTGCTGGCGCGGGCGCTCGACGACACGCCGTTCCAGGCGAGCGTCGTCCGCCCGTTCGAGGACCCCGACCGGACCACCGAGACCGACATCACCGTCGCAATCGGTCGCACGCAGCCGACCGCCGACGTGACGCTGACCGACCGCGCCGCCGCGACCGCCTTCGAGACCGCCCGCGAACTCGGCACGGCGGACCCCGCGCTCGCCCTGGCCGGCACGATTGCCGCCGGGGACGTCGACGGGACCGTCGCCGAAGCCGCCGAGCAGGCGGGGCTCGACCGCCGGCCCGGCGTCGCCGTTCCGACGGCGAACCTCGCGGACGGGCTGGCCCACTCGACGCTGTTCGTCGCGCCCTTCTCGGGCGAGACGGAGGCCGCGCGGGCCGCGCTCGCCGAACTGGGCCTCGACGCGGAGTCGGGGCAGGCCGACTCTCTCTCGGCCGACGACCGCCGACGCCTCGCGTCGCTGGTCGCGCTGGCCGTCACCGCGGACGCGCCGCCGCGGGCCGCCGACGCGGTCCAGCGCGCGCTCCGTCCCGCGGTCGGCGGCCCCTTCGAGACGGTCGGCGGCTACGCCGACGTCCTCGACGCCGTCGCCCGCGAACGGCCCGGTACCGCGGTCGCGCTCGCGCTCGGTCACGACGCCGTCCGCGAGGATGCACTCGACGCCTGGCGGACGCACGCCCGGCGCGCCCACGAAGCCGTCTCCGAGGCGACCACGGGCCGGTACGACGGCCTGTTCGTCGCCCGCGGCGACGCGATGCCGACCGGCACCGTCGCCCGCCTGTTCGCGGACTACCGCGCACCGGAACCGGTGACGCTCGTCGTCACCGACGACCGCGCCGCGGCCCGCGCCACGGACGGCCGGGACGTCGCCGAGACGATGCACGCCGCTGCCGACGCGGTCGGCGGCGACGCCGTCGGGACGGGCGAGCGGGCACGCGCCCGCTTCGACGTCTCGACGGCCGACTTCATCGAGGCGTTCCGGGAGGCAGTATGAGACGGGCCGAGATTCGCACGACACACGACTCGCCCGAACGCGTTGCACGCGCGATGCGGCCGGACAATACCGACGAGATGACCACGCGCGTCGAGGGCGACGCCGTGGTCACGACCGTCGAACGGGACTCGACCGGCGGCCTGCAGGCGACCGTCGACGACTACGTCGTCAACATCCGGGTCGCAGCACAGCTCGCAGACCAACACACACAATCCAACCATGAGTGAACGAAGCGTCTCCAAGCGCACAGAACAGAAACGGTGGTACACCGTGCAGGCTCCCGAGCAGTTCGACCGGGAGGTTCTCGGTAAGACACCGGCGGACGAACCGGACAAGGTGCTCGGACGCACCATCGAAACGACGCTCGGCGAACTGACCAACGACGCCAGCGAGAACAACACCAAACTGACCTTCAAAATCAACGAGGTCGCCTCGGACACGGCGTACACGGAGTTCATCCGCCACGAGCTCACGCGGGACTACCTCCGCTCGCTCGTCCGACGGGGCTCCTCGAAGGTCGAGGCCTACATCACCGTGCTGACCACGGACGACTACCGCGTCCAGGTCCAGCCGGTCGCCGTGACGACGAAGAAGGCCGACGCCTCCCAGGAGAAGGCCATCCGCCGGACGATGATAGACCTCGTCCGCGAGACGGCCGAGGACCGCACCTTCGAACAGCTGGTCGACAGCGTCGTCGAGGGGCGGCTCTCCTCCGCCATCTACGGCGAGGCCAAGGACATCTACCCGCTCCGACGCGTCGAAATCAAGAAGACCACGCTCGAAGCGCGGCCCGAGGAAGTCGCCGCCGAAGAGGAGACGGCCGTCGACGTGGACGAAGAAGACGTCGACGTCGAAGCGTAACGCCGTCGCGTGTCGGTTTTTTCGGTCGCGCACGCGCCGGACAGCGACGGTGCTAGCTTTCCGTCACGGCGTCCGGGTTCTCGGTCACGACGACGGTCCCGACCATCCCGGCCCGTTCGTGCGGAATACAGAAGTAGGGGTGCTCGCCGAGCGTCTCGAACGTGTGGGTAAACGCCTGCCCCTCGTACATCGTCCCGCCGGAGGAACTCCCCCAGTTGTCGCGGGCCGCCTGCTCGGTGTCGAACCCGCCCGAGGCGAAGTACGCCGCGCCGTCGGGGAGTCCGTCCTCGTAGGCCGTGACCGAGTGGCCCTGTTTGCTCGTGTTGAGCCACCGGACGGTCGTCCCCGGTTCGACGGCGATGCGAACCGGGCGAAACGCAGCCGCTGACATCCCCACGTCGTAATCGCCCTCAGCGGTGCCGCCGCCGATACAGCCTGCCAGCCCGGCGGCGGCCGCCGGCCCGACAGCTCGGAGGAAGGCCCGTCGTTCCATACCCAAACTCAGAACTGAACGGCCAAAGACCGCTCGGTTCCGATGCGGGTGGCCCCGGCGGACAGGCCGTACTACTCGAAGGTCAGCCCAGCACGCAGTTCGCGCGCCTCGGCGAGCAGGCCGTCGCCGGCGTCGGCGGTCAGGGTCACGTGCCCCATCTTCCGGAGGTCGTACACCTCGCGCTTGCCGTACCAGTGCAGGTGCGCCCGCGGCGTCGCCAGCACGCCGTCCTCGCCCCGTAGCTCCGCCGGCTGGCGCTCGGCCACGTCCCCGAGGATGTTCGTCGAGACGGTCGGGAACCGCTGGTCGGTCGACCCCAGGGGCCGCCCGGTGACCGCCCGCAGGTGCTGCTCGAACTGCGAGGTGTGACACCCCTCGATGGTCCAGTGCCCGGAGTTGTGGGGCCGGGGCGCGATTTCGTTGAGCAGAATCCCGCCGTCGCTCGTCTCGAACAGTTCGATGCCGAACACGCCGCGCCCGTCCATGGCGTCCAGCACATCGTGGGCCACCGCACGCGCGCGCTCGCGAACGGCCTCTGACGCCCGTGCCGGCGCGACTGACTCCCGGAGTATCTCCTCGCGGTGGATGGTCTCGGTGACCGGGAACGTGTCGCGCTCGTCCGCGCCGCGACAGCCCATGACCGCCAGTTCCCGCTCGAAGTCGACCATCTCCTCGACCATCGCGGGGCCGGCGATGGCGTCGATTGCGTCCGCGACATCCTCCGGGCCGTCGACGGGGACGTTCCCGCGGCCGTCGTAGCCGCCGGTCCGGGCCTTGAGCATGGCGGGGTAGCCCAGTTCCGCGCAGGCCTCGCGGAGGTCCTCGGCGGTATCGACTGCGCGGAACGCCGGCACTGGAACGCCGGCGTCGGCGAGCCGGCGCTTCTGGACGAGCTTGTCCTGAATCGTCCGCAACGTCTCTGGGGCGGGATGGACCGGCGTCCCGGTCTCCTCGGCGACCCGTTCGAGCACGTCCGGGTCGGCCAGCTCGATTTCGAACGTGAGGTAGTCGGCGCGCTCGGCGAGTTCTCGCAGGGTCGACTCCTCGTCGAAGTCGCCGACGAGCTGGTCGCGGACGACCGGCGCGGCCGGGCAGTCCGGCGTCGGGTCGGTCACGAGCAGTTCGAGGCCGAGCGGCGCGGCCGCCTCGCCCAGCATCCGGCCGAGTTGGCCACCGCCGACCACTCCGACGGTGGGTCCTGGTGACGTGAGCGTCATACCGCGCGTTTTCACAGCAGCGGGGTTAAGCGTTGGTTTCCCGGCCGTACGACTCGTGGACCCACACGGTCATGTCGTTCGAGCTGTACTTCGTCCGCATCCGGTGGGTTCGGGGCTCGTAGCCGGCGGCTTCGAGCCGCTCGATGGGGACCGTGCTGTCTATCTGCTGGGTGAGAATTATCGGCGGCGCTCCGTCCTGGGCCTGCCCGGCGAGGGCGTCGGGGCGGTTCTCGCACGTGACGTTCACGTCGCCAGCCGCGTAGTACCACGGCAGCGGCAGCGAGTTGTACCACTGCAGGCAGGTCGGTCTGGTGTTCCACCACGAGTCGTTCCACTCGCTGCGGTCCTCCTTGACGTAGGCGTCGTCGCCGTCGTAGGCGTCGCCGCGCTCCCCGTGGTACATCACCACGTCCGTGCCGTTCTCGTTGGCGGTCGCGATGCGGTCCATCGCCGCCAGGTCCGCCCGGAGCGACTCCTGGGGCTGGGCGTACTGGACCAGCGGATTGCCGTCCAGATGTTCGTTCGTGTACACCCGCGTGGCGGCGGTGTTGACGACCAGCGCTGTGACGAGCAAGACGACGGCGGCGGCGATGGCGGCACCGGTCACGTCGTCGGCCGACAGCGACTCGCTCCCCCAGCGAACGACCGCGGCCAGGCCCACGGCGGCCGGAATCGACAGCGGGACGACGACGTGGACGGCGAGCCACGGTGCGCCGATGTCGGTGCCGATGGGGTAGCCCAGAATCGAGACGTAGCCGCCGTAGGCCACGAACGGGACGAGGTGGCGCGGCTCGACGGTGCCGAGGCGGTCGAGCGCGTACCCGAACGCCGAGAACAGAAGCAGCGGGGCAGCGGTGTAGCCCAGCGCCTTCAGCAGTATCTCGTAGTGACCGTCGACGCTCTCGTAGAACGTCTCCAGGGAGTTGACGAGGCCGGTTTCCGTCGTCGTGGCCTTCTCGGAGGCCGGCGAGAACCACTCGGTGTACTGGTCGACGACCCGCTCCCAGGTGGCCCCGACGAGGTCGGGGAACAGCGAAGGGTTCGTCACGCCCGACCAGAAGTTCACGTCGCCGCTGGCCGCCGGTGCTGGCGGGTACTCGATGCCCGCGACGCCGGCCCCGCGGGGGGCGTAGAAGAACAGCGAGACGAGCGCGAACACCAGCGCGGCGAGGACGACGTGGCCCGCGTACGCCGCGAGGACGGTACCGGCGCTGTCGTGGCGCTCGCGGAACGAGCGAACCGTGTCGACGACGCGCCCAACGCTGGCCCGGGCGCGTCCCGACAGCCGTCCCCAGATCCCGCCGGCGCTCGGGACGGTCCGGAGGAAGGCCGCGGTGTCGCGGTAGCCGTTGGGGAGGACGAGCACCTTCGCCAGCAGGAGGCCGGTCGCGCCCAGCCACGTCAGCACGTAGACGATGGCGTTCTCCTTCGAGGCGAAGCCAAGCGCCATGAACGCACCGACGCCGTAGAGATAGCGCGCCCTGCGGGTGTCGACGAACCGGACCAGCAGGCCGAAGGCGGTGAACATGAACGCCGCGACGAGCACGTCGCTACGCATGAACCGCGAGTAGTACAGGAGGACGGGGTTGAGCGCGAGGAAAGCGGCCGTGAGCACCGTCTCGTCGTCCCGAAGGTGCTCGCGGAAGAGCAACGCCGTCAGCGGAAGCAGGCCGCCGATGATTGCGACGGGGAGCCGCATCGTGAAGTCGGTGGGGGCGGCGACAGCGAACATCCAGCTGTCGACGTGCTGGATGAACGGGCCGTGGATGATGTAGCGGTACGCGAACGAGCCAGAATCGCGGAGGTGGAGCGCCCAGTAGGCGACCCGACCCTCGTCGAAGTGGGCGACGCGGCTCCCGAGTGCCGCGACTCTGAGGACGAGACCGAGAAGCGTCACGGCGACGACGAGCTTCACGGTGGCTCGGGGGTCGTCCGCGAACCAGGACCGCCACCGGTCCCGGAAATCGTGGAGGACGGACGGCACAGCCATACCTGGCTCAAGCACATGGGGCATTAGAATCCTTCTGGTTTCTATAACAGGATGTTACCCCAGCCGTTCGGCACAGCGACCGGCCACAGGCGCGGAACGGTAGTACTTTATTCGGCCCTCCCCGGGAGTCAGGTATGGTGCAGCTCGGGCTGGTCGTCGCCCAGTACGACAAACACGGGGCAGTTATCGAGGCGATGGAGCACGGGGCACGCGAGGCGGCCGCCGACGGCGACGCCGAAATCGTCGCTTCGCTCGCCGTCCCCGGGTCCTACGACACGCCGCTGGCAGCCGACCGGCTCGCGCGTCGGTCAGATATCGACGCCGTCGCCGTGCTCGGGGCGATTATCAGCGGCGACACCGACCACGACCAGGTCATCGGCAACGCCGCCGCACAGGGCCTGACGGACGTGTCACTCGACCGCGACACCCCCGTCACGCTGGGTATCATCGGCCCGGGCATGAGCCAGGACGAGGCCGAGGCCCGAACCGACAAGGGGGCCTCGGCCGTCCGGAGCGCAATCGAACTCGCCACCGAACTCGAACAATGACTATGGACTTCGCATCCCGCGTCGAACGTGTAGAACCGAGCGCGACCCTCGCAATCAGCAACAAGGCCGCAGAACTGGAGGCCGAGGGCAAGGACGTCGTCGACCTGAGCGTCGGCGAACCCGACTTCGATACGCCCGAAAACATCAAACAGGCCGCCAAGGACGCACTCGACGCCGGCCACACCGGCTACACGTCCTCGAACGGCATCCCCGAACTCAAGGAGGCCATCGCCGAGAAGCTCCACGACGACGGCCTCACCCAGTATGGCCCGGAGAACCTCATCGTCACGCCCGGCGGCAAGCAGGCGCTGTACGAGATCTTCCAGACCGTCATCGACGGCGATGACGGGTCACACCCGTCATCAAGCGGGACGGAGTCCCGCACTGGCGACGAGGTCGCCCTGCTGGACCCCGCGTGGGTGTCCTACGAGGCGATGGCGAAGCTCGCCGGCGGCACGCTGACACGCGTCGACACCGCCGCCCACGACTTCCAGCTCGAGGGCGCGCTCGACGACCTCGCCGCAGCCGTCTCCGACGACACCGCGCTCCTCGTCGTCAACTCGCCGGGCAACCCCCACGGTGCGGTGTACTCCCGGGAGGCGATGGAGGGCGTCCGTGACCTCGCCGTCGAGCACGATATCACGGTCATCTCCGACGAGATCTACAAGGAGATCACCTACGACGGCGCGGAGGCAATCTCGCTGGGCACGCTCGACGGCATGGCAGACCGGACGGTCACGCTCAACGGCTTCTCGAAGGCCTACGCGATGACCGGCTGGCGGCTCGGCTACTTCGCCGGGCCCGAGGAACTGGTCTCTCAGGCCGGCAAGATCCACTCCCACTCCGTCTCCTGTGCCGTGAACTTCGTCCAGCACGCCGGCGTCGAGGCGCTCACGAACACCGACGACGCCGTCGAGGAGATGCGACAGGCCTTCGCCGAGCGCCGCGAGTTCCTCATCGACCTGCTGGAAGACCGCGGCGTCCGCGTCCCCGAACCGCAGGGCGCGTTCTACATGATGCCGGAAGTCGCCCCCGACGGCGACGACACCGAGTGGTGCGACGCGGCCATCTCCGAGGCCCAGGTCGCCACTGTCCCCGGCAGCGCGTTCGGGACGCCGGGCTACGCCCGCTTCTCCTACGCGAACAGCAAGGATCGCCTCGAAGAGGCCGTCGACCGCCTCGCAGCGGAAGATCTGCTCTAGGCCGGCCGTCTGACGAACTGTTTTCACCGCTCGGCAGAAAACGTCAGTATGCCAACTCGAAGAGCCCTGCTCGCGTTCACCGCCGGAACCGCGCTGGTCGCCGGCTGTCGGTCGCCCGGCGGCGGTTCCGGCGGCTCGCTCTCCGTCGACACGTCGGGCGCGACCGTCGCTCCGGGCGAGACGGCGACGGTCGACGTCCAAGCCACCCTCGTCGGCGTTCTCACCTGGCGTCTCGGCGACGTGCCCGAGAGCTGGCAGATCACCCACGAAAGCTTCGAGCCACAGCCGACCGCCATTAGAGAGTCGTATCCGCCACAACTGGTCTGGGACCCGGCGGTCGAGTCGGTGAGCGGCCAGTTATCGGTCGCCGTCCCCTCGGCGGCACCCCCCGGTGAGTACGCGCTCCCGGTCGAGGCGGGGTCGGAGACCACGGACGAGCGCGCCGTCTCGGAGGCGATCATCACCGTCGAGAGCGCGGGCACCTCGACAGACGCGTCGGGCTGAGGAGCCAGCTATTCGGCTCTGTTGAAAGCCTATCGTTCTAACAGTTCTCTCGCTGGAATAGCCGTTCGGTAGGTGTGCTATAAGTACATTCAAACGGTTCAGACGAATATGGTCGACGCGGTACGGACTCTCATTGGGGTAGTTCTACTTGCTTCCGCGCTGTGGTTCGGTCACCGAGCAATTACTGCCGGACGGCTCTACCGAACAGTGTCACCAACCGAGAACGGTCGTCCGTTAACGCTCGTCGAGGGTGAGAAAATCGCCGTAGAGGGGACGGTGAATGTGAGGGATTCCCCGCCACTAAGCCACTCTCTGTCGACCGATGAGGAGGAGCCCGTTGGTGCGTACGTGTGGCGGCTCAAGGACACCGAGTCTCATAACTACAACCTTGATGCCGAAAAGCCCGGAGCGGAGATGAATATGATCACGTATGCATCCGGGATTGAGTCCGGGGCGTTTACCGTAGACGACGGTCGCCGCGAGATTCAGATCGACACAGACTGGTTGGCCGAGGCCCACGACAGCACCAACATTACAACAGTGTCTCCTGATTGGACGGTATCGACCTGGCTGTCGAGACGTAGTTGGAGATCGCCGTTCATCCAGCTGGAGGAACACTGGACTGTCAATCCCGGTCCCATTATGGAGTCCATCTTCGATGCAGATGAACCCGAAGAAATCCCCGACGACGAGTATTTTGAGGCGAGAGCTATTGTCGACGGCGAGATGCTGGCAGTCTGCGGAGAAGTCTCCGTCGATCAAGGTACTCCCGTGCTCCAGGGAAGTGACAAAGAACCGCTGGTGCTTTCCGACCAAGGATTCGATGAACTCAGCCGCAGTCTTCGCTACCAGATGTTGAAGTATGGACTGGCAGCAGGCGGATTTGCCGCCATCGCCAGCCTCGCGCTAGCAAACGGACTTGAAATCGTGTGACGGTGTGCCAGAGGCAGAGATAGCCGATTTACTGCGTAGTGAGTGCTTCGAGGCGTGACTCCGGTCGAACCCGGAGGCGTCGATACCGACGACACCGCTAGTCGGGAGAAGTGTGACCGAGTGGTTGAGAAGAACCCGTCAAACAGCCATCTTGAGTCGATTGAACGCTTTACACCGCATCGAGGGCGACGGCAGTTCCTCAAGATCGATGGCACTCCGAATCCGGGACATCTCGATGAATTCGC
This sequence comes from Haloarcula sp. DT43, assembly GCF_037078405.1. NCBI lineage: Archaea > Methanobacteriati > Methanobacteriota > Halobacteria > Halobacteriales > Haloarculaceae > Haloarcula > Haloarcula brevis. The sequence continues at coordinate 1,226,647 of NZ_JAYMGZ010000001.1, read as the reverse complement.
CGAGAAGCGTTCGGTACGTCGATTCTTCCGACCCTGGAGACACAGCAAGACGATGTGTTGGTGGAGTGTGTCCCGGTGTTTCGAGAACTTTGAGGAGTCCCGAGTGACAGCTCTTCGAGAAAAGTGAGACGCCTGCTCAACAAACGGAGTAACCGCGACTTCGGGAAGGCCTGCATTCGGTCAAACTACCGGGCGAACCTGTAACCCTCTGAGGATTTCAACAGAGCCAGCTATTCAGTCTCGCTCTTCGAGCACCCTGTCGATGATCCGTCCCGTCGACAGGAGTCGCTCGGCCGCCTCGGATTCCAGCGGGCTGGCCCGGCGTATCTCGCAGTCGATGCCGCGCGCCGACAGCGCCGCCTGCAGTTGCTCGTCGTCGTGGTGCTGGTCGTAGCCCAGCGCGATGACGTCGGGTTCGATACGTTCGATGGGCACGAAGATGTCCTCGGCGTGGCCGAGGTGGGCCTCGTCGACCGGCTTGAGCGCGCCGACCATCTCCCGGCGCTGCTCGTCCGGGACGACCGGCGGCTCCTTGTGCGTAACGTTGACCGAGCGGGCGACGATGACGTGTAGCTCGTCGCCCATGTCGGCGGCGTCCTGCAGGTAGTGGACGTGGCCCGGATGCAGGATGTCGAACGTGCCCTGAGCGACGACGCGGGTCACTGGTCGAACTCCTCCTCGCGCAGTTCGGCGTCGATGTCGGCCTGGTCGAAATCGAAGAAGGACTCCTCGGGCGGCTCGACGTCCAGCACCGGGAGGTCGACCTCGGTCCCGTCGCTGTCGAAGGCCTGCCAGTCGTCGCGGCCGTACGGGTAGCCGACGATGATGTGGACGTCGCCGCGGCCGAACGTGGCGAGGTCGGCGTCGCTGGGCTGGAGGACGCCGTTCGGGTGGGAGTGAATCGACCCCGCCGCTCGCATGTCGTTTGGTACCATGCTCGTCTTGACGGTCGCGCTGACCGGGTTCGACTCCGTCCCCGGGATGACCAGTACGTCGGTCAGAACCGTCCCGTCCTCGTCGAGCCCGAGCTTGCTGGCGTCATCGCCCCGGAGGAAGCCCATGTACTCGTTGGGATGGGCCTCCTCGGAGGCTGCGAGCGCGAACTCGAGGGCGGACTCCGCGACCCCGAGTATCCCGCTCGTTCGGAACAACCCCATACCAGGCAGTCGGGTCGGGCGCTTTTTACGCGTTGTGTTCGTCCGTCCGTGGATTCCGAAGAGTACAAACGGGGGAGCACCGAAGAACTGACAAATGTCTTCGCCAACTGGCACCGGTGACGGTGCGACGGTCCCCGACGGCGGGACCATCGTCTACGATCTCGCGGACCAATGTACGTCCGACGACCTCGAAGAAGGCGCACTGTACCACGCAACCGTCAACGGGACCGTCGAATACGGCGTGTTCGTCGACCTCTCCGACGCTGTCTCCGGACTCGTCCACGACTCTAATCTCCTTGGTCAGTACGACGTGGGCGACGACCTCATCGTCGAACTCGGCGAAATCCGCCCTGACGGCGACCTGAGCTTCGAGGAGGTCCGGGTCGCCGACTACGAGGACGAGCGCGTCGTCCACGGCGACGCGACCACCGTCGCCGACCTCGCCGACGCCACCGGCTCGACCGTCGTCATCGAGGGCCAGGTCGTCCAGATAAAACAGACCGGCGGCCCGACGGTGTTCCAGGTCCGCGACGAGACTGGTATCGTCCCCTGTGCCGCCTTCGAGGAGGCCGGCGTCCGGGCCCACCCCGAGGTCGAAATCGACGACATCGTCCGCGTCTCCGGGCGCGCCGAGGAGCGCGACGACGGCCTGCAGGTCGAGGCCGAGTCGCTCACTGTCCTCGACGGTGAGGCCGCCGCCGACGTCGAGAGCGACCTCGACGCCGCGCTGGCCGAGGCCGCCCAGCCGGCCGACATCGAGCCACTCGTCGAGTGGCCCGCCTTCGAGAAGCTGTGGGACGACCTCCGCGAAGTGGCGACCGAACTCCGCAAGACCGTGCTCTCGGGCCGGCCGATTCGGATGCGCCACCACGCCGACGGCGACGGCCTCTGTGCGAGCGTCCCCCTGCAGGTCGCGCTGGAGTCCTTTATCGCCTCCCAGTACGAGGACGACAGCGCGCCCCAGCACCTCCTCAAGCGCTTGCCGAGCAAGGCCCCCTACTACGAGATGGAGGACGTGACCCGGGACCTCAACTTCGCGCTGGAGGACCGAACCCGCCACGGCCAGAAGCTCCCGATGCTGCTGATGCTCGACAACGGCTCGACCGAGGAGGACACGCCGGCCTACCGGAACCTCCGGCACTACGACATCCCTGTCGTCGTCGTCGACCACCACCACCCGGACCCCGAGGCCGTCGAGCCGCTCATCGAGCAACACGTCAACCCCTATCTCCACGACGAGGACTACCGCATCACGACGGGCATGCTCTGTGTCGAACTCGCCCGGATGATCGATCCCGACCTCACCGAGGACCTCACGCACGTCCCCGCCGTCGCCGGCCTCTCGGACCGCTCCGAGGCCGAGGCGATGCGGGATTACATCGACCTGGCGAGCGAACAGGGGTACGACGAGACCGACCTGCGCGACATCGGTGAGGCGCTCGACTACGCCACCCACTGGCTGCGGTACAGCTCCGGCGAACAGCTCATCACCGACGTGCTGAACGTCGACTGCGACGACCGCGAGCGCCACGCGGAGGTCGTCGACTTCCTCGCCGAGCGCGCCGAGCGCGACGTGGCCGACCAGCTCGACGCCGCGATGAGCCACGTCGAGCACGAGCGCCTCGACAACGGCGCGCACCTCTACACCATCGACGTCGAGAACCACGCTCACCGCTTCACGTACCCCGCACCCGGCAAGACGACCGGCGAAATCCACGACCGGAAGGTCGCCGAGACCGGCGACCCCGTCATCACCATCGGCTACGGTCCGGACTTCGCCGTCCTGCGCTCCGACGGCGTCCGACTCGACATCCCGCGGATGGTCACCGAACTCACCGAGGAGGTCGACGGCGGCGGCGTCTCCGGCGGCGGCCACCTCGTCGTCGGCTCCATCAAGTTCGTCAAGGGCCGGCGCGAGTCGGTCATCGACGCGCTGGTCGAGAAGATGGCCGAGGCCGAAATCGACGAGGAACTGGGCAGTTCGACGGCGCTGCCGGACGAAGTGTAGGGTCGGCGCTCGTTTTCAGGCCTCGAAGGACACGCGACGAGCGGCGAGCCCAGCGACCACGAGGAGGCCGACCACGGCGGCGAGGACCCCGACCGGCGTATCGAACCCGCCGGCCGCCCAGTCCGCGTCGAAGACCGCGCCGAAGTAGGCCGCCGCGTCGCTCCCGTGGAGTATCACCACGACCTCCCGGTTCTCCGTCGCCGCCTGCTCGTTCCAGTTGAGGCTGCCGACGACGACGCGCTCGTCGTCGATGACTGCGCCTTTCGCGTGTATTTTTTCGTAGCGCCCGTCGGGGTCGGCCACTTTCGCCGTCAGCGCCGCGTCGTTGCGCTCGGCCCACTCCCGGAACCGCTCTGCCGTCCGTGTGTTCTCCTCGCGGACGTACCACGCGTCACTGAGGAGCAGGCGGACCTCGACGCCGCGTGCCCCAGCCCGACGGAGCGCCCGGAGCAGCGGGCTGTCCCAGTCCCCGACCGTCGGCTGGACGACGTCGACGGAGTCCTCCGCGTCGTCTATCGTCGTGACGAGTTTGCGCTGGGCGTTGTCCGGGGTGACCAGGAGGTCCGTCCGCTGGACTGCCACCGACTCCGCGGGAAATCGGGTCGGATAGTCCCCGGTCGCCGGCTCGCCTCGCTCGAACTGCCGGCCACGACGGTACGTCGACCACCGCTGGTTGTCCTGCCAGCCGGCGTCGGATTGGAACGTCCGATTCAGCCCCGCGACGACCCGCGGCTGTGCCGTCACCACGCCCCAGCCGCGGCTGCTGTTGCCGCCGGTGCCCGCGGGCTTCCAGTTCTCCGTCAGTACGACGGCCTGCCGGTCGGCGACGGCGTATTTGGCATGGTGGTAGCGGTATCTGGCGCGGGGCCCCGTCACGACCCGGACGGAGACGCCGGCGTCGGTCAGCCGGTCGAGGGTGCGGGCTTCCGTGGCGGTTCGGCTCCCGACCGGGTCGCCTTCCAGCAGGACGCGGACGGTCGCACCGCGGCGCTGGGCGGCGACGAGGGCGTCGGCGACTCTGTCGGATGAGAGCGTATACCCGGCCAGGTACACCCGCTCCGTGGCGTTCCGTATCGGACGAAGCGGGGTTGCGGGCGCGTCCGGGAGCGCGAACGCCCGCACCTCGCCGCCCGCGGCCCTGACGACGGGGCGGTCGGTCGCGCCCAGCGGCCGCCAGCGAACGACCGAGCCGTTCACGACGCCGAGTTCGCCCTCAGCCGGGTCGGCGTACCGGACGGCGTCGACGGTCCGGTTGCCGTGCTGGAGCCGGATTCGCTCGCCGCCGTTTGCCAGCCCGAGGTGGCCGTCGAGGCCCACGACCGGCCGGTCGGTGAGCCTCCGGGTCCGGTTCGGTGCCGTCGAGAGGACGACACGTCCGCTGGCAGTCGTGTTCGGAACGGCAGCGGTGCTGTCACCGTCGGTGACGGCGTACTCCCCGAGGTCGGTCCCCTCGGGGGCGCTGAGGACGACAAACTCTCCCTCGTCGCCGCCGGCGACGGGGTCCGGATACACCGCGTGAATCGACGGCTCGTCGGGACCACCGGCCGTCGTCGTGGCCGAAGCGGCCTGTCCGGTGGCGGTCTGTGGGGCCGTAGCTACGAGGACGAGCAGACAGCAGACGAATGTGAGCGACCGCATCGGGGCGTCTGGCCGCCCCTTCGTACAAAAAGGTTCCCGGGCTCAGGCGCTCGCCGCTTTCTCCGCCTCGGCCTGGACGAGGTAGGCGCGGTCGTCCGTGTAGCGGGCGGCCTCGTCGAGGGCCGCTTCGGTCCCTATCTGTCGGAGCGCCCACGCGGCGGAGGCGCGGACGGAATCGCTGTCCTCGGATTTGAGGACGTTACTCAGCGGCTCGATGGCGCGGGTGTCTCCGAGCAGGCCCAGAGCGCGGGCCGCGACCGAGCGGACCTCCTCGCTGTCAGCGTCGAGCCGATTGGCGACGGGCTGGACCGACGACGCGCTGCCGATGGCGCCCAGCGCACGCAGCGTGACCTTCTGGAGCGCGGGGTCGCCGTCGCCGTCGATGTAGTCGTGGAGCGTCTCGGTCGCGCGCTCGTCGCCGATCTTCCCCAGCACCTCGATTGGTCCCTTGTCGCGTTTCTGTGCGCGCTGGTGCATCGCGTCGAAGGCCGGTTCCGCGTCGCTCCCGAGGTTGTACAGGAGGTCGACGATGTAGCCGTCGAAGAACTCCGACCCGAGCTTGTCGTAGGCGAACAGGACCTGCTCGAAGTTCCCCTCCTCGGCGTGGAGCTTCGCCGCGTTCCACTCCGGCGGGAAGTCCTTCCGGTTCTCGTTCGTCAACACGTCGTAGAACCCGCGGGCGTCGAGTTGCTCCTGTACCGTCAGGTCGTCCCAGACTTCGGCCTCTTCGAGCCCCGTCTCCAGCGTCTCGGCGGCTTCGAGGAGCCCTTGGATGGTCTCCGTGTCGTCGTCGGGGTCGAGGCTCTCGGCTTCGATGGCGTCGGCGACCGTCTCCAGCGCGTCCCCGGCGGCGACGAAATCGCCACCCGTGTCGGCGTCGTGGTCGACGAACTCGGCACTCTCGTCGAGGAACGTCTCGACCGCGTCCTGTGCGTCCGCCTCGCCGTCGTCGGTCCATTCGCTGTCGGTGACGGTGTCCGCGGCGTCGGAGACGATGGCGACCACGTCCTCGGCGTAGGGACCACGCTGTTCGTCGAGGTCGGCGCGCAGGTCCGAGAGCTGGGCCTCCAGTTCCTCGCGGGGGTCCTCGGCATCGTCGTCGTCCTCGTCGGGTTCCGGCAGGTCGGCGGCTTCGAGGTCGCTCTCGATGTCGTCGAGGGACGACTCGACGTCGTCGAGGTCGGCCTCCGTCGATGCGGCGTCGAGGGCCTCGCCGGCCTCCGTGAGACGCGATTCCAGTTCTTCGGCGGTCACGTCGCTCCCATCTGCCTCGGCGTCGTCCGACGCGTCGGCCTCGTCGTCCCCGTTGCTCATGTCCAAGACTGTGTCGGAACGGGCCAAGAGCGTTTTCCTTTCGAAGCGGGCCGTCCCGCCGGGCCAACGAGCAAAGAATATGTGTCGGGAGTGGCAGTGCCACGGGTAGCGAGCATGACTGACGAGACACCGCCGGACGACGGCCAAAACGCGACCACACCGGAGGAACCGGAGACCGCCGGCTTCGTCGAGTACGGCATCGACGACAAGCCGCCACGGAAACAGGCGATACTGCTGGGCGTCCAGCACTACCTCACGATGATAGGCGCGTCCGTGGCGATTCCGCTCGGACTCGCGGGCGCGATGGGGATGCTCGAAGCCGCACCGGGACAGGTCGGCCGTCTCATCGGGACGTTCTTCGTCGTCTCCGGCGTCGCCACGCTCGCCCAGACGACGCTGGGCAACCGGTACCCAATCGTCCAGGGCGGGACGTTCTCCATGCTCGCGCCCGGACTGGCCATCATCGGCGTGCTCGCCCAGCAGGGGGCCGACTGGCAGACCATGCTCGTCGAGCTACAGGGGGCCGTCATCGTCGCCGGCGTCGTCGAGGTGCTAATCGGCTACAGCGGCCTCATGGGGAAGCTCAAGCGCTACGTCGGCCCGGTCGTCATCGCGCCGGTCATCGCGCTCATCGGCCTGGCGCTGTTCAACGTCCCCCAGATTGCGAACCCGAACTTCGCAAGCCCCGGGACCGGCCAGAACTGGTGGCTGCTCGGGCTGACGATGCTCGCAATCGTCGCCTGCTCGCAGTACCTCGACCGACGCCACCGCGCGTTCAAGCTCTTTCCCGTGTTGCTGGGCATCGTGTTCGCGTGGACCGTTGCGGCCGTCCTCTCGGTCACGGGCGTCTTCGCCGCCGGCTCTGTCAGCTACGTCTCGCTCGGCTCGGTCACGAGCGCACCGCTGGTCCAGCCCATCTACCCGTTCCAGTGGGGGCTCCCGCAGTTCACGCCGGGGTTCGTCGTCGGGATGTTCGCCGGGATGCTCGCCTCCGTCGTCGAGAGCTTCGGCGACTACCACTCCGTCGCCCGCATCGCCGGCCGCGGCGCACCGAGCGGCCGCCGAATCAACGACGGCATCGGGATGGAGGGTATCGGCAACGTGTTCGCCGGCATCATGGGGACCGGCAACGGCTGTACCTCCTACACCGAGAACGTCGGCGCAATCGCCATCACCGGCGTCGCCTCGCGCTACGTCGTGCAAATCGGCGCGGTCGTGATGATGCTGGTCGGCTACTTCGGCCCGGCGGGCCAGCTGTTTGCGACCATCCCGTCGCCTATCATCGGCGGCCTCTACATCGTCATGTTCGGACAGATTGCCGCCGTCGGGCTCTCACAGCTCAAGTACGTCGACCTCGACGCCAACCGGAACGTCTTCATCGTCGGCTTCGCGCTCTTTGCCGGCCTCGCGGTGCCCGAGTACATGAGCCAGGTCGGACAGGGGATGGACGTCGGCGGGTCGACGGCGCTCCAGCAGGGTCTTGCGGCGGTCCCGGTGCTGGGCGGCGTCCTCGGGACCGACGTCGTCGCCACCACGCTGTTCGTCATGGGCGGCACCGGGATGGTCGTCGGCGGCATCGTCGCCTTCGTCCTCGACAACACCGTGCCGGGGACCCGCGAGGAGCGCGGCCTCGCGGCCTGGGCCGCGCTCACCGAGGACGACAGCGAGTACGTCTCGTCGCTCGACCGCATCCGCGGCCGCGGCGGTGACCGGCCGCCCGCGCCGAGCGACGACTGACCGTGGGCGAGGACAGCCACGACGCGGCCGAAGCGCCCGTCCGCTCCGAGCGGTACGCCGGTTCGCTCCGGCTCGGCGGGCGCGTCGTCCTCGGTGCCGACCGCCTGGTAGTCGACCGCGGTGACGGTCCGGTGGTGGTCGAACTCGACGACGTCGTCGAGGTGAGCCTCCAGGACGTCGACTGGTTTCTCGCGGTGATGAGCGCCGCGCTTGTGGGGTTCGGCCTGCTGTCGTTCGGCCGGTCGGTCCTCCTCGGCGGTGCCTTCGCCGTCGCCGGCGTCGTCAGCCTCGCGCTCACCTACCGCAAGCGGGACGCGCTCAGGATACAGGTACGGGGCCGTGCAGCCCCTCTCAGATGCTTCCCCGCGGAGCCACAGACGCTGCTTGTCGAACTGGACGCGGCGCTTGCCGACTGACCGGAAACCGCCTACACTTACGCCGGTCCCGGTCGCAGTCGGTCGCATGCCCGCAGACAGCGTCCAGTCGCTCATCGACCAGTTGCACGAAGAAGCCGCGATGGACCGGCCGAACGACCTGACGCCCGACGTCGGCATCGTCATGGGGTCGGATTCGGACCTGCCGACGATGGCCGGCGGGCAGGGCAAGCGGCCGGGAGCGTACGCCGCGCTCGCGGACGAACTCGGGTTCGAGGAACAGACGGACTACACCGACGCGCCCGAGAGCCGCTTCACCTTCGAGACGTTCGTCTGTTCGGCTCACCGGACGCCGGACCTGATGTACGCGTACGCGGAGACGGCCGCCGACCGCGGCGTCGACGTGATTATCGCCGGCGCGGGCGGCAAGTCCGCGGACCTGCCGAACATGACCGCGAGCATCGCGTACCCGCTGCCGGTCATCGGCGTCCCGGTACAGGAGAAGTCCGTCGACTCGGTTATCGGCATGCCGCAGGGCGCGCCAATCACCGCCGTCGACGCCGGCAAGTCGTTCAACGCCGCGCTCTCGGCGGCACAGATTCTCGCACGGCAGTACGACGAACTGCGCGACCGTCTCGTCTCCTACCACGAGGGGCTCCAGACAGAAGTCGGCGAGGCGTCGCGCGACCTCCACGAACTCGGGACGCCCGGCTTCAAACGCGAGTACTGGGACGAGTAGGCCGGGTGGTATCGGAGCCCGCGAGCCACGCCGGAGGGGGTCGGGCCCGCTCGTGGCGCGTCGGCTCTTAAAGACCTACAGGGCCGAAAAACCGAACAATGAACCCTTATATGCGAGTACTTCTAACCGGCAGACGATAGGAGATACCGGAATGAGTAATCCATGGATCGCCATCGGCGCGCTCGCGGTCGTGGCGCTAGCCATCCCAGTCAGTATGATGGCAGTTTCGAGCCTCTTGCGGCCCAGCGTGCCGGAACAAGGCAAACGCACCACCTACGAGTCCGGTGAAGTGCCGACTGGCAGCAGCCAGAAGATCAAGTTTAATATCCAGTACTACATGGTCGCGCTGCTGTTCGTCATCTTCGACATCGAGACCGTCCTCATCTTCCCGTGGACGGTCATCTACAGCGACGCCGTCGCTGAGTTCGGGATGACTACGGCGCTGCTGCCGATGGTCGTATTCATCGGCGTGCTCATCGTCGGACTCGGTTGGGCCTGGCGCAACGGCGCAGTCCAGTGGGTGCGCAGTCCGCGCGCCACGAAGGGGGCAGACACATATGAGTAGTGACCAGACACCACCGGCCGTCGAAGACGTATCGACACAGGAGGCCCGCATGGGTGACGGGGCCGACGACCGCTTCAACTCGACGCTGCGCGAGGCGTTCGGGTCGACGCCCTTTATCCTGACCAAGTTCGACAAGTTCATGAACTGGGTCCGGGGCTCCTCGATGTTCATGCTGCAGTTCGGCATCGCCTGCTGTAGCATCGAGATGATTCACACCTACGCTATCAAGCACGACCTGGACCGCTTCGGGTCGGGGGTGCCGCGCGCGTCCCCGCGCCAGGCGGACGTCATCATCGTCCCGGGGACCATCGTCTCGAAGTTCGCCCCGCGGATGAAGCGGGTCTACGACCAGATGCCCGAGCCGAAGTTCGTCGTCTCGATGGGGTCCTGTACCATCTCTGGGGGGCCGTTCCAGGAAGGGTACAACGTCATCAAGGGCGCGGAGGAGGTCATCCCGGTCGACATCCACGTCCCGGGCTGTCCGCCCCGCCCCGAGGCGCTCATCTACGGTATCGCCAAGCTCCAGGAGCGAATCGCCGAGGGCGAGTCCTCGCCGGTGACGGTCAAGCCCTACGAACTGGAGGAGTTCGGCGACCTCGAACAGGACGAGCTCGTGGACAAACTCGCCAGCGAAATCGACGAGGAGGACCTCGTCATGCGGTACAACTGGAACGACTCTCCATAACTTGCCATGAGTTTAGAAAAACCATCACGCGACACGGCGCTCGACGTCGGCGTTACGGAGGACGGCCTCGATTACGACGCGCTCGCGGACCTGCTCGGGGGACACGTCCTCGACCGCGAGGAGCACGTCAACGCCGAGGGGTTCGTCATCCGTCCCGACGAGGTCCAGGAGGTCCTCTCGACGCTGAAAGAGGAGGCAGGGTTCGACCACTGCGCCTGTGTCACCGCACAGGAGTACGACGACCGGTACGAGTCCATCTACCACCTGCGGAAGTACGACGACCCGACACAGGAGCTGTCCGTCGTCGTGCCCTCGCCGAAGGACGACCCGCACAACGAGTCGGCCGCGCGCGTCTACGACACCGCGGACTGGCACGAGCGGGAGGCCTACGACCTGGTCGGCATCGACTACGACGACCACCCCGACCTCCGTCGCATCCTCCTGCCCGAGACCTGGCAGGGCCACCCGCTGAGCCAGGACTACAACCAGGACCAGCCACAGATCGTCTCCCTGCGCGAGCACGCGAACCCGCTGCAGGACGACAAGCGCAGCGAGGACGACCCGGACACGATGTTCGTCAACATCGGCCCGCACCACCCGGCGACCCACGGCGTTCTCCACGTCGAGACGGTGCTCGACGGCGAGCAGATCGCCGACATCGAGCCAGACATCGGCTACCTGCACCGCTGTGAGGAGCAGATGTGCCAGCAGGGCACCTACCGCCACCAGATCATGCCCTACCCCGACCGCTGGGACTACATCTCGGCCGGCATCCTCAACGAGTGGGCCTACGCTCGTGCTGCCGAGGACCTCGCCGACATCGAGGTCCCCGAGTACGCACAGATCATCCGGACGATGTCCGCCGAGATGTGCCGCATCGCCTCCCACGAACTCGCGCTGGCGACGTTCGCGCTGGACGTGTTCGGCGACTTCACCGCCGTCTTCCAGTACGGCATCCGCGACCGCGAAATCGTCCAGAACCTGCTTGAGGACCTGACCGGTCAGCGGCTGATGTTCAACTACCTCCGGCTGGGCGGAGTCGCCTGGGACCTGCCCGAACCCCGCGAGGAGTACTTCGAGAAGGTCCGTGACTTCCTCGACGACCTGCCGCACAAGCTCGAGGAGATCCACGACCTCGTCACCGGCAACGAAATCTTCCAGATGCGGTGTGTCGACACCGGCGTCCTGAGCAAGGAGATGGTCAAGCAGTACGGCGCGACCGGCCCCGTGGCGCGTGGCTCGGGCGTCGACTACGACCTCCGCCGGGACGACCCGTACGGCTACTACGACGAACTCGACTGGAACGTCGTCACCGAGCAGGGCGGCGACAACTTCAGCCGCGTGCTCGTTCGCCTCCGCGAGGTCGAGGAGTCGGCCCGCATCATCGAACAGTGCGTCGACCTCCTGGAGCAGTGGCCGGAGGACGACCGCGAGATTCAGGCCAACGTCCCGCGGACGCTCCGCCCCGACCCCGACAGGGAGATTTACCGCTCCGTCGAGGGTGCGAAGGGCGAACTCGGCATCTACATCCGCTCGGATGGGACGGACAAGCCGGCCCGGTTCAAGATACGCAGCCCGTGCTTCTCGAACCTGCAGACGCTGCCGGAGATGTCCCAGGGCGAGTACATCCCTGACATGATTGCCTCGCTCGGGAGCCTCGACATCGTGCTCGGGGAGGTGGACCGGTAATGCAGTCGGCGCCGTTGCCCGAGACGCTCGCGAACCTGCTGGGACTCGACCCCAACAGCACGGCCGTGATGATAGTGATGAGCCTCGTCGGCGCGGGGCTCATCGGGACGCTCATGATGACGAACACGGCGCTTGCCGGTCCGTGGGCAAAGCGGAAGATAACCGCCGCGTTCACCGACCGCATCGCCGTCGACCGTATCGGTCCGTACGGGCTGTTCATCATCGTGGCCGACGCCGTCCGCCTGCTGTCGAAGGAACTCATCGTTCCCGAAGGCGTCGACCGGCCGGCGTGGGACCTCGCGCCGCTGGTCATCGCCAGCACCGCCTTGCTCGGGTTCGCCGTCATCCCGATGGGGAACGGCATCCAGCTCGCCGACCCCGAGGTCGGCCTGGCGTACGTGTTCGCGACGGCCTCGATGGCCTCCGTCGGTCTCGTGATGGCCGGCTACGCGTCGAACAACAAGTACTCGTTCCTCGGCGGGCTGCGCGCGGTCGCGCAGAACCTCGCCTACGAGATTCCGCTCATCCTGACGGGCGCGTCGGTCGTCATCTTCGCCGGCTCGCTCCAGATGAGCGAGATCGTCGCGGCCCAGCAGCAGTCGCTGGTCGGCCCGCTGCCGTCGTGGTACGCGTTCGTGAACCCCTTCGCGTTCGTCCTCTTCATGATAGCGAACCTCGCGGAGGTCGGCCGCAACCCCTTCGACATCCCTGAAGCGCCGACCGAAATCGTCGCCGGGTACCAGACCGAGTACTCCTCGGTGTACTTCGTGCTCGTCTACCTCGGGGAGTTCATCCACATCTTCCTGGGCGGGGCCATCATCGCCACCATCTTCCTCGGCGGGCCGGCCGGCCCGGTCCTGCCGGGCATCGTGTGGTTCATGATCAAGATATGGGGCGTCTTCCTGTTCACGCAGTGGGCCCGCTCGGCGGTGCCCCGCGTCCGTATCGACCAGCTCATCGAAATCGGCTGGAAGGGGATGCTGGTGCTCTCGCTTGCGAACCTGCTGTTGACCGCGGTCATCGTCGGGGTGACCGTCTAATGACGGCCACACGTATCGACCCACGAGCGACCGGAGGTGACCTGTCATGATAGGAATCCTGAAATCAATGGCGACGACGATGAAACACGCCCTCGACGGGGAGACGTTCACGGTGGAGTACCCGGACGTCGCCCCCGAGGTGAGCCCCCGCTTCCGCGGCGTCCACAAGTGGAGCCAGGAGCGGTGTATCTGGTGTCGGCAGTGTGAGAACGTCTGCCCGAACAACACCATCCAGATCGTGATGGACGAGCAGCGCAACGGCGAGCAGTACAACCTCCACATCGGCCAGTGTATCTACTGCCGGCTGTGCGAGGAGGTCTGTCCGACCGACGCCATCCTGCTGACCCAGAACTTCGAGTTCACCGCGGACACGAAAGACGAGTTCGCCTACGACAAGGAACAGCTCAAGAACGTGCCGTGGTACAAGGACATCGACCCGCTGGAGTCCCGCGAACCGGACCGGGGCGCGTGGATCGGCGAGGGCGACGGCGAAGTCGACTACCAGTAACGTCTCGCGCGCTTTCCGGTTGTTCTCTGACGTGTGGCCGTTCCGGACAGTCGTTCCCGACCGACGGCCAGGTACCTTCGCAGCTCACGGTTCGAGGCCTGTGTGACCGTTCTCCCGGCAAGAACACCGCCTATTTTGGTAGGGGGTCGTCCATGCAGCGGGAGTGCCCCCGAAATCTGGGGGGTCATACCGGCAAACAGTGGCTCTACTGGCGAGACGAAAGAGGAATCTTCAAAGGGACGCCGCAAAGAGTCTCCAAGTAAGATGGCACTGGCAGAGTCAATCGCGTTCGCGCTGTTCGCTATGGTAACGGTGGGCAGCGCTGCGGGCGTCGTGTTAGTCCGGGACGTCTGGCACTCGGCGCTGTTACTGGGCGTGTCACTGGTCAGCGTCGCAGTGTTCTACGTCATGAACCAGGCGGCGTTCGTCGCAACCATGCAAATCCTGGTGTACGTCGGCGGCGTCCTCGTCCTCATCACCTTCGCGGTGATGCTGACTCGTGAGGACGAGTCGGTGATAGAGGTGGCACCATGACTACAAAGCCCGAACTACAGACCGAGGGGAGTTTCGTCGCGGGACTAGCCGCTGTTGGCCTGTTCGTCGTCCTCGGGGCCGTGTTTATCGGCGTCTCGTTTCCCGCCCCGGCGGGCTTCGGCGAAGGGGCGGCGATAACCAAGAGCCTCGGGGCGGCGCTGTTCGACATCGCCCCGGGCGCGATAATGGACGAAGGCGAGACGGCCGTCCCCGGCGAGGGCTTCCTCATCGTCTTCGAGATTATCGACATCGTGCTGGTGGCCGCACTCGTCGGGGCCGTCATGCTCGCCCGGCGGGAAGTCGCCGGCGAGTCGGTGACACTCGGCGTGGAGACGACGGAGGATGAGGACGTGGCCGTTGCCGCCGACGGCGGCCAGGGGGGTGAGGACGCGTGATTCCGGCCGAGACGTACCTCCTGCTTTCGGCGGCCGTGTTCTGTATCGGCCTGTTCGGCATCCTCACCCGGCGGAACGCGCTCGTCTTCCTGATGTCCGTCGAGCTGATGCTGAACGCTGCGAACATCAACCTCGTCGCGTTCTCGCTGCAACACGGGAACCTCACCGGCCAGGTGTTCGCGCTGTTCGGGATGGCGCTCGCCGCCGCCGAGGTCGCCATCGGCATCGGCATCATCCTGGTCCTGTACCGCAACTTCACAGACGTGGACGTGACGAAGGCGACGACGATGAGGTGGTAACAGATGGCTGCATTCACATACGCTCCGGCGATTGTCCTGCTGCCGTTCGTATCGTTCCTCGTCGCGCTGTTCGCCGGCGAGCGCATGCCGAAAGGCGGCGCGCTCGCCGGGATTACCGCGACGGGCGGATCGCTCCTGCTGTCGATATGGGTCGCGCTGACGGTGGCTGGCGGCGACGTCCACAACGAGATACTGTACACGTGGACCGCGAGCGTCGAGTCGCTCCGACTGAACTTCGGTCTCCTGTTGGACCCGCTGTCGGCGCTCATGCTGCTTATCGTCTGTCTCATCTCGTTCCTCGTCCACATCTTCTCGCTTGGATACATGAACGACGAGGGCGAGACCGGGCTCCCCCGGTACTACGCCGGCCTCGGCCTGTTCACGGCGAGCATGCTCGGGTTCGTCGTCGCCAACAACCTCCTGATGGCGTTCATGTTCTTCGAGCTTGTGGGCCTGTGTTCGTACCTGCTCATCGGCTTCTGGTTCCGCGAGGACGGCCCGCCCAGCGCCGCCAAGAAGGCGTTCCTGGTCACCCGCTTCGGTGACTACTTCTTCCTCATCGGCGTCGTCGGCATCTTCGCCACCTTCGGGACCGGCCTGTTCGCCCCGATAACGCAGGGGGGCGAGGTGGTCGCCGAGAGCTTCCCGATGCTGGCCGAACACGCCGTCGTCGACGGCGAGACCGAAGGCATCGCGATGCTGGAGACGGTCGGCATGGGCGCGCAGGCCTGGTTCACGGTGCTTGGCCTGCTCGTGCTGGGCGGCGTCATCGGCAAGTCCGCCCAGTTCCCGCTGCACACCTGGCTCCCGGACGCGATGGAAGGTCCGACGCCCGTCTCCGCGCTCATCCACGCGGCGACGATGGTCGCGGCCGGCGTCTACCTCGTCGCGCGGATGTACGGCTTCTACGCCATCTCGCCGACGGCGCTCGCGGTCATCGCGCTCGTGGGCGGCTTCACGGCCCTGTTCGCGGCGACGATGGGGCTCGTGAAACAGGAAATCAAGCAGGTGCTCGCCTACTCCACCATCTCCCAGTACGGGTACATGATGCTCGCGCTGGGGTCGGGCGGCTACATCGCCGCGGTCTTCCACCTGACTACTCACGCCGTGTTCAAGGCGCTGCTGTTCCTCGGCGCGGGGTCGGTCATCATCGCCATGCACCACAACGAGAACATGTGGGACATGGGCGGCCTGAAAGACCGGATGCCGGTGACCTACTGGACGTTCCTCGCCGGGTCGCTGGCGCTCGCCGGCATCGTTCCCTTCGCCGGCTTCTGGTCGAAAGACGAAGTGCTGTACGAGGCGCTCATCCACGGGTTCGGTACCGAGGGTGGCCTCGGGACGGCCTACCTCCTCGCGTACGCGATGGGGCTGCTGGCCGTGTTCTTCACCGGCTTCTACACCTTCCGGATGGTCTACCTGACCTTCCACGGCGACGCGCGCTCGGACACGGCACGGGACCCCGTGCCCGTCCGCTGGAACGTCAAGGGGCCGCTGACGGTGCTCGGTATCCTCGCTACGACCATCGGGTTCATCAACATGGCCCCGGTCGCGAAGCTCACCGGCGCACCCATCGACTACCTCCACAAGTGGCTGACCGGTCCGGAGGAGGGCGGCTGGCCCGCGCTCCTCTCGACGGACCTGCACCACTACGAGGAACTGCTCCACAACGTGCCCCACGTCGACCCGGCCTACCCGCTGGGCGGTGAAACCGGCACGCTGCTGGTCTCGGCGGGCGTCTCGCTCGGGCTGGCACTCGCCGGCGTGCTCTTCGCGCGGAGCCTCTATGCCGGTGCCGACCCGGTTGAGCATACCGACAAGCTCGGCGGTCTGAAGACGCTACTCATGCACAACTACTACCAGGACGAATATCAGGTGTGGCTCGCGACGGGTGTCACCTACCCGCTCGCCCGTGCGATGAACAAGTTCGACCAGGGCGTCGTCGACGGTGTCGTCAACGGCGTCTCCAGCGTGAGCCTGTTCGGCGGCAGCCGCATCCGACGCATCCAGTCCGGCGTCGTCAGCAACTACGCGGCGCTGCTGACGCTCGGGCTCGTGCTCTTGCTTGCCGCCTTCGGCGTCATGGGAGGGTGGTTCTAGATGTGGGTCGCCGCACTCCTGCTCGTGACCCTGCTGGGAACCGGGCTCGTGTTCCTCTCGCCCGACCGGTACGCCGGGAAGCTCGCGGCCGGCATCAGCGCGATTCCGGCCGTCGGCAGCCTCTACATGTACTGGGTGTACCTCACGCAGTACGGCGGCACGGGCAACGCCCTGCTGTCGCCGGCCGACATCGCGTTCGGCCAGCAGATTCCCTGGCTCACGCTGGGTGAACTGCAGGTGTCGTACTACGTCGGCCTCGACGGCATCAGCATGCCGCTGCTCGCGCTGACGACGGTTCTGACGACGCTCGCCATCGTCTCGGCGTGGACGCCCATCGACGAGCGCCAGTCCCAGTTCTACGGGCTAATGCTGTTCATGGAGGTGAGCCTCATCGGCGTGTTCTCGGCGCTCGACTTCTTCCTGTGGTTCGTCTTCTGGGAGGGCGTGCTCATCCCGATGTACCTGCTCATCGGCGTCTGGGGCGGCCCGCGTCGGAAGTACGCCGCCATCAAGTTCTTCGTGTACACGAACGTGGCGTCGCTGATAATGTTCGCGGGCCTATTCGCGCTCGTGTTCAGCACCGACCTCACGTCGCTGTCCCTGCCCGCGATGGCCGAGGCGTTCCGGACCGCCAGCGGCCTGCCGACCATCGCCGGCGTCAACCTGATGACCATCTCCTTTATCCTGATGTTCTTCGGGTTCGCGGTGAAGGTGCCAGTCTTCCCGCTGCACACGTGGCTGCCCGACGCACACGTCGAGGCCCCGACGCCGGTGTCGGTCATGCTGGCCGGCGTCCTCCTGAAGATGGGGACCTACGCGCTGCTGCGGTTCAACTTCACGATGCTCGCGGACACGGCGCGGGCGCTCGCGGTGCCGCTGGCCATCGTCGGTGTCGTCAGCGTCATCTACGGCGCGATGCTCGCGCTGGCCCAGCGTGACCTCAAGCGCATCGTCGCCTACTCCTCCATCTCGTCGATGGGGTACGTCATCCTGGGGCTGGTCGCGTTCACGCCCTACGGCATGGGCGGGGCGACCTTCCAGATGATAGCACACGGCCTCATCTCGGGGCTGATGTTCATGACCGTCGGCGTCATCTACAACACGACGCACACGCGGATGGTCGGCGACATGTCCGGCCTCGCGGACCGCATGCCCTGGACGGTCGGCATCTTCGTTGCCGCCGCCTTCGGCTACATGGGCCTGCCGCTGATGGCCGGCTTCGCCGGGGAGTACTTCATCTTCCAGGGCTCGTTCGACGCGCCGACGCTCGGCGGGGCCGCGCCGGTGCTGACCTCGCTTGCGATGTTCGGCATCGTCATCGTCGCCGGCTACCTGCTGTGGGCCATGCAGCGCACGCTGTTCGGGACCTTCAGCCTGGAGACCGACTACGAGGTCAGCCCGGCCGCGTTCCACGACGTCGCGCCGCTTGCCGTGTTGCTCCTGCTGGTCATCGCACTCGGCGTCGCGCCGGACCTCTCCTTCGCCATGATACAGGACTCGATTTCACCGGTTCTCGATATCGGAGGTGGTGCATAGATGGTCGCACTTCCCGACTGGATGGCGCTGGCCCCGGCGCTCTCGCTGGGTCTCGCCGCCCTGGCGTTGCTCCTGTCTGACTCGGTCAACCCGGACACGACGAACACGAAGGCGCTGGCCGGTATCTCGGTCGTCGGCTCCCTGCTCTCCTTCGGGTTCGCCGGCTGGTTCATCACCGCCGGGACCGGGATGGTCAACGACACCGGCGTCGCGCTGTTCAACAACCAGCTCGTCGTCGACCAGATGGCCCTGTTCTTCATGGCGATCGTCGGCAGCGTCACGACGCTGGTCGTGCTCGCGAGCTACGATTACGTCGCCGAACACAGCTACCAGGCCGAGTTCTTCGCGCTGGTGCTGCTGTCGGCGACCGGGATGAGCCTCCTGAGCGCGGCCAACGGCCTGGCGTCGGCCTTCGTCGCGCTGGAACTGGTGTCGCTGCCGTCCTACGCGCTGGTCGCCTTCCTCAAGGAGAACAAGGGCAGCGTCGAGGCCGGGCTGAAGTACTTCCTCATCGGCGCGGTGTCGTCTGCGGTGCTGGCCTACGGCATCTCGCTGGTGTACGCCGCGACGGGCGTCCTCCGGTTCGACGGCGTCGCGACGGCCATTTCGAGCGGAACCGTCCAGACCATCGTCGACGGGTCGGTCCAGGCCCAGTCCGGTGAGCCGACCGTCCCGATGGCCGTCCTCGGGGTCGGCATCCTGATGATAATCGGCGGCGTCGCGTTCAAGACCGCCTCCGTGCCGTTCCACTTCTGGGCACCCGATGCCTACGAGGGCGCGCCGGCACCGATTTCGGCGTTCCTCTCCTCGGCGTCGAAGGCCGCCGGCTTCGTGCTGGCGTTCCGCGTCTTCGCCGTCGCCTTCCCCATCGGTGACCTGCTTGCGGCCGGTGGCGCGATAAACTGGGTGATGGCGTTCCAGATACTGGCCATCGCGACGATGTTCATCGGGAACTTCGCCGCCGCGACCCAGGAGACGGTCAAGCGGATGCTGGCCTACTCCAGCGTCGGCCACGCCGGCTACGTCCTCATCGGCCTCGCCGCCGTCTCCGGCTCCGGCGAGGGGCTGAGCCTCAGCCTGAGCGCCGGGATGTCCCACCTGCTCGTCTACGGCTTCATGAACACGGGCGCGTTCCTGTTCATCGCGCTGGCCGAGTACTGGGGCGTCGGCCGCCGCTTCGAGGACTACAACGGCCTGGGCAGGGAAGCGCCGGTCGCCTGCGCGGCGATGACGGTGTTCCTGTTCAGCCTCGCAGGCCTGCCCATCGGCGGCGGGTTCTTCTCGAAGTTCTACCTGTTCTCGGCGACGCTCAACGTCGGCGCGTGGTCGCTGGCCGCCGCGCTCATCATCAACAGCGCGCTCAGCCTGTTCTACTACTCCCGCGTCGTCAAGGCGATGTGGATAGAGGAGCCGACGGGCAACCGGACCATCGAGTCGTACCCGATGGGGCTGTACACCGCCGTGGTGGGGGCCGCCATCGTGACGGTGCTGCTCGTCCCCGGTTTCAACCGCGTCTCCGAAATCGCGTTCCAGGCCGCGCAGTTGCTGTAACTCGCGGCTACGCCGACTCGTAGACGAACACGCCGCCGCTTGACCGTTTTTCGACGCAACCGTCGACTTCGAGCACGTCCAGGTGCCCGACGGCCTCGCTCATCCCGGCGAAGTACTCGGTGGCCGGCAGGTCGCCGAACAGCGCCGTCATCACGTCGCTTGGCGTCGTCGCGCCACCGGCGACGATGTCGGCGACCTCCGCAGTGCGCCGGTCGTGTTCGTCGAGAATCGCGTCGATGCGTTCCTGTGGGGACTCGACCGGCTCGCGGTGGCCGGTGAGAAAGCGGTCGTGACCCTGCTCGCGGAGCCACCGCAGGGAGTCGTTGAACGCCGGCAACACCCGCGGACGCATCCCGCTGTCGTCGGGGAGCTGGAGGAACGGGTTCGGCGTGATGTCGCCGAGCACGTTGTCGCCGACGAGCGCCTCCCGCCGGCCCTGGACGTCGTACGAGAAGATAATCTCGCCGGCGGAGTGGCCCTGCACGCTGTCGACGACGAGTTCGGTGTCGTCGACGGTGACGGTGTCACCGGGACCCAGCGCGCGGTCGGTGTCGACGCTCTGGGCGTAGGGCAGGAACGCCTCCGGCAACTGCGTGACCGTCTCGGCCGTCTCGCGCGAGACGCCACACCGCTCGAAGAAGTCCGCGAAGTACGACTGCTCGGCGTGCAGTTGCGCCGCGAAGTCGTGCATGATGTCCGCCGCCGGTTCGCTGGCGAGGACGCGCGCGCCCTGCTCGGCGAACCGGTTCGCCATGCCGAAGTGGTCCGGATGGGGATGTGTCACGAGCACCTGCTCGATGTCGCCCGGTGCGAGTTCGCGGGCTTCGAGCGCCTCGACCAGGCGCGACCACGCTTCCTCGCTGTCGGGTCCCGGGTCGACGATGGTTCGTCTGGCGATGTAGGCGTTGACAGCCCCGACCTGGAACGGCGTCGGAATCGACACCCTCGTGAACATGTCTCCCCGTTGCGGGTCCCGGCGCAAAACAGTTCGTACCCGCGGGACACGTTTACTACTGTGGACGAACGCCGTCCCGCGATATGCCGCGCTTCCACACCGTGTTTCGGGCACAAGAGATATATTCGTCCTTCGCGTAGGGACAGATATGAACAAACACTTCGAAGATGCGCGGTACTACCTGAAACGCGCCGGTGAGACGGCCACCAGAGGCGTCAAAGAAGAACTCGAACCGGTCGAGGAGCGGTTCCGCGAACTCACCGGGAAGGAGGAAGAGCCCGAACCCAGCCGGCTGGAGGCCGTCAAGTCCGACCTGAAGGAGCTACAGGAGAAAGCCGAGGGCGAGGCCGAGGAGGCGATTGCCGACGCCCGCCAGAAAATCGGGGATTACCGCGGCAAGAACGAGACGGAAGCGTAGACGGAAAGCAATTCTTAAGGGACGGGCTCGAATAGAGTCGAGTGCGTCGGGTTGGTGATCTAGTCCGGTTATGATACCTCCTTCACACGGAGGAAGTCGGCGGTTCGAATCCGCCCCAACCCATCCGTTCGCTTCACACTTTTGAAGGAGAGTATCCGACTCCCCGAACCAGGTCTGCCATAGCGTCCGTTGACGCGTATCCCGACCGGCCGCCGCGTGGACTGTCGGATATCTGCCAGCGATTGCGCCGCACACAGACGTGCCGAGGCGTACCCGGCCGCTTTTACCGCTCGGTAAACTATGGGGAGTATGACCAGCAGCGAGTCCCACGCGTCGACCGACGGCCCCGTCGCCGGGGAGACGGTCCGCCACGGGACGGGTGTGAATTCGAACCGCGCGTTCCCGACGGAGGGGTATCCGCACAACCTCGACCCGTTCGTCCTGTTCGAGCAGTTCTACATCGACCCCGACGAGGGGTTCCCGATGCACCCACACCGCGGCTTCGAGATAGTCTCGTACATGATTGAGGGCGGCATGGAACACGAGGACTCGCTCGGGGTCACGAACACCGCCTACGAGAACGACGCGATGCGAATCACGACCGGGAGCGGGATACGCCACTCCGAATTCCCCGCGGACGGACGGGCCTGTACGGGCCTCCAGCTCTGGGTGAATCTGCCGCGGGCGGAGAAGGAGGTCGACCCGGACTACGTCGACGCGAGGGCGGCGGAACTGCCGACGGCGGAACGGGACGGCGCGACGGTCACGACGGTCGTCGGCGACGGCTCGCCCATCAGCCTCCACACGCCGATGGAATACCTGGACGTGACCGTCGCCGACGCGTGGACGTGGTCGGTGCCCGACGAATGGGCCGGATTCGTCTACGGCGTCGACGGCAGCGGGACGGCCGAGGGGCGGCCCTTCGCCGCCGGTGACGTCCTGCCGGTCACCGACGCGCGGTCGGTGACGCTGCGGAGCGACGAGTCCCTCCGGGTCGTCGCCGTCTCGGGCCGCCCGCACGGGGAGCCGATTCGACAGCGCGGCCCGTTCGTCCTGTGAGGGCCGCCGTGCCGGTAACTCGCTGACGGCCGACCGCCAGTGTCCGTTCCGCACTGGCCGCGTTTTACCAAATGGTAAGACTCTTTTGCGGGCGACCCGTGCCGTGACATATGGCAGATGTAGCAGTCGTCGGCGGCGGCCCCGCCGGACTGAGTGCGGCACAGTACGCTGCGAAGAACGACCTCGAAACGATTGCCTTCGACACGGACGAGTCCTGGATGCACAAGGCGCACCTGTTCAACTACCCCGCCGTGCGGTCCATCAGCGGCGAGGAGTTCCTCACTATCGCCCGCGGGCAGGCCCGCGACCGGGGCGCGACGCTCCACGAGACTGCGGTCACCGGCATCGAGCAGACCGACGACGGGTTCGTCCTGACGACGGACGGGGACGAGTACACCGCGGCGTACGTCGTCCTGGCGACCGGCGGCGACCGGAGCCTCGCCGAGGATCTCGGCTGTGCGTTCACCGACGAGGACGTCGTCGACGTGACCGTCGACATGGAGACGTCCGTCGAGAACGTCTACGCGACGGGCGCGATGGGGCGAGCCGAGAAGTGGCAGGCGGTCATCGCGGCCGGCGACGGCGCGGCCGCCGTGCTCGACATCCTCTCGAAGGAGAAAGGCGAGTACTACCACGACTTCGACATGCCGTCGGACGTACCGGAACTCTGAGCACGCGGTCAGAATACACTCTCACAATGAATCCCACAGTTACCCCGAGTAGTACCGTTGCAAGCTACCGCGAAGCCTGGAGGGTGAGCGCCTGATGGCCGAAATCGACGTCGTGTTGCTCGTCATCGGCCGCGTGCTCTTCGGTGGCGTGCTCGCGTTCACCGGGCTGAGCCACTTCACTCAGACCGAGCAGATGGCCGGCTACGCCGAGTACAAGGGCCTCCCGGCACCGAGGTTCTCCGTCCTCGCGTCCGGCGGCCTCCTCATCCTCGGCGGCCTCGGCGTGACCGTGGGCGTCTTCCCGGTCGTCGCGGCGGTCGCCCTCGCGGCGTTCCTCGTCGTCTCCGCGGTGACGATGCACGACTTCTGGGCCGTGCCGGACGAGGACCGACAGGACGAACTGAACAGCTTCCTGAAGAACGTGACGCTCGCGGGCGGCGCGCTCGTCGTCGCGGCGTCCGCGACCGGGACGTGGGCGCTTAGCGTCGGTATCAGTCCCGTCTAGGGCTTGCCGGCGTCCGCGGGGTACAGCGAGTCGAGAACGAAGTCGTTGACGGCGCGTTTGGCCTCCTCGGGCGCGTCTTCGTGACCGAGGGCGATACGCCGGCCCCGGGCGGCGTGAATCACGTCGGTGACGAGCTGGCCCATCAGGTCGGCGTCGACGTCGCGGAACGTGCCCTGTTCTATCCCGTCTTCGATGACCGTGACGATGCTGTCCCGGAGCCGGTCGTAGTGTTCGTTGAACAGCGCCCGGTGCTCGTCGTCGTTTTGCGCGTAGGCGTACAGTTCGTGGTACACCTGCATCCGGTCCCAGTGGGAGAAGTCCTCGAACTCCGGGCCAAACAGGCACCGGTCGATGCGCACGTCGAGTTCCGAGCGGGGGTCGGTCTCGTCGTCGACCTCGACGCTGCCCTCGTACTGGTCGATGATGTACGCCAGGAACGAGGAGATGAGGTCGTACTTGCCGTCGAAGTGGTAGTGAATCACCTGCCGGGACATGTCCATCTCCTCGCCGATGTCGCGGACCCGCAGGTCCTTGTACCCGTGCTTGCTCAGCGCTCGGAAGGTGGCCTCCATGATGACCTCACGGGTGTCCTGTGGCGTACTCTGCCCGTCCGATTCGCTCATGGCTACACCCTTAGCGCGGTGGACACATATCGGTTTCTCACTCCGGACCGAACGGGCACGCGTCCCGTCCGACCGCGGCTCGCTCACGCCCGCTCGACGAACCGGGCGTCGGCGGACGTGTGGTCGCGGTTGAACGACAGCACCTTCGCCCGGATGACGTCGCCGGCCGACACCGACGACGGCACGTCCTCGGTGAACAGGACGAACCCCTCTACCTTCCCGACGGCGACGCGGTCGCCGGAGTGGTGATCGGTGAACTCGGTGACGCCGAACTCGTAGGTCTCGCCGAGTTCGACCGGCGGGTCCCGCTCCTGTGCGGCCTCGTGGGCGCGCTTCGACGCGCTGCTGGACGAGCGGCGGGTAATCGCAACCGCGAGGGCGATGCCGACGGCGAGAGCGGCCCCGCCGGCGGCGAGCCAGATGGGTTCCATGCATGGGGTTGCGGGACGACGGCTTAAGACCTTTCAGAGTCCGCAGCGCTCACAGCCCGAGGCGGTCCAGGAGGCCGCCCCCGGAGTCGTCGGTCCCGCCCTCTGGAGTCCACTCCGTCGGGAGTTCGGCCGCCAGCGACGCGACCTCGTCGTCGGTGTACCTGGGGTCCGTCGTCGCATCGTCGAGCCAGCCGGCCCACTCCTCGGCCGTCATCCGGCCCTCGGAGTCGACCTCCCACTGGTCGACGAGCGCCTCGCGGTCGCGGAACGGGATGTCCATGCCGCTGTCGCCCCAGTACAGCGGGGAGAGCGCGAACTCGTGGGTGTCGTCGTCGAGCCAGACGAGCCGGTAGGGGTAGTCGTTGTAGCAGAACACGTCGTCGGGCGAGACGACGTCGCCGTTGGGGAGCTCCAGGGTCCGGGCCATCGCGCTACCGTAGGGGCTACCGACGCTTCAGCGTTGTGCGCGAGACCGCTACGCGAGCGGGTCACACAGCGCCCACTCGTCGGTCTCCGGGTCGAGGTTCGACGGCTCCGCGCCGCGCTCGGTCACGACGCCGGCGTGGTAGTACATCGCCTTCAGCTGGAACACGGTCGGGGAGTGGTAGACGCCGCCGTCCGCGAGTTCCGGGCGGCGGAGGTCGCCGTCGCCGGTCAGCACCCGCTGGCGGACGGCCTCGTCGCCGCGGAGGAACAGCTCGACGGTGAACTCGGGGTGGAGCGCGTGGAGGTACTCGACGAACTCGACGAGCGACGGGGCGTCGTAGCCGTCCCGGTGACAGGCGTAGAGCCCGTCCACGAGGAGTTCGGTGGCCGGGTACTCCGAGACGACCCGGCGGACGAGCTGCCCCCACTGTGGCGCGACGTCGACGAACCGCTTGCGGGAGCGCTGCCAGTCCTCGAACCGTCGGAGGGCGGCGTCGAGGTCCCCGTCCGTCCGGAGCGCGAACCGGACGACCTCCCGACCGAGCGGCGTCAGCGCGGGCGAGCCCTGGCCGGGCTCGACCAGGTTCAGGAACGCTGCGCCCCCGAGAGCGCCCTCGACGGCCCCGACGACGTGGGAGGAAAGCAGCGCCCGCGTGTCGCCGTCGTGGTAGACGGCCAGCGGCACCGCGACGTAGTTCTTGGGATGGTTGAGCCCGAAGCTCTGGTCGGCGACGCCCTGAGCGCCCGCCTGGAACCGGATGGCCGAAGCGGCGTCCATCGACCCGTGGCCGACCACGCGAGGCCGTTCGAGGACCGAGACCGAGCCGTCGGGGGCGACGCCAAGCACCCCGACGTTCAGCTCGCGGGCCATCGTCCGCGCGGCGGTGGAGATGCCGCCCCGGGGCGCGGTCAGGAAGGCGACGTTGGCTTCGTTGAGCCGGTCGTGGGCCTGGACGACCCCGCGCTCGGCGTCGACGGTCCCGTCGCCGGTGTACCCCTTCGCCTCGACGGCGACCAGCGGCGGCCGGTCGCCGAGCCGGTCCACGGACACCAGGTCCGTCGAGAGCGTCTGCACGCCCACGAGGTCGGGGTAGCCGGTGCCGACCCGGACGTGGTTGAACGGGGCGAGCGTCGCCTGCACGGACGCCTCGATGGTCGTGTCGTCCAGCCACCGCCGCTGTGCGAACTGCGTGTCCGCGACGACGTAGGCGTCCTCGCGGTCCGCGAACAGCCGGTCTTTCGTCCTGGCGAGTACCTGTGGCTCGGAGAGCCCCGACGCCGCTGTGGCCATAGGCCGCGTTCACACAGGGCGGCCATGAGTGTTCTGTCCCCGCCACGTCGCTTGGCGTTGTCGGCCGGCCAGCGCCGCGGCCGCGACGCTTGCGACGAGCGGGCCGAAGCTCTGGTGGCTCAGAGAAATCGTCCGGGAGTACGACACGCGAGGGGAAGCCAAAAGTAGAGCGGGGCACGGTCGCGCGTCCAGCGAGGAGTCGCAACCGACCGCGAAGTGGGAATGTCTCTGTGAGGTCTCAGTACTGGTGGAGCGGCTGCCGGCGTATCTTGGCCCGCAGTTCCCCGATAGCGGGGTCGTCCTCGCCGCCGAACTGCTGTGTCACGGAGTGGACCTCCTCGCGGGAAATCTTGACGTTGCCCTGCTCGATGACGTCGGCGGGCCGCTCCCGGAGTTCCCGAATAGTGCCGACGGCGAGCAGGAACGGAATCGCCCACGCCGAGAGCGTGTTGCCGCGGGTCTCGGGCATGGCTTCGAGCCACGCCTGCGCGTCGTCGAGGTACCCCTCCGCTCGCTCGGTGACCTGCTCGATGACCGGGACCAGCGCATCGACGTTGTCGGTGTCGCTCACGTCGCTGTGGTCCAGTCCCTGCTCGTGGAGCAGTTCCAGCGGGAGGTAGACGTTGTTCTCCTCTTCCATGTCCGTCGCGGCGTCCTTGGCGACGTTGACCAGTTGGAGCAGGAGGGCAAACGACCGGGCGTTGTCCTCCATCTGGACAACCTGCTCGTCGGTGGCCTCGTGAGAGACCAGGCCGGTCACGAGCGTGCCGACGGTGCCGGCGGCGTACCAGCAGTACTCTTCGAGTTCGTCGAGGGTCTTGATTCGGAGTCCGCCGGCGTCGGCGTAGCGGTCGACGAACATCGCCATCCCGTCGACGAGCTCCCGGACCGGGCCGCGAATCGTCTGTGTGGAGTGGGAATCGAGCGCGTGAAACACGTCGACGATGCGGTCGGCGTTCTCGACGACCTCCCAGTCAGCGTTCGTCGTCGTGGGAATCCACTCCTCGACGGCGTCGTGGAACGACGACACGGTCGTCCCGCTCGACGGTTCGAGCGAGCGGCTGTACGTCTGCAGGAGTTCCGTCTGCACCGCGGGAGGGAGGTGACCGGCGTCCTCGATTGTGTCGGCCACACGGCAGAGAAGATAGCCCAGACAGATGTCCCGGGCCATCGGTTCGTTGAGTTCCGAAATCGTGAGACTAAACGTCCGCGACACACGATGGACGGCATCGTAGCACCACTCGATGTCTTCCGAAGACGACCGGTCTGTGTGGTTCTGAGACATTCCCGACATCCGGGGTAGGGCATACGATGATAAAAATGGGACGGCTACAGTGTCGTCCCGAGCCGGCCTTTCGACAGACTCAGGAGTGTCCACTCCTAACGTGGCGTATGAACGGCCAAGCGACGGGGAGGGCGCGACCGTGAACAGTCAGGACGCAGTGGTGCTGGCGCTGACGGTCGTCCTCGTGGTCGTCCTCCCCGGCCTCGCGAACTGGGGGTTCAGCACGCTCGGGTACCCCTGGGTCGGGAGCGCCGCCTGGGCGCTGGGGTACGGCCTCGGCGTCGTCTTCATCTGGTACGAATGGGTCCGCCCCATCGACATCACCGGCCCCGAAGGCGTCAGCCGGAGCGACGACTCGGGCGAGTAGTCTGCCGGTGCCCGGGCCTCGCTCCAGCGCCGTCCCGCACGTGTTTCGAATTTTTCATACAACACCCGTAGTACCCACCTGACAACATTTATAGCCGTGGTCGGCCCAACGTGGGGTATGACAGACGAGACACGCGGCGAGAGTCGTCCCGGAACGAGGGCTCGCGCCGGCTGGACGCGCGAGCAGGCGCGTCGCATCGAGCGGACCGACGACACCGTCGCCCCAATCGTCTACCCGCCCGCGACCGACCAGGTCCCGGAGGTCCACATCTGGGACACCTGGTTCCTCCGCGAGCGCGACGGCACGCTCGCTTCGGTCGACGGCTACCGGGTCTGTTTCTCGCTGACGGCCCCGTCGGACCTGCTGCCCGGCAAGCGCCACGACGTGGCGACCATCCGCTGTTTCTACTCCGAGGACGGCCGCACCTGGCACAACGCCGGCCCGGTGTTCGAGGCGGCCCTGGGCCAGCGCCAGTGGGCCGGGTCGGCGCTGTACGACGATGACGGCAGCGTCTATCTCTACTACACCGCCGCCGGCGAGGAGGGGAGCGAGGACCTGACCTACACGCAGCGCATCGTCGGCGCGAGCGGCGGGCGAATCGACACCGACGACGGGTTCGACCTCTCGGGACCGTGGACCCATCACGAACTGCTCACTCCGGACGGCGACCGCTACGAGCGCGAGGAGCAGTCCCGGGGGATGATATACACCTTCCGCGACCCGTGGTTCTTCGAGGACCCCGCGACGGGCGAGACGTGGCTCCTGTTCGAGGCGAACACGCCGGTCCCCGAGGGTAGCGACGCCTGCGGCGGTGACGCCGCACTCCAGGAGTTCAACGGGAGCGTGGGCCTCGCCCGCTCGCCGACGGGCGACCCGCTGGAGTGGGAACTCGAAGACCCGCTGCTTGACGCCGTGGGCGTCAATCAGGAACTCGAACGCCCCCACGTCGTGTACCGTGACGGCCTGTACTACCTGTTCGTCTCCAGCCACCTCCACACCTTCGCGCCGGGCCTGGACGGGTTCGACGCGCTGTACGGCTTCGTCGCCGAGGAGTTGCGGGGCGAGTACGTCCCGCTGAACGACTCCGGGCTGGTCGCCACGAACCCCGCGAACGCGCCGTTCCAGTCGTACTCGTGGATGGCCTTCCCCCACGGCGAGGAGGTGCTGGTCCAGAGCTTCTTCAACTACTACGACTTCGACGGCGAGACGCTGGACGAAATCGCCCACCTGCCCGAGTCCGAGCAGATGCGCCGGTTCGGCGGCTCGCTCGGCCCGACGCTCAGACTCGACGTGGAGGGGAGCCGGACGCGAATCCTCGGCGCGCTGGGTCACTGGCACATCCCGCTGGACGGCGAGGAACTGCCGCCGACCGACCGCGAACTGATTCGGCGCGGGAACCGCGCCGACACCGGGAGCTACGGCGCGCGGACGGGGACCGAGTGAAAGAACGGACGCAGCGACGCGTTCGCTGACGTCCGGCCGCGGCTGTTTACCAGGCGGCGTCCAGTTCCCAGACGTCGAGCGACGCGACGGTCGCGCGCCCGCCCTCGGCCGACAGCGAGATTCCGGTCGCGTCCTCGCGGGTCGGATACACCCGGCTGGTCAGGCAGTGGCGTTCGTTGGCGAACACCTCGACGACGCTCCCGTCGACGAAGACGCGCAGCGACAGCGGCGCGTCGTAGGGCCGGACCCGCATCGACTGGGTGTCGCCGGTGGCCTGGGGGTCGGTGCTGGAGGCCGACCGGTCGACCGCGAGTTCGCTCTCGTAGGAGTACCGGACCGGCGTCCGCTCCTCGCCGTCCGGCGATTCGAGGACGGACAGCTCCACGGCCTCGGCGTCCTCCAGCCGAACGGTGGCGCGAAGCTCGAACGACCGGCTCTCGACCGGCAGCCGCTCCGTGTCGCCGGGGCCGAGGCGCAGGGCGTCGTAGCCGGTGTTCTCGCCCCGTAGCGCGGTGAGTTCCGGGGCCGGCCGCTGGCAGAGGCCGCCGTCGTCGGCCAGGGACAGTTCGCGGGGCAGCGACATCGCGCCGGACCAGCCGGCGTCCCACTGCCCGCTCACGTCGCGGGCCTCGGGGAGCCACCCCCATGTCAGGATGCGGCCGTCGTCGGTCCACATCGACTGCGGGGCGTAGAAGTCGCCGTGGTCGAGCTTGTCGCGGCGGTCGACCTCGAACTCGCCGTCGGCGTAGGTGCCCAGAAAGTACACCACGTCCTCGTAGTTCGAGACGTGGAGGAGCTGGCGGTCGCCGAAGTCGAGCAGCTCCGGGCACTCCCAGACGGTGCCGGCGGTGTCGCGGTCGCCGGTCAGAATCGGGCCGCGATACGCCCAGTTCCGGAGGTCCGAGGACTCGTACAGCAGCGCCGCGCCGCCGCCGCCCTCCATGCCGGCCCCGATGAGCTGATACCAGGTGCCGTCCTCGCGCCAGACGCAGTGGTCCCGGAACTCCCCTTCCCAGTCCTCCGTGCGGAGCACCTCCGGTTCGGCCGGCAACTCCTCGATGATGGGGTTGTCCGGGTCCTTGTCCCAGGCCGTGAGTCCGTCGTCCGCGGCGGTGGCGATACAGGGGAGCTGGCGCTTGTCCCGACCGCCGGTGTACAGCACGGTCGGGACGCCGCCGTCGTCGACCGCACACCCGGACCAGCAGCCGTCCCGGTCGGGCCCGTCGGGCGATGGCGTGAGTGCGACGGGGCGGTCCTCCCAGTGGACGAGGTCGTCGCTGACGGCGTGGCCCCAGTGGATGGTGTTGTGGAACGGGCCGACGGGGTTGTACTGGTAGAACAGGTGGTAGCGGCCGTTCCAGTGGATGAGCCCGTTCGGGTCGTTGAGCCAGTTCGCCGGCGGGGTGACGTGGTAGGACGGCCGGGACGGGTCGTCGTCGAGGCGCTCGCGCAACTGGCCGAACGTGTCGACGTCCTTCGGGCGGCCGGTCAGCGGATGCCGCTCGTCCGTCGCCAGGAACGCCAGCGCGTTCCGGACGAGCGTCTCGCGGTTGCCCCGACACACGTCGTGGGTCGGCTGGGCGAACGCCACCGAGGAGCCGACGCCGAGGACCTGTCCGTCGCCGGGCTCCCAGGAGATGACCGTCATCCCCTTGACCACGTCGGTGTCGCCCCGGACCGTGCTAGCGAGCACGTCACCGGACTGGGGCGCGATGGACTCGTACCGCGCGTAGGGAATCGTCACGCCGGGACCGCGAGTGTGGACGCGCAGGGTGTCGTAGTCCGCGTGAATCGGGTGGTCGGCGTACAGGGACTGCCAGAGGTGGCCGGTCGGCTCCGGAATCTCCTCCCAGCCGGTGGCGTCGGGCGCGACCGCCTCGAAGCCGAGCGGTTCGACGGCCGAGAGCGCGCTCAGCGTCAACAGGAGCGAGCCGCCCTCGCGGACGTACGCGGCCAGCGCCGGCGCGTCTTCCAGCGCGCGCTCGTCGAACAGTTCGTCCCGATGCCACCAGAGCACGTCGTACTCGGTGGGCTCGACGGCCGAGAGCGCACACCGCTCCGCGCCGTCGACTACCTCCCGACACCAGTCGTACGCCGCCGCCTGCTCGTCCGTACAGGAACCGGCGTAGAGACAGCCGACGCGTGGCGAATCTGCCATTGCCCCGTTATCTCCGCCTGAAATATAAAAACATTCGGCAATCGTTTCTGAACGGACGTGCACGCTCTTGTGGCTTCCGTCGCCGAAGTGTCCGGGCCCGGCGGTCTCCGGCGGGCCGTCAGCACGGGCCGATGGCGGTGTCCGAGAATGGAGCGGTCACTCGACAGAGTGGTGGCTGCGAGCGAGACTGTCGGAGAAACGGAACCGGCGGGCGGAACTAGTGGACGCGGGCGTTGCGGGCCTGGGCCTTCCAGTCGATGACGGTCTCGTGGCAACTGGGGCAGACGAACTCGGTGAGTTTCGTCGTCTGGTCGTTGTACGACATCCGTGTGCCACAGTTGGTGCAGTCCATTATAATTGTATATACTTCACTAAAGAATATAAACTTTCTCCCGCCCATAGTCGGGGTCGGCCGGGAGACGGTCTGTAACGGCCGAATTGTGGGTTTCATTCACATGGTGCAGTGTATCTAGGTCTGTCCTCGCGACGGAGCCGCCGCTGGCGAGGTTCCAGTGCGCGAACGGTCGCTGTAGGTGCGACGCTGGCGTGACTACGACCCGCCGTGGCCGGTCGGGTCGATTTTCGGGTCGGCGTCGTCGATGCCGCCCTCGGCGTCCGCGAGGTCGGCGGTGTCGGCCGGCGACAGCGAGCGGTCGTCGGTGGCCGGCAGGTCCACGTCCGGCACCGGCTCGGTCTCGTCGAAGCGTTCGTCCACGTCGACGCGCTCGCCGCCGAGCCTGGCCTCCGTCCGCGAGAGTCGCTGTTCGACGGCGTCGAGTTCCGCCTCCAGGTGGTCGGTGGCGTCCGGGTAACAGTCCCGCGCGGCCGCCAGGGCCGTCTCGAACGCTGCCCGTGCCGCCTCGTACTCCTCCAGGGCGACGTCGGGCTGGCCGGCGTCGGCGTACCAGTCCCCGGCCTCCATCGCGTCCGTGGCGACGGTCCGCCGGGCGGCGACGAGGTTCTCCGCGACGGCCCCCAGCCGGTCGCGGACCTTCTCGGGGTCGCCGGCGAATCGCCGCTCGTCTGCGCCCCAGTCGAGTTCGAGGACCTCGCGGTAGGCGTCGAGCGCCTCGGCCCAGTGGTCGGCGGCGACGGCGGGGTCCTCCGCCGCGACGGCCTCGTTGTCGGCCGCGACCGCGGTGCGGAGCGGCGACCGTTCGAGGTCCGCGACGACGTCGTCCAGTCGCTCGCGTTCCTCGCGGACGTCGGCGAGGTCGGGGACGGACTCGCTCGGGAGCGAGACGATGGCGTCGTACTCCGACCGCGCCGCGTCGTAGGCCTCGTAGGCCGCTTCGAAGTCGTTGTCCCGCCAGCGTTGCTCGCCGGTGTCGACCGCCCGCCGGGCGCGACTGCGCCGAACCTCGGTGAGTGTCGCGGCGTGGCGCTCCCGGACGGTCCTGACGCGGCCTTCGAGCGCGTTCGCGTCCCCGGGCGGGCCAAACTCGGCGGCCGTCTCGCCGGCCGTGTCGAGGCGGTCCCCGGCCTCCTGAGCCGTCTCCAGCGCCCCCTCGTGGTCCCCCTGGTCGCGCTGTTCGGTCGCCGTGACGAGCATCCGCTTGACCTCGTCGAGGATGTTCTCGACGCGAACCCACGCCTGCGACGCGTGCGAGAGGTACGCGGTCAGGTCGACGAGGCCCTGTTTGCCGCAGTGGACCCGCCACTCCGTGTCGCCACACCGCCGAAACGTGACCCGGCCGTGCCCCAGCGACCTGTCGCTGGCTATCTGGTCGAGGTCGACGTGCGGGACGGAAAACCGCGTATCGCCGTCGGCGTCGCCCACCAGCACCAGGAACCGCTTGTCCGTCACGACCCCTATCATGCGATAGTTGCGTCCCGGCTGGACCGTCTCGCCGGCGTCCGGCGGACCGATTTCGACGCCGTGCTTGCGGCTGGTGAGAACGAACTGCGGCGTCTCGTCGTCGTCGACGGCCGCCAGCGCCGGGCCGTCGTGGAGATACCCCGACGAGAGGAGCCCCCCCGGACCGGTCCCGGTGAGGAGGTCGGGCGGGTCGCCCTCGCAATTATTCAAGTTGATAATTTTTCCCATTATCGGGTTAGAATACGTCTTAGGCCTTGATATTCACTTATCTATTCTGATACCGACGCCGTAAATTAATACGATTCTCGGGTGTATCGACCCGACAGTCCCCGGTCGGGCCACGGTCTCGTGCCGGGCCGTCCGCCGGCCGGCAGACGGCCGTCTGACTTGGCTTTAGGTATCATGTGCCCGAACGCGACGTATGGCACGGAGCCGTCTCGGAGAGCGGAGCCCACAGGGTGGTCTCTCGACCGACGCGACCAGCCTCGGCATCGACACCGACGTGTTCGAACTGCTATCGACCGGTCGGGGCCACAGGATGGCGCGACCGGAGCCGAGAATCGAGCGGTGGCTGAACTGCTGGCGGAACCCCTAGTTGGTCTCGACGAGCCGCGCCGCGATGCGCTGTGCGCCGATGGTCGGCGCGACGTCCGGTTCGTCGGCGGCGATGACCTCAATGTCGCGGTTCAGTTCCGCGCTGAGGCGCTCCTCGAACTCGTCGACGATGCCGGGGATACAAGCCATGCCGCCGGTGAGGGCGATGGGTCGGTCCAGCGCGAGCTGGTACACCTTCATGTAGTCGTTGGCCAGTTCCGGCAGGAACGTGTTCGCCAGTTCGTCGACGGCGTCGTCAAGGTACTCGTCGAGGGCGTCCATCACCGAGCGCTCGATGGTGAACTCGTGCGAGCCGCCGCCGGGCTGCTGGATGATGTCCGTGAACGGCTCGAAGTCGACGAAATCGGCGTGTTCCTCCTTGTACTCGCGGGCGGTCTGGGTGTCGATGTTGACTCGGCCCTGAGTCTCTTCCTCGACGTAGTTCGCTATCATGCGGTCGACCTCGTTGCCGGTCACCGCGCCCGTCGTGAACGGGGAGAGCTGTTCGCCCCGGCGGTAGGCGGAGGCTTCGAGGTTCGTCGACCCCATGTTGACGGCGACGAATATCTCGTCGATGGCTTCGAGGTCGTCGCCGAAGGCCGGGATAGAGCCACATAGCGACTCGGGGTAGCTCTCGACCAGGTCCAGCCCGATAGGGGAGTTCTCGATGACGTCTCGGAGGTTCTCCAGCCCGGTCGGGTTGTCGATGGTCGGGATGGCGTAGACGACGCCGCTGTGTTCCGGGATGTCGTGTTCCTCGATTATCGCCTCGAAGAACGTCTTGGTCATCTCGGCCCGGTCGGCGTCCTCGGGCAGTCCCGACCGGAGCATGTACTGGACGCGGTCCGGGTACTCCCGGGCCGCCTCCTCGCCGTAGAGGACCTTCTCCTCGCCGGTCAGGGCATCCTCGTAGGTCGCCATGCACGTCAGCGTCTTGATAATCCGGTTCTCCGTGCCGTGTTCGCCCGGCAGGGCAATGACGGTCCGGGTGCTCCCGAGCTTGACCCCGACCGGAACAGCGGCAGCGCCGCTTGACGACACACCGGCGTCCGATTCGGACCCGGTGTCGTCGTCCGCATCCTCGTCACTCATGTACGGTCGTCCTTGTCGACCGCCCGCTATATA
This sequence comes from Haloarcula sp. DT43, assembly GCF_037078405.1. Classification (NCBI taxonomy): domain Archaea; kingdom Methanobacteriati; phylum Methanobacteriota; class Halobacteria; order Halobacteriales; family Haloarculaceae; genus Haloarcula; species Haloarcula brevis. Next base: position 1,191,608 of record NZ_JAYMGZ010000001.1, on the reverse strand, counting down.
TCCTCTCCCTAGTATTCATGTCTGATAGCCGTCCCCTCGGGCAGTCGATACGGACGGCCGGCGCTGTCAGGGATTCGGAGCGGGCGAGTAAGAGGGGGTTACGTCATCGCGGTGAGCTTCGCGACGTAGACGAGACTCAGCATGTGGTCGTCGACGCTCAGTTCGTTGTCGTCGTTGGTCGCGGACTCGTCGATGCCGAGCAGGTAGTCCGAGAGGTCGTCCTGGACGGCCTCGGTTATCCAGTCGATAGAGCGGTAGTAGTCGAGCGCTTCGTCGGCCCCCTGGTAGCCGGAGTGCATCAGCAGGAACTCCAGCCACTCGAAGACGACGAACTCCGCGGCGTACGTCTCTGGCAGGGTTTCGAGGTAGGGCTTCTCCTGGGCCTCGCCACCGAGGAACGGCAGGAGTTCGCGGTACAGCCCGGAGCGGAAGGAACTCCCCGCGAGCACTTCTTCGTCGTCGCCGTCCAGTCCCATATCCAGGTTCGTCGGGTCCGGGACCTCCTCGTCGCCCATCCCGTTCCCCCGCTGGCGAGCCATCTTCCGTAGCTCGTCGAGGTCGTAGTCGCGCGGGTTGATGGTCATGATACTGACCCTTCAATCTACACAATCATAAATCTTGCACACCGTCTGACGGCCGTCATGCACGCGTTCACGGGCGTTTCCCGCTCTGCCGCGTGCCGTCCCCCAGTTGCGGCGTTGATAATCGGGACCACATTTTTATAGTGACTCGGGGTCGACCTGTGGATACTTCGACGATGAGCCGGCAATCAGAAACCGGTCCAGCCCGCTTCTGCGTGACCAACGCGAAAGGCGGGACCGGAAAGACGACGGTTGCTATCAACGTAGCCGGTGCACTGAACGACCGCGGCCGGGACGTCCTCTTCATCGACCTCGACCCCCAGGGCAACGCGACGGAGGGCGTCGGTCTGGTCGAGGCCTACGACGCCGACCCGCCGACGCTGTTCGACGCGCTGACCGGCGACCCGTCGGCGCTGGGCGACCTCATCTGTGAGGGCGAGGAGATGGACGTGGTTCCGTCGAGCATCGACATGCTCCAGGCCGAACACGAACTGACCATCGCGGACCTCCTCGCCCGGGCCAACACCCAGGGCGGGGACGTCGACCGGGACGCGCTGGCCTCGTTTGCCATCAACGTCACGCCGGAGATGGTCACCGGGTCACACGCGCTCGATACGCTCGACCGGGCGCTGTCGACGGTCGAGGCCGACTACGACTACGTCATCATCGACTGCCCGCCGTTCTACGGGAAACTGACGGACACGGGCATGTACGCCGCACAGAACGTCCTCGTTCCCGCACTGACTGAGGCCACCTCCGAGCGGGCCATCGAACTGCTGATGGACCAGATGGCCGCGATGGAGCGCGGGACCGACGCGTCGATAACCACGCTCGGGGTCGTCGCCAACCGCGTCGAGACCACCTCCGAGGACGAGACGATGCTCGAGTGGTTCAACATGGCGTTCCCGGACAGCCCGGTCTGGGAGGTCCGCAAGCGCGTGGCGCTCCAGCGGGCGTTCAGCGCCGGCCAGTCTATCTTCGCGGCCGAGGAACCGTGTGACATGGCGGCTGTCTTCGAGGACATCGCCGCGGAACTCGACGAGCAGTTCGGCTTTACCGACACAGAGGTACCAGCATGAGTGACGACGAACGCATGGACAGGGCGGAGCGCATCCGGCAGATGCGCGAGGGGAACAAGGCGGAAAGTACCGACGACGCCGAGGAAGCGGGCGACGCCTCCGCGGACGGGGCCGGTGAACCACCGGAGAGCGAGGAGCCGGCGACCGAGACCGCCGACACCGACGACGTGGCCGCCGACGGACAGACGGCCGAGAGCGACGAGGCTGACTCGGACGCCGGCGACGACACCGCCGACGCGATGGCCGCCGCACAGCGGGCGGCCGAGGCCTCCGAGCAGGTGGCCGGTGACACCGACTCGGACGCCGACGCTGTCGACCAGCCGACCGACGACCTCTCGGCGTCGGCCAACCCGATGCAGGGGCCGACCGGCGTCGAACTGCCCGACCAGGAACTCATCGAGGAGGCGATGGAAGGGAGCGACGCGGCGACGACCGAGGGCGGCGCTCGCGCCGCGGCGGTCGACGACGAGTCCACACAGACCGAAGAGCTGGTCCGGGTGCTCGAGTTCGCGCTCGGCGACGAGTACTACTGTCTCGACATCGACTACGTCGAGGAAATCGTCAAACGTGACACGGTCACCCGCGTTCCCAACACCGACGACTACGTCGATGGCGTCGTCGACCTGCGGGGCCAGATTACGACGATTCTGGACCCCAAGGAGATGATGGACATCGACAGCGAGGGCACGCAGAACCTCATCGTCGTCTTCGACGCCGACGTGTTCGAGGAGCAAGGCGCGATGGGCTGGATAGTCGACGAGGTCCGACAGGTCGTCCCCGTCGCCGAGTCGGAGGTCAACTCCGCGCCGGTCGACGGCGAGTACATCAACGGCGTCGTCGACCGCGAGGACGAAGACGAGTTCGTCATCTGGATAGAGCCCGACGACGTGCTCGGGAGCGCGACCGACGGCGACGAGGACTGACTGCGCCGCTGTTTTATTGCTCGTCCGTCCCGTCCGCGTCGAGATTCAGTTCTTCGCTGACGAGGTCGACCGCGTTCTCGACGGCCCCCACCGTTCCCAGGTAGCCCGCACCGACGGTCGTCTTGAGCGCCAGCGCGGCCCGCCCGGTGAGGACGGAAGGGCCGACCTTCGCCACGGCGTCGTCGCCGACGGAGACGAGCCACCCCGGCACGTCGAACTGGTACTGTGTGAGCCGCGGCCCGAAGCCGCCGGCGTCGCCCCGTTTGCGGTCGACGAGCGTCCCGATGTTGTCGGCGGCGACGCGGGCCTCGCGGATGGCCGCCGCCGCGCTGGCCGGGACGGCCTCGCCGTCGCTGTCGACGACCCGGGCGGCGTCGCCGACGGCGAACGTCGACTCGCCGAGTCGGAGGTCCGCCCGGACGACGGGCCGGTCGGCGTCGAGCGCCGGCGACCCCTCGATGCCGCCGGTCCAGACGAACTGGTCCGCCGATAGGTCCGAGCCGTCGTCGAGCGCAATCGCGTCGGCGTCGGCCCCGACCACACCCGTCCCCGTGCGGACGGTCACGCCGACGTCGACGAGCGCGTCGTGGACCGCCGACTGGAACGCCGGCGGGAACGACGGGGCGACGGCGTCGTCCTGTTCGAGCAACAGGACCTCGACGCCGTCCTCGCGCATCTCGGCCAGTTCGCCGGCCACCTGCACGCCCGACAGGCCAGCGCCGCCGACGACCACGCGGTCGCCGTCGTCGAGGGCCAGGAACCGCTCGCGGATGTCGCGGGCGTCTTCGAGCCGTTTCAGCGGCGTCGCGTGCTCGCGCACGCCCGGCAGGCCGTAGTACGCCGTCCGGGCACCGAGACACACCGCGCCCACGTCGTAGGACAGCGTCTCCGAGCCGTCGAGCGTCGCCGTCCCCTCGTCGGGGGCGACATCCGTGACCGTCGCCTGCTTAATCTCGCAGTCCAGCACCGCGTCTAAGTCGACGGTTATCTCCGCGGCCAGCGACGGCCGCCGGACGACCCGGTGGAGTTCGTGCTGGACGAGGTGCTCGGGCCGCTCGTCGACGACGACGAGCGAGACGCCGTCCGGAAGCGTCCCTTCGAGTTTCCGTGCGAGCGTGAGCCCCGCGTATCCGGCTCCGAGAACGGCGACGCGCATACCGCCCGGTTGGGACCAGACGCTCATAGGCCTGTCTCCGTGGGGACGACCCACCGTACCATTTATATTCACGTACCGTGGCGACTAGGCTAGCCTAAAATGGACGACGGTGTCGAGTTACTCGTTGGCGAGTTGTTCCAGTCGCTGACCGAAGCGGGTCACACGGAGACGCGACAGGCGCTGCTGGAGGCGTACCAGGACAGCGCGGTCCGCGAGCGTGAGGCCCTCTCCCGGACACTGCTGTCCGAGTTTCTGACGCTGCTGGACGCCCGGCTCGACCGCGACGCGGAGGTCGAAATCCTGGCGGACTCGGTCGGGTCGCTGGTCGAACGGTTCTCGGCCATCGTCCAGTCGGTCCCCGCGGCGGTGGTGGTGATCGACGCCGACGGGTCGATTCAGTTCTGGAACGACGGCGCGGAGCGGCTGTTCGGGTGGACGGAAGGACAGGTGACCGGCCGGGCCTACGCCGACACGCTGGGGGAATCCCCCGCCGAACTCGACGAGCTACTCGGGTCGCTCGTCGACGGCGAGTCCCTGACCGGTGTCGAGGCCTGCCACCGACACGCCAACGGGTCGTCGTTCGACGTGCAGTTGTGGGGCGCGCCGCTCAACGGCGACGGCACGGACGGCGCGTCGCTGGTCGTCAACGACATCACGGAACAGAAGCAGCGGGAACAGCGGATCACCGTCCTCAACCGGCTGTTTCGCCACAACATCCGCAACGACGTGACCGTCGTCCGCGGCCACCTGGACCTGCTCGCCGAGGAGTGCGACAGCGAGCACGTCGAGGTCATCGCCGACCGCATCGAGGACATCCGGGGGCTGAGCGAGGCCGCACACCAGATAGAGCAACTGCAACACGGCGACGGGTCCGAGCGGACGACGTTCGACCTCGACGCCCTGCTCCGTGACCGGACCGGGCGTCTGCGGGCCGAGCAGGCGGCCGTGGACCTCCGCCGGAACGTCCGGGTCGAGGGACGCGTCGTCGGGCACGAACTGCTGCCGTACGCGCTCGACAACGCGGTGGAGCACAACGACGCCGCGACCCCCCGCGTCGAGGTGACCGCCGAGCCCGAGGCCGGCACCGACCGGGTCACGCTCACGGTCGCCGACAACGGTCCGGGCCTCCCCGAGACGCAGGAGGCGTCCTGGCGACCGGGACGGAGACGCCGCTCTCTCACAGCACGGGGACGGGCCTGTGGCTCACCCAGTGGATAGTCCGCGAATCGGACGGCTTGGTCGCCGTCTCGGAGGGGTGCCTCGGTGGCACCGACGTGGAACTCCGCCTCCGGCGACCGGTCGACCACGGGGCCGGGTGAGCGTGGGCGGTCCGGGGCAACGAGCGCTCAGAACAGCGCCGCGTCCTCGTCGAGTACCTGTGCGGGGCCGCCGACGTCCCAGACGCGGGTGTCGACGCCGCAGTCCGCGACCGTCTCCTCGACGCGGTCGACGTACGCCTCGGTGGTGTTGATGTAGACGCTCGCGCCGGTGTCGACGGAGAAGTACACCGGCACGTCCTCGCTGTTTCGAAGCTCCCGGACGGCGTTGAAAATCTCGATGGTGCGGGGCTGCCAGTACACCCAGCCGGCGGGGCCGGTCATCGTCGCCGCGGCCAGCGACAGCGAGTCTTTCTCGGCGAGTTCGAACGTCCGGTGGAAGTCACCGTCGTACAGTGCGTCTCGCATATCCGAAATCTGACCGTGGATGTGGGCCATCCGCGACTCGAACATGTGGCTCTCGGCGGCCTCCTTGTGGGCCTCCTCGGTCTCCTTGTAGGAGGGGACCATCCCGGCGACGATTCGCAGGTCGTCTTCGAGGTCGGTCTCGATGCGCTCGCTCCGGCAGTCTTTGTCGTTCATCCCGGTCCTGAGGTGGGAGAACGCGCCGGTCACCGCTCGGGCGGCCGACGAGGAGCCGCGGCGGGCGACCGTCGATATTTCGGGGCGGGTCATGTCCAGCCCGGCGGCCTCGACCAGCGCCATCGCCGCCGCGGCGAAGCCCGACGACGAGGAGCCAAAGCCGATGTTCGTCGGGAAGTTGTTCGCCGACTCGAAGCGCACGCCGTGGTCGATGCCGGCGAGGTCCCGGACGTGGTCGACGACGGCGTCGATGCGCTCGGCCCCGCGGCCGGTGACCGTCTCGCCGTCGATGACGTACACGTCCTCCTCGCGGTCGGGGTCGAAGGCCGCGGTCGTCTTCGAGTGGCTCGGCGCGGTACAGACGGAGATGCTGTCGTGGTACGGCAGCCGCAGTTCCTCGTCGCGCATCCCGTGGTACTTCACCAGCCCCTGAATCGGATGTGCCTTCGCGGTCGCTTTCATACCTCACCCTTCCGGGCCGGTCACTTTGCTATTGCGAACCGCCGACGCGGCACCGCCCACCGCGGCGGCCGGGTGGAGGCGCTCAGTACTCGGGGTTCTCCTCGCGGACACCCTCGCGCTTGTTGACGAGGCGGGCGAGGGTAAACAGCGCGTCCGAGAGGCGGTTCAGGTAGATGATGGCCGTCTCGTTGACGCCGGCCTCCTCGGCGGCGAAGGAGACACAGCGGCGCTCGGCGCGCCGACAGACCGCGCGGGCGTGGTGGAGCTTCGCCCCCGGCTCCGACCCCGAGGGGAGGATGAACGACTCCAGCGGGTCCAGTTCCGCGTCGGCCTCGTCGATGAGGTCCTCTAGCGTCTCGACGTGGGACTCCTGTATCCGCGGGTCGTCCTCGTCGGGGCTGGGGTTCGCGAAGTCGGCCTGGACGATGTGGAGGTGGTTCTGGACGACGCGGAGCTTCTCGTCGATGTCGTCGTGGCCGGTCGGCCTGACGACGCCGACCAGCGCGTTCACCTCGTCGACGGTGCCGTACGCCTCGATGCGGCGGCTGTCCTTCGAGACCCGCTCCATGTTCCGGAGGTCCGTCTGGCCCTGGTCGCCGCGGCCGGTGTAGATAGTCATAGCTGATGCTGGCACTGCCAGCGTCTTATAGCCGTGGGCGAATCCTTGGGGAGCGGCCGACCCGCCGGCTCAGAGCCGGCGGCGGACCTCCGAGAGGGCGGCCGGCGGGAGGTCCAGTTCGGCGAACAGCGCCTCGCGCTGGGCGTCGTCCCCGTGGCCGGCGACGAAGCCGTTGAGCCGGGCAGCGACCGTCGAATCGACGAACCCGTCGCCACAACGGTCTTCGAGTTCGTCGGCGACCACCGGCGTCGAGCGGAGTTCGTACTTCTGGTGGTAGTCTTCTGCCAGGTAGAACCGGTCGAGGTTCTCGATAGCCGTCTCGACTGCCGTCCCCGTCCGCGATTCGAGGTCGGTTCGCGTCCGCTCGGCGACCTCGCGCTGGCGGTCGTCGTGTGCCAGCACCACAGCGCGGTACTGGCGCTTGTGCGGGGCCGAAAACGGCGCGTGGTTCGCCCAGAACACGTCGAGCAGGGCCGCGTAGCTCACCGCGTCGGGGTCGTACTCGACCTGCACGACCTCGGTGTGGTCGCCGAGCGCGTAGTAGCTGGGGGTCGGTTCGGTCCCGCCGGCGTAGCCGACCCGCGTCCTGACGACGCCCGGCATCGCGCCGAACCGCGCGTCCGGGCCCAGAAACAGCCCATGCCGAACGTCGCCGTCTCGGTCGCCGACGGCGGCGGCGCGTCGGCGTCGACGGCCAGTTCGGTCGGCCGGGTCGGCTCGTACGTCGATGGCATACCGGACCCAGGGGTTCGAGCGGCTTGCCTGCTTCGACGGCCCGGACGGAACCGGGAAGTTCAACTGTACCCCCGCGGAACCAACTCGGTATGGGCCTCGAACTCGAACACTACTGTCCCGAATGCGAAGAGTACCGCGACTTCTGGAAGGTCGCGAGCACGACGATGCACCTGGGGACCAAGGTCAAGTGGCACTGCCCGGAGTGTGAGTACGGGTTCGTCCGCATCGACGGCGAAGTCGACACCGGACAGGCGGCATAGCTCTCCCGAGCGGTATAGAGACCTCTTAGCAGCTGTTTTACACTATCCCCGAGCAGTCTCTCGTACCGATGAGCCTCGACCCGGACGGTAGCGGGAGCGCGACGGACGAGCGGCCGGGGGCCCCACAGGAGCTGTCGATGACCGTCGTGGAGTACACCGGGGAACCGGACCGCTGTACCGTCTCGCCGCGGGGGCTCTCCGGCGTCGCCAAGCTATCGACCTGGATTACCGTGGACAGGGCGGTCGTCGTCGACCTGGACGCGATGCGGTGACCGAGAGTTTTTACCGGGGAACCACGGACCTAGAACCGATGAGTATCGAGGTCCTACTGGTAGACGAAGACGAGGACGTCCTGGAGATAGTGGGTGCGTTTCTGGGACAGGAGGACGGGTTCGAGATAACGACCGAAACCGACCCCGAGACGGCACTGGACCTGGCAACGGCGGACGATTTCGACGCGGTCGTCAGCGACTACAAGATGCCCCGGCTGGACGGGATGGAGCTGTGTCGGGCGCTCCGGGACGACGGCGTCGGCATCCCGTTCCTGCTGTTTACGGCCCGCGAGTACGACGACGTCGCGGACACCGCCGCGGAACACGGCGTCACTGCCGTGGTCCAGAAGGGGACGGGCACGGAGCAGTACAGCGTCCTCGCCGACCGCATCCGCGAGGCAATCTAGGCGTCCATCCGCGGCAGTTCCAGCGTGACGACCGTCCCGCCGTCCGGGCCGCTGTCGAACTCGACTGTCCCGCCGTAGGTCTCTGTCACCCAGACGACGAGCCACAGCCCGAGCCCGGTCCCGTGACGGAGCTGCGTTATCGGTTCGTCGCCGGTCACGACGTCGAGTTCGTGCTGTGGAATCCCCGGCCCGTCGTCCGCGACCGTGATCGCGATGAGTTGCTGGCCCGCCTGCACGTCGACACGAACCGAGGGCTCGTCGCCGCCGTGTTCGAGGCTGTTCTCGACGAGTTCGCCCAGAACCCGGTGGAGCCGCCCGTCGCCCGCGCTGACTGACTGCTCCGGGAGGTCCGTCTCTATCCGGCCGGCGTACTCGTCCCGGTAGGTGGAGACGATGTCGGAGACGGCGGCCGGCACGTCGACCGGGTCCTGCCCGAACTGGTCGCGGCGGACGGACCGCTCCATCTCGCGTGCGCGCTCGCCGAGAGCCGCCATCTCCTCGGCCTTCCGCTGGAGCCTGCGGAGGATGGACCGACGCTCGGCGTCGTCGATGCGCTCCGCCAGGGCGTCGGCCATCCCGAGGACGACGGTCAGGTCGTTCCGGAGGTTGTGCCGGAGGACGCGGTTGAGCAGTTTCAGCCGGCGTTCGCGCTCCCGCTGGTCCGTGATGTCGGTGTAGATACCGAACCCACGGACGCTGTCGCCGTCCCGGCTGTAGGGGACGCCCCGGAAGAGGAAGTCGCGGAACCCGGTCTCGGTCATCAGCCGGAGTTCGGTCTGGAATGCGTCGCCGTTCGTCTGCGTCTCGTCGAACCGGGGGAGCGTGTCGCCCGTGGTGTCCGGCGGCCGGAGGAGGTCGGACAGCGGGCTGTCGACGGCCCCGTCCTGGCCGTACCCGAACACGTCGGAGAAAGCGGGGTTGACCGACCTGACGACGGACTCGTCCCCGACCGTCTCCGTCTCGATGACGGCGTCGGGGAGCGTGTTGAACAGGTACGAGAAGCGGTCGCGCTCGTCCTCTAGCTCGGCCCGGGCCTGCTTGAGTTCGGTCAGGTCTCGGACGACGCCGACGGTGCCGCGGAACTGGTCGGCGTCGAGCAGCGACACCTCGATTTCGGCCGGTCGCCGCTCGCCTGTGGCCGTCTCCAGCGTCGTTTCGAACTGGACCGCGCCGGTCCCGCCCTGCCGGCAGAGGTCGGAGATGCGGCGGTCGAACTCGTCGATGGCACCCTGTTCGAGGACGGTACTCGGATGCTGGCCCAGGAGCGCGTCCCGCTCGTAGCCGAGCCACTCCGCGAGCGGTTCGGTGACCAGCTGGACCCGGCCCTCGTTGTCGAGGACGTACATCATGTCACGGACGTTCTCGACCACCGACTCGTACCGCAACAGGCTCCGTTCTCGCTCGACGCGGTCGAACGCCGCGACCGCGTTGGACGCGAGAATCTCCCCGATGGAGACGTCCGAGTCGGTGAACTCGTGGCCGGCCTCTGCGCCGATGCTCACGACGCCGTACTCGCCGAGCGGGAGGTACATCGCCGCGGTCAGCACGTTCGACTCGTAGTTGTCTACCCGCTCGAACTCGTCGACGACCATCGGTTCGTCGCGCTCGAACGCGTCGCCGGGGAACCCCTCGTCGGCGTCGTACACCGGCCGTTCGGGCACCTCGTCGCTGGCGGCGACCGGCCGGAGCGTGTCCGTCTCCTCGTCGTAGAGCCTGACGAGCGCGTGGTCGAACCCGAGGTCCACCTCGGTCGCCGCGATGACGGTCTCGGCGACCTCCTGTGGCGTCTGGGCCTGCATGAGCGACCGGGTCGTGTCCAGCAGCCCCGACAGCGCCTCGTCGCGGCGTTTCTGCTCCGTGATGTCCCGGATGACGCCCGCGGTGCCGGCGAACCGCCCGTCGTCGTCGTACCGCAGCGTCATGTGGTCCTGAGCGGGGAACGAGTTCCCCGAGGCCTGCTGTATCTCGAGTTCGAACGACTCCTCGTCGTCGCGGTCCCCGAATATCATCGCCTGGACGATGGACTCGGCGCGCTCGACGACGGCGTCGTCCTTGATGGAGCCGGTGTACGAGCCAAGCAGTTCGTCCTCGGCGTAGCCCGTGAGGTCGGTCATCGCCTGGTTGACGAACTCGAAATAGCCCTCGGAATCGAGCGCGTACACGCCGTCGTCGACCGCTTCGATGATGTTCTCGTACCGTTCGAGTTCGTCCTCGCGGTGGCGGCGCTGGAGTTCGTGGTTGACCCACTCCACCAGCAGTTTCAGGAACGCCTCCTCGTTCTCCGAGAACGACTCCGCGCGGGCCTGTCGGTCGGCGAAACAGAGCGTGCCGTACGGTTCGCTGTCGACCGTGATGAGGCCGCCGGCGTAACACGCGATACCGCAGTCGTGGTACACCTCCGCCACGTGCCCGTCCGCCGCGGCGGCGTCGGTAATCGCGTAGAGGTCGCCGGTTTCGAGCACCCGCTTGCAGTAGGTGTCTTCAAGCGCCGTCTGCCTGCCGGGCTCGACGGGGGAGCGGCCGACGACCGTCCGGACTTCGTGGACCCCATCGTCGATACGGCTCAGGTAGCCAAACGACATCCCGAGCCGGTCCAGCCCGATTCCGATGGCCCGCTCGACGGTCGCAGTCTCGCTGAGTCCGTCCGCGGTGGCCAGCTGTGTCAGTTCCTGGAGCGAGTCGTTGTTGGCACGCAGCGTCCGCTCTCGCTCCTTGCGCTCCGTGATGTCTGTGACGATGGCGACCAGACGCGGGGGCTGGGCGTCGCGGTCCTCGACGATGCCACGGGTCCGGAGCCACCGCGTCTCCCCGTCGACGGCGGCCCGGAACTCGGCGTCGAACCGCTCGTCGCCGTCGGTGACCCGCTCGAAGGCCGCTTCGAGCGACTGGCGGTCGTCGGGGTGAACGTACTCGTAGAACGCCGAGACGGTGCCCTCGAAGGCGTCCGGCGTCGTCCCGAAGAGGGCCGCGGTCGCGTCGTCCCAGACCATCTCGTCGGTTCCCAGGTTCCATTCGTAGACGCCGGTGTCGGTCGCGTCGAGCGCCAGGTCGAGCCGCCGGTTCGTCTCTTCGAGGGCGCGCTCGCGCTCCTTCCGGCCGGAGATGTCCCTGAGAACGCCCGTACAGAACCACTGCCCGTCTCGCTCGAAGTCGCCGAACGACACCGCGACGGTCAGCTGGTCCCCGGCGGCGGTCACGAGCGGCAGTTCGAGGGAGTCCCAGTCGACGTTCCGGTCGCCGGTCCGGCGGTAGCGGTCGATGCCCTCGCGGTGGGCGCTTCGCAGGTGCTCGGGAATCAGTTCCGCGAAGTCGGCTCCGACCAGCGCCCCGCGGTCGTAGCCCGTCAGTTCGGCGGCCCCGTCGTTCGCGTACACTATCTCGCTCTCGTCGTCGATTGTGACGACGGCGTCGGAGATGCTGCCGGCGATGGCGTCGAACGGAGCCGCGAGCGTCGGCGGGAGTCTCGCCCGGCCGTCGCCGGCGGCACCCTCGTCGGTATCCATCGGTTCGCGCCCCGCGATGTCGCGTACTCGGTCCGACAGCGACACTTCGCTGCGGGGCACGTACTCGGTCACGTCGTGACGCGTCGCCTGGGCGGCGACCGCGCCGTCCGGTTCGGCCGTCGTGAGGACGACCGGAAGCCCCGGATAGTCGGCGCGTATCGCCGCCAGCACGTCCAGGCCGGACTCGTCCCCCGGCAGGGTCTGTTCACAGACGACGATGTCGTAGGGCCGGTCGGCCAGTTCCGACAGCGCGCCCGTCACTGTCGTGACTGTGGCCGACGCGTCCGGTGTGGCTGTGTCCGCGTCCTCGTCGGCAGGACCGACGTACAACAAGTTCGGCGTATCCGACATAGCGTTCCGTTATAACTGCTATACGGCGGGGTATCATATACGCTCGGGCGAAAGTATCAAATGTCGAAACGCGGCTACGCGTCGTCGAGGGCCTGCCAGGAGAGCCGCGGGGTCCTGGCGGCGCTGACCTGGTCGATGCGCTTCGCCGCCGGGCGCGAGGGCGCGTCGGCCAGTTCGGCGTCGGAGTCGCCGGCCACGGCGTCGAACGCGGCCGCGAGCTGGTCGAGCGACCGCTTGGTCTCCGCCTCGGTCGGCTCAGTCATCAGCGCCTCGTCGACGATTTCGGGCCACTTCGTCGTCGGCGGGTGGACGCCGTAGTCGAGCATCCGCTTGGCGGCGTCGGCCGCGTCCTGGTCGCCCGCGCTGGCGACGAACTCGTGGTGGAACGGGCCGAAGGGCACGTCGTACGCTATCTGCTCGGCGAGGTAGTTCGCGTTCAGCACGGCCTTCGCGCTGGCGTCCCGGAGCCCCGCGTCGCCGAGCCGGGCGATGTAGGCGAAGGCCTTGACCAGCACCGGCCAGTTGCCGTAGAAGCCGTGGACCTTGCCAATCGACGCCTCCGGTTCGTAGTACTCGTAGTTGCCGTCGCGTTCCCTGACGTGGGGGGCCGGCAGGAACTGAGCCAGTCCCTCGCGGACGCCGACGGGACCGGCTCCGGGGCCGCCCCCGCCGTGGGGCGTCGCGAACGTCTTGTGGACGTTGTAGTGCATCACGTCGAAGCCCATGTCGCCGGGGCGAGCGCGCCCGAGCAGGGCGTTGAGGTTCGCGCCGTCGTAGTACAGCAGGCCGCCGGCGTCGTGGACGATGTCCGCGATGGTCTCGATGTCGCGCTCGAACAGCCCGAGCGTGTTGGGGTTCGTGAGCATCAGCGCGGCGGTGTCGTCGCCGACTGCGGCCGCCAGCGCTTCGACGTCGACGCGGCCGTCGTCGTCGCTCGGGAGTTCGACCACGTCGTAGCCGGCCATCGCCGCCGTCGCGAAGTTCGTGCCGTGGGCCGAGTCCGGGATGACGACCTCACGGCGCTCGTCGCCGTTTTCCTCGTGGTAGGCCTTCGCTATCCGGATGCCGGTGAACTCGCCGGCCGCGCCGGCCGGGGGCTGGAGGGTGACGGCGTCCATCCCGCCGATGCGGCCGAGGTAGTCCTGCAGGCGGTGACACAGCGCGAGCGTCCCCTGGACCGTCCTGTCGGGGCGGTCCGGGTGGACCGCGGCGTCGGGCCGTGCGGCGACGTCCTCGGTGAACGAGGGGTTGTACTTCATCGTACAGGAGCCAAGCGGGAACGGCCCGCTCTCGACGCCGTAGTTCATCTGCGAGAGGCGCGTGTAGTGGCGGGCCAGTTCCGGCTCGGCCGGCCCCGGGAGCGTCAGCGAGTCCCGCGTCAGGTCCTCGGGTAGCGTCGAGTCCTCGACCTCGACGGTCTCGCTGGCCTTCTCCGAAAGCAGGGGCTCGTAGCGGTCGTCGCCGTCGTCGGTCCAGCGCGCCTGGTCGTAGTTCATTTCGCCACCTCCGACAGCGCCGCGACGAGGCCGTCCTCGGCCTCGGCCGTGGTCTCCGTGGCGCACACCTGAATCAGGTGCTCGCCGACCGCGTGGACGGCGTAGCCCTCGTCGGCGAGGTCGGCCACGATGGCGCTGGCCGGCTGGTCGGTGCGGGCGACGAACTCCCGGAAGTGGTGGCGGCCGTGGACCGGTGCCTGCACCCCGACGATGTCGTTGAGACGGTCGGCGAGGTCCCGGGGGCGAGTCACGCACTCGTTCGCGAGGTCGACCAGTCCGTCGGGGCCGAGCCACGCGGCGTGCATCGCGGTCCGGAGCGCGACCCACGCCTGGTTCGTGCAGATGTTCGAGGTGGCCCGCTCCTTGCGGATGTGCTGTTCGCGTGTCTGGAGCGTCAGCGTGTACGCCCGGCGGTCCGCGGCGTCCTCGCTGGCCCCGACCAGCCGCCCGGGGACCTGCCGCAGGTACTCCTCGCGCGTGACGAACATCCCGAGGCCGAAGCCGTAGGCCGTGCCGGTGCCGAGCGAGGCCGCGTCGCCCACGACCACGTCCGCGCCCACGTCGACCGGGCGCTCCAGCAGGGACAGCGCCACGGGGTCCGACCCGAGGCAGAACAGCGCGTCGTGGTCGTCGGTGAGGTCGCCGACAGCGCCGAGGCGCTCCTCGATGACCCCCCGGACCGTCGGCGACTCGGCGTACACCATCGCGGTGTCGTCGTCTATCCGGTCGGACAGCGCATCCACGTCGACCGCGCCGTCGTCCATCGGATAGGACTCGACGGCGAGGCCCGGCCCGTCGGCGTAGTTCGCGAGCACTGCGCGCTTGCCCTCGCGGAGGTGCTCGGGGATCAGAACCCGGTCGCCCGACACCGACCGGACTCGCTGGGCGAGCGTCGCCGCCTCGCCGAGCGCCGTCGCGTCGTCGTACATCGAGCAGTTGGCGACGCCCAGCCCCGTGAGTTCGACCAGCATCGACTGGAACTCGAAGAGTGCCTGGAGGAAACCCTGCGCGACCTCCGGCTGGTACTGCGTGTAGGAGGTCAGGAACTCGGAGCGGCCGGCGAGGTCGTCGACGATGCTCGGGACGTAGTGGTCGTAGTGCCCGCGGCCGAGAAACTCGGTGAGGTCGGCGTTACGGCCCAGCAGGGCCGCGACCTCCCGGCGCGTCGCCCGCTCGCTCCGGGCGTCGATGCCGAACTCGCCGTCGAAGGCGACGGACTCGGGAACGTCGAACAGCGCGTCGAGGTCGTCGGCCCCGACTGCGTCGAGCATCGCGGCGGTCTCTGCGGCCGTCTGCGGTGCGTACGGACTGCCTGTCGCGTGTGAGTCACTATCGCTCATTTGAGAACCACCCAGCAGCGCGGGGGTGACATGATGGCAACAGCTAACGACCGTGTCCACATTAGGTTACTCCTTTCACCCCCTGCAGGGGACCACTGCCACCGGGGTTACGCTATCTGGTCGCGGTAGGCGTCGGGCGAGAGCAGGCCTTCGAGTTCGCCCTCGTCGGCGACCTCGACTTCGAGCATCCAGCCGTCGCCGAACGGGTCCTCGTTGAGCAGTTCCGGCTCGTCGCGGAGCCGGTCGTTGACCGCCGTGACGGTGCCGGAAACCGGGGCGTACACGTCCGAGACTGCCTTGATGGACTCCACCACGCCGAAGTCCTCGCCCGCCGTCAGCGCCGTCCCCTCGTCGGGCAGTTCGACGAACACCACGTCGCCGAGTTCGTCCTGTGCGAACGCCGTGATACCGACCTCGGCGGTGTCGCCGGCGACGCGCACCCATTCGTGTGACTCCAGATATCGCAGGTCGTCGGGAACGTCGAAGCTCATCTATCGAGGAATGGCGTGCTCCTGATACGTGCTTTCTTCGGTTCCCCGCGGACGACGACGCGGACGGACTCGCCCGGCTCGGCGTGGGCTGTCGGGACGTAGGCGAGGGCAATCGGCGTCCCCAGCGTCGGGCTCATCGTCCCGCTGGTGACGTGGCCGATGGCGTCCCCGTCCGGCGTCGTCACGTCGTAGCCGTGGCGCGGAACGCCGCGGTCGACGAGTTCGAGCCCGACGAGCGTCTCCGCCGGGCCTTCCGCGGCGATACCCTCCAGCGTGTCCCGTCCGACGAACTCGGTGTCGAGCTTGACGGTCCAGCCGATGCCAGCCTCGTACGGCGTCCGCGGCTCGTCGACCGGGTGGAACTCCTGACCGGAGAGCAGAAAGCCCATCTCGAGCCGGAGGGTGTCGCGCGCGCCGAGCCCGCAGGGCTGACAGGCCAGCGCGTTCCAGACCGTCTCGGCGTCGTCCCAGGGACAGAGGACCTCGAAGCCCCGCTCGCCCGTGTATCCCGTCCGGGCCAGCAGCGCGTCGACGCCGGCGACGGTCCCGTCGGCGACCTCGAACCGGGACAGGGCCGAAAGCGTGACGCCGTCCGTCTCGGCCGCCAGCAGGGCCGGCGCGTCCGGCCCCTGGACGGCGACCATCGCGTACTCCTCGGTCCGGTTCGTCACCGTCGCGTCCAGGCCCCGCTCGTCCCGCTCCGTGAGCCACCGCTCGGTCATCTCGCCGTCGTGACCGGCGTTGGGGACGAACAGGAACTCCTCGGCCGCGCCCGCCGGGAGCCGGTAGACCACGGTGTCGTCGAGCATGACGCCCGCGTCGTCGGTGATGGCCGAGTACTGGGCCTCGCCCGGGTCCAGTGCGGTCACGTCGTTGGTTGTCAGCCGCTGTGTCAGCGCCGCCGCGTCCGGGCCGGACACGGTTATCTGTCCCATGTGGGATACGTCGAACTTCCCGGCCTCGCCCCGGACGGCCTCGTGTTCCGCGCGAATCGATTCGAACTCGACCGGCATCTCCCACCCGCCGAAATCGGTGAAGGAGGCGTCGGCAGTCTCGTGAACCGCAGAGAGCGGTGGTGACCGCAGTGACATACGCGGATATCTCGTCCCGCGTCGTCTTACCGTTTGGCCCCCGTGACCCGACGATAAATCACATACGACGATATCAAATCGTCGAATCGACCGAACGGGTGGGTGAAGCCTGTCCGAAAACTGCGCCGAGTTCGTCACCCGTCTCGCGCCGGCGGGAACGTGAGTTCGACCCGCGTGCCGTCGTCGAGGTCGTCGGAAACCGTCACGGACCCTCCGAGGCGGCGGACGAGCCACGTGACCGCCCACAGTCCGAGGCCGCGACTGTCCGCGACCGGCCCCTCCGTCTCCGATTCCAGGACCTTGCGTTCCATCTCTGGGAGTTCGGCCCCGTCGGTATCGATGCGCAGCGCCACCTGCCCCGCCGGCGTCTCCTCGGCCCCGAGTTCGACGGTCGGGTCGGACAGGTCGGTGTACTCCAGCGCGTTGTCGATTAGAATGTCGAGTATCAGGTCGAGCGCCACCCTGTCGCCCGACACCGCCCCTTCGGTGGCCGCCACCTCGATGGTGGCCTCGGGGTGGCGCTCCGCGAGGTCCGCCCGGATGTCGTCGAGGACCTGCCGGAGGTGGACCGTGCCGCTCCGGAGGTCCCGGTCGATGACCCGGTCAAACGTCCGTGCCCGCTCGGCCAGCACGACGAGTTCCCGCGACGCGGTCTCGATTCTGTCGATGGGGCGCTCGGCGGCGTCGACGGAGCTGTCGGACCCGGAGAGTTCCCGTTTGAGCAGTCTCGCGTTCCCGCGTATCACCGTCAGTTTGTTCCGGATGTTGTGCCGGAATATCCGGCTCATGACCATTATCCGCTGCTCGCGCTCCTTGTCGCGGGTGATGTCCCGGACGATGCCCCGCAGTTTCGGTGTCCCGTCCCTGACGATTTTTTCGGCTCGGAGCCGGAACCACCGCTCGGTTTCGTCGCCGGTCTGGCGGCGCGCTTCCAGTTCCATCGGTTCGCCGGTCTCACTGCAAGCCTCGATGGCGTCGCGCAGGGCCTCCCTATCGCTGGGATGGTACTGTTCGAGGGCTTCCTCCAGTGTCGGGTTGTACTCCGGCGTCCCGTACAGGCGCTTCATGCCCCCAGTGCCCTCTATCAGCCCGGTCTCCAGGTCGAGTTCCCAGCCGCCGATGTCGGCCAGCGTCTCGGTCCCGATGAGCCACTCCAGTTGCTCCTCGCGCTGTTTCAGCCCCGTCGCGTCGTCCAGACCGACGACGACGCGCTCTACGCGCCCGTCGTCGTCGAGTATCGGCGCGGCGTTGCTCGAAAGCCACCGCTCGGTCCCGTCGGGCAACTCTATCCAGTGTTCGAACCCGAACACCGGGTCACCCGACTCGAAGACCCGCGTGACGGGGTTTTCGGACTCGGGAATCGGGGTCCCGTCCTCGTAGAATATCCTCCAGTCCGTTTCGGTGTACTGCTTGCGGGTGATTTGCTCGCGTTCGAGACCGAACAGGTCTTCCGCACGGCCGTTGGCCATCGAAATCTCGCCGGACGGTTCGACGACGACGAGTCCGACCGGACTGATTTCGAACACCCGTTCGACGAGGGCCTGCTTCTCCTCGCGGCGCTTGCGCTGTGTGACGTCCTCGGCCAGCCACAGCACGCGTTCCGTCTCCTCACTGCCGACCGGCGTGACGCGGGCCTCGAAGTGGCGGTCCCCGTCCTCGACAGCCAGCTGATACGCGATGTGCTGTTGCTCGCCGGTCCGTATCGCGTCCTCGATGACCGCGTAAAACTGGTCGGCCTGTGGCGTGGCGAAGACTTCCCAGAGGTCCGCTCCCGGTAGCGCCTCCGGGTCCTCGACGAACAACGCCCCGTTGTGAGCGTTGTGGATGACATCGACGAAGACGCCGTCGGCGTCGAATACCACGGCCGGGTTAGAAATTGTCTCACAAAGCCCGCGTAGCACGTCCGGGTCCGGGTAGTGTTCTCCGGTCATGGTCTGAGGTCGGTCAGTCGCCGTCGGCCGCCCGCGGAAGACTATCATTGGAGATGCGGCAGGAATCCTCCTAAGTGTTGTGTCGGCCCGGCAGTTCCGACTTTGAGGAGGCTGTGAGTGTCGACCGAGACGCCCCATAGCGAATCGAGCACTATCGACCGAGCAGTACATTCATTTCAGTACACGACAAATAACTGCTCTGTGCCAGCCAACGTTCTCGTCGCCTACGACGGGTCCCCGCTCGCAGAGCGTGCGCTCACGTACGCTATCGAGACCTTCCCGGCTGCAGCTATTACTACGGTTTACGTCATCAATCCAATCGACTCGGTTATCGACGTGGAGGCTGGCGGCCTCCCAGTCGCCGAAGACTGGTACGAGAATGCGACGGAAGAAGCACGCAGAATCCACACGAGGGCCACGGACCTCGCAACAGAGCGGGATACCGAACTCGATACCGTCACGGAAGTCGGCAAACCGGCACGGGCAATCCTCGACTTCGCTGACGACAACGCCATCGACCAGATTGTCATGGGCAGTCACGGCCGGGCAGGACTCGACCGTGCGCTCCTCGGAAGCGTTGCCGAGACAGTCACCCGCCGGGCACGGATACCGGTGACTATCGTCAGTTGAGGTGCTCGGGACAGAGTGCGAAGCCGACATCCCGTCAGACGAGAGCCAGCGACATATCGACAATGCAAAACCAACACCCACTGTGTGGAGAGACCACGTGACAGTTACTGAAACACCCCCGCTCTCGACGTGTACGGTCCGGATTGAACGACGGGGTGGTCGCGGCGAAGCGGGGGCGCGGGCGCTCGAACGACACCTCCGAGACAGACCCGGCGTCCACGACGTCGAGGTCTCGTTCCGAACGGGGAGCGTTCGGCTCACCTACGACGAGACCGTCACCTCCGAGGAAACGCTCAGACAGGCAGTCCGCGAGCGCAAGGTCTCGATACAGGACGAGCCCGATACGGAACCCGACGAGGTGCCCGCTCGCTCGGAACTCAGGCGTGAGGCAGTGTTCGTCGGACTGACGCTGGGCGGCATGGTGGCCGGCCTGGCGACGGGGTGGGCCAACGGCCCGTCGCTGCTCATGTGGGCTGGCTACGGCGTCGCGTACGTCTTCGGCGGCTGGTACGGGCTCAAAGGGGCCGTCGAGACGCTCCGCCACCGCGCGGTGGACATCGACCTGTTGATGATTGTCGCCGCGCTGGGCGCACTCACCATCGGCGCGCCGTTCGAGGGCGCGATGCTCCTCTTCCTGTTCTCGCTGTCGAACACGCTCCAACACTACGCAATCGGCCGTTCCCGCCGGGCAATCAAGTCCCTCGTCGAGATGCGCCCGGACGAGGCGCAGGTCCTGCGCGACGGTGACGAGGTCACAGTTCCCATCGACGAGGTCGCCGTCGGTGACGTGTTCGTCGTCCGGCCGGGGGATAGAATCCCACTCGACGGCGTGGTGATGTCCGGCGAGGGCACGGTCGACCAGGCCTCGCTCACCGGCGAGTCCGTCCCCGTCCCCAAGGAACCCGACGACGAGGTGTTCGGTGGGACGATAAACGAGAGCGGGAGCCTCGAAATCGAGGTCACTCGACAGGCCCACGAATCGGCCATCAGTCGCCTCATCACCATGGTCGAAGAGGCCCAGAGCGAGAAGGCCCCGACACAGCGGCTCATCGACCGTCTCGAACAGCCGTACGTCCTCGGCGTGTTCGCACTCACCATCGCGGCCATCGGGATTCCGCTCGCACTCGGCACCGAGTTCACGAGCACGTTCTACCGCGCGATGACGCTCATGGTCGCTGCCTCGCCGTGTGCGGTCATCATCTCGACGCCCGCGGCGGTCCTCTCGGCCATCGCCTCCGGCGGCAGGCAGGGCGTCCTGTTCAAGGGCGGCGAACACGTCGAGACCGCGGCGAACATTGACGCGGTCGCGTTCGACAAGACCGGCACGCTCACGCGGGGCGACACGCAGTTGACCGACGTGTTCGTCCGCGATGGTGCGTCGGACGGGACACTGACCGAGGACTCGCTCCTCTCGCTCGCGGCCGCAGTGCAGGCCCGGTCGGAGCATCACCTCGCGCGCGCGACCGTGGCGGCGGCGGACGAGCGAGCACTCGACACACCCGACGCCGCACGGTTCCAGTCGGCCGCCGGGAAGGGGGTTCGAGCCGACGTCGACGGCGGAACCATCCATATCGGAAACCGGAGCTACTTTCAGACGGTCCTCGGGGACGAGTCGGTCGAGGGGCTCGACCCCGGTCTCAATCGGCTCGAAACCTTCGAGACAGAGGGGAAAACGAGCGTCCTCGTCGCCAGACAGCGCGGCGACGGCGTCACTGTACTGGGGTGGCTCGCATTCACCGACACCGTTCGCCCCGACGCTGCCGAGATGATTGCGGACCTCCGCTCGCTCGGCGTGGAGCACATCGTCATGCTGACGGGCGACAACGAGCGCGTCGCACAGCGCATCGCCGACGAGGTCGGCATCGACGAAGTCCAGGCGGAGTTGCTGCCGGAGGAGAAGGTGGCGACCATCGAGGCACTGGTCGAGCGACACGAGAACGTGGCGATGGTCGGTGACGGCGTCAACGACGCGCCGGCACTCGCCACAGCGACCCTCGGCATCGCGATGGGCGGCGCGGGGACCGACGTCGCGCTCGACACGGCCGACGTTGTGTTGATGGGCGACGACCTCAGCAAGATTCCCTACGTCCTCGGCCTCGGACGCAGGACCCGCCGGACGCTCACCATCAATCTCGCCATCGCCTTCGGCGCGATAGCGCTCATGGTCGGGGCCATCCTCCTCCGGGGCATCCCACTCCCGCTCGCCGTGGTCGGTCACGAAGGCTCGACGGTCCTCGTCTCGCTAAACGGGCTTCGACTGCTCGGCTTCCGTGGGTAGGACGACGGAGACCGTGCGTCGAGACGATGCGCCGGCGTTTGATATCGCGGTTACGGGTTTACAGCTCGAAACGGCACGCATAAGCGGGGCGGGCGGGGAAAGGGGCGCATGGAGCTGTTCCGTCGGATATTCGGAGACATCGACTCGCGGCGGCGCGTCGGGCTGTTCGTCGACGGGCCGAACGTCCTCAGGTCGGAGTTCGACGTGGACCTCGACGAGGTCCGCGACATCGCGGCCGAGTACGGCCCGCTGGCGCTGACCCGCCTCTACGTCGACCAGAACGCCTCGCCGGGGCTCATCCAGGCCGCCGAGGCCCGCGGGTTCGAGGTCCGGACCACCAGCGGCGACGTGGACGTGCGGCTGGCCGTCGACGCGACGGACGCTGCCGTCTCGGGCCAGATAGACGTTCTGGTCGTCGCCTCGCGGGACACAGACTTCAAGCCGGCGCTGGAAGTGGCCGCCAGAGAGGGGGTCAGAACGGTCGCCGTCGCGCCGGGGGAGTACGGCCGCTCGGACGCGTTGCGGAACGCGGCGGAGGACGCGGTGACCCTGTAAGACGCCAACTGTTTTTCCGGCCGGTGCCATTGCCCGCGTATGGACCTCGACGACACGCCGGTACTGGACAACCACCTCCACCTGGACCCGGTCAACGGCCGGAACGTCGCGGCGGCAGAGGAATTCGCTGACCACGGCGGGACGCACCTGCTCGTACTCAACAAACCGTCCTGGCATCTCGTCGAGAAAGCGACCGAGGAGGCGACGTTCCGGGAGGCGTTCGACCTCACCGTCGCGGCCGCCACAGAGGCGTCGGGCGTGCTCGACGGACGAGCCTGGCCTGTCCTCGGGGTTCACCCGGCGCTGATTTCGAAGCTCGTCGAGGACGGCTACACGCCCTCGGAGGCGCGGGACATCATGCGGACCGGCCTCGACGTGGCAGCGGAGTACGTCGCCGAGGGGCGGGCGCTCGCGATGAAGTCCGGCCGCCCCCACTACGACGTCGACGACGCCGTCTGGGCGGCCTCGAACGAGGTGATGTGCCACGGGTTCGAACGCGCCGCCGACGTGGGCTGTGCGATACAGCTCCACACCGAGGGCGGCGAGGACTTCGAGACGGTCGCGCAGTGGGCCGAAGAACGCGGCCTCGACCGGGCGCAGGTCGTCAAACACTACTCGGGGGGCCGGCTCCAGGGACCGGTGAAGTCGGTGCTGGCCGACAAGGACGAACTGGAAATCGCCGTCGAGACCGACGAGCCGTTCCTGATGGAGACCGATTACATCGACGACCCGGACCGACCCGGTGCGGTGCTCGGCCCGAAGACCGTCCCGCGACGCGTCCGCTGGCTGCTGGAGAACGGGCACGACGCCGCAGTGCGGACGGCCCACGTCGAGACACCGAAGGCGGTGTACGGCATCGACACCGAAGCGACGCTGGAGCGGTAAGCGGCGACGGGAAAAGCGAGACGGCTATCCGAACTTCCCGGTGATGTAGTCCTCGACGCGCTGGCTGTCGGGGTTCTCGAAAATCTTGTCCGTGTCGTCGAACTCGACGAGCTCGCCGCCGGTGAGGAAGACGGCCGTCTTGTCGGAGATGCGGGCCGCCTGCTGCATGTTGTGGGTGACGATGACGACAGTGTACTCCTCGGCCAGTTCCTCGATGAGGTCCTCTATCTGTGAGGTGGCGATGGGGTCCAGCGCCGAGGCCGGCTCGTCCATCAGGATGACCTCGGGGTCGACGGCGATGGCGCGGGCGATGCACAGCCGCTGCTGTTGCCCGCCGGAGAGGTCCAGCGCGGACCCGTCGAGGCGGTCCTTGACCTCGTCCCACAGCGCCGCCTTCTTGAGGGACTGCTCGACGACCTCGTCGATGTTGTCCGTCTTGTCCTGGATGCGGAGGCCGTAGGCGACGTTGTCGTAGATGCTCTTCGGGAAGGGGTTGGGGTGCTGGAACACCATGCCGATTCGCCGCCGCAGTGCCACCGGGTCGACGTCGGCGTCGTAGACGTTCTTCCCCTTGAAGGTGAGCTCGCCCTCGACGCGGGCGATGTCGATGAGGTCGTTCATGCGGTTGATACACCGCAGGAAGGTAGACTTGCCACAGCCCGAGGGGCCAATCATGGCCGTCACCTGGTTCTCCGGGATTGCCAGGTCGATGTCCTGGAGCGCCTGGGTCTCGCCGTAGAACACGTCAAGATTGCGGGACTCGATGACGGTCCCCGCCCCGCTTTGCCCGACCGAGCCGCGGTCGGCGTTCTCGTCCAGGCCGCCCTTGCCGGGGTCGGTCGTCACGAGGGAGTCGTCGTCGGTCTCAACGTCGGTGTCGCTGGCCATGTCCTGTGAAGTCATTAGTTTGCCTCCTGTTGATATTTGTTCCGTACGAGGATGGCGACGGAGTTCATCGTCAGCATGACGACGAGCAGCGTCACGACGCCGGCCGCGACGACGCCGTACCGGAACTCGTCACTCGGTTCGAACGCCCAGGCGAAAATCTGCATCGGCATCGCGGTGAGCTTGCCGAACAGCCCGCTGGGCGGGGAGAACTTCGTCGTCGCCGCGCCGACCATGATGAGCGGCGCGGTCTCGCCGATAGCCCGCCCGAGGGCCAGAATCGTCCCGGTGAGGATGCCCGGCAGCGAGCGCGGCAGGACGACGTTCCGAATCGTCTGCCACCGGGTCGCACCCATCCCGTAGGACGCCTGCCGCAGCGAGTCCGGCACGGACCGAATCGCTTCCTGTGCGGAGATGATGACGATGGGCAGGATGAGCAGAGAGAGAGTCATCGCGGCGGTCAGCACCGTCCCGACGCCGAAGCCGGCGTAGGTGAACGGGCCGACCTGCGACTCGATGTTCACGAAGATGCCCAGCCCCAGCAGGCCGTACACGACTGACGGGACGCCGGCGAGGTTCGAGATGTTCACCTTGATAATCCGCGTGACGGCGGCCAGCGGGCCGCTGCCCGGCGCGTACTCTTCGAGGTAGATGGCCGCGCCGACGCCGAAGACGAACGTGAACACGCTCACCAGCACGATGAGGAATATCGAGCCGATGATGGCGGGGTACAGTCCCGCCTCCGCCGCGGTCTGTGACGGGCCGCTGGTGACGTACTGCCAGTCGAGCCACGGAGTCGGCGGCGTCGCTCCGATAGCGGTGACGACGGCCTCGCCCGCGAGGAACCCGAGGACGACGATTGCAGGGAAGGCAAACGCCGGCCATCGCTCGCGGGTTCGGGCCGTGTTCGCGACCGCGAACCCGGCCGGGAGGCCGAGCAACACGAGCCCGATGAGCCAGACCGACCGCGAGATGGCCGGCACGGTGTCGACCAGCGGGACGGCGGCGATAGCGAGAACGGGGAGGCCCACGCCGATACCCAGGCTCCGGCGCCGGGAGAAATCCAGCCGTTCCGCCGAGAGATACGCGGCGACGGCGGCCGCGGGGACCACGAGCGACAGGAAGTAGATGCCGGGCGAGCCAAGCAACGAGCCGACGGTCGTCAACGGGCCCAGCCCGAGCGTCCCGACGACCGGGCCGAGCAGTACCACCCCGAGCATCGCCAGGCCGACCCAGGTCGCCTCGCGGTCGTACTGGCCGTAGACGTACAGGCCGACGATGGGGCCGACGACGGTGAGGAAGTACGCGAACCACACCCCGGGGCTGGCGATAATCGAGAGGATGATGACGCCCGCGCCGGTCAGTAGGACGCCGGCCAGCGTCATGCTGAACAGCTCGAACGTCCCCGCGACGACGGCGGGCCGTGTCCGGGCGTAGGCGAAGAACGCGAGCAGCGGGACGAGCAGCGTGCCCGTGTACGCGAGGTACCAGCCGGTGCCGGCACTCGCCAGTCCGAGCGCGTCCCAGAACACGTACGCGAGCAACACGCCGAGTGCGAGGATGCCGACGATGGACGCGGCGAAGGAGACGTACTTGAAGACGATGCCCTTGATTCGGCTGACCTCGCCGAACTCGGTCTCTGTCGGTGATGTCGTGGCCATTTACTCGTAAACCTCCCGGTAGCGACTCGCCACGAGGTCGCTGACGACGTTCATCGCCAGCGTGATGACGAACAGCGTGAGTCCGATAGCGAAAAGCGACTGGTAGGCGGTCGACCCGCCGGAGATGTCCCCCTGGGCGATGTTGACCATCGCGACGGTCATCGTCGCGGAGCTCTCGGTGAACAGCCCGAGTACGTCCGTCGGGGCCACGTACGGGATGCCGAAGGCCTGCTGGACGGGCGGCATGTCCGGCGGCTGGGACCCCGCGGCCAGCACGACGGCCATCGTCTCGCCGATGGCCCGCGAGATGGCGAGGATGAACGACGAGGCGATGCCGGAGACCGCCGCCGGGACCACGATGGTCAGCGAGACGTTGAACTTCGTCGCCCCGAGGCCGTAGCCGGCCTGGCGCAGCGAGTCCGGGACCGAACTCATCGCGTCCTCACTGATAGAGGAGACCATCGGGATAATCATGATGCCGACGACGATAGAGGCCGAGAGCCCGTTGAACAGTCCCAGTTCGTCGAATCCCGTCCCGAAGACGCCGTTGAGCCCCGTAATCGCGGCGTTCAGCGCGGGCGTGACGTAGACGATAGCGAAGTAGCCGTAGACGACGGTCGGCACGCCCGCGAGGACTTCGAGCATCGGTTTCAGTATCGACCGCGTGCGGTCGCTCGCGTACTCGCTGAGGTATATCGCGGTCAACACGCCCGTCGGGAGCGCGAGCGCGCCCGCGCCGATGGTGATGAGAATCGTCCCGAGGACGAGGGGCAAGACGCCGAACGAGACCGGTTCGAGGTTCGGGCTGAACGTCGTCCCGGTCAGGAACGCCAAGACTGGCACCTCGGCGAAAAACTCCGCGGCGTCTAAGACGAGCACCCCGATGATACTCACCGTCGTCAGTACGGACAGGACGGCACAGCCCGCCAGCGCGTATTTGTATGCCGACTCACGGACTGACCTGAATCCCCGGTCGCCCGCCAGGTCCGGGGCCTGTCCTTCGTTGCTCATCGGTGTTGTTCGCTCATTCTGTGTATCTCGGGAAAAAGTACCCGGATTGTATCCGTAGTTCTCTATTGTCTATATATCCGGCTCGTTACTGGACTTCGTCGATGACGCTGTTGAGGGCGTCGAGTTCTTCCTGCATGCCCTCTTCGGTCCGTGGGACGTAGCCGATTTCCTCGGAGACGAGTTCGGTGTTGGCGCTCTGTTCGACGAAGAACCGTGCGAACTCGGCGATGTGCTCCTCGGCGAGCGCGCTCTTCCGTGGATACGTAAAGAGCGGGCGCGAGAGAGGCTGGTAGTCGCCGGCCTTCGCCGTCTCCAGCGAGGGCTCGACGCAGCCGTCGCCGTTGTCGATACTGAGCGCCTTGACCGCGTCCGTGTTGCTCTGGTAGTAGGCGAAGCCGAAGTAGCCGATACCGTACTGGTCCTGCTGGACGCCCTGCAGGATGAGATTGTCCTGTTCGGTGGCCTCGTAGTTGCTGGTGTGGTCCGCCTCCTCGCCGAGAATCGCCTCGTTGAAGTAGTCGAACGTCCCGGAGGTGTCGGCGGCACCGAACCGGTTGATGGGTTCGTCGGGCCACTCCGAATTCACGTCGGCCCAGGTCGACGCACCGTCTGCGCGCCACATCTGCCGGAGTTGCTCGGGGGTCACGCAGTCGACCCAGTCGTTCTCGGTGTTGACGATGACGGTTACCGCGTCCGTGGCGACGTTGATTTCGTGGTACTCGACACCGTTGTCGGCACAGAGCTGTTCCTCCTCGCTGGATATCGGCCGGGACGCGTTGTTGAACTCGGAGTTCCCGACACAGAAGTGGTTGCTGAAGCCGCCACCGGACCCGGTCGAGGAAAGGCTGATGTCGACCTGGCTGTGTTGCTTCTGGAACTCGTTCGCGACGGCCGTCGCGAGGGGGAACACCGTGCTACTCCCTGTGATAGTGATTTCACCGGACAGCTGACTGCTACCGCTGCCGTCGGTACTCCCACCGCTGTTGTCGGCGCCACCGCCGCTGCCGCCGGACTGCTCCGTACAGCCGGCCAGCGCCAGTGCCCCAATCGCACCCGTGCTTGTCAGAAAGCGACGACGCGAGAAACCACCGGTCGGTGAATCTGTCATCACCCGAGGGAAGATGAAGAGCGAATAAGTACCCTACTATTAGCACTATATCTGGGTATTAGCACTATATATTGCTATATACCCCGGCGGAGACTCCGGGTCGCGTGGCCAGACCGCCACAACGGACGTTTCGGAGCGACAGGCGGCCGGTTCGAACAGGGACGACCGCCCGTGACTCCGGTAGCCGTTCGCACCCACGTCACGGTTCCCCGTGAGCTACGTTGACATTGCCATTCGGGCCGTAGTCTCGCGTCGTAGTATATAGTTACGCCACGTTTTATACACTATCGGCTCTCAGTAGTAGTACTATGGAGACACGCAAAGTACAGCTGACGGGTGGTTCCACGTACACCGTCTCGCTACCGAAGGAGTGGGCGACGGAGAACGACGTCGCCAGCGGCAGTATCGTCGAGTTTTACGCCGAAGACGACCTGCTGCTGGTTTCGCCACAGCGCGACGACGACCACGTCGAGGGAACGCTGGACGTGACTGGGCTCGAAAACAGGCACGAGCTCACGCGGGCCGTGATGACGATGTACGTCAGCGGCTTCGACATCATCCGGCTGGAAGCCTCACGCATCACCGCCGAACAGCGCCGCATCGTCCGCGACGCGACGCAGGGGCTGGTCGGCCTGGAGATGATAGAGGAGACCGCGGACCGAGTGGTCCTGCAGGACCTGCTCGACTCCTCGGAGCTGTCCGTGCTCAACGCGATTACGCGCATGCGGCTGGTCTCCCTGACGATGCTCTCCGACGCCGTCGAGGCGCTCATCCAGGACGACGACGACCTCGCGGCCGACGTGATGCAGCGCGACGACGACGTGGACCGCCTCTGGTACATGGTCTCGCGCGTGTTCCGGACCGTCCTCCGGAACCCGACGGCGGCCGACGAAATCGGCTTCCCCCGCGAAACCGTCTTCGACTACCAGTCCAGCGCCCGGCAGCTGGAACGTATCGCCGACCACGCGACCAAAATCGCCGGTCTCTCGCAGGAAATCGGCGAGATAACCGGCGAGACCGCCGACCTCCTCGACCAGCTGGAAGCCGAAGCCACCGCCGTCCCCGAGACCGCCATGGACGCCCTGGTCGCCGACGACAGCGACGAGGCCGTCGAGCTTGCGAACGCGGCCCGGAGCCGCATCCCCGATGTCGATGAGACCGCCCGCGAAGTCGACGGGAAGGTCAGGGAACTGGACCCACAGAGCGCCCAACTGCTCGGTCGCGTCGTCGACTCCCTGTCCCGGACCGCCGACTACGGCGGCAACATCGCCGAGAGCGCGCTCCAGAAGGCCGCACCGCGGCCGTAGCCGTCGCTCCGTGTCCGGAATCGTCGGCAGAAACTGAGCGGGTACCGGGTTACTCGACCAGCACGGCGTTGACCTGGCCGTGCTGTCCGGGGCGGGAGGTCACGCGGGCCTGTCCCTCGGACGTGTCGATGATTGCGCCCTTCGTGATGATGTTCCGCCGGGCGTAGTTCGGGTTCGAGGGGTTCTCGACGACGTTCTCGATGGTCGCCTCGACGGTCTCCGCGCCGTCGGCGATGCTGGCCACGTCGGTCTTGACCGCACGGACCTTCTGGGTGTTGCCGCGGGAGTCGACGGTCTTGAGGCGCTGTTCGCCGACCTGGGTCTCGGTCGTCTCCTTGCCGAGTTCGTGTTTCTTCTTCTTGTGGTTCGGTCGTCGGCGTCCGCCTGTCCGCTTGCGAGGGGAGCGTCCCTGGTCTTTCATACGGGAAGGAAGACCCAGCGGCTACTTGAACCGTTCGATGCCGACTCGCCATCGAAATCGTTACCCCCGCGCCGACCGGTTGCTCCGACGATGAGTCTGAAGACGGCCGTCGCCGCGCCGTTCCGCCAGCGCGGAACCGACCGGATGGCGGAAAGCGAGTTCGTCGTCGCGCTCTCGCTCGACTGGAACTGGTTCTCGCCCGACCAGGCCAAGTCGCTTGTCGACGTGGCCGCGAGCGAGGGGCTCCTCAAACGGGACGACGACGACCTCGTCGTCGCCTTCGACGCCACGCACACCGAGATTCCGGACGGGTTCACACCGGGCGAGGAAATCCTCCAGTCGCGGTCGACGTTCGAGCGGGTGCTCGATGCCGTCGTCGAGGCCGGGACCGAGAAACAGACCGCCGTCGCCGGCATCAACGCCCTCCAGTCCGAAGTCGGCGTCACGCTGGAGGCCGCGGCCGTCGTGTACGCGCGCAGTCAGGGAGTCGACGTCGGCGACGTCGCTACCGACGTACGGGAGGAACTCTGATGGTCGAGGACAGAATCACCGACGGCCGGCGAATCGGACAGCTACTGGCCTCGGAGCTGACCGGCCTCCAGCGCGGGCCGCTCGCCGAGGTGGCCGTCGTCGACGCGGACAGGGACGTGGAGCCGACGCCGGACGGGGCCTTCGCCTACCGTGTGACGGCCGCCGACGCCGAGGTGGCCGTCGTCGAGGTGACGCCGGAGACGGCCCGGCTGGTGCTCGAACGGGAACCCGCGACCGTGCCGGCACGGGACGACGTCACCGTCGACGGAACCACAGTGGTCGCACACAGCGGCGCGGCGGTGAAAGCCGTAGTCGACGTGCTGGCGCAGACGCTGTCGGAGTAGCGCGTGTCGCCCGGAAGACCGCGGTCAGTGACGGCTCGGCTCGGCAATCGCCGCGGAGGTCCACGCGACGAAGCCGGTGAGAACGAGCACGGCACCGACCACCGCCATCGTGGCCGCGACGGCGAGCACCAGCGTCGGGAGACCGAGCGGCGTGCCGGCGGCGATGATAATCGGTGTCGCGGTGATACAGAGCGAGCCCAGCGCGACGGCCCGCCGCTGTGTCGTCGTCAGTTCGATGCCGAGGTGGAACAGCGACCCGGACTCCGGGTCCGGGGCGGCGAGGCCGAGACACAGCAGCGGCACCCCGATGAACACCAGCGTCGCGGCGACAGCGTACGACCAGAACAGCCACTGCCCGGACGCGGGCGCGAGCGACAGTAGCGCACCGACACCGACGAGTCCGACGCCGCCGGCGAGCCCGAACTGCCGGAGCCGCGGGTCCTCCAGGACCTCGCTCAGGTCCGGGAGCGTCTCGGCCACGTGGCCGATGTCCATGAAACGGTCCATGAGCGGGCTTCTACCCGCGGTGTGAAATAGACCCGGGCGGGAATATCAAATCTGATTCTCGCGGACGCCGCGAGAGGGAAACGCTTGTGTCGCTGCCAGCCGCCGCGGTATCTATGCACTTCTTCGACCGTCTCGCGGACCGCATCGCGGCCGCAGACAGCGTGGTGTCGGTCGGCCTCGACCCGGACCCCGACCGCCTCCCCGACAGCGTGGCGGACGCCGACCTGCCGCGCTGGCAGTTCAACCGCCGCATCATCGACGCGACCCACGAACACGCCGCCTGCTACAAGCCCAACGCCGCCTTCTACGAGGACCCCGACGGCTGGCGCTCGCTGCGGGAGACCATCGCCTACGCCCACGGGAAGGACGTCCCCGTACTGCTCGACGCCAAGCGGGGCGACATCGGCAACACCGCGCGCCAGTACGCCCGGCTACTCGACGACGAGGCAGGCCCCGCCGCCGACGCCGTCACCGTCAACCCCTTCCTGGGCCGCGACTCGCTGGAGCCGTTCCTCCAGCGCGCCGAGAAGGGCGTGTTCGTCCTCGGGCGCACCTCGAACCCAGGCGGCGAAGACCTCCAGGACCTCGAACTGGCCTCCGGCGAGAAACTGTACGAGCGCGTCGTCCACCTCGCGGACCTCTGGAATCAGAACGGGAACGTCGGCCTGGTCGTCGGCGCGACCAACCCCGACGAACTCGAAGCCATCCGCGAACTGGTTCCCGACATCCCCTTCCTCGTCCCCGGCGTCGGCGCGCAGGGCGGCGACGCCGAGGCCGCCGTCGAGCACGGTCTCGCCGACGGCGTCGGCCTCGTCAACTCCTCGCGGGGCATCATCTTCGCCGGCGAGGACGCCGACGCCCGGGGCGACGGCGACGCGTTCTTCAAGGCCGCCGGCCAGTCCGCGAAACAGCTCAAACAGCGACTGAACCAGTTCCGGTAGCTCAGAAGCGGTACGTGTCCACGCCGTCGGGCATGTCCTCCGACGGGACGCGGCCGCTCGGCCGGCCGACCTCCGCGCCGCACTCGACGCACATCCCGGTGTCCTCGTCCCAGTGGCGGTCACAGACGAGCCGGCCGCACCTGTCACAGGTGTGGTCCACGTCGGGGCGCTCACAGAGTTCGCACAGTCCGGCGACGCTCATGCCAGAGTGTAGCACAGCTGGCCGTTTGAATCTTTGGCGCGGCCACGAAGTATTTCCCCGTGGGGAGTCCTATCGCTACTATGCTGTCACTCCTCCAGGTCGGGGCACTTCCCTCGCCGCCGGCGATACTGGTCGGTCTGCTGGCCATCGCCGTCGTACTGCTCGTCGGCCGGTTCGTGATGAAAGTCGCGTGGCGGCTCGTCATCCTCGCCATCGTCGCCGTCGCCGTCCTCTGGCTACTCGGCCTGCTGGGCTTCCAGATTATCTAGAGCCCCGCGAGGAAGTTCCGGATGACGTCGTGGCCAACCGCGGTCAGGACCGACTCCGGGTGGAACTGGACGGCCTCGATGGGGTGCTCGCGGTGGCGCACGCCCATGACCAGTTCCGTGCCGTCCTCCGTTTCCGTCGTCGCGCTGACGAGGAACTCCTCGGGAACGTCCTCGGCGACCAGCGAGTGGTAGCGCCCGCCCTGGAACCCCTGTTCCAGCCCCGCGAAGACGCCCTCCCCGTCGTGGTCGATAGGGAAGGCCTTGCCGTGGATGGGCTCCGGTGCGCGGCCGATGGTGCCGCCGTAGGCGTACACCGCCGATTCGAGGCCCAGACAGACGCCCAGCGTCGGCACGTCGGGGCTGACCTCCCGGAGCACGTCGAGCGTGACGCCGACGTCGCGCTCGTTCTTCGGGTGGCCCGGTCCCGGCGAGAGGACGATTGCGTCGGGCTCGAACGCCCGCACGTCGTCGAGCGACGCCGTGTTGCGGACGACTTCGGTCTCGGCGTGCTCGGAGACGTACTCCACGAGATTGTACGTAAAGGAGTCGAAGTTGTCGACGAACAGGACCCGCAGATCGTCCCTGACCGCGTCCTCGCCGGCCGGCTGTGACGCGCTCATCGGGTCACCTCCTCGGGCGTGTCGTCAGTCGCGTCACCCGGCGCCCCTTCGATTTCTTCCAGGGCCGTCAGTACGCCGTCCATCTTCTGCTCGGTCTCGACGTACTCGCTCTCGGGGTCCGAATCCGCGACGATGCCGGCCCCGGCCTGGACGGTGATGCGGTCCCGGTCGCCCTCGTCCTCGACCGTCGCCGACCGGATGACGATGGCGAAGTCGGTGTCGCCGCCCCAGTCGAAGTAGCCGACGCCGCCGCCGTAGGGGCCACGTGGCGAGCGTTCGAGTTCGTCGATTATCTCCATGGCGCGGATCTTCGGCGCGCCCGAGAGCGTGCCCGCGGGGAACGTCGCGCGGGCGGCGTCGAAGGCGTCCCTCTCGGGCGAGAGTCGCCCCGTGACCGTCGACTCGATGTGCTGGACGTGGCTGTACTTGAGGACGTTCATGAACTCCTGGACGCGGACGCTGCCGGCCTCGGCGACCCGGCGCACGTCGTTGCGCGCGAGGTCCACCAGCATCGTGTGCTCGGCCCGCTCCTTGCCGTCGGCGAGCATCTCACCGGCGAGGCGGCGGTCCTCGACGGGGGAGTTCCCCCGCGGGCACGTGCCCGCGATGGGGTTCGAGACGACGCGGTCGCCGGCGACGGAGACCAGCGTCTCGGGGCTCGCACCGACGATGGTCAGGTCGTCGTAGCCAAGCAGGTACATGTACGGCGAGGGGTTCACCGCCCTGAGCGCCTCGTAGAAGCCCAGCGGGTCGACCTCGCCGTACAGTTCCCGCGTTCGGGAGATGACGCCCTGGTAGATGTCCCCCGAGAGGACGTACTCCTTAGCGCGCTCGACGGCGTCCTCGTACTCGTCCTGCGGACCGGCCGACTCGCGCTGGCGGCGGAAGCCGCCGGTCGAGAGCGGGTCGAGGTCCGAGAGGACAGCTTCGACGCGCTCGGCTTCGGCGACCAGCTCGTCGTAGCGCTCGCCCGCGTCCTCGTCCTGTCTCACGACGGGCGTGAACACCAGCGAGACGGTCTCCTCGACGTGGTCGAACCGGACCGTCGACGTGGTCAGGACGAACTGGGCGTCGGGGAACCGCGAGTCCGGGCGGTCCAGGCCCACCTCGTCGAGCCAGAGGTCGTAGACGGCGTCGTACGAGAGGAAGCCGACGAGGCCGCCGTCGAGATGCTGACGGTCCATCTCCGGGAAGTTCCGCAGCGCCACGTCCGGCATCGCGGCGCGGAGGTCGTCGACCACGTCGCCGCCGTCGGTCGTCACGAGGTCGGCGTAGCGGTCGTCGAACGCCTCGACCTCGCTGTCGTCGCCGGTCACGGTGACGACCGCCCGCGGGTCGTAGCCGACGAACGAGAAGCGGGCGTGCCGGTCGTCGGTCTCGGGCGCGAACGCGCCGTCGGGGTCGCTGGAGGCGACCTTCTCGGCGCTCTCAAGCAGGAACGTGTAGTCGCTGGCGGCCACGTCGCTCGTGCGGCCGGTCAGGGCCGCGTACGCGGTCAGCGGCTCCACGTCGACGTCCAGTTCCGCGGCCGCGCGGACGACGACCGGCCGGTCGGCCTCGGCGTGGTCGACGAACGCCT
The DNA here is from genome assembly GCF_037078405.1 of Haloarcula sp. DT43. Lineage (NCBI taxonomy): Archaea > Methanobacteriati > Methanobacteriota > Halobacteria > Halobacteriales > Haloarculaceae > Haloarcula > Haloarcula brevis. The sequence goes on along the minus strand of NZ_JAYMGZ010000001.1, from coordinate 1,157,318 downwards.
CGCGGGAGACGTCGAGAGTCATGCTGCACCCCCCGTCGCTCGCGTGGCGTTGCGGACGAACCGCTCGACGGCGTCGTGGTCCTTCCGACCGCCCGACTGCTCGACGCCGCTGGCCACGTCGACGGCGAACGGGTCGACCGTCTCGACGGCCGCCGCGACGTTCTCGGGGGTCAGCCCGCCGGCCAGCACGACGGGGGCGTCCAGCGAGGCGACGACCTCGCGCGTGCGCTCCCAGTCGTGAGTCTCGCCTGTGCCGCCGCCGCCGTCGGCGTCGACCGAGTCCACGAGCAGGGCGTCGGCGTGGGCGGCGTACTCCTCGATGTCCGGCGCGTCCGCCGCGACCACGGCGACGATTTGCTGGGAGATTCGGCTGTCGAGGGCCCCGAGTTCCGACGGCGAGAGCCCGTCGTGGACCTGCACGGCGTCGGGTTCGACGCCGTCGACGCGCCTGACGGCCTCCTGGACCGTCGTCGGCATCGTCACCAGCACGCTCGTCACGAACGGCGGGACGCCGCCGACGAGCGTCTCGGCCTGCTCCTCGTCGACCTCGCGAGGCGTGTCGACCGGGACGCCGTGGATGACGCCGACCGCGTCAGCGCCGGCCGCGACGACGGCGTCGCGGTCCGCGCCGTCCGTTACGCCACAGATTTTCACGCGCGTCATGCCCCGATGAGGTCGTCGAGTTTGTCGGCCGCCGCGCCCGATTCGATGGCCTGCCGGGCCTGTTCGACGCCCGCCTCGTGTGTGTCGGCGACGCCGGCGACGTAGATGGCCGCGCCGGCGTTGGCGAGGATGATGTCCCGCTTCGCGCCGGTGACCTCGCCCGAGACGATGCCGCGGAGGTCGGCCGCGTTCTCCGCGGGCTCACCGCCCGCGATGTCCTCGATGTCGTGGGTCTCCAGGCCCATGTCCTCCGGCGTGATGGTGTACTCCGCGATGCGGTCGCCGGTGACCTCCGCGACGGCCGTCTCGCCGTGGATGGCGATTTCGTCGAGGCCGTCGCCGTGGACGACCAGTGCCCGCTCGACGTCCAGGCGAGCAAGCGCCTCGGCCATCACCGGAACGAGGTCCGGGTCGTAGACGCCCAGCACTTGCGCGTCGGCGTCGGCGGGGTTCGTCAGCGGCCCGAGGATGTTGAAGACGGTCCGCATGCCCAGTTCCTGGCGCGGGCCGATGACGGCCTTCATCGCCGGGTGGAACACGGGCGCGAGCATGAAGCCGATACCCTCACGCTCGATTGTCTCCTCGACCTCCGGCGGTTCGGCCTCGATGTCGACGCCGACCTCTTCGAGCACGTCGGCGCTCCCCGACGAGGAGGAGACGGAGTAGTTGCCGTGTTTGGCAATCGGGACGCCGGCCCCGGCGGCCACGATGGCGCTCGTCGTCGAGACGTTGATGGTGTTGTAGTCGTCGCCGCCCGTCCCGCAGGTGTCGACCAGCCCCTCCCGTTCGGGTCGGATGGTCCGTGCGGCGTCGCGCATCCCCTCCGCGAAGCCGGCTATCTCGGCCTCGGTCTCCCCCTTGGCCCGCAGTGCGGCCAGAAGCGCACCGATTTGGGCCTCGGTCGCGTCCTCGAAGACCGTCGTCGCAACGGCCCGAGCCTCGTCCTGTGTCAGGTCCTCGCCGTCAGTAACGCGTTCGATGTACTCTTTCATTGTATTCACCAATGGACTCTTTCGTGTTGTAATGTACAAATCCGTACATTGACTTAAGCCTATCGGGACCCCCCGCCGTCGACGGAAATGTGTGGGCAATCAACAGACGACGTAGCGATACGGAATTCGAAACCTTCAATTACACCCACCGGGAACAATGAGGTGTACCTCGCAGTGAGGGTTCGTGGTCTAGGTCGGTTATGACACCTCCTTGACATGGAGGAGGCCGGCGGTTCAAATCCGCCCGAACCCACTTCTACCGTCGCTAATCGACGAGCGAAGCGAGTCGCAGTAGTCAAGGATTCGAACCCCGAGAGTCGCAGCGCCGAACGAAGTGAGGCAGTCGCCTCTCGTCGGTACACTGTCCGCCCGACCCCGCTGCTTCTGTTGCGACTGACTGAACTATCCGAGCGGGGACTCGAGGCCGCTTGTCCCCCGTCGAGGCAGTGGTTCCGACGGCGGGGGTCGTTTCGTCACGGCCGACGGCCCGACGGACGCGTCCAGTACTTTCTTGGCCTGACCGCGTTAGAGTCATCTGTATGAGAGATACGGTTCAGTCGGCGGACCCCTTCGAACAGTTCGTGTTGCTCGCGGTCGCGGAACTCGAAACCGCCGGCGAGACACCGGCCCACTCCTACCACGTGACACAGACGGCGAAGGCTCACCTCGCGGACATCGACCGCCAGCCGTTCGGCGGCGTCGAGCGCCAGGAGGTCATCGCGGCGCTGGGCCGACTCGCCGAGAAGGGGCTGTTGGTGAACGAACAGACGGAGTCGCCGACGGGGAAGGGGCGGCCGGGGTACGAACTGGCGGGGAACCCCGAGGAAGTACTCCAGGTGCTGTCGGAGATAGACCAGTTCAGACCCTACGTCGAGACGGTCCGGTCGTCGTAGCCGAGGCCCGCGTCAGACGACGCTCACGTCGCCGCGGTCCTGTTCGAGCGCGGACGGTTGGCCCGCTTCGAGGCGCTCGATGCGGTCCATAATCGTGTGGACGGTCTCGTCTCGCGTACAGGGAGCGACGTGGACGAGTTCGCTGCCGTCGTACTCGGCCAGCCCCATGACTGGCAACGTCATGGCGTCGTACGCCGACTGTGCCGCCTCCGAATCGACGGTGGTGTCTTGGTAAAAGGAGTCGAGCGAGACGTTGTTGGTCAGCGCCCACTGCTTGAACTCGGCGATGCGGTTCAGGATGTATTTGCCCTCCGCCGTGCGGGCGGCGGCCGACCGCGGCGCGATGTGTTTGCCCCAGACGATGACGCTGAACCCGTCGATGCGGTCGTTCTCGTCCAGCGTTTCGAGTCGCCCGATGACCTCTTCCTGGCGTTCGTGTGCGCCGTCGGGAAGCATCGACCGGACGTACAGCTCGATGTGAGGTGTCGGGGCGGAATCACTCATGGCTACCTGACAGCACTTTCGGCTGACACATATAGCTACTGTGAGAGATGTCTGCACAGGACAGATGCGGACCTCGTGGCCGGAGACGGACGAAATCGGGGGTTCCCTCCCAGACAGCGAACGGCCGGTTGTACCGCTGATACAGCGTCGGGTACCGGCTGAACCCGTGTCGGGCTCAGTCGTCGTGTGGTTCGCGTCTGCGTCCGTGCAGATTCTCGTGGATGCCCAGCACGAGCGCGGGTACCACGACGATGAAGATGTGTTCCTCGATGGGAATCCCGAGCAGGTCGACCCCGGTCCGGAGTTCGATGGCGAAGACGCCGACGGTCAGCGTGTACCAGTCCCAGACGTACGCAATCGGATAGAGAACGGCGATGGTCGTGGCTGCCGTCCGGAGGGCGTTCGCGCGCCAGAGCAACACGAGGGCAATCGACCCCCAGACCACCTCCGTGACCAGATAGGTGTAGGGGCCGAAGACACCGATGTCCGGCAGCATACACCGGCCTTAGAGCCAAGGGCCTAAAGCTTCGTCCGTCTCCCGGTTCCTGGGGACTTAACCAACCTTGATAACCCCACACGTCGAATCTACGAACTGTGAAGAACGATGGATATTGCTGATATCGCCACCAGAGAGTTTGTCGAGGTCGACGCCAACAAGCGCCTGGGGAAAGTCCGGTCTATCTTCGAACGCGAGAACCCCAAAGGCATCATCGTCACGGAAGACGGTGACTACGCTGGCGTTATCACGCAGAAACAGTTGGTCCAGTCCCACGTCGAGGACAACGCGAAAGCGGGGGCGATGACGCGCTCGGCGCCGAAGGTCGAGCGCACCGACGACGTGCGCGAGGTCGCGCGCGTCCTCGTCGAGGGTGGGGTCAAGCTCGCGCCGGTGTTCGAGGCGGGCGAGCTCTGGGGTATCGTCACGGAGGACGATATCCTCGCGGCTGTCCTCGACAACCTCGACGCGCTCAGCGTCGACGACATCTACACGCAGGACGTCATCACGGTCTCGGAAGACACCAACGTCGGGCAGGTCGTCAACCTCCTCCGGAAGCACGGCATCTCCCGGCTCCCGGTGTTAGACGACGGCGACGGCCTGTCCGGGATGGTCACGCGCCACGACATCGTCGACGTCGTCGTCCGGGACATGAACAAGACGACGCGGGGCGACCGCTCCGGCGAGATAGAGCGCGTGCTCGACATGCCAGTCTACGACGTGATGAGCAGCCCGGTCGAGACGGCGAAGCTCGGCGACTCCGTCGAGGACGCCGTCGCGCGGATGCTCGAGAACGACTTCGCCGGGCTCGTCGTCACGCCGGAATCCGACGACACCAACGTCGCCGGCATCCTCACGAAGACCGACGTGCTCCGTGCGCTGACCTACACCGAAGAGGAGCACATGGACGTCCAGATTACGAACATCAAACTGCTCGACACCATCTCCCGTGCGGACATCCGGGCGGACATCGAGACGGTGGCGGACAAGTACGGGGCGATGCAGGTCCAGCACGCCCACGTCCGGTTCCACGAGCACAAGGAGAAGCTCCGTGGCACGCCGCTCATCCAGTGTCAGATTCGGCTGCGGACCAACAAGGGTCAGGCGGCCGGCTCCGGTGAGGGCTACGGGGCCGAAACCGCGTTCAACGTCGCGCTCGACAAGCTCGAACGGAACGTCCTCGAACTGAAGGGCGTCCAGGCCGACGAGGAGTACCGCGGCCAGCTCCTCCGGAAACTCGGCGAACTGTAGCCAGCCAATCGCGTTTTCTACCGCTCGGCGACCTGCACGAGCTGCTTGCCGATGTTCTCACCTTCGAACAGCCCCAGGAACGCGTCTGGCGCGCTCTCGATGCCCTCGGTGACGGTTTCCCGGTAGGAAACCTCGCCCGACGCGACCCACTGACCGAGCTGTGCCGTCGCGTCCTCGAACCGCGGCTCGAAGTCAGAGACGAGGAAGCCCTCGACGGTCGCCCGGGACTGGAGGACGTGGGTCAGCTTGCGCGGCCCCGTCGGGAGCTCCTCGGCGTTGTACATGGATATCTGGCCGCAGACGGCGACGCGGGCGTCGGTGTTGAGCTGCGTGAACACCGCGTCGGTAATCGGGCCGCCGACGTTGTCGAAGTAGGCGTCGACGCCGTCCGGTGCGGCCTCCTCCAAGGCGGCCCGGTAGTCGTCGGTCGCCTTGTAGTTGATACCGGCGTCGAAGCCGAGGTCGTCTTCGAGGAACGCGACCTTCTCGTCGGAACCGGCGAAGCCGACGACGCGTGCGCCCTGGAGCTTGGCGAGCTGGCCCGCGACGGACCCGACCGCCCCCGCAGCCCCGGTGACGACGAACGTGTCGCCGGCCGAGGGTCGGGCCACCTCTCGGGTGCCGAAGTACGCCGTCAGGCCCGGCATGCCCAGCACGCCGAGCGCCGTCGAAATCGGCGCGAGTTCGGGGTCGACCTGTGTGAGGGCCGGCCCCGGTGCCGTGGCGTACTCCGCCCACTCAAGGTCGCCGGTGACGACGTCGCCCTCGTCGAAGCGTGCGCCGTTCGATTCGACGACCTCGCCGACGACCCCACCCCGGAGCGCGTCGCCGACCGCCCAGGGGTCCGCGTACGATTCCCCGGCACTCATCCGGTCGCGCATGTACGGGTCGACGGAGAGATACAGCGTCTTGACGAGCGCCTCGCCGGGCCCCGGCTCCGGGACCGCCTCCTCGGAGAGTTCGAACGTGTCGCGGTCAGGGGTCCCTTCGGGGCGCTTCGCCAGCCGATAGACGCGGTTCGTGTCGGACATCACGCCCCGTACACTCGGGACCAGAAAGGGGGCTTCGAAAGGAGAAACAAACACCGGTTGTATAATTTATCTAATAATTGTACACCGGTGTTACGTGACCCGCTGCTGGGCGTCCGGGCGACCGGAAAACGAGACACGTGAAACGCCGATGGGGCCCTACTGGAAACCGATGCGGCCGCCGGTGCCGGTCCGGCGCTGCGGGCTGGAGCCGCCGCGGAACTCCTCTTCCATCTGCTCGTAGTACTCGCGGATGTCGTCGGTGATGGTCGGGCGCACGCTGTCCATCGCCTGCCGGAAGTGGCGCATCTCGACTTCCTCCGCGTCGTCGTCTTCGCGGAGCGCCTCGATTGCGGCCTCACGGGCGATGGATTCGAGGTCCGAGCCGACGAACCCGTCGCTGACCTCGGCCAGTTCGCGCAGGCTCACGTCGGGCGACAGCGGCGTGTCGTCCGTGTGAATCTTCAGTATCTGCTCGCGGCCCTCGATGTCGGGCTCGCCTATCATCACCAGCCGGTCGAACCGGCCCGAGCGGATGAGCGCCGGGTCTATCATGTCCGGCCGGTTGGTCGCGCCGATGACCATCACGTCCTCCATCTCTTCGAGCCCGTCGAGTTCGGTCAACAGCTGATTGACGACGCGCTCGGAGACGTTCGACCCCATCTCGCCGCCCCGACCCGGAGCCAGCGAGTCGAGCTCGTCGAAGAAGATGATGGTCGGAGCGACTTGGCGGGCCTTCCGGAACGTCTGGCGGATGGCCTTCTCGCTCTCGCCGACCCACTTGCTGAGCAGTTGCGGGCCACGGACCGAGATGAAGTTCGCGTCCGTCTCGTTGGCGACGGCCTTCGCCATGAGCGTCTTCCCAGTCCCGGGCGGGCCGTACAGCAACACCCCCGAGGGCGGCGTCACGCCCATGCGCTCGAACTTCTCCGGGGAGTTCATCGGCCACTCGACGGCCTCCTGGACCTGCTCTTTGGGCTCGCTGAGACCGCCGACGCTGTCCCAGGACACCTTCGGGAGCTCCACCAGCACCTCCCGCATCGCCGACGGACTCACCTCGTTGAGCGCGCCCTTGAAGTCGTCGCGCTTGATTATCATCCGGTCGATGAGGCTCGGCGGGATGTCCTCCTCGTCCAGGTCGATTTCGGGGAGGTACCGACGGAGCGCCTTCATCGCGGCTTCCTTGGTGAGGCTCTCGATGTCGGCCCCGACGAAGCCGTGCGTGTCCGTCGCCAGCTTGGCGAGGTTCACGTCGTCCGACAGCGGCATGCCGCGGGTGTGAATCTGGAGGATTTCCTCCCGGCCCACTTCGTCTGGCACGCCGATTTCGATTTCGCGGTCGAACCGGCCCGGACGGCGCAGCGCCGGGTCCACGCTGTCGACGCGGTTCGTCGCGGCGATGACGATGACCTGGCCCCGCGATTCGAGGCCGTCCATCATCGTCAGCAGCTGTGCGACGACCCGGCGCTCGACCTCGCCGGTCACGTCCTCGCGCTTTGGCGCGATGGAGTCCAGTTCGTCGATGAAGATTATCGAGGGCGATTCCTCGCTCGCGTCCTCGAATATCTCGCGTAACTGCTGTTCGGACTCGCCGTAGTACTTCGAGATTATCTCGGGGCCGGCGATAGAGAAGAAACTGGCGGAGGTCTCGTTGGCGACGGCCTTCGCGAGCAGGGTCTTCCCGGTGCCGGGCGGCCCGTGGAGCAGGACCCCCTGTGGCGGCTCGATGCCGAGTTTCTTGAATATCTGGGGGTGTTTCATCGGCAGTTCGACCATCTCGCGGACCCGCTGAATCTCGTTCTGGAGGCCGCCGATGTCCTCGTAGGTGATGCCGCCGCCGGTCTTCTCGAACCCGGAGATGGGCTCCTCGCGGAGTTCGACCTCGGTGTCCTCGGTGATGAGACAGACGCCCTCGGGCTCGGTCTCGACCGCGATGAGCGGGATGGCCTGGCCGGGCGAGCGCATGAACGGGTGGTTCGTCGAGGACATCACCGGGACGATGTCGCGCTCGACGACCGGCCGTTTGAGTATCTGCCGTTTGACCATGCCGGCGGCGTCGGAGCCGAACTGGACCGACGCCTCCTCCGGCGGCGCGAGGACGAGCTTGTCGGCCTTCTCGGCCTCGGCCTTGCGGATGGTGACGCGCTCGCCGATGCCCACGTCGGCGTTCTGGCGCGTGAAGCCGTCGATGCGGACGGTGTCGGTGTTCCAGTCCTGCCGGTCGGCGCGCCACACCTTGGCCGCGGTCGTGTCGCTCCCTTCTATCTCGATGATGTCGCCGGGGGAAAGCTTGAGGTGCAGCAGCGTGTCGGGGTCGAGTCGGGCGATGCCGCGCCCCGAGTCGTTCGGGTACGCCTTCGCCACTTCCAATTGGACTTCGTTCATAGTAGAGCCTGCTTACAACGAACTCGGGTAGCCCCGGAGATATGCTTTATGCTACCGGCGGCCAAGACGCAGGGCGACGGGTTTATATGATACCTAATAACACACCGCACAGCACACCGTCATAGCCTCCGGTTTGGGTGGCGGTGACACAGGCTGCCGTCATCGCCGCGTTTCATAAGGCTGGACGCGATAGCGCCGATATGGTATTTCTCGTTCCCTTCGACGGGTCACCGCTCGCAGACGCCGCGCTCGACCGCGCCGTCACCTACGCCGAGGCGCTCGACGAGGACGTCGTCGCCGTCGCGTTCATCCCCACCGGGGCCGACTACGCCGAGCGCCGCCGCCGCGTCGACCCGACCGAGGACTTCGCCGCCGAAACCGCCGCGGACGACCTCCGGCGGAAAATCGAGGAGGCGACCGACGACTCCGAGCTCCGCTACGACGACGTGAGCGCCCACTCGACCAGCGAACTGTCGACGACCATCAGACAGACCGCCCGAGACGTCGACGCCAGCGTCGTGTTCCTCGGCAGCGACGACACCGAAGACATCGTCGTCCCCATCGGCGAGGTCACGGACGGCGAGTCCTACGACGTCCACATCGTCCGTCGGACCTGACACGGCCGCCGCGCTGTCGGTGGAACCGCAGTATGAGGGCTTTTACTCGCGGGGCGCGACGCCCCGTGTATGCGAACACTCGCTTTCGACGGCCGGATGGGCGCTGCCGGCGACATGCTGCTGGGGGCGCTCCTCGCCGCCGGGGCCGACCGCGAGGCCCTGTCGCCGGTCGAAGACGAACTCCCCGTCGAGTACGCCGTCTCCGAGGTGGACCGGTGTGGCGTCGCCGCCACGCGCGTCGACGTCCTGCTGTCCGACGCTGACGTGGCCGACGACGGGTCACACGACCACGCGCACGACGACCACTCGGGTTCTCACGCCCACGACGACCACGACCACGTTCACGCCGAGGGCAATGGCCCCAGCCGGACGTACGCCGAGGTCGTCGAACTTGTCGAGGGGCTGGACCTGCCGACGGCGGTCAGAGCGGACGCGCTGGCAATTTTCGAGCTTCTCGGCGAGGCCGAGGCGTCGGTCCACGGGACCGACCTCGACGACACGCACTTCCACGAGGTCGGGGCCGACGACGCCATCGCTGACATCGTCGGGGCCTGTCTCCTGCTGGACGACCTCGACGTCGAGCGGGTCGTGACGACGCCGCTGTCGACGGGGGGCGGCACCGTGGCGATGAGCCACGGGACCTACCCGGTGCCGACCCCGGCGGTGGTCGAAATCGCCGAGCGGGCCGACTGGTCGTTGCAGGGCGGCCCCGTCGACAGGGAACTCCTGACGCCGACCGGGGCGGCGATTCTCGCCCACGTCGCCGAGGGGGCCGAGTCGCTGCCGTCACTCGCCGTCGACGCCTCGGGGTACGGCGCTGGCGGGTGGGACCTCGACGACCGCCCCAACGTCCTGCGGGCGATGGTCGGCGACAGCGCGGGACAGCTCCGCCGCGACGAAATCACGGTGCTGGAGACGAACGTCGACGACGTCCCGCCCGAGGTGCTGGGCGACCTCCAGCGGTCGCTCTCCGAGGTCGGCGCGCGCGACGTGTCGGTCGTGCCGACGACGATGAAGAAGTCCCGGCCGGGCCACATCGTGAAGGTCATCTGCAAGCCGGCCGACGCCGAGCGGGTCGCGCGCCGCCTCGCCGAAGCGACCGGGACGCTCGGCGTGCGCGAGTCCGGGGCCGGCCACCGCTGGGTCGCCGACCGGGCGTACGAGACGGTCGCGCTCGCCGTCGACGGGGCGCAGTTCGAGGTCACGGTCAAGATTGCGAGCGACAGCGACGGCACGGTGTTCGACGTGAGCGCGGAGTACGACGACGCCGCGGCCGTCGCGGACGCGACCGGACTCCCCGTCCGGGACGTGATGCGGCGGGCCGAGCGGATGGTCCGAGAGTAGCGCTACTCGCCGGCCGCATCCGAGTCGGAGCCGCCCTCGTCCCCCTCTCCGGCCGCAGTGTCGCTATCGTGTTCGGCCAGCGCCTCCTCGACGGTGAGCGCACCGGTTGCGACCTTCCGGGCCAGCCCCTCGCTGATGGCCCGGTTCGTGTCGCTCTCCTCCCGCGAGCGGTCCTTTATCTTCTGGAGCTCCCCCGCGGTCGGCTCGATGGTCCGGCTCTCGATTTCCTCGCCGTCGAGACGGGCGATGTTGACCGCGGCCAGCACGTCGCCCATGCCGCGCGTGCCGGACCCGAGATACGGGGTCGTGCCCGTCTCGTCGACCAGTTCCACCGGCACGGACCGGATGTCGTCGATGATGCGCGCGCCGACGAGCCGCGCGCCGTCGCCGATGCGGACGACCGGGTCGACGGCGTCCTCGACCTCCTCGCGGACGATTTCGCCGGCCTCCGCCGCGGGCACCTGAAACGCCGCGACGACCATGTCACCGTTGAGAACCGCGACGCCCGGTCGCTCGCCGGGGTCGATGCCGATGACGGTGCGCCCGTCGTCGCCGCGCAGCGTCGAGATGACCGCTTCGACGGCCTGCCGCGGCGCGTCCGGGGCCGCCTGCACGACGTCGACACCGTCGGGAACCTCGACCGACTCTCCGGCCGCGATGACCGCCACGTCCGCGCCATCGGGCCACTCCTCGCCCGGTTCGATGGTGGTAAACGCCACGCCGCGGTCGCGGAGCTCGTTGACGACACCGTGGTACACCTCGAAGTCCTCGGTGGCGACGACAATCACGGCCGGACTTCGGCCGCCGATTACTTACAGATATGGGAGGGGACTGGCCTCGGTCAAACGTACGCTGTGGAACCAGAACAGTGTCGGACGGGTCTTCGGTGAGGCGGCCCACGAGGCGGCTGATTCCCGGTCCGGTTCGGCCAGGTCAGTCCAGACACCGCCGACGACCGGTTCGGTTCCCCGCCTCCGCGTGAAATCGGTCCGTCCGGGACCAGTCAGTCACTTCACGATGTCTATTTTCCGGCGGTCCATCGACATCGCGACGGCGATGATGACGACGAACCCGAGGACGATGTCCTGGACGAACGACTGGATGCCGATGAGGTTCATCCCGTTGGCGAGGACGCCTATCACGAGGACGCCGAGGAGGGTGCGGTGTGGGCCGCCGACACCACCGGTCAGGGCAGTCCCGCCCATGACGATGGCCGCGATGGACTGCAACAGGAGTCCCGTCCCCATGCCGGGCGCGGCGGAGGCGGTCCGTGCGGTCAAGAGCGCACCCGCGATACCACAGAGCAGCCCCGAGACGAGGAAGGAGCCGATCTTGTAGCGGTCGACGTTCACGCCCGAGAGGTCGGCGACGGTCTCGTTCTCGCCGAGCGCATAGCAGTACCGGCCGAACGGCGTCTTGAACGCGACGAAGACGAACAGGACGTAGAACAGGAACCCCCAGATGACGAGGTTCGGGACGCCGGGGATGACATAGCCCGTCGCGATCCACCTGACGCTGGGGTCGCGGTAGGGTATCGAGGTCCCACCGGTCATCAGCAGTGCGGTCCCCGAGAGAATCGACAGCGAGCCCAGCGTCACGAGGAACGACGGGATCTTGAACTTCGCGAACACGATGCCGTTGAGCGTCCCGAACACCGTCCCAGCCACGACAGCGGCAAGCAGGCCGAGCAGCCCCAACTGGAAGTCGGAGATGAGTATCGCGGCGATGACGCCGGTAATCCCGACCATCGACTCGATAGAGAGGTCGATGCTCTGCTGGAGTATCGGGAAGGTGCCGGCAAGCGAGACCAGCAGGAGGATGGTGCTGTTCCGGAGGACGTTATCGACGAGGTTCGAGAAGGTCAGGAACACCGGGCTGGTGAGGCTGAACGTGACCATCAGCAGGGCCAACAGGGCGAAGGGCCCGAGGTCGATGACCCAGTCCTGAAGCGTCCGGTCGGCGGCGAACTCCTCGAACCGATCCCGCAACGCGGACTGTGATGTACGCTCTGACATTTAAATCATCTCGGTTATGAGGTCTGATTCGGTCGGCTTCCCGCCCGGCGGGGCGTCGACGACGTCGACAAGCCGGCCCTTCTTCATCACGCCGATACGGTTCGACATCCCGATGACTTCGGGGAGTTCGTCGCCGATGAACACGAGCGAGACGCCGTTCTCGACGAGGTCACGACACACCCGGTAGACTTCCTCTTTGGCGGCGACGTCGATACCCCGAGTGACGTTGTCCAGGATAAGGATGTCAGCCTCGCGCATGAGCCACTTCCCGAGGACGACCTTCTGCTGGTTCCCCCCGCTCAGTTGGTGGACGAGCGTGTCGATACTCGGGGTGCGGATGTCCAGTTCTTCGACGGCTGCCTCTGCCAGCGCTACCTCCTTGTCGTGGTCGACGAGGTTGAGCGCCGAGCCGATACCGTAGAGAGTGTCGGTGACGCGGTCGGTACCGATGCTTGGCAGCGAGATATTCATCGGGAGCGATTGGTAGAGCAACAGTCCCTCGGACTTCCGGTCTTTGGGGACATAGCCCAGCCCGGCGTCGACCATATCGGACATCGACCCCGGCTCGATGCGCTCGCCGTGGATGCGTATCGTCCCCGTATCGGGCGGGTCGACGCCACAGAGAACGCGACCCAGGGCGCTCTTCCCACAGCCCTCGACCCCGACCACGCCGAATATCTCTCCCTCGTGCAGCGTGAACGACAGGTCAGTGAGCGCGTCCTCGCGTCCGATGCCCTCTGCCCGCAACACCGTCTCGGCGTCGTCGCTTATCCGGCGCTGACGGTCCGTCCGGTAGTACTCGTCGGCCGTCTCGCGGCCGACCATCGCCTGCTGGAGCGTCGACTCGGTGGCCTCGTCGGCCGACTCCTCGCTGACGAGCGCGCCGTCCTTGAGGACGTATATCCGGTCGCTTATCTCCAGCACCTCGTCGAGTTCGTGGGAGACGAAGACGAACGACGCCTGGTCGCGGAGTTCCTCTATCCGCTCGAACAGCAGTTCACGGCTGTCTTCTTCGAGGCCGGCGGTCGGTTCGTCCAGCAGGATTACGGGGTTGTCGGTGTGGATGGACTCGCTGAAGGCTTTCGCCACTTCCAGCATCTGGCGCTCGTTGAAACTGTAGGACTTGACCGGTTTCGCCACGTCGAAGCTCATGCCCAAGTCGTCGACGATCTGCTGGGCGTCCTCGCGCATGCTGTCGCTGTCGATGATTCCCCCGCGGGCGTAGTCCGGGATGCGCCCGAGATAGAGGTTCTCGTAGCCGGTGAGGTTGGGGACGACGTCCTGTTCCTGCTTGACGATAGCGATACCACGCTTGGCGGCGTCGCGTGGGCCACTGATTTCGACCGGGTCGCCGTTGATGACGATGCGGCCCGCGGTCGGCTCGTAGATGCCAGTCAGCAGTTTCAACAGCGTGCTCTTCCCGGCACCGTTCTCGCCGACGAGGCCGACTACCTCGCCCGTCCGGATGTGCAACGAGACATCTTTGAGTGCGTCGACGTTTCGGAAAGATTTCGAAAGCCCCTCGACCCGGAGGTGGGCCCGCGTCTCGCCGGCCGACCTGCTCTTCGTGACGGTGTCATCCGTCGCCGTGTTAGCTACCATCGTCGACTATGCGTACGGGTTCAGCCCGTTCTCGAATCGCTCCCGGTAGTCCTCCTCGACGCGGTCGAACAGTTCAGTGTCGTCGTAGACGTCGGGAACCTCGTAGTTCGACGGCCTGTTCTCCTCGGTCCAGAGCAACTGGCTGAAGTCCTCCTGGCGAATCGGGACCAGCAAGTTCTGTGGGTCCCAGTCATCGCCGCTCAACTCGTAGGACATCGCCTCCCAGTCGTAGGGTGACTGCCCGTCGCTGAACGCGATGTCGAGGTACTGTGACGGTTCGGTGAACGAGACGTCCAGACCGCTGAACGTGTCCTGTGAGAGGCCGTCGTTGAGAATCATGACCCCACCACCGAACATCATCCGCTCGGGGGCTTCGGGCCGCCAGCCGTTGAGCCAGTCGTACCCTTTGACCACGGCGTAGCCGCCCTGCCAGAACGGCTGGGCGGCGAACGTCCCGGCGATGTACGGCTCGCCCGAGTCGGCCGACCGGTCCCTGATGAGTTCGGTCGTCTCGCGGAAGCCGTCGTACCCGACCACGGGCACGGCCATGTCGTTCTCTTCGAGGACCGAGATGGCACCGAGCGCGACGCCGTCGTTCTGACCGTAGACGCCGTCGATGTCGTCACCGTACTGGGAGATGAAGTCGGACATCGCCTGTCGGCCCGTCGAGCGTGTCCACTCGCTGGGAATCGGGCCGCCGAGGCGCTCGATGTCCGGGTAGTCCTCCATCGCCTGCTCTACCCCCGCGTTGCGGTGTGACCCAACGTGGCCCGGCACCCCCGTGATGTGGACGAAGTTACCCGACCCACCCATCGCCTCGAACAGCACACGCGCGGTGGCCGCGCCAGTCCGGACGACCTCCGGGATCTGGTACTGGAGGAACTCGGGGCCGCTGTCCATGGGTGTCCACCAGTTGGCCATCGTCCAATAGGAGGTGAACGGAACGCCCCCCTCGGCGGCCGTCTCGGCGACCGACCGGACGCCGGAGTTCTGGTAGGCCGTCCCGGTCAGGATGTCCGCACCGGCCGCGATAGCCGACTGCAACTGCGATATCTGCTGGGACTCCTGCCCGCCGTGCCCCTGATAGTCGACCGTCAGCCCCAGCGCAGACGCCGCCTCCTCGGCGCCGGCGAGGAACGTCTGCCAGATGTCGTTCTCCAGGTTGTCCGGCGAGACGAACGCCTGGTCGATTTCGCCGTCGTACGACCACTCTGTCGAGGTCGAGCCGCCACCACCGCTACCGCTGCCACCGCCTCCGTTGCCCCCACCGTCACTCGCGCACCCGGCAAGCCCAGCGGCACCGATAGTGCCCAGCGCCTTCAAGTACGTCCGCCGGTCCGCCGTGCCGTCACCAGTCTCGTCGACTACCATACATGTTTGTTTGTTACAAAGATAATAATACTTTGGTCGCCGGGTTAAATTAGAGAACTAGCCGGTCATTTTTTGAATGCCTGTCTTCGTCTCGAACAGCCCGGCGATATCATCGTCCCCGAGTGAGGGCGGGCTGACGGTTCGCGACGGCCGAAATCGACGACGTGTCGCTGGCCGAGTGGACGCAGGCCCAGCGCTCGCCGAGGCCTGACAGCGGTGCCGGCAGGTACGAGCGTTTTTATCCGAACCCGCACAATCCCAGTCCGTGAGCGAGTACGTCCCGACCGGGTGCGACGCTATCGACGGCCTGCTAGGTGGTGGGCTCGAACGCGGCGCGGTGACGCAGGTGTACGGCCCGCCGGCGGCCGGCAAGACCAACTTCGCCCTGTCGGCGGTGATGGAAGTCGCCGCCGCCGGCGACGCGGCGCTGTACATCGACACCGAGGGGCTCTCGGCCGACCGGATGGCGCAGGTCGCCGGCGGCCGCGCACGCGGGACCGCACAGACGGTCGACGACCTCGCCGGCCGGCTCATCGTCACAGAGGCGCTCGACTACGACGAGCAGGCCGAGGCCGTCCAGGACGCCGCCGAATTCGCCGCCGAGGTCGAACTCATCGTCCTCGACAGCGCGACCGGGTTCTATCGGCTCCGCCGGGACGACGCGGACGGCGGCGAGACGCTGCGGGACGTGGCCCGCCAGATTACCCACCTGCTCTCGCTGGCCCGCAAACACGACCTCGCGGTCCTGTTTACGAACCAGGTGTTCACCGACCCCGACAGCGACCGCTCGACGGCGCTGGGCGGCCACACCCTCAACCACTGGTCGGGCGCAATCGTCCGCCTGGACCGCTTCCGGGGCGGCAACCGCCGCGCCACGCTGGAAAAGCACCGCGCCAAGCCCGCCGGCGACACTGTCCAGTTCCGCATCACCGACTCGGGACTCGTGGGCGACGACGCGGTCGAACCGGCGTAAGGAAGCCGGAGCGGATTCGCCAGCCCGTCGAAAACGCCCCCGAGTGGCGGCTGTGCGGTCACGGACGCATACGGCGAGCGCAGCGAGGGGTTTCACCGGAATCGAGGGCTGTGGCCGAGATTCCGGCCTTTTTAGCGTAGATTTTTGCGCCGAGCGGTACCCGCAGGCCGTCGATGGCGGTCGAGGATACCCGAGGTCGAAAAAGGTACTAGTAGATGAGGTCGTCGTCGTTCTCGACCATGTACAGCGTCCGCGCGGCGATGTTGACGGCGTGGTCCCCGACCCGCTCGATGTCCCGAATCGTCAGCAGGAGCCGGGACACGTCGGCCATCAGCTGCTCGATATCCTCCTCGCTCGAGTCGGTGTCTATCTCCCGCTCGATGAGGTCGCGCACGACCGTCTCCGAGGCGGCCTCACAGCGTTCGTCCACTTCGTCGTCGATGTCGGCGATAGCGTAGCACTGGTCTGCGTCCTCGTTACCGTAGGCGTCCATCGCGTTTTCGACCATCTCGATGGTCACGTCGGCGACGTCCTGGATGTCGACCTCGGGATACACGTCGCGTTCGGCTTCGAGCGAGTACTCGCCGAGGTTCGTGGCGAGGTCGCCGATGCGTTCGAGGTCGGTGATGATTTTGAACGACGCGGCGACGAACCGGAGGTCCGACGCGACCGGCTGTTGCAGCGCCAGCAGGTCGATGCAGTCCTGTTCGAGGTCGAGATACAACTGGTTTATCTCGTGGTCGCCCTCGATGACCTCCCGGGCCATCTCCTCGTCTTTCTGTTCGAGCGCGTCCAGCCCCAGCCGGAGGCGTTCGAGGACGATTTCGGACATGTAGAGGACGTCCTCGCGGAGCGAGTTCAGTCCCTCCTGATAGGAATCGCGTGGCATAATCCGGAATGTGCTAGTGGCATGCATCAGCCTTTCCCTTCTCCCAATATCTCCCGATACCGGCCGCTGCGACGGTAGAGAACGTTCACATCCCGGATATTGCCACGTCCGATGGCGAAAAGCGACTACGGTGACACGGTCCCGGCGTCGTCGCGGGGACGGACGTCGAGGGCCGTCGCCGCGCCGAGGGTCGTCCCGCCTTCGACGCGCTCGACGCGCAACAGGACGTCCTGCGGTGTGGCACAGCCACAGCTGACGAATTCCGCCCACTCCTCCCCGACAGACACCGGCCCGCCGTGTGCCCGTCGGAGGTACTGCTGATAGGTGTCTCCGCGCAGTTCGTCGAGTATCCACTCCGTATCGACGCCGGACCACGGGTCCCCGTCGTCGGCGGGGGCAAACGAGAGCACGACACGGTCTGCGGTCGATGGCATACCGTCCTCGAGGCGGTAGCGAGGCTTAACCCCTCGGGGGACTCCCGTCGGCGCTACAGTTTGTCGTTGACCGCCTCCAGGCAGGCGGCTTCGACGAACACCACGACGTGGTCGCCGGGTTCGATGACGGTGTCACCGCGCGGGATGACCAACTCGCCGCCGCGGCTGATGGCCCCGATGACCACGCCGGTCGGCAGCTCCTGGACCGACTCCCGAATCGGCCGCCCGGCGAGGATGCTGTCGGCGGCGACCTCGATTTCGAGCACCTCGGCGCGGTCGGACTCGATGATGGCGACCTTCGTCGCGTCGTACTCCCGGGTGAACCGCGTTATCTCCTCGGCGGTCGTCTCGCGGGGGTTGACGGCCACGTCGACGCCGACGGCCTCGAACAGGCTGACGTACTCGCCGGAGTTGACGACGGCGACGGTCCGCTCCGCGCCGAGGCGCTTGGCCAGCAGCGTCACCAGGAGGTTCTTCTCGTCGCTGTCGAGCGTCGCGACCACGGCGTCGGCGTCCTCGACGTGTTCCCGTTCGAGGAACTCGCTGTCGGTGGCGTCGCTCTCCAGCACGGTGGTTCCCTGGAGGGCCTCCGCGAGTTCGCGCGCCCGGTCGTGGTCGCGCTCGACGAGCCGCGGTTTGATGCCCCGGTCTTGGAGCAGCCGCGCGGTGTGGTAGCCGACGTCGCTGCCGCCGACGACGAGGACGTTCTGGGTCGAATCCGACTCCGGCGCGATTTCGGTCGCGAACAGCCGGACGCTCTCACAGCTCCCGATGACGACGATGTCGTCCCCCTCCTTGATGACGGTCTCCCCGCGCGGGATGATGACCTCGTCGCCGCGCAACACGGCGGCGAAGGTCAGCGACTCGTACCGGTCGGCCTCCGCGACGGTCAGGTTCGTGATGGGGCTGGATTCGCGCACCTCGAACTCCCCCATCTGGACCTGCCCGTCGACGAACGTCTCCACGTCGCGGGCACCGGGGAGCCCGATGACGCGGGCGATGTTCTCCGCTGTCAGCAGGTTCGTCGCCACCATGTGGTCCACGCCGAAGGCACCCCTGGACTTCTCCCAGGTCCGGAGGAACTTCGCGCTCTTGACGCGGGAAATCGTGAACGGGTCGGCGGCCGTCACCGCCGTCCCGCAGGTGACGATGTTCGTCTCGTCGTCGTCGGTGCTGGCGATGAGCACGTCCGCCTTCTCGATGCCGGCCTCGGTGAGCGTGTCGAGTTCCGCGCCATCACCTTCGACACCGAGCACGTCGGCGTCGTACATCAGCGCCTCCACGCGGTCGGGGTCGATGTCGACGACGGCGACTTCGTGGCTTTCGGCGAGGCTCTTTGCGATGTTCGACCCGACCTCGCCCGCACCGACGATTACGATATACACGGCTCCGCCTCTGCCTGATACATGTGCACCAGGTTTCCACCGATGGGTGAAGTGTATTTTCATCCGGCCGGCGAGCGGTGGAGCTCCCCAGCCCGGACGCCGCGCGAGAAACCGACCCCGAGAGGGACCGACGCTTACCGCTCGTCTCGAAGCGGCACGTCCACCCAGGGATGAAGGGGGGACCGACGGTGGAACCGTTCGACCGCGTCGAACGATTCTTTCGTCTCCTCGATTGCCTTTCGCATGCTGGCGTAGTCGGTCATACCCACTCGTACGTCTCCCCCCGCTTGATTATATGCTTCTTTACGTCCGCTGTCCGGCCGGTAGAGACGTGCTTCTGTCCCGTGCGCCGGCGTTCGCTGTTGCCGCTCGTGACGGACGCAGACGGCATACAGCAGTCGCTCTGTAGCGTCCGCCGTAGTAGCAGGTGACTACTGTCGGTCGTCACCGGGACAGTCGTCCAGCCGACAGGCGGGCTCAGTTACTACCCGTGGCAGTGGACGCGAGTACGAGAAGGTGACCCGCGACCAGTCCGAGAAGCAGTACCGTCCTGACCGTCGGTGGGCTGACGACCGCGGCCCCGCCCAGCACGACCGTCGAGGCGCTCGCCGCGAGACCGACTCGAAAGGTGTCGCTCGCTACTCCCTCGTCCGTGCTGGCCGCTTCGAACTGGCGTCTGATAGCGTCGAATCTGGAGCCACGGCGGACCTGCTTTCGCTCCCGCTCGTATTCGACTAGGCCGACGGCGTCGAGTTTGGGAAGGTGGGTCTGACAGAGGGAGACGTACACGCTGTCGTAGAGGTCGTCGCTGTCTGTCTCCGCGTCGGCGACCGTACGCGCCACCTCCCGGCCCAGGGCACTGACCGACTGCGGCGTCTCGTGTGCGGCCAGGCACTGCAAGCAGGCTCGACGGCGCTCGTTGCCGAGAAGTTCGAACATCGTCGCGTCGTCGAGACCGTCCCCGTCCGTCCCTTCGGCAGCGGGGGCATCGTCGACTCCGGCCGTCGGGGACACGCGCCCTCCGGATGTGCCGCTGAGTCCACGCATCTGTCCGGTGTGCGCTTACGGCCCCTGGCCGAAGACGGTCCGCAGACGGTCTGCGAGCGACTGGGGCCCCGACAGTGCGAGCCGGTGCCCCAGCGCCAGCAGCAGGAACGCCGCGCTCACGACCAGAGCGAGAGCCACGCCCGGGACCGCGGCCCCACTGACCGCGACGCCACCGACCGCGACCAGCGCGGCACACGCCGTGCCGAGATACCGTCTCGACCACTGCTCGCCGGGGTCGTGCCCGCCGGTCGGGGCGCTCGGCTCGGTCGACGGTACTGACTCCACGGCCGGCGTCGTCGACAGGAGCGAGGGCTCCTCGTCGAGGTACCCGTCGAAGGAGTCCGCCAGCGCGGTCGCTTCGACGAGTCCGCGGTCCTGGTTGTAGTTGACGACGCCCGCGTCGTCCATCTTCGGGAGGTGTGACTGGTACAGCGCGATGTAGACGCGCTGGCGCTGTTTCGAGCGGAGCGAATCGACCGTCGTGTCGTGTTCCAGCGCGGCGATGTGCTCGGCGATGTCGCTCATCTCGGCCGGCCCGTCGCCGGAGTACTCGTGGAGGTACTTGAGGACCAGGCGGCGGCGACGACACTGGAGGACGTGGAAGAGGTCGTCACGGGTGAGGTCGTCGCCCGACGCAGACTCCGAAGACGGCGACTCGTCGGTCGCGGACTCCTCAGCCTCGGTCGTCGTGGGTTCGGAAGTCGTTTCGGCTATCGACATGTTCGGTTCTCCCTTTCCCAGCCTCCGACATATACCGGGTCGACTGTTCCGCCGGTTGCGACTGTTTCACCGATTTAACGGGCCGATAATGACCGACTTACCGCGAATCGGGGTCGGGTAAAAAGGCGTTTTCGGGCAATCTATCCGGCGTATTCGGCGCTTCAGTCACTGGGAAGGGGTTTCTGACTGTTTCACACGGGGTATCGAACTGTTTCACCGCGACGACGGGGAATTCGCCCCTTCGAACAGACAGAATGCGGCTACGACTGTTGCCGGGACCGCGCCGTGAGCGGCACTCGGCGCTCACTCGCCGCGAAACCGCCGTCACTGCACGGCGTCGGCACTATCGGCGCGGCTCTCCCGGTCGGGTGTGGGTCGGCTTATCCACCGGGCGCCGGTGGCTTGCTGTCGTCCGCGTGGGGCGAGTTCGCGGCCGCGGGCTTTGCCCGCTCCAGGCAGATGAGGTTCTCTCTGCCGAGGCGGATTTTCACCACCGTGTCGTCCTCGACCATCTTCGAGAGGAGGCGGCTGACCTTCGCTTTCGACCAGTCGGTCGCGTCGACGATTTCCGTCTGGCGCATCCGGCCGCTCTCGGCCCGCAGCATCGACTTCACGAGCCGTTCGTCGGGGACGTACCCGTCCGCCCGCTCGAACGCCTCGGCCGCGGTGTCGGCGTCGCTGCCCTCGCCGTCGGACGCCGCCGCGTCCGTGGCCTCGATGTCACGGTTGACCGCGATGATTTCGCGGTCCAGTTCGAGGGCCCGATAGACGAACAGCCCAGCGGCCGTCGAGAGGTCCGTGACCCAGCCGCGCCGTATCGCCGCGGTCGTGAGCCCGATGCCGACGAGGAACCCCAGAAGCGAACTCGTCACCCAGGCGGGCGTCAGCGCGCTGTTCGGGTTCGTCCCCCAGGCGACCTCCTGGTGGTCGGTCAGGAAGTCGCCGTCCGTATCGGACGCGAGGGGGTCCGTTCCGAGGGCCGAGACCTCCTGCCCGTCGCTGAGGCCGTCGCCGTCGGTGTCCGCGGTTGTCGGGGACGTACCGACCGACAGTTCGCGTCCGTCGTCGAGCCCGTCGCCGTCCGTATCGCTCTCCGTGGGGGCGGTGCCCGCGTCGAGTTCTCTCCCGTCCCCGAGGCCATCGCCGTCAGTGTCCGCGACGGTCGGGTCCGTGCCCAGGGATAGCTCCCGGCCGTCGGCGACGCCGTCGTCGTCGGTGTCGGCCTCCACCGGGTTGGTGCCGGTCTCCAGTTCCCGCCCGTCGACGACCCCGTCGTTGTCCGTGTCGGCATCAGTCGGGTCGGTCTCTCCGGACGCCTCGCGCTGGTCGGAGAGCCCGTCGCCGTCCGTGTCGGCGACGGTCGGGTTCGTTCCCAGGGCCAGTTCGCGTTCGTCCGAGAGCCCGTCACCGTCCGTGTCGACGTCCAGCGGGTCGGTGCCCTGTCGAAGCTCGGTCCTGTCTTCGACCCCGTCCCCGTCGGTGTCAGCCGCCGCCGGGTCGGTCCCGCGCTGATGGACCTCCGCGCCGTCCGAGAGCCCGTCACCATCCGTGTCGGCGGTAGTGAGAGCCGTCCCCTGCGCGACTTCGTTCCCGTTGGTGAGACCGTCGGCGTCGAGGTCACCGGCGCGCTGAATCGGCTGGAGAGACACCGACCGCGTATCCAGCGTCCCGTTGGCGCTCGTGTTGTAGAGCGAGACAGAGAGGGTGTCGAGCCCGGTTGACCCGGGAGTCGAGAGGGCCGCAGTCCCGTTCGGTCCGACCGGCGTACACGTCGCCGAACCGTTCGCCCGCGCACAGACCGCGAGTCCCTCCTGTGGTGAACTGACCGCCACCGACAGCCGGTAGCTGCCGGCTCGCTCGCCGTCTATCCGCTCCCAGACGTAGGCGGTCCCGTTCGGTCCGGTCCCGACAGCCTGTGTGGCCTCGACCGCCTGTATCGCTGGCTCGGTGTCGTCGACCGTCGCCGTGTATTCGGCGTACTGGCCGGTCTCCGCGGCGGCGACACCTGCGGAGGCAGACGCGACCGTCGACAGGAGAAGGAAAGCGCATATCCCGCTCACGATTCGGTGTCTCATACAGTACGGGTGTCACAGGGGACCAATATCCTTTTTGGCACGTCCACCCCCTGCCACGGACCGCCACACCTGACAAATCAACGATAAAACCACTCTCGCCGGTTCACTCCTCGGAGAGCCCGAGTTCCGACCCGATGACCTGGTCCATCCCGCGCCGAATCCGCTGGGACATCGCCGACGGGGAGATGTCGAGTTCGTCCGCCAGTTCGGCCTGCGAAATCCCGCGGGGCACGTCGAAGTACCCCTCTCTGTGGGCCGTCTCGAGCGCGACCTGCTGGTCCGCGGTCAGGCCGCAGGCCCCGGCGTTCGCCTCGCCGCTGGTCCAGTACAGCCGGTCCAGCCGGAACGAGACGTCCCGTTCGGCACACTCGGTTCGGAACTGCGACAGCGCCGACCGCGACCGGAACTGCGCGTGCACGTGCCACTGCCCGCCGGCCCCTTCCATGTCGAGGACCCGCCCGCCAGCACGGACCAGCGGCGGTGTGCCACGGACGGCGCTGTCCGCGAGCGCAATCCTGTAGACGCGCTCCGTCTCCGTCCAGTCCAGGGCGACGGCGTCACACACCGTGCCGTCCCGTTCCAGTTCCGTTTCGAACCGGTCGAGCGTCTCGCCCGCCGCCGTGACGACGAGGAAGGTCGTGGCCCCATCGTCGACCATCTGTTCCGGACGGACGGTCACGCCCGGACTGCGCTCGGTCGCGTCCGTCAGCACCAGGTCCGGGTGACCCAGACACAGTTCGACGCCGAGGCTCTTCTCCCGCGTCGCCTCATCCGTCTCCGAACGGTTTGCCGGCCCGCACCCAGCGCCATCGGCTGGCTGGCCCGCCTCGGTCGCCGACCCCTGGTCGCCGGTGTTGTGCATACGGAGTCCAGACGAATCGCGCACAAGGCCATTACTGCTATACGAATAGCGTGTGAGAAGCGGGATGCTATATTGATAGCCGAAGGCCGGCATCATCTTTCGCTCGTACCGCTGTCCGCCACCAGGGGACCCTGCAATCAGGGAAACACTCTCACTGCTCCGGAACAGACGTGGAATATGGGCGACCCTGCGTGCTACCGCGACTACTGCCCGTCCTGTGATGCCCAGCTAACCATCACCGATGGGGAATGTCCGAACTGCGGAGCGACGGTAGAACCCCACGAACGATAGAACACCGTGGACGGACGCCGTCGGTGGCCGGTAGCTAGAGTCCGCGATGCACAAACAATGAAACAGTTCCCGTCGATTCCACGCGCCGACGACGCTCCTGCGGCTCCCTTCGAGGAGGGACACCTGTGGATTCTGGAGAAGGTCGACGGCGCGACCATGCGCTTTCAACTCCAGCAGTCGGGGCTCCTTCGCTTCGGCGACCGGAGCCGCGTCTACGACGACCCCGACGCGGTGCCGGCCCCGTACCGCCACGCCGTCCGGCACGTCCGTGACAACCTCGACCGCGACGCGCTCCGCAGCGCCGTCGACGACGTCGAGGCGTACGTCTTCTTCGGCGAGGCGATGCACCACCACACAATCGACTACGACTGGGACCGCACGCCGTCGTTTCTCGGCTTCGACGTCTGGTCGGCGGCGGACGACCGGTTTCTCTCCCCGGACGTCGTCGAGGGTATCTACGAGCGGCTCGGCCTCCAGCCCGTCAATGCGGTCGAACGGGAACGGCGGGCCAAGGAGTTCGACCCGGCCAGCTACGAGATGCCGCAGTCGGCGTGGTACGACGGCCCGGCCGAAGGCGTCGTGATTCGGAACAAGCGCGGCGGCCGTGCGAAACTGCTTAATCCCGACTTGCAGGAGGTCGACAAGCCAATCCCAGAGGATGCCGACGCGTCGGCGCTGGCCCGCCGATACGCGACGGAACAGCGGTTCCGGAAGCTCGCTGCCGAACTCGAAGACCGCGAGCAGACAGTGACGGTCGAGACGCTCTACGAGCGAACCCTCGAAGACATCGTCCGGGAAGAGCACAGGCGACTGTATCACGGTTCGGACCCGGTCGATATGGGGACGTTCCGCTCCGAAGTGGCAGCGCTGGTGCGGGCGTTTCTCGACGACCGGTAGCGGTCCGCTCGCCGACTCAAATGAGTCGCACAACGAAACACCCAAACCACTCCGAAAAAATGCCTACAGCATGGCAGATAGTCGTTCGTCGGCCCTCCTCGACGAGGATGGGAACATCTTCGGTCTCGTCAATGTCGTCGATGCATTGGCCGTCCTGCTCGTCGTCGCAGTCGTCGTGGCAGGCGCCGCGCTCGTCCTCCAGCCCGAGCCTGAGTCACCTCCGCCGAACACGACCAACGTCACCCTCGACCTCGGGACGCAACCGTCGTACATCGTCACAGAGATCACTGAAGGCGATACGTACAGTCCCGGCGGCGATTCCGAGCTCACGGTCACGGACGTTCACGTGACTCCCCAGGGCGATCAGACTCGCGTCATCGTCCGTACCACGCTTCAGGGACCGCCCGACGGTGACAGCCTCACGTACGCGAATGCACCCCCGCGTCTCGGCCGGCCGCTGACCGTCGCGACGAGCCGCTACGAGGTCCGCGGCCAGATACGTGCCGTCGGTGGTAACGACAGCCTCGCCCAAGAAGACACGACCGTGGTTCTCAGAGACACCATGGCCAGCGCCGAAGCGCGAGACGTCACGCCCGGTGATGAAGTTCGACTCGCCGGGCGCACTGTCGCGACCATCGAGGACGTCGCTGCATACGCGACCGAGGACCCGACCGAGCAGACCGTCTTCGTCGAGGCGACACTCGACACACACCGACAGCAATCCGACCGCCGGTTCGGCGGCACACAGGTCCGGCGCGGACAGTCGGTCACCCTCCCAGCCGAGGACTACACGCTCGACGGGCGCATCGAACAGGTCGGTAACGGCCTTCAGTCGACGACCGCCGATGTGCTCATCGAGACCACCGTCGACACCGAAACGGCCGACCGTCTCGCCACCGGCGACGTCGCTACCGTTGCCGGGTACGAGGCCGCCGAAGTGCGAACGGTCACCACGTACGCGACACAGAACCCCGACCGCAAACGCGTGTTCGTCGGTCTCTCGCTGGCGACCCTGGAAAGCAGCGGCCGCCAGCAGTTCGGCAGCGCCGCCGTCCAGCGCGGGAACGACATCACCGTCTCGACAGAGAGCTACGAACTCTCCGGCACCATCGACCGCGTCGGCGCACTCGAACCCCGCGGGGCGGTCACCAATCGAACGGTCACCCTGCGGATGACCGACATGCGCGCGGATATGGCCGACGCGATCAGGCCCGGCATGACCGAAACCAGCGGTGGCGAAACAGTTGCTCGCGTCAGTCGCGTCTCCACCGAGCCGTCTGTCATCATCACGACGGGTGACAACGGTTCCGTCAACGTCGTCGACCACCCGTACCTGCGAGACGTCACCATCACGACCGAACTCCGGGTCCGTGAGACGACGAGCGGTGTCCAGTTCAAAGGCGAGTCCGTCCAGCAGGGCTCGACGGTCGTCATCAATCTCGGGACGATAACCATCGAAGCGACGGTCGTGAGCGTCGGGCTCTGAACGACATCACAAACCGTATATCAACCCACTCAAATCTGTACACAATCGGATGTCCGAGGAATCCGGGTCGCTAAACCCTATTGAAGCCATCGGGGAGAGAATCGGCACGATTAGTGACGGCTCACGGACCGTTGACGCCGTGCGAACGCTCGGCTCTCGGACGAGTGCGTTCGTCAAGGAATCGTATTGCTACCGCTGGCTCACGAAGGAACCCGACCCGGACGTCATCGTCATCGACCTTCGCGAGACGTACGCCGTTGGGCCCTTTATTACACTGCTGGATATGCTCATTCCACATATCGAGAATGCGTGGCACCACTCGAAGGTGGGGTCGGTCGCAAGACGTGCGTTCGAACGGCTTAGCGAGGCGGTGTTCGACCCGCTTTCGGAGACACGGGGCTACGAACTCGCAGTCGCTCTGTTGACACCGCCGGAGCCGCCAGAGCAAACGCGTACTGCTGGTGGGGAATCGGAGTCTACCGAAGACAACTCGTCCTGACCGACATATCTAGGCTACTTGCTGTGATTCAGAGTAGTGATATCCCGCCACGGAAGTCACTGAATACATCGTGAATTATCTTTGTGAGGAACTGACAACGCAAGAGAAGGAACTGACGATCTTCAGATCAATACGATAAATTCTACCCGACGCTATTCATGAGCGTTCGTGGCTTCGTTATGGTCTGCTCCTGAAAACGCTAGTCAGTAATAAGATCGGAGAGACGGTACCTAAGATTTGATTGACAAAATGTGCAGGCAGTTAGACCAGATCGGTAGGATTCATATCGTGATGTTCAACAAGATTGACCATCTGAAGGGAAACATGCTTCTGTACCAGCTTGTCCCGGCACGAGCGAACGGTCACGTCTTGAACGCAAAGGTCGGAGTAGTTGGGATCTGGGATGTCGTGGAAGCGAACGCGTGTCTGTGAGAGGGGAAAAGACAAAGTAATTAACATCGGCGGTACGGACACCGTTTGGGAAACTCGTGGATAGCTCACATTACTACTCCCGGTATGCACACCAAGGATAATATCGAGTGGTAAAAAAGTATATATTTCCCTGCTAAATTTCTAAACACAAACACGGTCACTGATGAGAAATCGGACTATTACGAATAGACGCATAGTAGATGAATAGAAATATACAGAGTAAAACCAGCGGGGCCTACACTGTTACACGACGAGTCATAGAATGGATATTACGATAGTCTGTACGCATCTGGGCCACGCACGTGGTGGTGCAGAAATCAACGATCTGCATCTTGGTTCGGAGTTTGAGGAACTCGGGCACAGCGTTACCTACACGTTCCAGCGAGATAAAAAGCGAAATCCAATCGAATTCGACCGACGTTGTGCCCCTGTTAGCTGCCCCTACCTGTATGGAATCAGTTATGATATGCCGGAACCGCTCGGGAAAGTGCTCCGGCATCTAAATCAAGAATTGTTCGTTCGAAGGCTAAAAAAACACCGTCCGGCGTTATTTAGAGACACAGATATGATTCTCACTACTGGACGTCCAATTCTCACACGGTTATCATCGATAGCATCGGCCCCGGTGTTCCACGCTGTACGTGGGTCGGTGAATTCACGGTATCACCGGCATCTGAGGCGCGCAGATGGGCTTGTATTCTGGGGAGGTTGTGAGGAAAGCTACGAGGATCCGGATATGTTTGAAACACCATATATTACCATAGATCCCGGAGTTAATACAGACCTGTTCTACTCTTACACCAACTCAAGTGTCCAAGCTCTATCGAGAGATGAAGCAGTGCCACAGTTGCTGTTCGTAGGTCGCTTAGAACCGGTAAAACGTGTAGACCAGATACTTCAAGCAGCATCGATATTACGTGACGATGGGATACCGTTCCATTTGACTGTTATCGGAGATGGCTCGCAGTTCGAGTCGCTCAAGCAGACAGCCTCGGAATTAGCGATCGAGGATGTCGTCAGATTCACTGGACGAGTCCCACATGAAGATATACCGGACTATCTCAACGCTAGTGACGTATTCGTGCTCTCCTCACGGATGGAGAATCACCCAATCGCCCTGAAAGAGGCTATGGCCTGCGGGACGTACGCTGTCGCACCGGATACAGGCCGTATCCGAGAGATGCTGGACAGCGAGAATCGTGGCCAAGTATATAAACCAAACACTGCAGAGTCGCTGGCTGCTGTATTAGAAACGGTCATAAGCACCGAGGCTTATGAAATTTCGACAAACACTGGACCGGCACAGGTGGCTGGGTGGCGAGAGAACGCAGAAGAGCTCATCAAGTT
This sequence comes from Haloarcula sp. DT43, assembly GCF_037078405.1. Taxonomy (NCBI): domain Archaea; kingdom Methanobacteriati; phylum Methanobacteriota; class Halobacteria; order Halobacteriales; family Haloarculaceae; genus Haloarcula; species Haloarcula brevis. Next base: position 1,128,820 of record NZ_JAYMGZ010000001.1, on the reverse strand, counting down.
GTATCGGACAGTCACTGGCTAGCTATCACACCTTGTACTATTGATTAAGAACTCCCAACAAAAACACGAATGGGGCAGCGATCATGCCACAACCGATTTGCCAGTGGGCCCGTACGTCGCCGTCGACAGCGGGTGCCAGGAACTGTCTCAAGGTTTCTCCGAAATATGCCCAAACGAACAGTGGCCAGAGTATCTGTCTGCCCCAGTTTCGGAATATCCTGATTCGGTTTTTTCCCCGCTTCACCCCGAACGCGAAGTCGCCCTCCGTAATACCTGTTTCGTCGTGATCAACTGTCAGCCCGGGATCTATCAATAGCCGGTAGCCAGCGCGCTTGAGTCGCCAACCCATTGCGATGTCCTCAAGCGCTTCACGTCCACCTTCCCAATGTGGAAAGGGGTGGTCAACGAGGACAGACCGTTTATAACTCGCGTTGTTCCCCGAGAGCCAATCGGCGGCTGTTGTGCCGGAGACGTGTCCCCATGATTGCATGCCACAACTGTTGATACGCCACCGACCTTCGGCCAGATAGAATAGGCTGTTATACAGCTCCTCAACCCAGGACGGTGTCCTTAGCTCATCGTCGTAACCTCCGATGCCAGCCAGATCTGAACTATCCAGCGACTTGTACATCTCACGCAGTCGGTTGATGTACGACGGTGCAAGGACGACATCGTCGTCCAGAAAAAGAACAATGCTGGAGGAAGCAACTCGTGCACCGGTATTCCGTGCTGTCGACGTACTTGTGGGTCCCGCCGAGGTGGTTACTTCGAGTTGGACTGTCGCTGGGAGTAGACTCCTCATGACGTCGCTGGCGAGAGAGTTCGTACCGTCGTCAACCACAACCACTTCCGCTGGAACGCTTTCCTGTTGCGATATCGAACGAAGACAGTTTTCGAGTTTCGAAGGCCGGTTTCGGGTGGCAATCACAACCGAAATGCTGTATTGGTCAGTCATAATTAATTCTGTGAGGTTCTTGTGGAAAGCAGACAGATAGCGATATAGAAATATGGCAGAAGGAGACTTTGCTCCAGCGATGACATCGGCTCATATTATAGTTCATCCTGGGTCGTTATACTTCGATCGTTGAAAAGAGACGCCGATACAGTTCGGCGTTTCGCTGAGACGTTGCTCGGTCCGGTAACGTATCTGTTATGAGATTCTCTCCACCTCTAAGTAATAGTTCACCGAGTTCACGATTATCTGTACCGATATTTGACACGTGTGTAATCACTTCACCGCCGGAGTCCGTCGCAACAACTGGGAGGTTGAAGTAAAGACTCTCCAACACAGTGTTGGGTAGTCCTTCTGTGTTAGAGGGCTGGAGGAAGATGTCGGCCGCTTTGTAATAGTAGTGGATATACTCGTGCTTCACATGGCCAGCAAAGTGAACTCTTGGCCCCTCAAGAGCACGCTCGACCAGTTTCGCTTTTTCACCACCTGCCCCGACCAGAAGAAAGTGGATATCGTCACTGCGGTTGAGGACATAGTTTACCGTTTGAATCAGCCGCTCTGCCCCCTTCTCATTGGAGAAGCGACCCACATAGAGTATTACAGGAATGTCTGCAGGGATGTCGTGTTTAGCACGCACTGAAAACGCCGAATCTGGATGTGGTACTTCCTCGGTCTGTGGCGGTTGTGGGATAATATGAATTTTTGATGAAGCGACACCTCGGTTGACGAGTTTGTCCTCTGTTCTCGGTCCGAGGACGATGACACGACTGGCCAGTTGAACAGCGATATATCCGAAGACGTTGTTCTGTACGAATGTGTTCAGGCGCTCAAACGGGCTACTCTGATATCGGTAGATTTCAAACATATCGCTCGTAACGCGGACGACTGACGGTGTCGAGACGAGACGCCCAATGGTAGTAACAAGAAATCCGTTAACACCCAAATTACCGAATGAAGCAAGAACGTCCGGTTTTTCTCGATGAATATATAGAAGTAAATTTAACGCTGTCACTGGCAGGAGTAATAAAAGTTGGAGGGGCCTGGACGAACGCTGACGTGGTAGATAGCTGAAAATAGAAAACCAGTCCGCAATTCTGTCGCTAACCGACTCAGCACCGACAATATCGACGTCGTTGTCAGTCCCGATAGCTGAGCAGATTCCAAACGTAATTCGTTCCGGGTTGTACGACGTGAGGTCCGGAATAGTCAAAACGCCGATCTTCGACATTACCTTTCGAGTGGCCATGATTGGACTAAACGCTTTCGATGGGAGACATATCGTTACATTAGTCATTACGACGAATCAAGCCGCCGCATCGGATTGTACTACGTCCTCCAGAAACCGACTGGTGACGAGTGGACTGCAGTCAAAAAAGAAATTGTGAGAGTAACCGGATCACCTGTTGTTAATATCACGGTGCGGTCAGCGAGCCGAGCCGATTGAAAAGTTGTTTTCGAATTTCCGAATCACCGACGAGGACGACACTCGCATAAATTGCGACACCGGCGGTGACCAGCATACTGGTAGACAGCAACGAGTCGGTTCCGACCTGAACGTCGCCGAATCGGACGATGAGGGCCATCAAGACTGCCGCACCGAACTGTATTCGCCAGGCTCGGAACGGGAGCGGTGAAACGACACCCAACCGTCGAAGTAAAAGGAGTCCAGTAGCTGCCGAAAGACACATTGATGCCGCTGTAGATAAACCGGCACCTGCAATTCCGAATGGTGGTATCAGAAGAATATTTAGTGAGAAATTGCTGAGGCTTGTCACGGCACTGACCAAGAAGGCGGTTCGAGGTCTGTCGAGGGCGTAAAATGTCTGATGCACCGGTTGATAAATACTGAACACCATCGTGCCTGCGGTTAGAAAGAGGAGGGGCTCAAAGCCGCGGTCAAACCCATAAATAAAGGCCAGCACGTTGTCACCAATGGCTAACGCACCGAAGAACAGAGGGAGTGCAATGAGCGTCGAATATTTTATTGACTTCTGAACGAGTCTATCACGGTTCTGATATTGGTCCGCTACGTCAAGGTCTCGGATTTCGGGGAGAATGGCACGGCTTATAGACGAAGATAAGGTCAGTCCAAACATCGCTATCGAGTATGTTATTCCGTACACACCGATATCAGATTGCGTTATCGTAACGACCGCACCGAGCATCAGCGTGTCAATCCAGATCTGTTCACCGCCGACCAGTGAGTCGAGAAAAGAGAACCGGGCGAAGGAAAGTTGTGCTTCGATACGGTCTCTCGCCGGATGCAAGTCCTCAAGGAACCGAGCCGTCCGGACGATAGCCAGCGCGGTCGGAACTGCCATGCCAGCGAGAAACCCAGCCACCAGTCCGAATGCATCAAACCCGAGCAACACGAGGGCAATCTGAATAACAATCATCGAAATCTCTTTGAGGAAATCAAGGGTGCTGGCGACATCAACACGTTTGACCCCGACGAGCACGGATCTGGCAGTTGAGAGGAGCATTGTCAGACTGAGCGCGACGACGAGATATATCCAAATGCGGTTGAGCCCAACGTACCGGCCCAGACGGTGCCGTGCAGCGTACAATACTACGCTGACGAAACAGAGGCTGGTTAGTCGGACGAGCAGTGCCGAAGAGACAATTTCACCGACATGGTCGGTGTCGTCGCTGGAAACTGCCTCGGCCGTTTGAGTGACGATTGCCTGGCCGAGTCCGAGTCCGATAAGTTTCCGCAGGACACGGAACAACGAGGTGAACAAATAGAACACACCAAGCGACGCGCCTCCGGCAACGTTAGCAAAGACAACACTCCCGAGAAATTTCGAAAATCGCGAGCCGACGGTAACCACAAATGTGATTAATGCATTCCAGCTAACACTCTTTCCTAAACCCATTACATATTCGGGCCATTCTCTGGAGGGAAATAACCTTTCCTGTGTTAATTGGTTTAATTATCCATGTTGGATCGCTTGACGGAAGTCAATCTTACTGGCTCAATCCCTGGTTGATGTTTCGTACCGCACTCACGGAGAGACAGGAACTGCCGGCCGAGCCAAACAGAAACGGTATGTTAAGGCTTGATAAGCGTATATTCTGAACTGCCAATGGGACAGGCTAAATTATCATTTCGTTGTATTTTTGATATTTGTGGCACTGTCTAGTTCTGAATCTCCTCCGCTGGCGTTCGTCCGTCGAGTGCCTGGTTCGGTCGTTCGTGGTTGTAGTGGTGTCTAAAGCGTCGTATCCACTGTTTCGCGCTGGACTGACTGCCCCTCCAGAAGGAGTGGAAGCGGTCGATTCGCATGGTCACAGTCTGGAACCACTTTTCGATGTGGTTCCGGATTCGGTAGTCGAGCCGACCGCTCAAATCGTGACGTGAGAGGGCAGTCAGGTAGCCGCCAGCATCGACGAGAAACACTGAATCGGCAACATCGTGTTTCTCGGTGAGCTGATGCAGGAACGCCGCCGCGGGGTCAGTCCCGCGGCGGCTGAACACGTCAACTTCGAGCAGCAGCTTTGATTCGGTGTCGACAGCGGCGTACAACCACTTTTTCTCGCCGTCAACCTTGATCTGTTTCTCATCGACCGCGACCCGCGACGGCGACGCCGTCGGCGGGTCGCTCTGAGCCTCGGACAGCGTATGCACCCAGTTCCAGACCGCACCGTGAGAGCGATCGACACCCAGCAGGTCTAAGATCGCCACTGTCTCCCTGATCGACAGCCCCGCCGTGTGGAGACGCACTCCAAATCGCCGGACGGGTGTCGGGGTCCGCTCGTTCTCCCAAACGTCTTGACTGTCCTCCTCTAAGGTTTCTCTGAGCAGGTCTGCGAGTGACATGAACACCTCTCGCTACGGCCTGCTCACTTCTCAATCCCTCAACTAGACAGTGCCATATTTGTTCACGTCTCACTCCACGAACTGTTTTAAATTAGAGTACAGTAATCGTGATAATGAGTGCAATAGGAATTGTGAAGAGAATTATTTCTAATTTCAATCGGCATCTGGCAATATTTGCGGCGATAAAGGAGCACTGGTATCTTTTTCCTGGGTTCGTAATATCTTTGACAACATCTCTGGCGAAGCGATCAATTCATTCTGACCCACACAGCGTTGCTGGAATGTACCTTCTCGGAGCGGATGCAATCCGTTCAAACATGTTTGTCCTCCCCTATTCTATCCCTCTCATTTCCCCTGACGGGTTGCCCTTCGCCTATCCACCCCTCGGTATGTATGTACTTGCGATTCCCCTCTCATTGGGCATAGATGCGCTTACAATTACGAGAGTCATACCGCCAGTATTCGTGGTTAGCACAGCTGCCGCGGCTTCATGGTTCGAGTTTCAACGGTCACAGTCAGAAATTCAGGCAGCCGTTGTCGGTATTCTCATCGGTGTACTGCCTGCGACTGCATGGTACCATCTTAGAGCAGGAGGCATTGTGCGAGCGCAAGCATATTTTTATTCAGTCGGAACTCTCGGTGTTACAGCACATCATTTTCGTACAGGCGCTTCTTGGTCAAAATGGTCGGCATCTGTGCTTGCGTCGGCCACTGCACTCACTCACCCGATTTATGCAGTTTTTACTGCTGCCAGCTTGGTGCTGCTTGTTTCCGCTCAACCCATAAATCGGACTACAATTCGGTCTACAGCTTCGATAGCTGCTGTCTCCACAGCCCTTATTTGTCCTTGGGTGCTTTTCGTAACGGTTGTCCACGGGTCTGAGGTGTTTTTATACGCTGCAGAGACACACGGCGGAGCTATCCAGAGCTTCATCAATCCACTTCAATATTATAGAATCGAAACAGCAGTTGTTAGCCCAAAATTTTCGTACAGTCTGGTACTAATCGGAGCATTGTACGCAGCGTACCGGCACGATTGGTTTGCAGTCCTATGGCCCTGCCTTATCGGGTTCACAGTGTCACGGCAACGGTTTAGTCTTCTTGCGGCTGTCATTCTTGTTGCACCTCTTATTGCTCGTCTTCCAAGTGTCGGGATAGCCCATTTTTTAAAACCAAATATATCGAGACAGATTCGGACTGTAATAACTGTGGGCAGCATTGTTTGCCTACTTGCCGTGCCGGTTACAGGCGGAATCACGCATCAGCCAACTCTAGAATCTGTATACGATGGGGACGATCAAGAAGCAACTGACTGGGTCCAGTCTGAGACTAAGAGTGATGCACGATTTATCGTATCTGGGAATAGAGCAGAGATGTTTCCAATGTTCGCGAAACGAACGCGACTTAGTGGGTCATGGGGGGCAGAATGGGAGGGCAAGTTCCATGAAAACTTAGCCGAGCAAAAAGCTATATCAGAATGCCTCTCGCCGGAGTGTTTTACCGCGGTACTTAAAAAATATCAACTAAATCCAACTCATATCTATTTCCGCAAGGATACAATTCAAATTCCGGGTGGAGGGCAACGAAGAGCGGCCCCTGAAATGATTGCTTCAACCTTTGACCAGACAAAGAGTTATGAAGTGATCTACGAGAATGAGGAGGTTCTCATAATTGAAGTGGAAAACAAGCCCAAATAAAAGAGGTATACGATTTGGATTAGATCTCAGGGTCAATAACCACGATACATCCAGAACATAAGCTAAAATTCTCTGACAGGACTCATAGACAGTGCCAATAATCGACCTGAGGATGTGAAATGGATGAATATACAGTACTCTCATCGAGGTCATGAATTGCTTTTATTCTTTTCGATTATTTTGTAATGTGCGAGCGCTAATGCGATACCAATCCAAAATATCTTCCATCGAACGACATCTGCCGCAATAGCATTAACAAAACCGGCAATTACGATACTACCAAGTAATGACATCCTCTTTTTCTCCCCCAAGATGTTGCTAGATTCCAAAAAAATACCTCGGCGTATAGTATTAAGCATAGAAGTAAACACCGCTATAAGTAATAAGAGCCCAATCAAACCTGTCTGAGAGCCTACATACAAATATGTGCTGTGCGCACCTCGTGGCTGGTTAAACCGATTTAATGTTGAAGTATATTCTTGAAATGTCCCTAACCCAAAGCCAAAAAGTGGCTTTTCTTGTATCATTTCAATAGATGTTTTTAGCAATGAATATCTAATACTAAGAGATCTTGAACCCGCGCCGACAGGCGCATCCGGATTAGCGATGAACGTTACTAGAGCTTTGACCCGGCCAAAGGATCCGGTGACAAGATTCGGTTCGATTATAATGATACCGGCAAGTGCCACCAAAACCGGAACCAGCGTCCTTGAAAGTATGTATCGCAGAGAAATATTATTGTAGTTGACCACTATGTAGAATATTAGAGCTGAAACAAATGAAATATATGCCTCACGTGAGCCTGTTGCTCCCAGACCAAGGAGTAGTATAAGTATACAGATGACATATGACCCAGTCCGTACACGGGTCTCTGTTTGTTCAATCAAGACACCACTTAAGAAAAGGCCGACAACAAAGCGTAACCCAAGATTGTTTGGGTTTAGACCAAGTGGATCTGCACGCTGGGCACCGAATAAAACATCAAGCACTGATAAAATTGCCAAGGCGACTATCGCAATGAGTACATAATGTACTACCCTATTAAAATCTTCATGGTCTCTCAAAAGTATTATGAGTGTTGCTGCAAAAATAGGGATGAAGATATAGCTCTGAAGGATAGAGAACCCCCTACTGGTCGGTAAAACTGCCCAACGTAGAACCAAATACAGGTAAAATGTAATCCATAAGAACCCAATGTTAGTGATCCATCTTGGGAATGAGTACATAATCTTTCTTTTGTTCATATTCCGAAGAATAAATCCGGACCCGATGCCAACTAATGCAAACGGCATTAGCACCTTAGATAAGCTCATTCTTGGGAAGACATATATGAAATCTAATATTGCAGCAATAGTCACGATAGCGATTAGGTAGATTGACTTCCTTCGAGAATCAAACATTTCTTTGGTTATCTCTCTATGGACGGAGTACTTAAATTCAGTGTAATAGAGGTAGCGGCTGTCTCAGTAAGAATATTTCCGAGCCAAAATTTAATAATTATAACTCTAATGGCTTTGATTTGGATTTTGTGGAGCGCGAGCGGACACCCGAGCCATCGATGACGTTAGGTATTCAATCACACGTTGCGAGGCTGTCAATGTCGAATACCGTCGAATCCGACACAGTCGAAAAGCCATCCACGATTAGGTTCAGAAAGCCGATCTACAGCCAAATCCGGGAAAGGACCGAATCAAATCGCACTCGACGAAATAGTGATTCAGAGCGACGACGAGCTATTCTAGCTGTACGCCGCACTGATCTGCAGTTGAGCTGCTTCACATCCGGTGTTTCCGACAACTACGACTGCTCTCACGAAAATTTTCCTGCACGAACTCCAGCACAAACACGATGTTGAAACTACTGCTTTTCTGATTGATAGTGCTCAGCATCTCCAACCTGCGCTTCAATGAGCAGGGCCCCGATTTCAAATGTGTCGCTACGGAAATCGGAACTCTGTCGAACGGATTTTCCGAGGATTCAATCGACGAACGCTGACTCCAGAGTTTTGCTCGTTAGCACAATGCTTCGCTCTAAATACTACTGAGCCGGTTGCTACCGAATTTATATGAATACAGTCATGTGGTATTATATAGACAATGTTAACACACGAAGCATCCATAACAAACTCACATTTAGCTTGCACCACCATCATTTCCCTAATATTTCTTTGGAAATTACAAATGACTTATCCGACGACTTTATTACATGAAAGAGGAATATTTAGACATATGGCCCAAGTTATCGAAATCTCGGACGAACTTGCCAGTCGTCTCAAAGAGCGTGTCAGTCGGTCCAAATTCGATTCTATTGAAGCGTATGTCACCTTCGTTCTCAGTGAGGTTACCAAAGAACACCCAGAAATTGAGGATTCAGTGTCCGAGAGACATTCGGTGGATGAAAGCAGGGCCCGTGAAAACTTGGAGTCTTTAGGATATTTGGAATAGAACTATGAAAACGGCGATCATAGGTTTAGATGGAGGTACATATAGGATAATTGATAATTATCGGGAAGACCTCCCAACGCTGGATCGATTAATGGCCGATGGGTACCACTCAATTCTCGATAGTACACAGCCACCAACCACCTCGGTGGCCTGGCCATCATTTGCGACTGGACAGAACCCAGCAAAATACGGGATGTTCGATTTCATGGGTCGTTTTCCGGAGACCCTGAACTTCTACATTAACGATGCTCGAAAAAAAGGATTCGATTTTTTTTGGGAGCATATGGACGAACCCATCGGACTTGGCTCGGTACCACTGATTCCGTATCACAATACGGACGGATTCTTCGTGCAGGGTAGTCTCGCTCGAATCAACGAGGACCAGATCGTATCTCCAATATCGCTCAAAGAGATAATTCCGGACTACTACGACTATAGGATAAACTGGCAAGACGACACTGCAGATATCGTCGACGGTGTCATGAAGCGTATCGCTGCACGAGAGGAGTTCTTCAAACACCTCATCTCAACGTTCGATATTCCTCTGTACTTCTTAATGTTCAATGCAATTGATCATATCCAGCACCACTTCTGGGCGTATATGCATGAGTCGCATCCCGCTCATGAGGATTCGTCATTTGGAGCAGCGATTCTGGACGCATACAAGCGTTTTGACGAAGCGTTAGAAAATATTCTCGCATGCTTCGACGAGCGCGTCAATGTCGTAATTGCAAGTGACCACGGATTCAAGCCGTGCCATACTGAGTTGAATATTAACGCGTTACTCAATCAGAAGGGGTATCTAGAATACGATGTCGGCACATCGACGGCAGTGTTGACCGATGCGTACGACTTTCTCAAAAACCACATCAGCGCAGACACATTAGAATTTCTTATTCCTAGCAGTGTCAAGTCGGCAGCAAAGGACCAAATGCCCCGGAACGACAGGATTATGGATGCTATCAACTGGACAGAGACTTCAGCCTATAGTTTCGGTGTGATGCCGAATATCTACCTCAACTTGGTTGGTCGCGAGAAGTACGGGCAGGTCAGTCAAGCAGCCTATGACCAAATCTGTGACGAACTCACAGAAATGTTTCTTGACGTAACAGATCCCAAGACTGGGAAAAACGTGTTCAAAAATGTTTATCAGCGAGACGATATCTACCATGGCCCATATATCGAACAAGCACCAGACCTTGTGCTAGAAACGACTACTGGGTTCTACTGTTCTGGTAATTTGGGAACCCAGATTTTCACCCGGAAGACTGGTCCGATGCCAAACTCGGGTGTCCACGAGCGGGAAGGTATCCTCATTGCTAACGGACCAGACATTGCAACCAGTGATGGGCGAGCCGAACGGAATGGAATCGCAGATGTTGCACCTACACTTCTTCATCTTCTAGGGTATCCGATCCCAGAGAACATGGATGGGACGGTAATACTTGGGCTCGATACGTCTGACAGAACGCCGGCCTATACCGACCATAAGAAGTCCGAAAAGAAACACGTCGAAAGCCGGGTATTAACGTTAAAACAGCTTGGTAGAATCTGAGGAAAACGGTCAAAATCAGAGAGTAGCAGACTGTGTAGTGAACAAATTACTGTCCAATTCTGATGGATCACAGTTTGTTCCATCTTGATAAAATATCTAAACCATGTCCTATGAGTAATCCTAAAGGAGAAGCATGATTCACGAACAGAGTTCAACGCCGAAGCCCGGAACGCATATTATACAGAAATCTAAAATGGGATTACATGATGTATTTCGAATTAGCCGGATCTCCGTTGGCACCTATCGTTGTCTTGAAGAAGAAGCGAGTTTCAGGAAATATAGTTGGCTGGTGAATAAATGAAAGCAACGAATGTGGTCCTCATCGTAATGGACACGGCCCGAGTTGACGAGAGCTACGGGCTGTTAGACGCAAAATCGGCTGCAGAAGAGTCGGAAAGTACTCTTGCGACAGCCACAACCTACAGAAGAGCCATCTCCTCAGCACCGTGGACGTTACCATCTCATGCGTCGCTTTTCACTGGGACGACACCATCAAAGCACGGCGCTCATGCGGGTCATAAACACCTCAGCGATGATCTTACCACAATTTCCGAAATTCTCCAAAACCAAGGCTACGAAACAGTCGCTGTCTCCAACAACACCTGGATAAGCGGAGAGTTCGGCTTCGAAAGAGGATTCGAAACGTTCTACAAGACTTGGCAGTATGTCCAGTCCAACACAGACCTCGGAAAAATCGCTCGGCAAGAAGAGGGAGTCGACAAACTTAAAAAAGCTACCGAAGCATTGTTCAATGGAAACCCGGTGACGAACCTGACAAACGCTATCTACGGTCAGTTCCTACGAAAGAATGAGGACGATGGCGCTGCCCAAACCAACAAATGGGTTCATGACTGGCTCAAGACACGAGACGACACACGGCCGTTCTTCCTCTTCATCAACTACATCGAACCCCATCTCGAATATCGCCCTGCCAAGCAACACGCAAAGGAACAGCTTCCCGAGGGCATAAGCTTCAACGAAGCGATGGACGTTTCACAAGATGCGTGGAGATATATTGCCGGCGACGTCGAAATGTCAGAGGAAGATTTCGTCATCCTTCGGGCGTTATACAGGGCTGAAATCGCATATCTCTTCGAGAAGATCGAATCCCTTATCGATATGTTCAAAACAGCTGGGAAATGGGAGGATACACTTTTTATTGTCACAAGCGACCATGGAGAGAATATTGGCGAACATGATCTGATGGACCACCAGTACGCGCTCTACGAAACACTCCTGAATGTCCCACTAATTGTTCACGGCGGTCCGTTCGGGGGCAATGATATCCACGACCTCGTCCAACTCCTCGATATCCCTCCTACCGTGCTTGACGTACTCGATATCGATGCGCTTGATGCACGGAAACAATTTCAGGGAATCTCGTTTCACCCCGATTCCGAGGCGACGCGTGAGCACGCGGTCGCCGAATACCTTGCTCCCCAACCATCGATGGCCGCACTCGAAAAGCGCGTCGGCGAACTCCCCCCAGAGGTCCATATATATGATCGAACCCTCCGTACGATTCGCACTGATCGATATAAATACATTCGTGGATCTGATGGGTCACGGGAACTCTACGAGATCCAGTTAGACTCCGATGAAACAAACGATATTGCTGACAGAGAGTCTAAAAAAGTCGTTGAGTTGGACGAGCAGCTCGACACGTGGCTCGATTCGTTCAAACATGCCGAAAACGTATCCGATGTCTCAATGAGCGCTAGTACGAAGTCCCGGCTAGAGGAACTCGGTTATTTACAGTAGTTCCCGAAGTGCTCTGGTAGTTTGTTTGACGGTGGTTTCCCAACGGAACCCATCAGCGGCGATTTCTCGACCGGCTGCCCCCGAATTTGAGGTATTGAGCACGCGTTTCAGCGCTTCTCGGTATCCCTCGACATCACCGATATCTACGGTTTCACCGGCCTGCTCGACAATCGATGCGGTGTGTTCTAAATGGCTAGATACAACTGGAACACCCGATGCGAACGCCTCCAGGACGGTTCGGGGTAATCCTTCGGCCCGACTCGGCAGCACAATTGCGTCGCCAGAGCGATATATGCTTGGCATCTCGTCGTACGAGACCTGTCCGAGAAACTCCACCGACTCCGACGCCATTTGAACAAGCTCCGGCCGCATCGGGCCATCACCGACCAGGTACAGTTGTGCGTTCAGTCCATCCGGAAGCTGTTTCACTGCTTTCACCGCATCTTGGGGCCGTTTTCCCTCAACCAGCCTCCCCACAAACAACACGACTGGCCCATCGTGGTTGATCCGGTCGCTTGTCGGCCCTGTGGGCGTGAATCGGTCCGTATCAACACCGTTCGCGATTACCTTGATAGGGGACTTTACCCCGAAGTTCTGGACGCGACTGCGGTCCTCATCTGTATAGCAGAAAATCGCGTCTGCTTGGTTAAACGTCCAGCGACCAGCGGTTCTGAGATACAGGTCGAACGTCCATTCTGGGGCAGTCTGGCTGTACAGCCCATGATTCGTTATTGCGAGCGGAATGTCATCAAATCGCCGTTTCACCGCAGCCAAGTTCGTCGAAGCATACAAATGTGAGTGAGCGTGGATAATATCGTATTCGTCGGCAGTCCACAGGAATCTACCTATTCCGATCGAGAGGTCATTACCAAGCATGGACGCCGTCCTCGGTTGACGAACCACGGTGTACCCATCTCGTCGTTCGCGTCGGGGAAGTGATTGGTTGTCATAAACAGTCAAAACAGTCACATCATGCCCTAGTGCGGCCTGGTCCCGCGACATGGCATGTACGTGATACGGTCCGCCACCGGGAACCTCCGGATAGAGTTTCTGCGCGACACGAAGGATGCGCATGTGCTTCGGTTTGTCCGGACTGATAAGTACGTGGCGGTCGCATTGGATAACCACTATGAAAGTGTGATAGAATGGGTCAGACCTGTTTAAAGCTCAAAATAACCAGGTAGGACAGTTGGATGGTTGCAGTTGATTAAAAACAATAAACAGGAGTTGATACGAAAGCCGCCTTATATAGCCAAATATACTTAAACGAAGTATTGGTTGATGTCGACATAATCAGCGTTCACAGGACTCAGTCTGCGTCTTTCACAGTAACAGTGGATCTCGGTATCCAATCGAAACCGAAATTCATCCAAACAGTGTACCCGTAACGGGTCGCGGAAGAGCACAATCAATCCATACAGAGTTCCTCCTCCTCCTCGTGAATAATTGAAGGGTGCCTGATAATTAAACTTGAAGCCATATTGAGACACACTTCTAAATTGTTTTCAGCCGAATCAACCGCTTTCATTTGTTTTATCAGAGTAGTCCACCTAACGTCAACCAGTGTTTGCAACGCCTCATGCAACACTACAGCCACAGTGTCCAAGTCAACTGTTAATTCAGAAACACCAATTGGATACATTCAGAACTAAACAGTGTCGGCTGAACGTCCTATTACTATCCGCAGAGTGTTTCTCCATCTCTCCCGAGTCCCCCTCAAAACCCTAAATAGGAGTTCACTGCGACCCAGTACAATTTCAGGCCGTGCTCGGTAAAAAGAGGTTGCCCGCCATTCGAAGCGGTGGCACTGTTGTTCACGTCAACTACACCCAAGCAATAAAGAGTGAGGGTGAAGCAGCGGTTTAGCGGTCCTATCTAGAAAGAAGTGTAGATATTCGGCTGTTCTATCCGAACATCTGGCGCATCATCGGATGCATCTCCATGAGCTGCTCTTCGGCGATCTCCTCGTACAGCTTGTACGTGATGGAGACCGTCAGCAGCAGTCCGGTACCGGAGACGCCGCCGATGGTGCCCAGCATGTTGGCCATCACGGCGAGCAGTCCAACGAGCGCGCCGCCGATGACAGTCACCTGCGGGATGTATCGCTCGAGAACCTTCTCGATGACGCCGACGTTCTGTCGGAAGCCGGGAATCTGCATCCCGGAGTTGTGAATCTGCTTGGCCGTCGCTTCCGGGCCCATGTCGGTGGTCTCGACCCAGAACACGGCGAAGATAGCGCCGCCGACCAGCATGATGAACAGGTCGATACCGACGCGGGTCAGAATCTGCCAGACCGGTTGAGCGGTCCCTTCGAGCCACCACATCCAGTCGCCACGGCTCTGGATGGGGGCGAGGAAGTAGAACAGCCCGCCGGTGGGCTGGCCGTTGGAGTAGGTCCCAAGGACCGCGGGCATCGAGCCCAGCTGGGCGTTCAGAATCCGGCCCAGGAACTGGATATTCGCCTGCAGCGCCCGGACGAGAATCATCGGCAGGACGCTCGCGTAGATGAGCTTGACCGGGAACCGGCCACGCGCACCTTTCACGCGGGCGTTCGACAGCGGAATCTCGACGCGGACGGACTCGGCGTAGACGACCACCGAGAAGATGAGGATGGTCGTCACCAGGCCCAAGAGTTCGCCCTGGAGCAACACGGTCTGAAGGCCGTCAGCGGCCAGCACTGGCCCGGTGCCCCGCTGGCCGGTGATGAACAGGTACCAGGTGTAGATGATGCCTTCGCTGTTGCCGATAAACGGCGTGGTCAGGACGCCCCCGATGAGCCGCTGGCTCACGCCGGCGACGATGAACAGCCCGATACCGGAGCCGACGCCCCACTTGGAGATGACCTCGTCCATGAACAGGATGAGGACACCGCCGACGAACATCTGGCCGAAGATGAGCCACTGGACGCCGGTCGTACCGATACCCAGGGATCTCGCGACGGCCGTGTCAGCCGGGAGGAAGCCGCCGGCGAACACCATCGGAAGCCCGGTCAGACAGATCATCACGAGCACCAGCAGCTTCTGGAGCCCCTGATAGAGGATCTGGTCACGCGGGTCGTCTTGGGTGTTCAGGCCGAGCAGGTCCGCACCACCGAGGAGCTGTAACACGATGGACGCCGTGACGATGGGACCGATACCTAGCTGCATGATGCTCCCCTGGCCGGAGGCCAGAATCGAGGAGAAGCGCCCGAACACCTGCTGGCTGGCGTCGATGTCCAGCCCGAACAGTTTCACGTTCGTCAGGAAGAAATACAGCAGGAGCACGCCCCCTGTCCAGGTGAGCTTGCGCTTGAACGGGACGTGACCGTCCGGTCGCTGGACGGCGGGCATCCGGACAAGCAGTGGTTCGGCGGTGTCCTTCCAGCTCATCGTTCTGTTATTCCTCGTCCGCGTCCGCGTTGTCGTCTGTCTCGGCCTCGGCCTGGCGCTCCTGGCCGAGGTCGGTCAGTTCGACGCTGCCGCCAGCGGCCTCGACCTTCTCGCGAGCGCCCTCGGAGAAGTCGTCGGCGACGAGCGTGAGTTCGTGGCGAACCTGGCCGGCACCGAGTACCTTCACGTAGTCGGCGTCGTCGGCGTCGTCGACCACGTCACGAGCGTCGACGCGGTAGCCGTCGCCGTCGGCTTCGGCGACGTCTTCGGCGGCAAGCAGCGTGACGTTCTCGTCTATCTCGCGGACGTCGACGGTCGCGGCCTCTTCCTGGACCTTCTCCGGCCGCTTGAAGCCGCTCTTGCCGAGCGGTTCGTAGTTGTGGAACTCGTGTTTGTCGCGGCCTGCAGCGCCGCGCCCACCGCGGTGGCCGGCACCGCGTCGGTTCTTGTGCGAGCCGCCGCCGTGCGTGCGCGAACCGCGCTGTCGTTTCTTTTTGCTCGTCATTATCGCATCGCCTCCAGGAGGTCGTCGATTCCGTCGGTGTCGTGTTTCCCGATCTGTCCGCCCTCCTTGACGGGGTGTTTGACGCCGTCGTGGCCGCCACGCGGCGGGTGGAGACGGAGTGTCGGGGACAGGCCCTGCTCGCGCAGCGTCGTCTCCTCGGAGAGGAGCGCCCACGCGAGCCCGGCGATGTCGTCGTACTCGGTGTTCTCCGCGACCCACTCGTCGTCGACGTCGGCGTCGCCCTCGAGGGGTTCGGCACGCGTCGCCAGAACCGTCTCCAGGGTGTCCTGGCTCGGCTCGCCGAAGGCGACGAAGTCGTTGACCTTCGTCACCATGCCGCGGTAGGCGTCCGTCTCGGGGACGAGCGTGCAGTGGTTCACGTGGTGGATGTTGAGCATCTCCAGGGTGTCCTGGATGTCGCTGTGCATGTTGACTTCGCCACGGAGCTGGACGAGCGCGTGCATCACTCGATCACCTCTCGTTTCTCGAAGGTCCGTTCGGGGACGCGCGCCTCGGCCGTGTTCTGGAGGGCGTTGAACGTCGCCTTCGCGAAGTTGACCGTGGTGCGCGTGTTCCCGCTACTGCGTGTCCAGATGTCCTCGATACCGGCGAGTTCGAGCACCTTTCGGACGGTCTCCCCGCCCGCCAGGCCCAGCCCGCGCGGGGCCGGCTGGAGCTCGACCTCGACGCTCCCGGCCTTGCCCTCGGTGCGCAGCGCGACCGTGTGCGGACGGCCACAGCCACACTCCCAGGACCCGCAACCGCGGGAGACGTCGATGATGTTCAGTTTCGCGATGTCGATGGCTTTCTGGATGGCACCGCCGACCTGGTCGTCACGCCCCTCTGCGTAGCCGATGAGGCCGTCACGGTTGCCGACGGCGACCACGCAGCGGAACTTCACGCGGCGGCCGGAGTCTGTCATCCGCTGGACCATGTTGATGTCCAGCACTTCGTCTTCCAGGTCGGGAACGAGCTGGTCGACGACTTCCGATTCTTTCAGCGGGAGCCCGGAGTTCAGCGCCTCCTGCATGGAGTCGATTTCGCCCTCGACGACCTGCTTGCCGAGGCGTGTCCGTGGCTCCCATCCGTTGTTAGCACTCATAGTTCGATGTCACCTTCCAGTAGGGTCTCGCGGAGCTCGTCGAAGTGCTCCGGGAGATCGGCAGCGTCGAAGTCGCCGCTGTACAGCGGCTCCTCGAGCTGCTCGTCGTACTCGGCGATGTGGGCACCGCGCGTGCGCTGCCAGTCGGCGAGTACGTCGTCGTTGTGCGGGATGTCCAGGCCGGCGTCGATTGCGCCTTCCTGTATTGCGAATACTTTGCTTCCGGGGGTCGGGCTGTTGAGTCCGATGTCGAGCACTGCCTCCTCGATGCCCGCTTCCTGTGCGCGAAGCCCGGCGAGCAGGCCGGTGAGGTACGCCGAGGGCATGTTGCCCGTCGGAGCCTCCCAGCCGTACTCGGCGAGGTCGCTCGAGTGAGCGGACGCGAGGGTGTCGTCGCCGTTGGGGCCAAGCGTCACCAGCTGCGCCCTGACGTGTTTATTGCTCTTTCGAGCAACGAGACGTGGCTTGCCGGATTTCAACAGGCGCAACCGCTGATGGTAATCGGTTCTGGCCTCGCGGCGTCGCCGCATCGGTACTTTGTATCGTGGTCCTGTCGCCATTATGCGTCACCGTGGTTTGCGTCGATGTAACGTTCGAGGTCGGCAACGCTGTCGAACTCGCCACCGCCGGCCTTGTCGTACAGGTCGCGGTACTGCGAACTCGAAAGCGTTCCCTCGTCACGCAGTTCGCGCAGCTTCTTGCGCTGTGCGCGGATGCGTGACTCCCAGTCCTCCTTGGAGTTCTGCCGTGCGCCAGCCTTGCCCTTCCGGGAGCCGGCTCCCTTCTGGTGGCCGTACGCACGCTTCTGCTGGCGCTCCCGGGCGCGTCCACGGGAGTTGCCTTTCTTGTCTTTCGCCTGAACGGCGCCCTCATCTACCAGTTCGCGGACGTCCTCGCGGGTAATCGCGTCGGCGATGTCGCCCTGTCGCTCGGGGTCGAACCAGACGCGGTTCTGCCCGACGTCGAGGACGTCGGCCGCGAGTCGCTTCTGTGCGGAGAGGTCTGTCATCACTCACTCACCTCGACTTCGACGTAGGTGGGGTTGAGGACGCGAATGCCGGCGTCCTCGGCTGCCTCTTCGATTCGCTCGCGCTTGCGAGCGCCGACCTTCGAGGCGATACGGACGGCCTCGGTGTCCCCGTCGACGCCTTCGAGGTCGTCCACGTTGTGCACGCGGACCTCCTCGAAGCCGGAGGGGTGTTTGCCCCGCACCGCGGTCGGCGAGCGGAAGCCCGCCTCGACCGTGTCGCCCTTGCCCTTGATGCCGCGGCGCTGCTTCGAGAGCTGGCCGCGGGGCTTGCGCCACGAGGTCGAGACGCGCTTTTTCTTGTGGTGGTCCTGGCGGTTGAACTGCGGCTTGCCGACCCGGTGTCGCTGGGCCAGCAGCCGCGCCTCCTCGTCGGAGAGGTCCGGCGTCTTGTCGGCGAGCCCGCGGGCCTGGAGTTCTGTCTCCACGTCCTCGTCGGGCGCTTCCTCGCCGCCTTCCTCCTCGACTTCGGCCTCGGTCTCGGACTCGACTTCGAGTCCGCCCACGTCGGCCTTGATACGGGCCGCCAGCGCGTTCCCGATGCCGCTGACGTCGGCGAGCGCGGACTGGTCGGCACCGCGGACGTCGTCGACGGATTCGAAGCCGGCCTCGCGGAGCGACTCCGCCTTGGACGGGCCGACACCGCTGATGTCGGTCAGTTCGAGGTACTCGTCTTCGTCCTCGGCTTCCTCGGCCACCTGGTCGGGGTCCTCGGCCGGCGCCCCGTCGTGTGGCTGCTCGGACTCGATGTCTTCCTCGGGCACGTCGCCCTGGGGAAGCCCCTCCTCGTTGGCGTCGGCGTCACTGCTCGTGTTCTCGGGATTGTCCGCCATCAGGCGTCACCTCGGTTCGGTTTCTGGGTGATGTACACCCCGTCCTGGAACACGCGCACGTCCTTGTCGTTGATGCGCGTGAGCTGTTCGATGTCCGCGGCGGTCTGGCCGACGGCCTCGATGTCGGGGCCGCTGATGGTCAGCTCCTCGCCGTCGATGGCGACGTCAGTGTCGCCGTGAATCGTCGTGCGGCGGGGGGCCTTCTCGCCCAGGAAGTTCTCGATGACGACTTCGTCACCCTCGACGTCGACCTGCATCGGGAAGTGGGAGTAGAAGACTTCCATCTCGTACTCCCAGCCCTCGGTCACGCCGTGGAACATGTTCTCGATGTGGCTCTGGAAGGTACCTATCGTCGACATCGTCTTGGCGTCGTCCTCGTCGGACTCGATGACGACCGTGTCGCCGTCGATGGACACGTCGATGTCAGGGTACCAGAGCCGACGCGTGACGCTGCCGTTGTCCCCCTCGACGGTGATGTCGAGATGGTCCTGCTCGGCGTCCACGTCCTCCGGAATCTCCAGTTCTACTCGTGGCATTGTTAGTATACGTACGCGATGACTTGGCCACCGACGCCCTGCTCACGAGCCTCGTAGTGGCTCATGATGCCGTGGCTGGTCGTGACGACGAGGGTCCCGTAGTCACGGGCGGGGAGGAACCGCTTCTCCCACTTCTCGAACTCGTCTGCGCCCGCGGAATAGCGGGGCTTGACCGGGCCACACTCGTTGATGGCTCCTTTCAGTTCGACTTCGAACTCGCCGGCTTTGCCGTCGTCGACGAAACTGAATCCGTCGATGTACCCGCGGTCGTAGAAGACCTCGAGGACGCTGCCGATCTCGTTCGAAGCGGGCGATACTGTCTGCTCTAGGTGCCCGACGCTCTCGGCGTTGTTAAGCGCCGACAGTGCGTTGGCGAATGGGTCGTTCCCTGTCATTGTTAGCTGTACTTCTTGAAGCCCATGCCCCGCGAAATCTCGCGGAAGCACTGGCGGCACAGCCAGATGTCGTACTTGCCGACGAGTCCCTGTTCGCGCCCGCAGCGCTGACAGGACTCGAGCTGGCCAGTCCGCTCGCTGGTTGCCGTCTCGGAATCGGGCTCGTCTGTGGTTTCACTTTCGCTCATTCGCTCACCTCCACGTCGTAGGTCGACTCGATGAAGGCGACCGCGTCCGCCGGGTTGAGTCGATGCTTCGTCGGAATCGAGCGCGACGCCTTGTCGCGCTTGGCGACGCGGTAGCCGGGACGGACGAGGTTGACCGTCACGTCCAGCCCGTAGATTCCGATGCTCGGGTCGTACTCCTGGCTCGGGAACTCGGTGTGTTCCTCGACGCCGAAGCTGAAGTTGCCGGTGTCGTCGAACTGGCTCGTCGCCAGTTCGGCCAGCGGCAGGGCGGTCTCGAGGAACGCCTCGGCCATCTCGGCGCGAAGCGTGACCTTCGCGCCGATGGGGTCGCCCTCGCGGATGTCGAACTCGCCGACGGTCCGCTTGGCCTTCGTCCGCACCGGCGTCTGCCCGGTGATCTCTTCGAGGATGTCCTCGGCGTTGGCGAGGTCGCGGCCACCGTGACCGATGCCCATGTGGACGACGACCTTCTCGATGTGCGGTTCGCGCATCTCGTGGAAGTCGCCGCCGGCTTCGCTCTCGGAGCTCATTCGTCATCACCCGTGAAGTTCTCGTCGATGACGACGACGTACTCTTCGACCGTCTCGAAGCCCTCGCCCTCGTCCTGGGAGACCAGCACGTTGTTCTGGGCCGACCCCGGCGTGACCTGAATCTCCTCGACTTCGCCGACTTCGCCCGCGTGGGCACCGTCGACGGCGGTGACGAGCGCGCCCTCCTCGTACTCGAAGTGGGCGACGACCTCGCCGTCCTCGTTGTCGACGACGATGGAGTCGCCGGCGTCGTAGGTCTGGTCGTCCTCGACGACGAGCGTCTCGCCGTCGTGGAGGCCAAGCTGGACGTCGCCACCGGAGACGTGGGTCTTGGTGACGATTTTGCCGAGCTTGGACTCGGCCGCGTCCGGGTCGATTGCGGTCAGCGCCAGCCGACCGCCCTCGCCGGGGAACACGCGGTAGTACTCCTCGCGCTCGGTGAAGGCCAGGATGTCGAACATCCCGACGGGACGCTCCTCGTCGGAGATGGCCTTCCCGTTGATGAGGACGTTGTCCTCGTTGAGGGCGTAGCGGGCTTCTTTGCGGTTGTCGGCGTAGCCGAGCACGTCCCGAAGGACGATGAGCAGGGGAACCCCCGACTCACCGTGCGGGCCGGCACCGGCTTTCACCGTGAACGTCGCTGTCTTGCGCTCTACGGGCCAACTGTTTGGCACAGAGAGTCGCTTCTGGTGGTTACTCATGCGGAATCATCCTCCGATTCGAGACGCGCCTCGCGCTTCTCGTCTTCGAGGTCCAGGTCCGTCACGCGGACGTTCGAGGTGTCCAGCGGTCGCGGGACCTCCTCGCCGTCCGTCTTCTCGAGCGTGACGTCCTCGACGTGGATGACGGCGGCGTCGAGGTCCACGGTCAGGACTTCGCCTTCCTCGCCGGCGAAGTCGCCGCGGAGCACCTCGACGGTGTCGCCGGCGTTGACGCGGACGTTGCGCTGGCCGTACTCCTCGCGGAGGTCGGCCGAGAGCGTCGCCCGGACCTGCTTGTGCCGCTCGTGAAGCGGGGCACGTCGTTGACTCTTGCGTTGTTTGTCTGGTTGCTCGCTCATGGTTCTATACGATCATCGTCGCTGCTGATGCCACACTGCCGAATCGCTGTGCGACTTCCCGTGCGATGGGACCTTTCAGCTCGGTCCCGCGCGGGTCCTCGTTCTCGTCGACGATGACGGCCGCGTTGTCTTCGAACTTGACGCGGGTGCCGTCGGGCCGACGGATCGGCTTTCGCTGGCGGACGACGACGGCTTCGAGCACCTGGCGACGCATCTCCGGCGTCCCCTTGGTGACCGAGACCGTGATCTTGTCGCCCAGCCCAGCCTTGGGGTGGCGGTTCTTCGTTCCCGAGTAGCCGTGGACGGAGATGACCTTGAGCTCTCGCGCACCCGTGTTGTCCGCACACGTGATGAGCGAGCCCTTCTCAAGACCCTGCGTGACGTCGGCACCGAGTGCTTCCATCAGGCATCACCGTCCTGTTCGCCGTCTGTGAGCTCGTCCGAGCCCACGCTGACGACGACGTGGCTTTTCGTTTTCGAGAGCGGTCGACACTCTGCTATCGTGACCGTGTCGCCGACCGCGAGGTCGAGACAGTCCGGTGCGTGAGCCGGGACGCGGCTCCGCCGCTTCATGAAGCGGTCGTATTTGGGCACCTTCACGTCGTACTCGCGTTCGACGACGACGGTCTTCTCCATGTCAGTGGAGGCTACCTCGCCGTTCAGTGTCTGTCCGCGCACGGAGAGCTCTCCGTGGAACGGGCAGTTCTGGTCGGCACAGGCTTCCTCCGGTTCCTGTACGTTCAGTCCTAGCGCCATAGTGAATCTCCTGTGTTCTCTGTGCGACGAGCGGGACGCGCGACGAGTCGGTCGCCGTCGACTCGGACTCGCTGTCCGGAGACGGCAAACGAAAAGGTCGCCCCGTCCTTCGGCACGTGCCACACCCGGTCGGCTCCCTCGACTGTCAGCATCTGTGTCGTCTCCATGACGACAGTTCCGCTGATACCGACGGCGTCCGGGTTGGACGCCGCGACGACCTCGCAGTCGAGGCCGACGAGTTCGTGTCGTGGGAGCGTCTCGGGTGTCAGTGGCATTATTCGTTCTCCTGCAGGTCGCCTTCTTCACCCTGCACCGTCTTGATGCGGGCGATGGCCTTCCGCAGCTCCTTGATGCGACCGGGGTTCTCCGGCGCACCACCCGCAGCCTGGACGGCCCGGGCGTTCAGCAGTTCGGTCTTCAGGTCGTCGAGTTCCGCCTCGCGTTCGGCGGGCGTCATGTCCCGAATCTCCTGGACGTGCAGGACGGTCATTCGTCGTCACCCTCCTCGTCCATCTCGTCCATCAGCTCTTCGGCTTCCGCCTCGACGTCCTCGTCGAGTTCCTCGTCGACGGCTTCTTCGAGTTCGTCGACATCGACGTCCTCGACGTCGTCGTCAGTCGGGACTTCGACGTCTTCCTCGACGATTTCCTCGTCGACGAACTCCTCGTCGGCCTCGGAGTCGTCGTCGGCCCCGGCGGCCACGTCCTCGTCGAGTTCTTCGGCCGTCTCGCTGTCTTCGGGCTCGCCTTCGAGGAGTTCCTCGACGGACTCGCCGTCGGTGTCGGCCACGTAGTCCTCGACGTCGACGTCCTCGTAGATTTCGAAGTCGTCGGGGAGCTCCGCGTCCGGCGGGATGATCTTGACTCGGACCCCGATGGTGCCGAGCTTCATCACGGCGACGCCGACGCCGCTGTCGACGATTTCCTCCGCGGGCTCGCCGTTGTGCTTGACGTAGCCGCGGTTGAACTTCTCCACGCGCGAGCGCGCACCGGTGACCTTCCCGGAGAGGACGATCTCCGCGCCGAGCGCGCCCGACTCCATGATGCGGTCGATGGTGGTGTGGCCCGCCTTGCGGAAGTACCAGCCACGCTCTAAGGCGTTAGCCAGTCGGTCCGCGACGATGCGAGCGTTGAGGTCCGGCTCGTCGACTTCCTGCACGTCGACCTGCGGGTCGTCGAGGTTGAACCGGTCTTCGAGTTCCGTCGTTATCTTCCGGATGTTCTTTCCGCCCTTGCCGATGACCATCCCTGGCTTCTCGGCTTTCAGGACTATCTGGGTCCCCATCGGCGTCTTGGCGACGTCCATGCCGCCGTAGCCGGCGCGACCGAGTTCCTCCGCGAAGAACTCGTCTATCTGGGTCCGCTGAAGTCCGTCCTCGATGAACTGTTGTTCGTCGGCCATTAGTCTTCGACCTCCGGTTCTTCGAGGATGAGTTCCACGTCGACCTGCGGGCTGTTCCACGCCGAGGCACGCCCCATCGCGCGGGGCTTGCGACCCTGCTGCTCGCCGACCTTGTGGGCGGCGACGTGCATTATCTCCATGGATTCACCGTCGAACCCCTGGTGGTCGGCGTTGCCGACTGCGTTCTCCAGCAGGTCGAGGAAGGCCTTGCTGGCCTTCTCCGGGTAGCGACCGGCGTCCCAGCCGTCGACCTTGCTCTTGTGGCCGACGCCCGAGTTGTGCTGTTTGAACGGAACGGGCTGGTCGCCCTCGATAACCGCTTCGAGGTAGTCGACAGCCTCGCCGGCCGTTTTGCCCTTGATCTCGCGGGCGATGGCCTTGCTGTGCTTGAAGCTCATCTGCCGCTCCCGGAGCATCGCTTTGGCCGTCGTGTCCGGGTCGGCTTCGACTGAGTAACTGATTCCCATGATTATTTGAGCGGTACGAACTTCGAGGAGCGTGTCGCTCCGATACCGGCCTGACCGTGTTCGACGCTACTCCGGGTGAGCTGGAACTCACCGAGGTAGTGGCCGAGCATCTCGGGCTCGACCTTGACACGCTCGAAGTTCTGGCCGTCGTGGACGGCGAAGGTCAGCCCGACCATCTCCGGCAGCACCGGCATGTCGCGCAGGTGCGTCCGGATGGGGTCGTTGGCTGTCTCCTCTTCGCCGGCCTCGCGGGCCTTCTCGAGGAGCTTGTGTTTCTCCTCGGACAGGCCGCGTTCGATACTTCGCCGCTGTCGAGCGGGGAGCAGTTCCGCGACTTCCTCGAGCTCCATCTCCTGCAGCTCGTCGAGCGTGTGGCCGCGGAAGGAGAACTCTCCTTCGTGGCCGATTTGATATTCTGAGCTCATTCGTTGCCACCTCGACCTGTTCGCTTCGAGGCGATGTCCCCGACCTTACGGCCAGGCGGGGCGTTCCGCGAGATGGACTTGGGCTTGCCGGGGTGCTGGCGGCCGCCGCCACCGAACGGGTGGTCGACGGCGTTCATCGCCACACCGCGGACGTTGGGCCACTTCGTCCCTCGCGCTTTCATCTTGTGGTGCTTGTTGCCGGCCTTCACGAACGGCTTGTCAGTCCGGCCGCCACCGGCGACGACGCCGATAGTAGCACGGCACTGCGGGTCGAGCCGCTTCATCTCCCCGGAGGGGAGCTTGACGACCGCGACGTTGCGGTCGTGGGTGAGCAGCTGGGCGTTGACGCCCGACGCGCGGGCGAACTTCCCGCCGTCACCGGGGCTGGACTCGACGTTGCACACCGGGACCCCCTCGGGGATTTCCGCCAGCGGGAGCGTATTCCCGGGTGCGATTTCGGCGCTGACGCCGACCTGTAGCTCGTCGCCCACCCCGACGCCTTCCGGCGCGAGGATGAGCCGACGGTCGCCGTCTTCGAACTCGACGGCGGCGACCGGGGCCGAGCGGGCAGGGTCGTGCTCGATGTCGACGACCGTGCCGGCGACGACGTCGCCGTCCTCGACCTTGCGGTGCTCCAGATCTGCCTTGTAACGGTGTGACGGCGCACGGAACGTGGAGGTCCCGCGACCGCGCCGTTGTCCTTGGATTCGTCGTCCCATCGTTAGAACACCCCGATTCTGGAGGCGACTTCCTGGGCGTCGTCGTCCTCGGAGAGGCGAACGACGGCCTTCTTCTCGCCGTCCATCGTGTTCTGCGTGTTGACCTGTTCGACCGTCACGTCGTACTGCTCCTCGACGGCGTCGGCGACTTCGCCCTTGGAGGCGCGGTCGTCGACGGCGAACTGAAGCTTGTTCTGGAAGTCCATGTCGTTCATGGCCTTCTCAGTGACGTGCGGATGCTTGATGACGTCCCAGCTCATCGCTCGGCCACCTCCGCGAGTGCGGATTCCGTGAAGATTGTGAGTCGACCGGGCGCGCCGCCGGGCGCGAGGTCCTCGGCGTTGACCTCGCTGGCGGTCGCCACGTCGGCCCCCGCGAGGTTGCGGGCGGCCGTCGACGGCTCGTCGCTGGTCACGAAGAGAATCGAAGCGGGACGGCGGTACTTCCGTCCGCGGGCCGACCCCTGTCCGGCCTTGATTTTCGTGTCGTCGGCGCGGTCGATGTCCGCGTGGACGTCCACCGCCTCCAGCAGCGAGACGACTTCCTGCGTCTTGACGAGGTCCTCGAAGTCGTCGGAGACGACGACGGGGACTTCGTCGCGGTCGAACTCGTGGCCGCGGTCGGCGACGAGGTCGGCGTCGGCCGTCGCGGCCAGCGCCGAGCGAACGGCCAGCTGCCGTTCCTTGTCGTTGAGGTCGAGCGAGCGGTCCTTCTCGGCTTTCGGCGGGTGGGCGCGTCGCCCCTTGACCGCCTGCGGGACGCGGCGGGCACGGCCGTCCTGCTTCGGGACGTGTGCCTGGCCGCGGCCGCTACCGAAGGACTCGGCCGGCGTTCGGAGGCCGGCGTACTCGTCGGACCCGTAGTCCTGCTTCCGGTTGGCCTGTGCGGCACGTACAGCCTTGCTGATGAGGTCGGACCGGACCGGCGTCTCGAAGACGTCCGGCAGGTCGACCTCGCCGTCTGTGTTGCCGTCCAGGTCGTAGATTGTTGCCTGCATAGGTTATCCCTGGTTCGATTCGTTGGAGACGTAGCGCACCTCGGGGTCGAGGCGCGGCTGGTCGTTCGGACGCACCGCGGGCCGGAAGCGCACCAGGCGCTTGTCCGGACCGGGCACGGAGCCTTTCACGAGCGTGTACGGCCCGTCGACCTCGCCGTAGTTGACGAAACCGCCGTCGACGGTGGGCTCGTCGCCCTCGCCGATATCGACGAGGCGCTTGTTGAGCTCGGTGCGCTGGTGGTAGCCGGTCTGCCCCTGCTGGGGGACCGTCGAGCGCACGCGGGACGGGTTCCACGGACCGAGGTTGCCGATCCGTCGGCGCCATCCCTGGCGGGCGTGCTTGCCCTTCCGCTTCTGGACGCCCCACCGCTTGACGGGACCCTGCGTCCCCTTGCCTTTCGTGACACCGGCCACGTCGGCGTACTCGCCGGCGCGGAAGATGTCGTTCATGGCGTGTTCGCCACCGTCCTCGACGAGGTCGAGGGCGTGGTCGAGGCGGTCCGAGACGGACCCGCCGCCGACGCGAGTCTCCATCACGTCGGGCTTTTTCTTCGGGACGCTCGGGACGGCGTCGGGGACGGTGTGCGTAATGAGTCGCACGTCCCCGAGGTCACCGGCCTCGAGTGCGTCGCGTACCTGTTCCTCAGCAGCGTCCGGGTCGTGGTCCTCCGGAACGTCCAGGGTCCGGTCGAGCTCCGAGTGGAACTCGTCGGTCCAGACTTCCGTCAGCGGACGCTGACCGTACGGCGTGTCTTCGTACGCTCGCAGGGCGACGGCGCGCATCGGTGGCGTCTCGATGACTGTCACCGGGACAGTCTCCTCCATCCCCTCGCGGGGGGAGTTGGGTTCGTCGTTGACGAGCACGACGTGTGTCATGCCTGCCTTGTAGCCGGCGAACCCTTGGACGCCCGGCTGGCCGTCGTCGGACGGCCAGCTGTTGAAGCGAGGCGTCTCGCTCGTCGAGCGCTTGCGCGGGCCGAAGCCCAGCGAGCCTTTGCGTGGTCTGCTTGGTTGTGGCATTCGTTTACTCCGTGAGGGTTAGACAGGTGAGGGAGGCGAACAGAGCTTCCTCCGTCCGCACGACCTCACTGCCCTGGTTCGGAACCGTATTCAGCCAGAGGTCGAACCCTTCTGGTTCGTCGCTCGTCTGGTCTCCCCCGACGGCGTCCGGGGCGACGTCGAGTATCGACGGTAACCCGCGCTCGGGTGCCCCGAAGGCGACGGTCATGCCGCCTTCGGCGCCTCGCCGCTCGGCCAGCTGGCCGAGACGGGTCGACGTTACCGGCTCGCCGTATCGCGAGGACGCGATAGTGAGCCCGGCATCGTCGCGCGAGAGTGCCGCATCGAGGTCCGCGGCGACAACGTCGAATCCCGTTGTGGGGACGTCGACGAGCTTCGCCCGGACCGGCCGTCGCGAAGAGACCCTGACGGTCACGCGCTCCCCCTGGTCCACGTCCATATCCGCTGGGACGGGAAGGGAGATCGGGTGTTGCATGCCGCAATTGACCCGGACGCGCCCATCAGCTCCGACCTCGGTCACGATTCCCTGTCTTAACGACCCCGAACCCTCAGATCCGGAGCCGGTCTGTGAACGCACGCGGAGCGGCGGCAGGACGCCGACGTACTCCAGTTCGTCCCGCTTGCCCCACATCTCCTTTCGGAGGTGCGGGGGCGTCGCGGCGTACCGCAGCACGGTTTCGACGAACCCGTCTTCCCACTTCCCCGCCCCGTCTGGGTCGGGGTACACTGTCAGCCGATCGACCCGGTAGACCGCGGCCGCGCGGGCCACGTAACCGAGTTTGCGAGTCGCCTCGCGTCTGTCTTCGGCTTCCCGTGCGAGGGAAGACGGCACGAGTACGCTGGTCGTCATGCCGTGACGCTTCCACGTCGCGCCACTAGACTGTGCCGATATCTCCCCTTCCCGGACTTAAAAAGACCCCGTTTCGTGTTCGCGGTGAGTCGCGTTCACATGGTCCGTCATGCCGGTTCGGACCCGATACGCTCGCTGAGCGGTTTGCCGCTTCCGAAAGACCGTGGCCCGTGACAGCATCACATGCCTGGGCCGGCAGTGGGAGCGACGATTGGCCTCACTTCCCACGGTTTCCCCCGGAAAACGGAAGGCTTTTTACTCTCACCCTCGCCAGATTTGATTGCAACGAGGCGTTGCGCGCTGGTACCGAGCGGCCGACGGCCGCGAGGGTCAGGGCAGCCGAAGTACGCGCTGGTAGTGTAGTTGGTATCACGTGACCTTGCCATGGTCACAACCTGGGTTCAAATCCCAGCCAGCGCATTTCTCTTCAGCCACGTTGGCAAGCGAGGCGTCTCGCCGCGCCGCGTACTGGCTGCAACCCCGGCCAGCGCAGTTTTGCTGATGCCGACCGACGAGCCGGCAGGTCGCGTCGGCCACCGACTCACTCTTTGAGTTACAGGAACCCGTAGCGGACTGCACCGTCGGCTGACGAATTGGGGGTAGCGTTATCCGTTGTCCCGTCGACAGTGTTGTTGCATGACAGACGAGACGGTCCACGAGTCACAGGAAATGCGGAGTCGAAGAGGAATCGCGTCGTACTTCCGGCGGTTGGCAAACAGGCTCAGCCGCGGCGAGCCAGTGCCGGCCGACGAGGAACAGACTGTGACTGTCGACCCGCCGGCCGAATCCGACTTCGAGGTCGGCGTCGAACGCGAGGACGGTACCGTCACGCTCGAAATCGAGATGGAATGGGAGGAGGCCGACGGCGAGGTCGAGACCGAAGTCGTGGCGAGCAAAGCCACGTTCGAGGTGTACGAGGACAGCGCCGAGCAGTACCGCTGGCGGCTCCGTCACGACAACGGGAACATCATCGCCGACAGCGGCGAGGGCTACGCCTCGAAGCAGAAAGCGAAACAGGGCCTCCAGAGCGTCAAGGACAACGCGCCCGGTGCGTACGTCGTCGACGAGACCAAAGACGAGACGGCACCCGACGACGACGGCGGCAGCAAGGCGACGTTCGAACTGTTCAAAGACAGCGAGGACAAGGCCCGCTGGCGGCTCCGCCACGACAACGGGGAGATAATCGCCGACTGCGGGCAGGGCTACGCCTCCAAGCAGAAGGCGAAACAGGGCCTCCAGAGCGTGAAGACGAACGCGCGCGGCGCACCGGTCGAAGACAGCGAGTAAGCGCCTCGGACGGCGGCTTCTTCAGTTCACGAGCACCACAGCGGTTAGGTCGCGGGCGCGCGTGTGGACCGATATGACCTGCATAGGGTTCCTCTCGGTCGCACCGGTCGTCGAAGGCAGCATGTCGTCGTACGTCGCCGACGCCGTCGCGGCGCTGGAGGCCTTCGACGTCGAGTACGAGACGACGCCGATGGGGACGATAATCGAGGCGGAGGACAGCGAGGAACTGTTCGCGGCCACCCACGCCGCCCACGAGGCCGTCGGCGAACAGACCGACCGCGTGAGTACGTTCCTGAAGATAGACGACAAGCGGACGGTCGACCAGCGGGCGCGGGACAAGGTCGACGCCGTCGAGGCGCACCTCGGACGCGAAGCGCGGAGCGACGCCGCCGAAGGCGGAGATTAAAGGGGAGGGTGCCAAAGACGGCGTATGGATAGTCTCAACCGGATGGCCACCGAGCTAGTCGACGAGGCCATCGACTTCGCCGACGAACTCACGATAGACGTACACGCGCTGGAGGGCGACGCGGCGGTGCTCGACTTCGGCGTCGAGGTGCCGGGCGCTGTCGAGGCCGGCATGTTGCTCGCGGAAATCCAGACGGCCGGGCTGGCCACGGTCCAGTCCACGATGGACACCGTCGGCGGCGCGCCGCTGAACCACGTCGAACTGTCGACCGACCACCCGGCGCTGGCCCTGCTGTGCTCACAGAAGGGCGGCTGGGAACTGGCCGTCGACGGCTTCGAGGCGCTCGGGAGCGGCCCCGCACGCGCGCTGGTCGCCGAAGAGGAAGCCTTCCAGCGTATCGGCTACCGCGAGGACGCCGACTTCGCCGTGCTGGCCCTGGAAACCGACGAGCTGCCGGACGAGAGCGTCGCCGCCCAGGTCGCCGAGCGAACCGGCGTCCCCGAGACCGGCGTGTTCCTGCCGTCGTTTGCGACGGCGAGCGTCACGGGAAGCGTCGTCGCCGCGGCGCGGGCCGCCGAACTGGCCGTCTTCCGGCTGGCCGAGCTCGGCTTCGACCCGGTATCGGTGCTGTCGGCCACCGGCCGCGCGCCGGTCGCGCCGGTCGCCGGAGACGAGGCGACCGCGATGGCCCGGACGACGGACGCGCTCGCCTACGGCAGCGAGGTTCACCTCACTGTCGACGAGCCGTTCGACCGCTTCGAGGAGGTGCCCTCCGTCGCCGCCCGGGAGTACGGCGAGCCGCTCGAAGGCGTCTTCGAGGACGTGGACTGGGACTTCGCGGAGCTCCCCGTCGAGCTGTTCGGCCCCGCCGCTGTCACTATCGACGTCGTCGGCGGCGACACACACGTCGTCGGCGGGACGAGCGACGGCCTGCTGGCCGAGAGCTTCGGCCTCTGACCGTGCGCTACAAGGTCGCGCCGCCGGTCCGCTCGCGTGCGTTTCTAGAGACTGTCCGCGACGCGATTCCGCTCGTCCCCGACAGCGAGGCCGACTGCTGTCGGGCGATACAGACGGCGACCGACGTGTCCGACCGCGAAACGGCACAGGAGTACCTGGTGTTCCTGCAGGCGCTGGGGCTTGTCGCCGAGAGCCAGCGGGGCTACTACCGGACGCGGACCGACCCCGACCGGACAGCTCTCGGGACAGCGTTCGAGGAATCGGTCTTCGGCGCCGACGTGCTCATCGCCGCGCTCGGGCCGGAGCCGGTAGACGCCGACGCCGCGTTCGACGCGCTCCGGGGCGAAGTTCCACGCTGGGAGCGCGAGCGCCACGCCGACTGGGAAGCTGTCTGGCGGGAACGGACCGGCCGCCTGCTGGAGTGGGCTGTGCTGTTCGGACTCGTCGAGAAAACGGCTGCCGGATACAGGCGACCGACCGGCGGCCGGACGGCCCCGTGAACCGCCGGGTCGCTACTCCGCCGGGTCGATGTCGGTGACGGTCCCGACGCCCTTGGAACTACCCTCGCGGAAGACGAACTTCTGGCCCTCTTCGACGAGGTAGGACCGGAACTTGAACCGGACGCGGGTCTTCCCGGCGTCCCCCGGGAGCAACTGGCCCCCGTCCGGGTGGAAGGCCGCGGCCTCGCTGACCGTTTCGAGGTGGACCACGGGCTCGTAGCCGTCGCCGATGCGGGTCGGGTGGTTCAGCACCATCACCTCTGCCTCGAACTCCCGGACCGGCGAGGGGTCGGCGTCGCCCGGCAACAGGACCATTCCGCGCTCGATGTCCGCCTCGCGGACGCCCTTCAGCGCGATACCGACGATGCGGCCGGCCTTGGCCTCGTCGACCCGGTGGTAGTGCATCTCGATGGAGCGGACCTCGACCTCGCGGAAGCTCCCGTCCTGCATCGGCCCCAGTAGCAGTTCGTCGCCGGCCTCGACCTCGCCGGACTTGATAGTACCCGACGCGACCGCGCCGACCCCCTGGACGTTGTAGGTGCGGTCGACGTACATCCGGAACTCGCCCACCTCGCCCGCAGTTTTGGGCAGTGCCTCGAACATCTCGTCGAGGTCGTCCAGCCCCGCTTTCGTGACGGCGCTGGTGGTGACGACGGGGACGACCGTCTCTGAGATCTCGTCGATGGCCGTGTCGACGCCGTGGCGCTCGACCCGGAGCGGCGTCTTGTCGACCTCCCGCAACGCCTGCTCGACGTCGCGTTCGACCTCGGCGACTCGCTCCTCGTCGACCAGGTCGACCTTCGTCAGCGCGACGATGGTCGGGAGGTCCGTCGCCAGCAGGATGCCGAGGTGTTCTCGCGTCGTCTCGGTCACCCCGTCGTCGGCCGCGACGGTCAGGAGGCCGTAGTCGAGTTTCTGGCCGACGAGGCCGCGAATCGTCGTCCGGAGCCACGGCTCGTGGCCGACGGTGTCGACGAACGAGACGAGTCGGTCTGACGCTTCGACCACCCGTGCGCGGTCGTCTTTCCGATGTGGGTTGTCCATGCGAATCGGGTCGCCGTCCTCGTCGAAGCCGTAGACGCCGTAGGAGAGGTCCGCCGAGAGCCCCCGCTCGACCTCGTGTGGCTGCACGTCAAGGAAGCCGCGCGTCCCGCCTTCGCCGTCGTCGGCGTCGCCGGTGACTAGCGACCCAACGAGCGTGGACTTGCCGTGGTCGACGTGGCCGGCTGTGCCCACGACGATGTGGTCGTCGTCCGCGAGGACCGACCCCTCGGAGACCGTCGCGACGCCCACGATGCCGTCGGTGGCTGTCGACCCGTCGTCCGAGACGCCGTCGACGCCCCACGTTTTCACCTCCTCGATGTGTGCGCCGGCTTCGTCTGCCAGCAGGCTGAGTACGTCCATCGACTCGGAGAACGCCGACGGCGAGATGCCGGCGAGGCCGCCGTCGTCGGTGACGCCGACGACGTAGGTCGCCTCCCCGTCCCCGGAGAGGACGCGGTGGCGGAGTTGCGCTGCGAGGGATTCGAGTCGCCCCTCGGAGAGGTGAAGCTCTTCGGTGAGCCGTTCTTTGAACTCGACGCTGCCGCCCTCCCGCTCACCGCGGTCAAGCGCGCGCCGGAGGACAGCCCGGTCGGGGCTCATATCCTCCCGTTACTGTGGGGTAGATATAAGCCTTCCCCGGATTTGACGCTCCAGAGCACTCTTGAAGCTAGTGGCTGAGTGTGTCTCTCACAGTAGCGCCCGGCCGGATATTTATGTACGGAGACGCGGCCAGCACGGGCCGTGGACTGAGCTGCCACGCGGGGTTCGCGGTTGCGTGACGAACCCGATTCCGGTGAACGGACTCGTCAAGAGAGCGACTGCGTACCGTGCTGTCCGAATACCAGTGCGTCAGTCCCGGTACGGCGCGACCGCTTCGAGGAAGCCGTCGCCGTAGCTCGCATCGGTCACCCGGTCGGCCCGTTCGAGCGCCGTCTCGTCGGCGTTAGCGACGGCCACGGCCTCCCCGGCCAGGTCGAACATCTGGGCGTCGTTCACCGAGTCGCCGACCGCCAGGAACGTCTCCGGAGCGAGGTCCAGTTCCGCACACACCGCTTCGAGGCCCGTTCCCTTGTCGACGACCGGGTCGGTCACGTGGTAGGCGAAACCGGTGTCGAGGACGACGAGCCCGTGGGCCGCGGCCAGTTCCTCCAGCGGTTCGAGGGGCTGGTCCAGCGACACGACGAGTTCCGTCTCGCGCCACCGGTTCGCCAGGTCGACCCGTCCGAATCCGAGGTCGTGACCCAGGTCCCGGTAGGCGTCGCCGACCGCGAGCGCCGCCTCGTGGTCACCCTCCAGCCTGAGTTCGTCGGTGGCCTCGACGAACACTACGCCGCCGTTCTCGGCGACGACCGTCCGTTCGATGCCGAGGAACTCACAGAGTGCAACCGGAAACGGCATCGCCTTGCCGGTGGCGATGACGACGCGTTCGGGCCACTCGCGGAGGACCGGCACGACGCGGGGGTCGAGCGCACGGCTCTCGTCGGTCAGCGTCCCGTCGATGTCGACAATGAGGGGCGGCGTGTCGCTGTCCATACCTCCGGGTTCGGAGCGGCGGATATGTGGATTACGGTCAGTCGTCGGTCAGCGTCTCGTAGGCCGCCTGTACCTGTTTGAACTCCCTCTCGCTCCCGCCGTCGGTGTCGGGATGCACTTCCTTGACCTTCTCCCGGTAGGCCCGCTTGATGGCACTCTGGTCGGCGTCCGCGTCGAGTCCGAGCCGCCGGTAGGCCTCCGCCGGACTGGGGCCCGACGACTGGACGGGCTGTCGGCGTTGCCGGCCGCCCGCCGTCTGGCGTCGCTGTCGCTTCTGACGGCGGCGCTGACCGTTCTGGGTCGCTCGCGACCGGCGCGCCCGGCGACCGTCCCGCGGCGGCTCCCACTCCTCCCGCGGGCCAGCCCCGAACCCGCCCCGGCGGCTGGTGCCGGTGTTCTGGGCCGCCTGGCGTTCCACCCGCTCGTAGAGGCTGGCGGCCATCTTCCCGCTGAGGTGGTAGTACATGAAGTACGTCGACGCGCCGAACATGAGCGCGAGGAAGAGCACCGCGGGATTGACCAGGAGCCCCACCGCTGTCAGGACGACTGTCAGGCCGCCGAACACGACCGCGATTCCCTTGGTGAGCCCGTCGTACTGCACACACACTCGTTCGGTCCACAGACCTGTAAGCGTCCCGCCTCCCCGGTCGTCCGCCGAACGAAGCGGGGAGACCGTCCGGAGCGACACCGTATCGGCCCGCGCGCTGACGCGGTAGCGACGCCGCAGTATCCGACTGGCCGGTTTCTGCGAAACCGCTCTACGGCGGTACGTCTGGTAACACAGTACTGTCTGACTACGTGACGTTAGTGACTGTATATCGGCGGTCGCAAACCCCCGCCCGTTTCCATTGGATATCTCGACCGTGTCCGGCGGTTCGCGGGGCCGGGGTTTCACTTTCACTTCGGTCTGGACAGTATTAAGGAGAATCGACGGCATCTATTCCGTTGTACGCGACTATCGTTTCACGCGTCACCAGCACCGTTGGTCGAACACCGTAGCCGCGACTCCGGACAGCGCTACGGCCGCCGCCGAATCGCAGACAAGAAGGATTAAACGCTATCGATGAATACGTATTCGCCGCCAGAAATGACAGGATCACGGGTAGCTACGACGAGGGGTATCGACCGACAGACGGCCGCTGTCGGGAGGAGGAGCGGGCGATGAGTAACAGCGACCTCTCCGCCGACGAGATTACGCTGCCGATCAAACGTACTGACGGTGACACTATCGAAGAGCGGCTCACAGGCAACGCCTACCACAACATTCTCCCGGCCCGGTACCTCCGGAAGGATGCCAACGGCGACCTCATCGAAGAGCCCGAGGACCTCTTCGAGCGGGTCGCGAAGAACATCGCGCTCGCCGAGGCCGTCTTCGAGGCCGACAAGCAGGACGCCGATGTACACGTCTCGCCCGACCAGCTGAAGCCCGACCACCCGCGGCGGGACGAGCTCGCCGACGAGGTGTTCGGCAAGGGAACGTCGGTCGACGACGACGTCGAGACCGAACTCTCCGTCTACAACGTCAACAAGTTCGCCTACGAGACGGTCGTCCCGGAACTGCCCGAAAGCGTCCGCGACCACGTCGAGTCGACCGCCGACGCCTTCCAGGAGCAGATGGAACAGCTCTCCTTCATGCCGAACTCGCCGACGCTGATGAACGCCGGCGACGAACTCCAGCAACTCTCGGCCTGTTTCGTCGACTCGCCCGGCGACGACATCGACGACATCCACCAGACCGCCAAGGAGGCCGCGCAGGTCTTCCAGTCCGGCGGCGGCATGGGCTACGCGTTCTGGAAACTGCGCCCGTACGGCGACCCCGTCGGCTCGACCGGCGGCATCGCCTCCGGCCCCATCACGTTCATGCGGACCTACGACCAGATGTGCGAGACCATCGCACAGGGCGGAGCCCGCCGCGGCGCACAGATGGGCGTCATGCGCGTCTCTCACCCCGACGTCATCCAGTTCATCCACGCCAAGAACAAGGACGTCTCGCTGGCCGAGACGCTGCGCCTGAACGACCCCGACGACTTCACGCACAACTCCTTCGCCGAGGCCCTGGAAGAGGCCCGCGACCTCATCGACGAGGACGGCAAAGTCCCGAAGCACCTCCGTAACGCCGTCGAGGGCCACCTCTCGAATTTCAACATCTCCGTCGGCATCACCGACGACTTCATGGACGCGCTCCAGAACGGCGAGGAGTTCACGTTCACGAACCCCCGAACCGAGGAGCCACACGTCGCCACCGAACAGACCGAGGAGCTGTACGAGATGTTCGACCTCGGCGAGTACGTCGAGGCCGGCGAAGTGCTCTCCATCCCCGCGGAGAAGCTCTGGGAACGAATCGTCCAGGGCGCACACGAAAACGGCGAGCCCGGCGTCATCTACCTCGAACGGGTGAACAAACAGCACTCCTTCGACGTGGAGGAACACCCCGAACACGAGATTCTCGCCACGAACCCGTGTGGCGAACAGCCCCTCGAGGAGTACGAGGCCTGTAACCTCGGCCACATCAACCTCTCGACGCTGGCCGCTGAGGACGCCCCGGACTGGCGCGTTTGGTCCGAGGCCCACGCCGACGAGTACGACTCGACGGAGGCCGCCATCGACGCGTTCCTCGAGGA
The DNA here is from genome assembly GCF_037078405.1 of Haloarcula sp. DT43. Classification (NCBI taxonomy): domain Archaea; kingdom Methanobacteriati; phylum Methanobacteriota; class Halobacteria; order Halobacteriales; family Haloarculaceae; genus Haloarcula; species Haloarcula brevis. The sequence continues at coordinate 1,092,064 of NZ_JAYMGZ010000001.1, read as the reverse complement.
CGCCATCGACTGGGACGAGTTCGACCAGCGCATCGAACTCGGCACCCGCTTCCTCGAAAACGTGGTCACGATGTCGGACTTCCCGGTCGAGAAGATAGAGCAGAAGGTCCGGGAGATGCGCAAGATCGGCCTCGGCATCATGGGGCTGGCGCAACTGTACATCCAGCTGGGCGTCGCCTACGGCACCGAAGAGGCGAACGAAATCGCCCGCCAGACGATGCGCCACATCAACCACGGCTCGAAGGCGACCAGCCACGAACTCGCCGAGGACCGCGGCGTCTTCGAGGAGTGGGACAACTCCAAGTACGCGAACCCGACGGAGTACCGCGAGTGGTTCGAGAAGCAGACCGGCGAGGACGCCGACGACTGGGCCGATGGCTACCCCATCCGCAACCACAACACGACGACCATCGCGCCGACCGGCACGACTTCGATGATCGGCAACACCACCGGCGGGTGTGAGCCCATCTACAACGTCGCCTACTACAAGAACGTCTCCGACGACGTCCAGGGCGACGAGATGCTCGTCGAGTTCGACGACTACTTCCTGCGGGCCCTGGAGGACAACGACATCGACGTCGAGGCCGTCAAACAGGAGGCCCAGGAACAGATGGCGAACAACGCGTTCGACGGCGTCGACGGGCTCACGACGGTCCCGGACGCCATCGGCGAGCTGTTCGTCACCACGGGCGACCTCTCGGCGAAGGAACACGCGGGTATCCAGGTGGCCTGCCAGGAGGGCGTCGACTCCGCCATCTCGAAGACGGTCAACGCCCCCAACGACTCCACCATCGAGGACGCCGCCGAAGTGTTCGAGTACATCTACGACCACGGCGGCAAGGGCGTCACCTACTACCGCGACGGCACCCGCAGCAAACAGGTGCTGACCACGCGCGCCCAGAACACGGAGTTCGCCGACATGGACGCCGACGAAATCGTCGCCCAGATAGAGGAGGTCTTCGGCGGCATCGAGGGCTTCCTCGAAGACGATGCCGTCCAGGCCGCCCTCGACGACTCCGTCGAGGAAATCCTGAGCGTCGCCGACGGCGACGCGGACGCCGAGTTCGCCAAGAAGCAGACCCGGCCGGACGTGCTCCACGGCGTCACCCAGCGCATCGACACCGGCTACGGGAAACTGTACGTCAACATCAACGAGGACCCCGAGGCCGACCGGCCGTTCGAGCTGTTCGCCAACATCGGCAACTCCGGCGGCTTCACGGCCTCGTTCACCGAGGCGCTGGCCAAGACCATCTCGACGGCGCTGCGCTCGGGCGTGGACCCCGAGGAAATCGCCGACGAACTGCAGGGCATCCGGTCGCCGAAGGTCGCCTGGGACAAGGGCGAGCAGATTCAGTCCATCCCGGACGCCATCGGCACCGCCCTGCGTCGCTACCTCGACGGCGACGTCGACAAGGCCTACCCAGACCAGACCACGCTGGAGGAGACCGCCGAGAAGGCCGAAGAGGGCGAGACCGGACCCGCCACGCAGACCCAGACCGACGGCGGCGCGGCCGCCGCGGCCGACGCGGGCGGCGACCAGCAGGACATCATCGACGCCGGTGAGAGCCCGGAGTGTCCCGACTGTGGCTCGCTGTCGCTGTACTACTCGGAGGGCTGCAAGACCTGCGAGTCCTGTGGCTGGTCCGAGTGCTGAACGACACGCTACAGCCGCGTTCGTAGCGACTGACTGTACGCTCTTTTCGTTTCGCTCTGTCCCACGGGGGCATCGAGCACGTCCAGGTTGCGCTCGCTCAGTCCAGTATCAGTTCCGGAGCCAGTACGAGGAGACCAGTCAGGGCGACGAGGACATCGAGACCGAGGAATCGCAGCACCGCCGCCGAACGTCGTCGGTTCTGCGGGAGGGACTCAGCGTATCCGGAGCATCCAAACGCGACACCCAGGAAGAGCATGATGTGGGGGCCGTCGAGTACGACGCCGAAATACGCCCACCCGAGGATACAGATGCCCGAAAAGAGTGAGAAAAGCAGTGCCTTCCGTCGTCCGGCCGGCTCACGAAACAACACCCGTCGAATCACGTCCACACACGGTGACAGCCGCCTGACGGAATAAAGCGTTGGGGCGACACGAGCGGCGGCTCCCTCTCGCTATGGAGCGCCCGCTACCGGAACTCGGTCACGTCGTACACGCCGGCAATCGTCGTCTCCTCGACGGCCGCCGTGATTTCCGTGCCCTCCTCGGCCGCGGAGTCGGCGACGAGCGTCACCGGCTCGATAGGCTGGCGGCGGAAGAACGCGACCAGCCGTTCGAGCCACGACGGCGTCCCGCCCTTTCGGCAGACGATGACGTAGCGCGACTCGGCGAGCGACGCCATCTCGGGCTCGAAGTCGTAGTCCTCGTGGTCGGCCGGCGGGACGACGTGGATGACCTCGCCTGCAATCGTCTCGTCCATGGCCGTCCTTGTGGCCAGAGCGGTATGTGCCGCTCGTTTCATCCGCACGGCGACACCGGTACGGGAACACACTTGGTCCGGGGCTGCGTTGTAGCGATATGGGCAGTTCGCCGCTGATACAGTTCGCGGTGACGGTCGCGGCGGCAGCCGTCGTGAGCGTTCCGCTCGCGGCCCTCCTCACACCGCCGGACCCGTACACGCAGCTACTCGCCGTGGGGCTCCTGCTGGCGGTGACGCTCCCGGTGGCGTACTATCTCAGTTACGGGGGCGGCTACGCGTCGCTCGGAGCGTGGGTCGAGCGGTGACGGCGGCTACGAGTACTGCTTGGACACCCAGCCCGAGGCACCGCTGGGATAGGCGTCGGTCTCTGCTTCGGGCTGTACCTCGCCGCGCCGGTCGACCATCCGGACGACGACGGTGTGGCCGCCCGCGGGCGGGTCGTAGGTGTACTCCCACTGTCGCCACGCGTCCTCGGCGGGGCCGTCGCCGCTGGCGGCCGGCAGTCGGTCCGACAGCGTCGCGTCGGCCCACGTCTCGCCGCCGTCGGTCGAGACCTCGACGCGCTCGACGCCGCGCAGGCCGGCGTAGGCGTGGCCGCCGACGCGCCGGCGGCCGTCGGGACGCGTCGATTCGTGGTGGAGTTTGGCGACCGGATTGACTGGGCCGGTCCCCTGCCAGCCGCGTTGCTCCCAATAGCCTTCGGCCTCCCGGTCGAGGACTTCGATTTCCGAGAGCCACTTGACGTTGACCTCGCCCCAGTGGCCGGGGACCAGCGCCCGGACGGGGTAGCCGTGGCCGCGGGGGAGGACCGTCCCGTTCATACCGTAAGCGAGCAGGCCGCCCCGGAGCGCGTCGATGGGGAACTCCTCGTAGTAGTCGTCCGCGGCCCGGAGCATCACGCACTCACAACCACTCTGGACGCCGGCTTCTTCGAGGAGGCTGTCGACGGGCACGCCGGTCCACAGCGCGGTATCGGTCTTGTAGCCGTTGAGCCGCTCGCCGACGCACCGGAGCGTGACGAACCGGTTTTCGGCGTCCATCTGCTGGAGGTCCGCGTAGTCCAGCGTGACTTCCTCCTCGACGGCACCGGTGATAGAGAGCGACCAGTCGCCGGCCGACAGCTCCGGGTCGATGGAGTTGATGTCGACCTCGTAGAAGCTCTCGCTGACCAGCGGGTCGATGTCGTCCAGTTCCAGGGAGTAGTCGGCTGCGACGGCGAGCTTCTCCTCGACGTCGGCGAGGTCGGCCCCCGGCGCAGTGAGTGCCGGCGCGTCGTCCCCCGTCGCGATGACCGTCCGCTGGTTCCCGGCCACGTAGCCGAGCGTCGCCGCGCCGACGGCCGCACCGACCGTCGACAGCGCCCGCCGTCGCTTCGAGGAGATAGGCGTCGTCGTAGTGCCGAAGCCGTCCAGGGTCTGTGCGAGGGCGACGACGGCAGCGGCGGCAACCGCCGGACCGGCGGCGAGAGCGACCTCGCCGGTGAGCACGACACCGATGCCCCAGGTCACGACGGCCGTTCCGACCGTCGGGAGGGCTCGGTTGTTCGCCAGCTGGCCGGTGAGGATGGCTGCCCGGGCCGCCAGCGCGATGAACAGCCCCGCGAGGGCGATAGCGAGCAGGAGGTTCAGCTGCTGGCCGAGGCTGCCGAGCGTCGAGATGGCGGTCGAGACGACGATACCGGGCATCGCCCGGGCGAGCGCCCGCTCGATGGGCGAGGCGATGAACGACGGGGCGTAGCCGGTCACCGCGTAGGACCCCGCCAGGCCCGCGACGGCGGCGGCGGCGCTGACGAGCAGCCGACCGCCGGGCGTTTCGAGGAGGTCGTCGGTCATAGCTGTACTGACGGCCTATCCCGCTAAAGGAGTTGTTCCAATTTCGTCCAGAATCCGTTCCGAAACTCCGGAAGACACAAGCGAGCGGCGGCGGTCTACGGTAGCATGGACGAGCAGCCCGGTGGTCGGCCCTGCCCGCGCTGTGACCGCGCGATGTACCACCGCCACTGCAAGTACGTCTGTCCGGAGCACGGCGTCGTGTACGACTGTGCGGACACGTTCTACTGACGCGTCGCTTACGGGTTTATTATTCTGGAACCACGAGGGATGTGGTATGAGTAGCCAGGGGGACGAAATCTCGGTGCTACACGTCGACGACGACCCCGACCTCGGCGACCTCGTTGCGGTCCATCTGGAGCGAATCAGTGACGACATCTCCGTCTGTACCGAGCGAAGCGCGGCCGACGGATTAGACCGGCTGTCAGAGCGCGCGTTCGACTGTGTCGTCAGCGACCACGACATGCCCACCATGGACGGGCTGGAGTTTCTGAAGATCGTCCGTGAGGAGTACGGGGAGTTACCGTTCATCCTCTTTACCGGCAAAGGCAACGAGGGAATTGCGAGCGACGCAATCTCCGCCGGCGTCACCGAGTACCTCCAGAAGGGAGTCGGGACGGACCAGTACACCGTGCTGGCGAACCGCATCGAGCGGGCCGTCGGGGAGCGGCGGGCCAAGACGGCCCTCGAAGAGTCCGAGCGGATGCTGTCGACGCTCATCTCGAACCTACCGGGGATGGTGTACCGCGCGCGGAACGAACCCGACTGGCCGATGCAGTTCGTCAGCGACGGGGCGGCAGAACTCGTGGGCTACAGTTCGGCGGCGCTCGAAAGCGGCGAGGTGTCCTGGGGGACGCTCATCAAAGAGTCCGAGACGGAGCGGCTCTGGAAGACGGTCCAGACGTGTATCGACGCCGGCGAGCCCTTCGAAGTCACCTACCGGGTGGAGACGGCCGACGGGGAGGACCGCTGGATGTGGGAGCGGGGCCGCGTCGTCGACACCGACGACGACGGCGTCGAACTCCTCGAAGGGTTCATCACCGACGTGACCGCGCGGGAGGAGCGCGAGCGGGAACTGGCCGACCAGCGGGCGTTCACCGAGAAGCTCATCGACTCCGTCGACGACGTGTTCTACGTCGTCGGCCCGGACGGCAGCCTGGTCCGGTGGAACGACACCGTCCCCTCGGTGACCGGCTACACCGACACGGAGCTGGCGTCGATGGGCGTCGACGACCTCATCGCGGACGACGACCGCGAGAAACTGTGGCAGGTGTTCGAGGAGACTATCGAGACCGGGTACGGGACCGTCGAGGCGGGTGTCGAGGCGGCCGACGGCGAGACGCTCCAGTACGAGTTCCGAGGGACGCGCATCGACGACGAGCGCGGCGACCTGTACGGTATCGCCGGTATCGGCCGCGACATCACCGACCGGAAGCGTCGGGAGCGGGCGCTCAGGGAGTACCGGACGCTGGTGGAGAACGTCGGGGACCCGATGTACGTCCTCGATACCGGCGGGCGAATAGAGATGGTCAACGAAGCCATGGCCGTCCATTTGGGGTACGACCGCTCGGAGATAGTCGGCTCGGACCCCGCCCGGTTCATGCCGGAGTCGGACGTGGAAGCGGCGACCGAACACATCCGCGACGTGCTCGCAGACGACGAGCGGACGTGGGCCGTATTCGAGATGCGGACGGTGTCGGCTGACGGGACGGTCCGGGTCAACGAGGACAGGGTCGCGCCGCTGTTCGACGGGGACGGGAACTTCGACGGGACCGTCGGCGTGCTCCGGGACACGACCGAGCGCAAGCAGCGCGAGCGGGAACTCGAACGCTACGAGACGATAATCGAGGCTGTCGGCGACCCGGTGTACACGCTCGACGACGAGGGCGTGTTCACCTACGTGAACGAAGCGGCGGAACGACTGACGGGGTTCGAGCCGGACGCGCTCGTCGGCGAGCACATCTCGACTATCATGACCGGCGGGGACATCGACCGCGGCAGCGAACTCATCCGGGCGATGCTGTCCGACCCGAGCCGCCGGAACGCGACCTTCGAGACGGACATCGTCGACCAGTCCGGCGACAACACCCCTATCGAAATCCACATCGCGTTGCTGCCGGCCCCGGACGGGGAGTTCAACGGCACGGCGGGCGTCATCCGCGACATCAGCGACCGGAAACAGCGGGAGCGACAGCTCGCGGAGTTCGCCTCCGTCGTGAGTCACGACCTCCGGAACCCCCTGAACGTGGTCAAAGGGCGGATTTCGGTCGCCCAGGCGTCGGGCGACGTGTCACACCTCGACGCGGCGGCGTCGGCGGCCGACCGGATGGACGACCTCATCAACGACCTGCTGACCCTCGCCAGGCAGGGCGAGACGGTCGGCGAGACGGCGACGGTGGACCTCGCCGCGCTCGCGGGCCAGGCCTGGGCCGACGTCGAAACCGGCGAGGCTACGCTCGAAAAACGCGGGACTGCGACGGTCGAAGCCGACGCGGCGCGGCTCCGGACGGTGTTCGAGAACCTGTTCCGGAACAGCGTGGAGCATGGTGACACGAGCAGTCGGACAGGGGCCGACGGCAGCATGGACCACGGGCCCCCAGCGGGCGACGCCGCGCCGATAACCGTCTCCGTCGGCACGACGGACGACGGCTTTTACGTCGCCGACGACGGGGCCGGAATCCCGCCGGCGGAGCGACAGAACGTGTTCGAGCGCGGCTACACCACGAGCGACACGGGGACCGGCTTCGGGCTGGCAATCGTCATCGAGGTTGCGCAGGCCCACGGCTGGTCGGTGTCGGTGACCGAGAGCGACGCCGGCGGCGCGCGGTTCGAGTTCACGACGAGTCCGGTGAGCTGACGTGGCGGTAGGCCGGGCCCGCGAGCACCAGCACGGCCAGCGCCGCGGAGAACAGCAGGACGTGCGGGAGCGCGTCGATAGTGAGGCCAGTCAGTGTCAGCGACCGCAGCGACGCCCCCGCGGTGACCTCGACGGCGACCCACGGAATCTCGCCGAGGAAGGTGCCGACGGCGAACGACCGGGGCGAGACGCGGGCGAACCCGGCCCCGTAGGACACCGGGTCGGCGGGGACGGGCGAGAGCCGCGCGGCCAGGACGCCGCGCGTCTCGCCGGTCACCTCGATGATTCGCCGGCCGGAGTCGCCCAGCCAGCCGAACATCCCGCCCTGTTCGCCGGCCCGGAGCGCGAACCGGTAGGGGATGAGGCAGGTGACGAGCGCGCCCATCAGCGCGACGGGGAACCCGTACTCGATGCCGAGGACGAAGCCGACGAACGCGGACAGCGGCATCGTCGGCCACGCGAAGAACGGCCGGACCAGGTACAGCCCCACGATGACGCCGGCGAGGTAGACGGGGTGGTCCGCTAGGTGCATCGTCCGGGCGACCACCCGCTCGGGCGTGAACAGCGTCGTCACGAGAGCGACGACTGCCACCAGCCCGGCGGTCCCGACCAGCTGTCGCTTCGCGAGGCGGTCCATCTACCCAATCGAGCGGTAGCAATCGACAAACGCTTTGTGGTATCTTTTAGGTCGTTCGGCGTCGAAACGGCGGTTGTGCCCGAGCAGGACCGCGACCCGGTCGAACTCGGCGTCGAACTGCTGGCCCACCTCGAACACGGGGAGCTGTCCGTCGCCGACGCCCTCGACCGCATCGAGACGGTGACGACCAACCCACAGGTCCAGCGCGAGATACTCGATACCGCGGTGATGCGCGGGCTCATCGAACGCGAGGACGGCGTCGTCCGCCCGCGGTCACAGGGGTCGTACGTGAACTTCGACAGCGACGTGGTCGTCCGCGAGGGCGAGTTCTCGTGTCAGCGATGCGGGGCGAGTATCGGCACGGGCCACTTCGTCCAGTTCGACGGCGGCGAACTGGGGCCGTTCGGGTCGACGTGCATTCGGAAAGTGCTGGGGCGGGAGTAGCGAGGGCCACGACCGGAAGGAGCGGCCCTCGTTAGACGAGCGGCGAACGAAGTGAGCCACGAAAGCGCGCCTGTAGAGGCAAGAGAACAAAGTGAACCGCAAGTAGCGCCAACAGGTCGAGGTCTCAAAAACACCAAGCGGGAACTCCGGCGGCTCAGCGGCCCTGTCGGAGTTCCTTGATGAGCTGTTTGATGGTGCGCTCCTGTTTCCGGAGCTGTTCGTTCTGCGCCTCGACGGCGGCGGTCAGTTCGGCGACCTGCGCTTCGAGGTCGGCGACGTCGGCGTTCGCGGCGGCGTCCGTGTCGGCGTCTATCCCGACGGAACCGCTGGACTCGGTCTCGGCCGTCGCCTCGGCGGTCGTACCCTGCTCGCCGGTCGGTGCGGCTGCGGCCTGCGCGTTGGCGCTTTCGGCCTCGGCGTCGCTCGCCGAATCGTTGCTCACGAGCGGGTCGATACCGGATTCGAGGCCGAAACCGCTCCCGGCGTCGTCGGCTCCTTCCTCCGGGTCCGCGCCGACTTCGGCGTTGAGTTCGGCGAGCGACCCAACCTCGTGGTACGCGAAGAGGGTCTCTTCGAGCGTCTTCCGGACCGTCGGTGCCTGCTCGGACGGTGCCTTGATGCGTTCCGGACGCTCGTTGAACGAGAGCACGACGGCCGTCGCGACGCTGCCCTCCTCGAACTCCAGGCCGGTCACGTCGTCGAAGGAGAAGGCCTCGTAGTCGGCGTCCCAAGTGACGTTGCCGATGTGTTTGAGCAGTTGGCGGTCGGTGACGACCAGCGTGAGTTCGCTGAACCGGAACACGCCGCTGATGCTCTCGTCGTCGTCGATGCCGCCCGAGACGGTGAGTTTCCCTTCGAGGAGCCGTTCGAGGACGGCGTCGCCGCGGCTACCGGGAACTGACAGTTCGAGCTTCTCGCCGGTGTAGACGAGCGAGAACTTGGTCTTGCGTCGCCCTTCCGAGACGGTGAGCCGTTCGAAGTCGTGCGGGTAGCTGGCGACCTTCTCGTCGCTGAGAAGGCCCTCGCCGCGGTAGACGAGCGTCCGGGTCGGTGTGAAACAGGCCGCGTCTTCGTCGCCGAGGTTGACACCGCCCCGAATCTCCTCGTCCCCGAGTTCCTGCTGGACGAGGTCTGGTATCTCCATACTGCCTGCATACCTGCGTGATGGCTTAAATCCGCGGGTCGATTATCAGCGGCGATGAGACGCCCGCGGCGTGGGACTACTCCACAGTCCCGGCGGAGATGAGAACCTTCAAGACGGCTAACGGCCAACGGCTGAATGCACCCGCGCCCGGGTGGCTTAGCTGGACATAGCGCCGCACTCATAGGGTCTCTCGACTCATGCGGCACGCACCCGTCATGACCCCGGGGCGCTCGTCACGCCCCAGACCTGGGCCATGCGGAGATCGAGGGTTCGGAGCCCTCCCCGGGCATTTATCCGAAATTCACGCACCGGTAGCAGGCCGTACCACTGAGTCGTGTCTCGCGAGCCGGGACCAGTCGGCCTTACGAGAGTCCGCTGCCGGGGAACTGCCGGAACACGGCTTCGAAGTCGTCTATCTCAGCGGCCGTGGCGTCGGCTGTCTGCCGGAGTTCCTCCACCCGCTCGCTGACCGTCCGGTACTCGTCGCTGGCTTCGAGTTGCAGCGTGTCCTTCTGAGTCTCCAGCGTCGCCTTCTTCGAGGCCACCGCGAAGTACTCCTGGACCCGGTCGTCGTACGTACTCCGGACGAGCATCTCGGAGACGGTGTCGAGGAGCTCCTCGCGGCTGACCGGTTTGGTCAGGTACTCGTCGAAGGGCATCTCGACGATGTCGAAGTCCGGGTCGACGGCCGTCACCATCACCACCGCCGGGTCGATGTCCCGGTCCGCGATAGAATCGAGTACGTCGTCGCCGCTCAGCTCGGGCATCTGGCGGTCCAGAAAGACGATGTCGACGGACTCGTCGGTCATCCGAAGCGCCTCCGAACCGCTGTATGCGGTCCGGACGTCGTGGGCAGTCAGCAGCCACGTCGAATACAGGTCCGCGATATCTGGCTCGTCGTCGACTATCAGCACCGTTGCCTCCCTCGTTTCGACACGATTTTCCATTGTTGTCCCTCCTGTCGGCCTACTGGCGCCTATAGCGGGGAATTTTCTGAACGCCGAAATAAATCTACCCAGCCAATTCTCAGATGTGATAATAGGAGACCGAATCGTTGGCGTGTCCGCCGCGTCACGACGGGGTGACTCGTCCCAGTGCTGTTAACACCGCGGCGGCCGTACGCCGTCTGTATGGTGACCGTCTCCGGACCGTGGACGCGCGAGGAAACGGCGCAGTTCCTCGACGCCGAAACCGTCCCACTCCGTCTCGGGTGCCGGACGCCCGCAGACAAGCCCTGGATGCTCTCGCTGTGGTACCGGTTCGTCGACGGGACCTTCGAGTGTGCGACCGGGGCGGACGCGGCGGTCGTCGACTACCTCGACTACGACGACGCCGTCTCGTTCGAAGTCTCGACGAACGAGCCGCCGTACCGTGGCGTCAGGGGCAACGGGACGGCGACGATGACCGCGGACGAAGACAAGACGGTACTCACCGAGTTGCTACACCGCTATCTCGGCGGAACCGACTCGCCGCTCGCCGAACGGTTGCTCGCGCCCGACCGCCGCGAGGTGCGGATACGGATAACACCCGACCGACTCCACACCTGGGACTACACCGACCGGATGTGACAGCACGATGAACCCCACAGACTCAGCCACGGACACCGACCCGACAGACATCAGAGCAGTCGCGATAAGCGCTACCGACCTCGTTGCGGCCATCGAGGCGACCGCGGACGGCTCGGAGACCGTGTTGCGCATCACGCCGCCATTCAGCGGGCGGATGCGAGCGCGTCTCCACGTCGTCCAGCCGGACGAAGACGACGAAACGGTCCATCTCGCCCCCGACGCGCTGCTGACGGCGGACGCGCCGCCGTACCCGACGCCGGACGACACTGCCGACGAACTCCGGGCTGCGGACGACGAGACGTACTCGGTCGAGCGCCACCGGACCTACCACGAGCAACGACTGGCCGAGTGGCGGGCGTCCCTGCCGGATTATGTCGTCGATAACACCACAGTAGGGGACACGGGCCACGACGTGACCGTGTCGCTTCTCGGCCCGTAGCCCTCGGACCGCCGACCGCGTCGCCGTCCCGGCCGAACGTGCCACAGCGTCACCCACAGACGCTACGCGGCGGATAAAACATCTAAGCCTCGCTTAGCCGTTCGTAAAACGAACGTATCGCAGGCGATGCAGCGTGAAACGAAGCGAAACGGGCGGAAACCTCTGGAGGTTATAAGATATCTCCAGTAGAAGCCGTGGATAGGTCCTCCACATGTCAAGTTCGTCCGCCTACGAATTACTCGCCCAGTTCGATGAGTCCCTGCCAGCGTTCGACGAGTCCCTCGTCTCCGCGGTTCGCGGCATCGCGTTCTGGACAGCGATTGCGCTCCCGTTTCTCTATCTCCCACTGCTGGTCACCGGGCTCCACTCCGGGGCGACGCGGACCGCGTTCGTCGCGCTCGTCGTCTGTAACGCCGTGTCGCTGCTCGTCGGCCACTCGCACAGCAGAAGCGACTGACCGGCGGCGGCCTCTACGTCGGACCGATGCTGTCCCTCGCGGGGTTCGGCGGGAAACGCGGCACCACCGCGTTCGTGGCGTGTCACGGCTCCCTGGGTGCAGACGGTCACCGAGTGGCCATGGGGCCAGCGGACACGGCGGCGAGGACCAGGAGATTTCGTTGACAGACACAGTTGGTGGCGTCCCGCCGTGTCCACTCGGCGATTGGACTACACCGAAATGAGATGCGACCGTGAGAACTGTGGCCTATTTCACACGATATGGTGACACGTCCGCTCCGGGAGCGGTGCGCCGGGGAGACTGGGTCGTCCCGGCTCACTCCGTGTCCGTGGTCCGACTGTCGACGAGTTCGACCCACTCCCTGAGCGGGCCCCTGACGCCGTCGACCGAGACCGTCACGTCGCCGTCGAAGCGCCACGTCGCCTGCGGGGCGTCCGGGCCGAACCGCGTCGGGACGGCGATGGACAGGTCCTCGGCCGTGACGTGGAGCGACTCGTCACGGTCGACCGTCTCGTCGAGCAGCCGTTCGGCGGCCACGCGGAGCTGTTCCGGGTCCGGGAGGTCCGTGGATTGACTCATGACTGTTCCTTGGAGCCGGAGCTACCTCCGTGTTGCGTCGGGGTACTTAGGGGCGTGTAGCCCGGAGACGAGGCTATGCGACTGCCCGTGCCGTACGCCCTCGGCGGGACCTACTACGTCGAGACGGTGTCCGTCGGGAAACGCCCCGACGACGCGACGGTCAGGGACTGCGTGGTCTGTGGCGGCCACGTGTACGCCGACGAGTGGCATCTCGTCACCGGCGTGGTGGACACGGACGGCGGCCGGCAGCGCCACCACCACTGCAGCGACGACTGCATGACCGACTGGCTCCGGCTGATGGCGGCCGACTGACCGGCGGGGAGTCCACGGAGTCTTGGCCGTGGAACCCGTCGGGGTGAACATGGACGAGCGCACGGGGGTGTTCAGGGTCTACCGCGTCGTCGAAGCGGTCCCGCACATCAATCTGTTCGACGCCGACGCGACGCGCCTCTACACCGTGTACCAGTCCGGCTACGGCGAGCGCCAGCCGGCGGTCGACGACCTCCGGACGGGCGACCTGGTCGCGGCGACGCTGGGCGGCGACCCGGACGACTCGGAGGAGGCCTGGTCACTGCTCTCCTTCGAGCGCCGCGACCGCGTCCGGATGGATTTCGCCGTCGACACCGAGGTTCCCGAGGTGGCGGCGACCCTCTGGGAACCGGGGCTTGAACGCCCGGCGAGTACTGTCCTCGAAGAGGACGGCAAAGCGGTCGCGGAGTGTTTCGTCCAGCCGCGCGCGCCGCTGCCCGGCGGCGCGTTCGTCCCGAGCGTGCTCACCGGCCTCGTGCCGATGGAGTCACTCCTGACCGAACTCCCCACCATCGGCGAGCCGCCGACGGACGCACTCTTCCTCGACCCCGACGCGCCCGACACCGGCTCGTACTCCCGCCCCTACGGCGTCGCCGTGCTGTTCACCGCCGGAGCCGACGAGCTACTCGCGGAGTTCCGGGAGCGGTACTCCCTTCCCGCCGACGCCGACACCAGGCCCGAGTACGACCCGTACGGGCTGTGAGCCGCCACGCGGTGTGTTACATCGTGATGACGAGCGGCACCGGCACGAAACAGAGCATCCCCAGGACGAACGTGACCAGGCCGACGGCCCAGCGACCCGGCCCCAGCGGCGTCTCGTCCAGCGGCGTCGCGGAGCCGAGCCGACCGAACACCAGCGCCAGCACTCCCCAGAACGCCCACAGCCCGGCCGCCCGTCCCCCCTCGAAAGCGACGAGGTAGGCCGCGAGCCCGAACAGGGCGGCGGGGACGGCCAGCTGGACCAGCGACAGGCGGTCGCCAAACAGCGACCGGGCGACGTGTGCGCCGTCGAACTGTCCGACCGGCAGGAGGTTCAGGAAGGTCACGAACGCGCCGACCCAGCCGCCGATGACGACTGGGTTCGGGAGAAGTTGCGGGTTCGCATACTCCAGCGGTTCGCCCATCGCCGCGGCGATACCCTGCAGTAAGAGCGGGTAGCCCAACTCAATGTTCGTGACGATACCGCGCGTCACCTCCACCGGGGGGAGCGTCACGCCGACGGCAGTCACGACGACCGTCGCGGCGAGGCCCGCCAGCGGGCCGGCCACGCCGATGTCGAACAGCGCCTTGCGGTCGGGGATGTGGTCGTTCATGCTGATGACCGCACCGAGGGTTCCGAGCACGTTCGGGAACGGCAGGAAGTACGGCAGGCTCGCCTCCACCTCGTGGTAGCGGCTCATGGCGTAGTGGCCGAACTCGTGGACCGCGAGGATGCCGAGCGCCGCGGCGGCGAAGGGCCACGCCTCGAGCATGGCCGTCGGCTCCTCGAAGACGGACAGCCCGTACCAGCGAGTCCCGGCGTACAGCGTCGACAGGAGCGTCAGGGCGGCGAGACCGACGTTCAGCCACGGAATCCCGTCGACGCCCAGCGACCGCTCCCGCGCTATCAGCACCCACTCGCCCATCTCGCGCTTGAGCGCGACGCGGTACCCGCGCTGGCGGAACGCCGGCGCGATACGGTGAACGACCTGGTCGGACTCGGTCATCGGCTCCCCGTAGTACCGGACGCCGTCCTCGGCGGTCCTGTCGACCTCGTAGACGTGGAAGGTGTCCGCGAGCGCTTCCGGGTCCGGCAACTCCGGCGGCGAGGACTGGGTCGCCATTACTCCCGTTTAGGGTTCGACCCGTTTGAACCTGTTTGCCGGCCCCGGTGTCGTCAGTCCGCGACGGCCTCGTCCGACCTGGTGGCGGCGCTGGGGTCCTGAATCCAGAGGTCGCCGAAGAGGTCGTCCTGCTGGAGCCGGACCTGGCCGCGGTGGGCCAGAAAGAGCAGCCCGAGGAACGTCTCGACGCGGGTCCCGCCGGCGGTGTCGACCTCGCGGTACAGCACCTCCTCGCGGCCCTTGTCGTACTGCTCGCGGACGGCGTCGTGAACGTCGGCGATGATGTCGTCGATGTTCTCGGCGTGGGCCGTCCCGGTCACGTCGGCGGCCGACGGCTCCTCGTCCAGCCGCATGTCGTCGGCCCCGCGGTAGTCCAGTTCCTGCGTCCCGCGGTCGAACCCGCTCGGGGAGTCGCTGGTGTCGTACTCCCGGGACTCTTTCCACCACGAATCGCGCTCGGCGTCCCGGAGGTCCCGGACCAGTTCGTCGAGCGTCTGTGGCATCCCGCGGGCGCGGCGGCGTTCGAGCCGGCGGTCCATCTCCGACTCCAGCGCGGCGAAGGGGTCGGGCTGTTCGATTGGCGCGTCCTCGTGCATCGCCTGCTCCCAGGGCTCGGCCGGCTCCTCGTCGGCGTCGCCCTCGCCGAGCATCGCGTCGCTTTTCATCCGAATCAGGACGCTCGCGTAGAACAGCGCCCGCCCCGACGTGCGCAGGTCCGCGTCGTCGATACGGTCAAGGAACTTGTCGGTGACACGCACCACGTCGATGTCCCACGGGTCGATTTCGCCGTCGTCCGCGAGCTGGACCAGCACTTCGACCGGTTCGACGTCCTCGTCGCTGTCGTCCCCGGTTCCGTCGTCCGTGGTGTCGGCTCGCTCTCGGTCGTCGTCCGTGTCCGAATCGCCGCCCAGCAGCGCCGCGGCGTCGCCTGACTCCCCGGGCGGGTCGCGGTCCTCGTGCCCGGTGATGTCGAGGGGGATGTCGTCTTCAGTGTCCCGAGGCGCTTCCTCCGGGCGCGCCTCGCTCTCCTCGCTAGTCATCGGCCGGCACCTCCTCGTCACCCTCGCCAGAGAGGTCGATACCGGTCACGGCGCTCACGTTGTCGCCCTGCATCATCACACCGATGGCCCGCTCGGACCGCTCCAGCATGGCCGAGCGGTGCGAGACGACGACGAACTGGGCGTCGCCGGCGAGTTCGTCCACCAGTTCGCCGACGAGGTCGGCGTTTGCGGCGTCGAGGAAGGCGTCGACCTCGTCGAGCGCGTAGAACGGCGCGGGGTTGTGCCGCTGGATGGCGAAAATGAAGGCCAGCGCGGTCAGGGACTTCTCGCCGCCGGACATCGCGTTCAGCCGCTGGATGGGCTTGTCGCCCGGCTGGGCCTTCATCGTCAGCCCGCCCTCGAAGGGGTCGCCCTCGTCTTCGAGGTGGAGGTGCCCGGTGCCGTTCGAGAGCCGCTCGAAGATGTCCTGGAACTGGTCGTTTATCTCCGTGAACGAGTCCATGAACGTCTCCTTCTTGCGCGCCTCGTAGGTGTCGATGCGGTCGCGGATGCCGTCGGCCTCCTCGACCAGCGTCGCCTGCTTGTCTTCGAGTTCCTGCAGGTCGTCGTCGACCCGGTCGTACTCCTCGATGGCGCGCATGTTGACCGGCTCCAGTTTCTCCATCTCCGTCTCCAGCCGGTCTATCTCCTGCTCGACCGTCTCGTGGTCGGGCACGTCCTCGGGGTCGTAGTCGCCGACCTGCGCTTCGAGTTCGTCGATTTCCCAGTCCAGGCGCTCCTGGGTCTCCCGCTCGGATTCGAGGTCCCGCTCGACTTCGGAGACGGCGGCCTGCTGCTCGTCGCGGGCCTCCTTGGCCGCCTGCAGGTCGGCTTTCAGGTCCTCGCGCTCGGACTTGAGCTCGGCCAGTTCCTCCTCGAGGTCCGCGACGGCCTGTTCCTTCTCGGCTTTCAGTTCCTGCTTCTCCGCGACCTTCGCTTCGAGGTCGTCGATGCGTTCCTCGTGTTCGGCCTTGCGGTTCTGTGCGGCCTCGATGTCGTCGTGGAGGTCCTCGATGGCCTCCTCGGCGTACTGTTTCTCGAGCTGGTACTCGTTGAGTTCCGCGTCGAGGTCGCTCTGGCGGTCCTCCAGCGCGTCGATGTCTGCCTCGATGGACTCGCGCCGGTCGGTCAGGGCCGGCAGCTCCGAGTCCTCGACCTCGGCCTCCAGGTCGTCGATGTCGCCCTGGAGCGCGTCGATTTCCTCGGTCTTTTCTTCGATGTCGGCCTCCAGTTCGTCCATCCGGTCGGCCACGTCCTCGCGCTCCGCGGCTATCTCTTCGAGGTCGGCCTCCAGTTGGCCGATGCGGTCGCGGGTGTCTTCGAGGGCGCTCTCCTTGCGCTCGATGCTCGTCTCGATGTCCCGGACCTGTTCGGTCGCGTCGGACTCGCGGTCGCGGGCGTCGTCGAGGCGCTCCTCCACGTCCCGGAGGTCCTCGCGCACGTCGGCGCGCTCGTCTTCGAGTTCGTTGATGCGGGTGGCGACCCGTTCGAGCTTGCCCGCGCCGCCCGAGAAGGAGTAGCGCGTGCCCGAGGAGGAGCCCCCGGTCATCGCGCCGGACTTCTCGACGAGGTCGCCGTCGAGGGTCACCATCCGGTACTGGCCCATCAGGTCGCGGGCGGTATCCATGCTGTCGACGACGACCGTGTCGCCGAGCACGTACGAGAAGATGCCCGCGTACTCGGGGTCGAAGTCCACGAGGTTGTACGCGAAGTCGACGACGCCGTCGGCGCTCGGGAGCGAGCCCAGCGAGCGGTTCTGCATCTGCGTAATCGGGAGGAACGTCGCCCGGCCGGCGCTGCGTGACTTGAGGTACTCGATGCAGCGCTGGCCCACGCTGTCGTCGTCGACGACGACGTGAGCGAGCCGCCCGCCGGCGGCCGTCTCACAGGCCGTGGCGTACTCGGGGTCGACCCCGCCGAGTTGGCCGACGGTGCCGTGGACGCCGTCCTGCCCGGCGTTGAGAATCGCCGTCACCGCGCGGCCGTACGAGGAGTCGCCGTCCTCGCCGGCCTTCGCCTCTAGCTGGGCGTACTCCTGCTGTTTCGCGCTGATTTCGTCTTCGAGGTCGTCGAGGTCCGACTGGAGTGCCCGCTTTTCGGCCCGCAAATCGTCGACGACCTCGCCGATGGTCGCCTTGTTCTGCTCGGCTTTCTCCAGTTCCGTCTCCAGGTCCTCGATGTCGGCTTCGAGGTCGGGAATCTCGGCCTCCGCTTCCTCGATGGCAGCGCGCTTCTCGTCTTCGGCGTTCGAGCGCCGGCGGGCCTCGTCGAGCAGGCGGTCCTGCTCGCGCTGGAGGTCGTTCTTCTCGCTTTTGAGCGTCTCCAGGCGCGAGCGCTTCGCCTCCAGTTCGTCCTTGACCTCCTGGAACTCCTCGCCGACCTCGTCGATGCGCTGCTGGACCTCGGCGAGTTCGGACTCCTTTTCGGCGATGTCGGCCTTGACGTTGGATTTGGCGACTTTCGTCTCGCGGATGTCGCTCTCCAGGTCGTCGATGGTCTCCTGCTTGCGGTCTATCTGGACGAACGCCTGCCTGCGCTCGTTCTCGGCGGCCTCGACGGTCTCCTCGGCGGACTCGATTCGGTCCTCCAGCCGCGAGATGTCGCCCTTTATCTCCTCGATGTCCCGCTTGATGGCGAGCTGTTCGTCCTCGCCCTTGCGCTCGATTTCCTGGTTGAGCTCGTGGAGTTCGTCCTCCAACCGGATGACCGCGCCCTGGCGCTCGTCGAGTTCCGTCTGTAGCTCGGTGCGTTCGGATTCGAGGTCGTCGATAGTCTCCTCGACGGCGGCCAGTTCCTCGCGCTTGTCTTCGAGTTCGGCGGCCTTGCGGTAGCCCTCGTACTCCGCTTTCTCCTCGCGGAGGTCCTGGTACTGGAGCGCCGTCTCGCGCTCGTCTTCCAGCTGGTCAAGCCGCTCCTGTTTCTCCTCGATGCGGAGCTCGGCCTCGTCGATGCGCTCCTGGACGACCTCCAGTTCGTCGAAGGCGTCGGCCTTCTTCGCGTCGAACTGGGCGACGCCGGCGATTTCGTCGATAATCTCACGACGGGAGCCGGCGGTCATGTTGATGATCTCGGTCACGTCGCCCTGCATGACGACGTTGTACCCCTCCGGCGTGACGCCCGCCTGTGCGAGCAGGTCCTGGATGTCCGAGAGGTTGACCGAGCGGCCGTTGATGTAGTAGTAGGAGTAGTAGTTGTCCTCGGTCTCCTTGACCCGGCGCTTGATGGCGATTTCGTCCACGTCGCCCACGTCCTCCGTGCCGGCGGCGTTGACGACCTGCGAGCGGGACAGCGTGCGGTCGTCGTTCGACAGAATCACCTCGACGCTGGCCTGGCGCTCGCCGTCGTACTCGGCGTCTTCGTCGGCGTGGCCGGGGTTGTAGATGAGGTCGGTGAGCTTCTCGGCGCGGATGCCCGAGGTGCGAGCCAGTCCGAGCGCGAACAGGATTGCGTCGATGATGTTGGACTTGCCCGAGCCGTTCGGGCCGCTGATGGTAGTGAAATCTTCGTAGAACGGGATTCGGGTCTTGCGCCCGAAGCTCTTGAAATTGTCGAGGACGAGCTCTTTGATGTGCATGCGGTGGTGTGGCCGACAGCCCTACGCGACGATGATGTCGGACTCCGAGTCCTCTTCGGCCTCGGTCTCCGACCCGGCCTCGGCTTCCTCCCTGTTATCTGCCTCGTCGGTATCCTCGGTGTTAGGTGTGTCGGCCTCCACTGCGGCAGCCGGTTCCTCCGAGTTGGACTCCTCGGCGCTGAAGCCGTTGTCCGCGTCGACGCTGGCTTCGAGTTCCCGGATGCGGACCTTGCATTCGACGAGTTCGTCGGTCAGCCCCTCGACCGACGCTTCCAGTTCCCTGACGCGCGTTTCGAGTTCCTCGACTCGGTTGCCGCACATACCCGTTACCCAGCCATTCTGGGCACTTATACCTACGTCAGACATTACCAGTTCGGTTGATACGTCCGCGCCTGTACAGGGTCGTTAGCCTTTAGCCACGCGCCGCCGAACCCCGGACAATGACCGCACAAGCGTCCGAGTCCCGCGAACTCGCGGCCGTCATCGGGCTGGAGGTCCACGTCCAGCTCGAGACGGAGACGAAGATATTCTGTGGCTGTTCGACCGACGTGGCCGACGCCGAGCCCAACACCCACACGTGTCCGGTGTGTCTCGGCCTGCCCGGCGCACTCCCCGTGGTCAACGAGGGGGCCGTCGAGGCGGCCGTGAAGGTCGGCAAGGCCATCGACGCCGACATCCCCGAGGAGACCACCTTCCACCGGAAAAACTACTACTACCCCGACCTCCCGAAGAACTTCCAGATAACCCAGTACGACTCCCCCATCTGCCAGGACGGGGAACTGGAGTTCACCGTCGAGGGCGAGCGCCGCAGCGTCGACATCCGCCGGGCGCACCTCGAAGAGGACCCCGGCTCCATCAAGCACGTCCGCGAGGGGACCGGGCCGCTCGAATCCCGGACCTGCTCCATCGAGCGCGCGGACTACACGCTCGTCGACTACAACCGCGCCGGGACGCCGCTGATGGAAATCGTCACCGAGCCGGACTTCCGCGCGCCGGGCGAGGTCCGGTCGTTCCTCGAAAAGCTCGAAGAGGTGCTCGAGTACCTGGGCGTGTTCGACGCGACCCGGGACGGCAGCCTCCGCATCGACGCGAACCTCTCGATGGTCGACGCCAGCGAGGTCGACGACGCCGGCGACATCGACGACGGTGTGCTCGAAGACGCCAACCGAACCGAGGTCAAGAACATCTCCAGCCACAAGGGGGCGGAGCAGGCCCTCTCGTTCGAGGCGTCCCGCCAGCGCAAGCTCATCCAGTCGGGCCGCGCCGTCGAGCAGGAGACCCGCCACTTCAACGAGACCCATGGCAACACGGTGTCGATGCGCTCCAAAGAAGAGGAGAAGGACTACCGGTACTTCCGGGAGGCCGACCTGCCGCCGCTGCGGGTCAGCCACTGGAAAGACGAGGTCCCAATCCCGGAGTTGCCCGACGCCCGCCGCGAGCGCTTCGTCGCCGAGTACGGCCTGAGCGAGGAGGCGGCCTCGAAGCTCACCAGCACGAAGCAGGTCGCGGACTTCTTCGAGAGCGTCGCCGAGCGCTTCGACGCCGACCTCGCGGCGACGTGGGTCGCCGACAACTTACTGGGCGAACTGAACTACCGCGACATGGCGATTACCGACCTCGACGACCGCTTCGACGAGGTGACGCGCCTGGTCGAACTCGTCGCCGAGGACGAAATCACCGCCAAGAACGCCCACGAGACGGTCCTGCGGGAGATGCTCGACACGGGCGACGACCCCGACACGGTCGTCGACCGCGAGGGGCTGGGCAAGACCTCCGGCGACGAGGTCCAGCAGGCCGTCGTGGCGGCCATCGACGAGAACCCCGACGCCGTCGACGACTACCACAGTGGCGAGGACGGCGCGCTCAACTTCCTCGTCGGACAGGTCATGCAGAAGACCGGCGGGAGTGCGGACCCCGGCGACGTGAACGGACTGCTGCGCGAGGAACTGGACGGATAGCATCCGTGGCCGCCGGCCACGGTTCACGGTCGTGAGCGAGCGCCGCGAGCGAACGAGCGCTTTTTGGTCCAGATTTTTCGACGAGTGGTGCGCGACCGACGGGAGCGTACCCGAGGACGAAAAAGGTGGGGTGACGTGAACGGACTACTGCGTGAGGAACTGGACGGATAGCATCCGTAGCCCCCGGCCACGGTTCACGGTCGTGAGCGAGCGCCGCGAGCGAACGAGCGCGTTTTGGTCCGGATTTTTCGACGAGTGGTGCGCGACCGACGGGAGCGTACCCGAGGTGGGGAGGCGGCTGCTGTGCGGGGACCTGGACGGATGCCGGTCTGCGTCGTCAGGGCCAGCCGTCGGGGAGTTCGTCGGCGTGGTCTTCGAGCAGGTCAAGCATCGGCTCGATTTCGTCGAAGCGCTCGCCCCGCGACACCTCGTCGGCGGCCCGGTCCCAGTCGATGTAGGCCAGACTGGCGAGGCGCGGGAGGTCGTCGTGGCGGAGTTCGGTTTCGGTACTCCGGGCACCGGCGCTTCTCGGCAGGAAGTCGACGATAGGCCGGGGACTGCTTCGTTTCAGCATGAACAGAATCATCCGCCGCCGCCGGGTAAACAGGGCCTCGAACACCCGGTCCATCCCTGTATCCCATATCACGTCCGGGACAGAGTCCACCATTCTGTAACAGAAGGGACATTACTGCTAATAAATGTCACGATACGGCACCTCGTCGGGCGAATCGACCACGAATCACACAGGTATTCTTAACCGAGAGATCAGCCCGCCCGTGTCACCGGGCCGAGTGTCACGATTCGTTCGGGACGGTCGAGTCGACGCTTTCGCGTCGCTCGGCCGGGATGAGCGCGGGGTCCCTCCACAGCAACGTCACGAATATCGCGGCGGCGAGCGCTTCGAGGGTCTTGACGGCCGATTCGGTCGGCTCGGTGTCGAAGTGGTCCAGTATCAGCAGGGCGGTGCTCCCGCCGTGGTGGTGGCCGCTGCCGCCCGCGGACGGCGCGGAGAACCCGTCGACGAGGAAGGCCCCGTGTCCGGTGGCGTGCCAGAACACCCAGGCGGCGATTGAGGCGACCATGAGCACGGTCCCGGCGAGATAGGCGGTCCGCAGGCTGACGAGTCCCCGAGTGACGAGGTACGGGCCGGCGAGCAACACCGCGGCGAAGGCGACAAACAGGAACGGACGGGGGTCCGGCGGCAGTCCCCGCCCGAGGAGTCCCTCCATCGCCTGCGCGTAGATGATACTTCGCGGGAGCCCCCACCAGAGGTGAAACGCCGCCGTGGCGAACACGAGCGCGGCGGCGGTTCCGCGGAGGAGTTTGGTGGTCCGACGGTCCATACAGACGGTCGGGGCGGCAGTCCCAAGAGTGCGTCGAAAGGGTCGGTCCCCCGGAGCCGGTCCCGACCCGGCCAGAGTTGTCAAGGGGCTACCTTCGCGCGAGCGCGAGCGGCCCCGCAAGCGCCCGCACACCCGCGCTGTCGGCCGATTTTCCCGAAAGCCTTTAGAACAACTGACTCCGTAGCGACGGGTAATGACAGAGACTGGTGGTGTCCGATGAGGCTGATTATCACCGAGAAGGACAACGCCGCTCGCCGTATCGCGGAGATACTCTCGGAAGGGGGGGCGTCCGCGAGCCGGCAGAACGGCGTCAACGTCTATCGGTGGGGGAACACCCGCGTCGTCGGCCTCTCCGGGCACGTCGTCGGCGTCGACTTCCCCGAGGAGTACAACGACTGGCGCGACGTGGAGCCGGTCGAGCTCATCGATGCCGACGTGACCAAGGAACCGACACAGGAGAACATCGTCACGACGCTCAAGGAACTGGCCCGGGAGGCCGACGAGGCCACCATCGCCACGGACTACGACCGCGAGGGGGAGCTCATCGGCAAGGAGGCCTACGAGCTCATCCGCGAGGAGACCGACGTGCCCGTCGACCGCGTCCGTTTCTCCTCGATTACCGAGCGAGAGGTCCGCGAAGCCTTCGCCACCCCCGACGACATCGACTTCGACCTGGCGGCCGCGGGCGAGGCCCGCCAGATTATCGACCTCGTGTGGGGCGCGGCGCTGACGCGCTTCCTCTCGCTGTCGGCCCGGCAACTGGGCGACGACTTCATCTCCGTGGGCCGGGTCCAGTCGCCGACGCTGAAGCTCATCGTCGACCGTGAGCGCGAGATACAGGCCTTCGACCCCGAGGACTACTGGGAGATATTCGCCGACCTCCAGAAGAACGGCTCGGCTTTCGAAGCCCAGTACTTCTACGACGACGACGGTAAAGAGGCCGAGCGGGTCTGGGTCGAGGGCGACGCCGACGACGCCTACGCGGACCTGACGAGCGTCGACGCGGCGACGGTGACGAGCGTCCGCCGCCGGACCCGCACCGACAGCCCGCCGACGCCGTTCAACACCACCGCCTTCATCTCCGCGGCCAGTTCGCTGGGCTACTCCGCCCAGCAGGCGATGTCCATCGCCGAGGAGCTGTACACCACCGGTTACATCACCTACCCGCGAACGGACAACACGGTCTACCCGGACGACCTCGAAGAGGACGCCCTGCTGGACGAGTTCGTCGGGGCCGGCCACTTCGGCGAGGACGCCGAGGCGCTGCTGGAACAGGACGACATCACCGCCACCGAGGGCGACGAGGAGACCACCGACCACCCGCCCATCCACCCGACGGGCGAGATTCCGCCGAGGGTCGACCTCTCCGACGACGAGTGGGAGATATACGAACTGGTCGTCCGGCGGTTCTTCGCCACGGTCGCCGAGGCCGCCACGTGGGAGCACCTCCGCGTCGTCGCCGAGGCCGGCGGCCGCTCGCTGAAGGCTAACGGCAAGCGCCTGGTCGAACCGGGCTACCACGAGGTCTACCCCTACTCCAGCGCCAGCGAGAACCACGTCCCCGACGTGGAAGAGGGCGAGGAACTGGCCATCTCGGAGGTCCGGATGGAGGAAAAACAGACCCAGCCACCCCGCCGCTACGGCCAGTCGCGGCTCATCCAGACGATGGAGGACAAGGGACTGGGGACGAAATCGACCCGCCACAACTCCATCGAGAAACTGTACGACCGCGGCTACATCGAGGGGGACCCACCGCGACCGACGACGCTGGCGATGGCCGTCGTCGAGGCCGCCGAGGAGTTCGCCGACCACGTCGTCAGCGACGAGATGACCGCCCAGCTGGAGGCGGACATGACCGCCATCGCCAACGGCGAGGAGACGCTCGATACGGTGGCCGACGAGTCCCGCGAGATGCTCAAGCGCGTGTTCGAGGAACTGCGGGACTCGCGCGAGGAAATCGGCGAGCACCTCCAGGAGTCGCTGAAAGCCGACAAGACGCTCGGCCCCTGTCCCAAGTGCGGCGAGGACATGCTGGTCCGGCGCTCGCGCCAGGGGTCGTACTTCGTCGGCTGTGACGGCTTCCCCGAGTGTCGCAACACGCTCCCGCTGCCTTCCACGGGCGAGCCGCAAGTGCTCGACGAACACTGCGAGGAGCACGACATGCACCACGTCAAGATGCTCGCCGGCCGGGACACCTTCGTCCACGGCTGTCCCCGCTGTGAGGCCGAGAAGGCCGACGAGAGCGAGGACGAGGTCATCGGGCCGTGTCCCGAGTGTGGCGTTGCTCCGGAGGAGCAACGAGGCGAGGGCGGCGAAGCCGCCGGAGGGGACGAGCACAGTGGGGAACTCGCCATCAAACACCTCCGCTCGGGCTCCCGGCTCGTCGGCTGTACGCGCTACCCCGAGTGTGACTACTCGCTGCCGCTGCCGCGCAACGGCGACATCTCGGTGACCGAGGCCGTCTGCGAGGAGCACGACCTGCCGGAACTGGTCATCGACGCCGACAGCGACGACCCCTGGGAGCTGGGCTGTCCCATCTGCAACTACGAGGAGTACCAGGCCCGCACCGCCGTCGAGGACCTGGAGGACCTGAACGGTATCGGCTCGGCGACCGCGGAGAAGCTCGGCGACGCCGGCGTCGACTCGCTGGCGGCGCTCCGGGAGGCCGACCCCGACGTCGTCGCCACCGAGGTCCAGGGCGTCAGCGCCACACAGGTCCGCGAGTGGCAGGACGAACTCGAAGCCTGACGCCGCCGGTACCGTTAATCCCCTCGGGGGACTGGTCGCAGGTGTGCCATCGATACCCGAGGCGTTCCACGACCTGTTCGAGAAAGCCACCATCGCACACGTGACGACGATGACGCCGGACGGGAAGCCACACGCCACGCCGGTCTGGGTCGATTACGACAGCGAGGCCGACCGGCTGTTGATAAACACCGAGCGCGGCCGGCAGAAGGCGCGCAACGTCGACGCCGACCCGAGCGTCGCGGTGAGCATGACGGACCCGGAGAACCCGTATCGGTTCCTCTCCGTCACGGGCGAGGTCGAGACGGTGACCACGGAGGGCGCGCGCGAACACATCGACGCGCTGGCGAAGCGATACATGGGCGAAACCGAGTACCCGAACCCGATTCAGACAGAGCGGATCATCCTCCGAATCAGGGCCGACGAGGTCCGGACCGGCGGCTGACCGCACTCAGTCGGCGACGAAGGTCACGCCGTCACAGACCGGACACTCGACGGCCTCGGCGTTGTCGGCCGTGACCGCGTCGACCGCGCCGTAGACGACCGCGTGTGCTACCGGGTCGGGAATCTGGCGCTCACAGAGCGGGCACTCGACGACGCCGGCCCGCAGCCGGTCCCGGTCGATGCTGTGGCCGCCGGTCACAGCTGGAGGTGGGACGTGGAACTCGGGCCGTCGTCGTCGTCGATGCCGCCCTCGTGGGCGAAGGCGTAGTCGTCGTCGGTGAGGAACACGTCGCCGTGGGTCTCCGATATCTCGACGCCGGGGAGCGTCGTCCCCGCGGCCTCGCCGTTGTCACAGCCGCCGTCACAGGCGTCGAACAGGGAGCCGTGCCGGGGGCAGATGAGCTGCTCGTCCCGCATCGGGACGCCCCGACCGGTGTCGAACCGCTGTGCCTCGTGTGTACACTGGTTCACCCACGCCTCGACGCCGTCCTCGCAGGGGACGAGGACGACTTCTTCGAGGTCGCCGTAAGGGTCTTGGGCGGTGAACAGCCACGACCCGTCCTCGTGGACCGTCTCGACTGTCGTAAGTCGCTGCACGGCCACACGTTCGGGGGCCGGCCGCTTCAGCGTTACCGTCCGACGGGGGTTACTCGCCGGTCTCCGCTGCGATGAGCCGGACCAGCGCCGTGACGAACACTTCGAACAGTCGCCAGACCACCACGCAACTGACCACGAGCACGCCGAGGACGACGGCGACCAGCCAGAGGAGGAGGCCGAACTGCAACTCGGTGAGCAGTCCCACTCCCAGTCCGACGACGAACCCGCCGACGAAGAGGCCGCCGGCGCTCTGGAGACAGCGGCGCTGCCAGCGGTCGAACGCCAGCGTGTCCTCGGCCCCGAGCAGCGACGGCAGGGCGATGCCGAGTCCGGCCCCGCCCAGAGCGAGGACGAACAGGACGCTGCCGAACAGGTACGAGAGCCCGCGGACGAAGCCGGTCCCGGACGGCGGCGCGGTCGGCATCGTCGAGAGAGAGTACAGCACTGCGACCGTCACGACGACGCCGGTGAGAACGAGCACGGCCCGAATGCCGGCGACGACGTACCGGTGCGTGTCCGCTGTCATCGTCTGACGATTGTAACATAGCCATCATAAATCTTCGGAGACGTACATATCCGAAGCGACACCGACGGGACTGCCGGCGCGGCCCCTGTCATCGGTGTATCCGAAGCGGTTATACGGCCACGCGCAAGTCTGGCAGGTATGAGCGACTGGGCGGACTGGGACCACATCGTGAAGATAGACCCCGACAAGACGCTGGTCGACGGAGAGACCTACGAGGACGTCGCGGCGACGGGGACCGACGCCATCGAAGTCGGGGGGACGACCGGCATGACAGAAGAGAAGATGAAGCGGGTCGTCGACGCCTGCGGCAAGTACGACATCCCCGTCTACATCGAGCCGTCGAACCCTGCCTCCGTCGTCCACAGCGACCGCCACGACGGCTACCTCATCCCCGTCGTGATGAACGCCGGCGACGTGACGTGGATTACCGGCGCACACAAGGAGTGGATACGCATCGACGACGAAATCGACTGGTCCCGGACCTTCACCGAGGCCTACATCGTCATGAACCCCGACGCCTCCGTGGCCGCCTACACGCAGGCCAACTGCGACTTGGACGCCGACGAGGTCGCCGCCTACGCCGAGGCCGCCGAACACCTGCTCGGCCAGGAAATCGTCTACGTCGAGTACTCCGGCATGCTCGGCGACACGGAGAAGGTCGCCGCCGCGGCCGACATCCTCGACGACGCCACGCTGTTCTACGGCGGCGGTATCCACGACTACGAGTCCGCCCGCACGATGGCCGCCCACGCCGACACCATCGTCGTCGGCGACCTCGTCCACGACGAGGGTGTCGACGCGGTCCGGGAGACCGTCGAGGGCGCGAGAGACGCGCAGGCGGCCGCCACCGCGGACCGCTGAGTCGTTCCCCAGGTCGTCCGTTTCGAAGCCGGTGTCCGGGTTTTCTCGACGCTGAGCGAAGCGAAGAGTCACGCTCCTGCGCTGCGGTTCGCGTTGGTCACCGCATCGCTCTCGAGGGTCGGCCACTCGCTCTCCTCGCTGCTCACGGCTCACTCCGTTCACCGTTCGCCGTGCCGAGGTCGGTCCCTCCGGTCACGACCTCGCTGCTCGCGTGTCGCTATCGCTCCCGCTCGCACTGACGAGGGTTCTGGCTTTGCTCGCACCCTCGCTTCGAAAGACTGTCCTTAAGTTACGCCCACAAGAACCAACACCCATGGAAAACCGCACCTACACGGCGGACGCAGCGCCGGGTGACACGGTCACCGTCGCCGGCTGGGTCCACGAAATCCGAGACCTCGGTGGAATCGCATTCCTCATTCTCCGGGACACCACCGGGAAGATACAGGTCAAGTTCGAGAAAGACGAGATGGACGACGACCTCGTCGAGACCGGTCTCGGCGTCCAGCGGGAGTCGGTCATCTCGGTGACCGGCGCCGTCGAGGAGGAACCCCGCGCCCCGACCGGCGTCGAGGTCACGCCCGAGAGCGTCGACGTCATCTCCGAGGCCGACCCCGAACTCCCGCTCGACCCCTCCGGGAAGGTCGACGCCGAACTCCCGACGCGCCTCGACAACCGGACGCTGGACCTCCGCAAGGACGAGGTCAAGGCCATCTTCGAGATTCGCGCCGAGGTCCTGCGGTCGGTCCGCGAGGCCTTCCGCGAGCTCGACTGTACGGAGATTAACACGCCGAAAATCGTCGCCACGGGGACCGAGGGCGGCACCGAGCTGTTCCCCATCACGTACTTCGGCCGCGAGGCGTTCATGAACCAGAGCCCCCAACTGTTCAAGCAGCTGATGGTCGGCTCCGGCCTGGAGCGGGTCTTCGAAATCGGCCCGATTTTCCGCGCCGAGGAGCACAACACGCCCCGCCACCTCAACGAGGCGACCTCCATCGACTTCGAGTCGGCCTTCTACGACCACACCGAGGCGATGGACGCCTGCGAACACGTCGTCAAGTCTGCCTACGAGGGCGTCGCCGAGAACTGCGCCGAGGAGCTGGAAGCGCTCGGCCTCGAAGACGAGTTCGAGGCTCCCGAGGGCGACTTCCCGCGGCTCACCTACGAGGAGGCGCTGGACAAAATCAACGCCACGGGCGAGCTCGACGAGCCGCTCGTGTGGGGCGACGACCTCTCGACGGAGGCCGAGCACGTCCTCGGCCAGGAGGTCGGCGAGCACTACTTCATCACCGACTGGCCCAGCGAAATCAAGCCGTTCTACATCAAGGACCACGACGACGACGCGGAGGTCTCGACCGGCTTCGACATGATGCACCCCTCGATGGAACTGGTCTCGGGCGGCCAGCGTGAACACCGCTTCGACCACCTCGTCGAAGGGTTCGAACAGCAGGGCCTGGACCCGGAGGCCTTCGAATACTACACCAAGATGTTCAAGTACGGCATGCCGCCCCACGCCGGCTGGGGCCTCGGCGGCGAGCGCCTCATCATGACGATGCTCGGGCTGGAGAACATCCGGGAAGCGGTCATCTTCCCGCGCGACCGGCAGCGGCTGAGCCCGTAGGAAGCGAGGTTCTGGCTGCAGGCTCAGACCCTCGGTGACGCGAGCGGACTGTCCCACAGCGGTGCGCTATCGCCAGGTCTGGCACAGCAGCGGTGGACAGCCGCAGGGTTACATCGTGTCGGACCGACTCGGTAACGGGAGGACGACTAGTTCTGTTCGTTCGCCGCCGCCTGTTTCAGAATCTGTGGGGTGACTACAACTTCGAGCATGGCGATGCCAAGGGCGACATATCGTATCGTTCCATCGAGCAAGAGGAACGCAATAGCCGCGATGACCGTGGCGCTGACCAGTGGGATGCCGTAGCGAACAATCGGGTTTTCGAAAGGGGAGGGCATACGAACTAGCCAATCGAGCGGCGTGCCATATTCGTTACTGACTGCGGTGGCTTCGGAACAACTAATCGAGCGTCGAGCAGGTTCGGCTACAACAGCCACCAGCCGGCGTTCGTGGCCGTCACGAGTAGAACTGAGCGAGCGCGGCTGGGAGAGACATATGGCGAGGATACCGCGGACGGTTCGCGTCTCTCAGTCGTCCGACGGCACAGCGCCGCTGGAGCCGACGCTCGCACCGGCGTTCGAGACGGCGTCTTCGTTGGCGGCCACCCAGCGCAGGAGCAGGAACGCGAAGACGTACTTGGCGAGGATGTCCAGCCCGGAGTAACCCCACGAGGTCACGCCGACGCTCAGGAGGGCCACCCCCTCCGAGCCTAGCGCCCACAGAATCGGGTAGCCGAGCCACAGCACGACGGTCAGGAGCTTGAGCGTCCCGAATATCTCGGCCGTCGCCGCGGCCTGTGCGTCGGCCGGCCACTCGACGAGCAGGATGTACAGCACCACCAGGAAGAACGCACAGCTGATGCCGTAGAACACCCAGCGCAGCAGGTGCGAAGAGGTAATCAGCGCGGCCGCGAGCCCGGTCACGCACATCCCGACGTCCATCGTGATGGCGGTAAACAGCGACGCGATGTCGGCGTCGGCGAGCAACCCCAGCGCCAGGAGTATCATCGGCGTCGAGAACGTCCAGGTCAGGTACCGACCCCACGGGGAGAGGACCTCCTGGCCGGCGAGGGCGTGGCCCGGCGGCATTTCGAGGACGCCGACCGTCAGCCCAGAGGCCAGGCCAGCATAGCTCGAAATCGAGACCAGCGGGACCAGTAGGGTTGCGACCCAGATGAGTTTCGCGCGGGAGGACTCGACCCCTCGGCCCATGAACACGAACAGCAGCACCGCGACCCCGGCGAGGGCGATGTTCACCCACAGCGACGAGTTCAGGAGGACACTCGACTGTATCTCCTGAAACACCTCGGACTGTGAGGCCTGGAGTACTGTCGTTGCAGTGTGACTGGCAGCTGTCATGTACGGCGACTACGGACAGGGCACGTAAAGCCGCGTAGCCAAACGGTATCGGTATCACTACCCGGGTCAGAAGGTGCGCCCGGCCCGGACGGCGTGAAACCGCTGTACGAAGCCGGCATCCCGGACTGGCCGGGAGCGGCGGAGCGGTCACTCCGGGAACAGTTCTTCTTCGCGCTCGATGGCCTCGATGCGGGCTCTCTCGGCGTCGGTCAACTGGAGGTCGGCGGCGGCGAGGTTGGCGCTGAGATGGGATTGCGAGGACGCCTTCGGAATCGTGACGACGTTGTCGTAGCTCGTCACCCAGGCGATGCTGACGGCGGCCGGCGACGTGTCGTGCCGGTCGGCGATGTCAACGATAGTCGGGTCCTCGAACACGCCCCCGCCGGCCAGCGGCGAGTACGCGACCAGCGGGTAGCCGTGCTCACGGGCGTCGGCGAGCAGCGACTCGCGCCAGTACAGCGGGTGGAACTCGACCTGGTGGGCGGCGACGTCGACGTGCTCGCGCGCCGCCGCGAGCTGTTCGGGCTCGAAGTTCGAGAGGCCGACGTGGTCGGTCAACCCCGCCTCGCGGACGGCCTCGACAGCGGGCAGCGTCGTCTCGGGGTCGTAGTCGCCGCGGGGACGGTGGACGTACAGGAGGTCGACGGCGTCGAGGCCGAGCCGGTCGAGGCTCGTTTCCGTCGCCGGGCGGACGGCGGTCGCTCCGAGCGCGTCGGTCCAGAGCTTCGTCGCGACGGTCAGGTCGTCGCGGTCGGCGGCAGCAGCGGCGATGCCCGCGCCCACGACGGCCTCGTTGTCGTATATCTGCGCGGTGTCGAGGTGCCGGTAGCCACAGTCGATGGCCGTCCGAACGACGGCCGCGTCCTCGATGCCCATCGTGCCGAGCCCGACCGGTGGGAGGTCCATGTGCCGGGTTTGGACCGCCGCGAGAAAGGGGTACCGCTCCGGCCGTCCCCCCAGCCGCGCCCGTCGTCTGTCAGAAGTCGGTTCGCCGCGTGACCGCCCGTGCGTGGTCGAGCCACTTTTCGACGGTGGGCGATCCCCAGTATTTGACTGCGCCGCTTCGCTCGTCGTAGTCGATGACACCGATTCGGTGCAGCACCGGGAGGTGCTCCTCTCGGAGCTGTGTCCGGATAGTCGACGGCGACGTGTCCGACGCCCCGACCGTGCCCGCGTCCCCCCGGTCGGAGAGCACCGTCGCGAGCGCCTCGACGTCGGCGGCTGTCCGGTCACCAGTCACGAAGTAGTGACAGACGGCGCGCCGTCGCCAGTCCGACAGCACCTCGAACACGTCGTCGACATCCGCCGTGGACAGCGTCCTGTCCGCCGGCGTCATCCCACACCACCGGTCGCTCCGCGGCCCGCCATTCCCTTGATTGCTCATTGGTGGGAACAGAATTAACCGCGGCAAAGGACATCAACGCTGTACCTAGGGTGGCTAGGCGTCCCCGAAACGCCGGCCGCCGGCTCGGGCCGGCACGTCGGTGCCCTACTGGAAATCGAAGACGGCCTCGACGAGGTTCCGCTGTGCCCGTCGGAGGTGCTGGTGGAGCGTCGGCGACGCGATGCCGAGCGCCTCCGCGAGTTGCTCCGCGTCGGTGTCCCGAGGCCAGGCGTAGTAGCCCGTCAGAAACGCCGTCCGGAGCACCTCCTGCTGGCGGTCCGTCAGGTTCTCGCTCGGGTCCGTGTCGGCGGCGACCGCGTCGCGGGCCCGCTCGCACTCCCGCTTTGCCGTCAGCGTGAGGTCCGGCACCAGCGTGGTGAGCGTCTCCCGTATCGTCCGCGAGTCGGCGTCCGGCGGGGCCTCGATGGTTATCGAGAGCGTCCCGCCGTCGGCGACGACTGTCCGGCGACAGGCACCGACATCCAGCAGGAGCGACTGAATGGTTTCCGGGACCCGCAGTTCGATGGTGCCACCGTCGTCGTCCGCTCGGACGACCCGCGAGTCGACGACCGCCGCGCGCGAGCCGAGTCGCTCCGCGACTGCGGCGGCCGGCCCACCGTCCACGGAGAGGTACAGGAGGTGGTTCGACCCGATATCGACCGACTCGACGACCTCGACCCGGCAGTTGTACGCGTTCGACACCGAGACGAGGGGCGTCTCGGGGTTCCGGGACTCGAAGGTCAGTTCGAGGACCCTGTCGCGGGTGAGCAGCCGCCGGTTCTGGACGGCCGTGAACGCGAAGCCAATCATCTCGCCGAGGACGGCGAAGCTCTCGACGACACGGCTGGTGAACGCGTCCGGCTCGGCAGCGCAGACACAGAGGATGCCGTGGACGACGTCGCCGTGAACCAGGGGGACAGCCGCGACAGACTCGGCCCCGTCCGCGGCCGGCGTGGCGTCGCCGGAGGACGCGGCAGCCCCGCTCTCGGCCGTCGCCGTCTGTGGCGTCCCCGTTCGGAGCGCCGTTTCGCCGGGTCCCGGGTCCGCCCAGTCAGTGGCGACGTCGACGCGGTCGTCGGCCCCGGCGACCGTCTCCGGGACGAGGCCGTCGCTGGCTCCGGTCCGCTCGCCGATCCAGGCCAGGCTCCAGAGCTCGGAGTCGACGATGCGCTCACACACCGTCTCCGCGATTTCGTCCCGGGACGCTGTCGTCCCGAGCGCGTGGATGAGGTCCTGAATCAGGACGTTGACCCGGTCGAGGGTCACCAGTTCGTCGCGCTGTCGTTCGACCTCGTTCTGGCGTCGCCGCTCCTCGGTGATGTCCTGGTGGATTCCGACCGCACGGACCGCCTCGCCGTCGTCGGTCCGCTCGAACACCTTCCCGATGTCCCGAATCCACCGCCAGTCCCCGTCTTTCGTCCGCATCCGGAACTCGCACTGGTACAGCTCGGTTTCGCCGGTCTTCAGGTCCTTGAGGGCCTGTTCCGCCCTGTCGATGTCGTCCGGATGGACGAGGTCCGCCCACGTCTCGTACCGCGGCTCCAGTTCGTCGGTGGTGTAGCCGAGCATCCCGGTCCAGCGCTCGTCGAAGGTAACCTCGTTGGTCTTGGGGTTCCAGTCCCAGACGCCGAGCTCCGCGCCTTCGAGCGCGAAGTGCAGCCGCTCGGTCAGTTCCTGGTACTCCCGCTCGCGGTGCTTTCGCTCCGTGACGTCCCGGGCGACGCCGACGAGCCCGTCGTAGTTGCCGACGTCGTCGTGAATCAGCGTGTAGTTGATAGACAGCTCCCGCTCGGTGCCGTCCTTCCGGCGGAACGTCAGGTCGACGGTCGTACTCGTTTCGGCGGGCGACTCCAGCAGCCGTTCGACGGTCGCCTGCCCCTTCGAGAGCTCCCCCGGGACGAGGACCGCCGAGGCGTGTTCGCCGCGCAGTTCGGCCGGGTCGTATCCCAGCGTCGCCGCGAACGACTCGTTACAGAAGTCGATGACGCCGCGTTCGTCCAGCGTGTAGAGCCCGTCCTGTGCCTGGTCGACGAGGAGGTCCAGCAGCGCCGTCCGAGCGTCACGCCGGGCGGTCTCGGTGACGTCCCGGAGCAGGACGAGCGTGAGCCCGCCCGCGGCGTCGGGCAGTTCGTACCCGTGCCGGAGGAGGTACTGGTCGTGGTCGTCGCCGGGGAGCCTGACGGTGACCGGCTCCGTCGGGGCGTCCCGGAGCCGCTGTACCTGCCGGCGGCCACAGGGCGTGTCAGGCACTGCCGTGGCCATGGCGTCGTAGAGACGGTCGACCCGGCGAGTGTCGTCCATGCCGGCGACGAAGGCCGACACCGCCGCGTTCGACCAGCGCACCTCACCGTCGGACCCCAGCAGGACGGCGATTTCGTCCGCTCCGGCACGCGATTCGATGCCCGAGAGCGACTCCCGCAGCGCGGACTCGGTCCTGTCGGCCGACGCCGACACGACGCTGACGACCTTCTCCGCGAGAAACGTCGACTGTTCGCCACGCTGTTTCTTGACGACAGTCGCCGCGTCGTCGACGACAGCGTCGTCGCCGTCGGTGTAGACGACGACGGGATAGCGGTCGTTCGACACCAGCGCGGCCGGGATATCGTCCAGGCCGGCCGGGTCGAGGGCGAGACAGGCCACCTCCGTCGACGCGACCGCCTCCAGCGCGGCCGTCGTCGTCGCCACGGTCGTCACCGTCGCGTCGGCGCTGTGGTCCGACAGTGCCGTGCGTACCCGCTGTCGCGCCGCCGGGTCGGTGTCGAGATACACGACTTCGAACTCACGACCGGTAGCGTCGGCGTGGCCCCCTCCCGCGAACGCGATGTCGTCGAGGTCGTTCCCAATCATCACCCTAGTGTGCTGTTCAACCACTTTACCGAGAGGTAATAATTGTTCGGCAGGGTCACGACAGCGACCGCGCCAGTTCGGCAGGTGCGGCCGTGTCTCCGCCCGTGGCGTCGAAACCGCGGTGGGTCCACAGCGAACAGCCGTTAGCTTCCCGCGACGGTCTCCGCGACGCCGCGCAGCGTCAGCCACGTGTTGATGCCGGCCCGAAGCGCCACGAGGTCGGTGGCCTCGACGGTGAGTTCGACCCGCCGTCCGTCACGGTCGAGGCTGGCGGTCGTCCGGTCGCCCTCGATGTCGTCGATTTCGGGGCGGACGCTGCGCTCGACTGCGCGGGCACGGGCGGCGCTGTCGTACTCGGCGGTGAGGCGGGTCCGGTGTGGCGCAGTCATGCTGGTCGTGTGCTGTGTCGTGGTCGTCGAAAAAGCCGTCGTCGCCGCGGTGCGACCGGTCACGCCACCGACAGTCCGGAGACCGCCGGCGACGGGCCGTCTCAGTTGACGTCGATTTCCTTGACGTCGGGGGACCGCTCTTTCAGCAGGACGCGGTGTCCGCAGTACGGGCAGCGAACGCCGCCGTACTCGTCCAGCGTCACGTCGCGCTTACAGCGTGAACACTTGTAGCTCATAGCTGAGAGATAGGGGTGGAGGTCCTTTACTCCTCGTCTTCGGACAGCGCGGCCCGAATGGAGCGTCGGACGGTCTTGCCGCCGGGCGTCTCCGGCTTGTAGCTGCCGCCGGTGAACTTGTAGTCGCAGTAGCTGCACTGCCAGATGCCCGTGCCCTGGCGGTCGACGCGGTCCTCACCGCAGTTCGGGCAGGCGTGGTCCTCGTTCATCTCCGATTCGATTTCCGCGACGCGGCGTCGGGACACGCGACCGTAGCGAGCGCCGAAACGGCCCGAGCTCCCGGTCTTTCCGCTCTTGCTAGCCATAGTGGTCTGTTGTCCGCCGAGCGGCCACATAAGGCCTTCGAGATGCGGTTCCGCCGCGACCGTCGGCCGCCCCGCCGCCGACGAACCGGTGTGCGGCCACAGAGCCTAACAGGCTCCGTCGTCAACCCCCGGCCGACATGGACGAGCTACTCGACGTCGTCGACCTCGTCGCGGACTCCGGATTCGAGGGTATCGTCACGTGGCTGGTGCGACTCGTCGGTCTCGTCGCGCTGCTGGCCGGGCTCGTGCTGTGGCTGTTCACCGAGATGGGACTGCTCGTCGTGCCAGCGGTGCTGATATTCGTCGGCCTCGTCTTGCTCGTCGCGCCCAGCATCCTCCTGCTGGCCGCGGAGCTATCGTAACAGTCGAAACGAGGTCCGCACCGACCGCAGTGGTCGGGTGTGTCTCGGTTTTCACCGGCCACTGTAGCAGAGGAACCACTCAAGGGGGAGGCGGGCGAACCGCCGGTCGATGGCAGCGTTCGACGGCCTCCGCAGTCGTCTCCAGCGGGTCGCACCGGCCACGAGCGGGCGGCTCACGCCCTCCGCGTTCCTCCTTTCGGGGGCGGCGGCCGGGCTGGTCGGCTGGGGCGGCACGCAGGTGATTACGTGGTCGAACGCCGCCGACGGCGCGCTGTTGGCGGCGGGGCTGTGGGGCGTCCTGCTCGGCGGCTTCGTCGGCCTGGCCGTCCTGCACGCGCCCGACTCGGTCCGCTTCTCCGACGCGATGCTGGCCTGGGGGACGGTCAACGCCGCGGCGACGGCGCTGACGGTCGGCGGGCTCCTCGGCATCGTCCCCGAGCGGCTGGCGTTCTGGTACGCGTGGGTCGCAGCGACGGCGGTCGGCTACTGCTGGACCGGGGGCGTGCTGGAGGGAGCCGGCCAGCCCGTCCGCGGCCGCGGCTACCTCGGCGCGGGCGTCGTCGGCCTCGGCCTGCTTGCCGTCGGGGCCGTGGCGTTCCCGCTGGTCGCACCGGCCGGCTACCTCGCGCTCGCCGTGCTCCACGCGACCCCCCTGATTCTCGACGTGCGGACGGCAGTGCCGGCGTTTGGCCGGACCGCGGTCGTCGGAGTCGCGGTCGCCGGCGTCCTCGTCGTCGGCACCGCCGTGCCGTGACTCAGTCCTGTAGCTCCGCCTCGCGGAGCGCCTCGTTCAGGTCGGCCCGGACGTGTTCGCCGAGTTCGCGGTCGCCGGCCGTCGTGACGACGCGGTTCTCCTGGACGCTGGAGCCGTCGCGGATGAGCACCCGGACGTTCCCGTTGTCGTCGGCGCGGGTCGCCTTCGCCCGGACGCCCGTCGGCGAACTCGCGCCGCCGGCGTCGATGGGGCCGGGGATGACCTTCTTGACGTGGGGGTGGCCGGCGACGGTCTGGATGACTCGCTGGCCCGACCGGCCGCCGATGAGCGTCGAGTGGCTTCCGCCGAGTTTCTCCGCCGGCGCGGCGTCGACGACTTCGAGTGCGGGTTCGCCCTGGCGGTCGATGACTCGCTGGACCGGGTCCTCGCCCTCGACGCGGAAGAACTCGTAGTGCAACTGGGGCCGGACGGCGGCGATGACGTCGCGGTCGCCCGTGACGTACACCTCCTCGGGCCGCTTGCGCCGGACTTCGTCGGCGACGAGGCCGGCGAAGTTCCGCAGTTCGACGACGACGGCCTCGTCGCTGCCCTCGCCCTCCGGCGTCGTCGTCACCGTCCGCTGACCGACGACAGACCCGTCGAAGAGCGCGGTCACCGTCGCCCGCTCGCGGTCGAGTTCGAGGACGACGGCGTCCGTGTTAGCAGTGTGACAGACCAGGCAGTAGTCGCCCGGTCGGTCCAGTGGCGTGGCACACTGCCGACAGTCCATAGCTGTGGCTACGGGTCCGCGCTGATAAGGGGGACGGTTCGCGGGCTCTCCGACGGTCGTCACTCTTCGTCTTCGACTGTCGCGCCGGGCGGGTAGACGGCGGCGACGCTGGCGTCGTAGCCCGCGTCGGAGAGGCCGGTCCCGAGCGCGAACACCGTCTCGCCGAGCATCGCCATCGCGGCGTCCCCGCCGGCTCCGGCCACGTCGTCGATGACCGCCTTGACCGCCGGCGTCAGCAGGTCCGCCTCGCGGGAGAACCGGCGGGCGGCCTGCATGAACGCCGACAGCGTCGGCGTTTTCACCACGTCCGAGAGCGCGCGCTCGCCGGCAGCCGTCAGCGGCTCCGTGTCGCCGCCGACCACTTCCTCGGTCGATAGCTCGCCCAGGGTGACGTACTCGACGCGGCTGCGGGCCGGAATCGCGTCGATGTAGTTGTACTCCGGGCCGCCCGGTTCGAGTCGGAGCGGCACGCCGCCGCGGGCCTGTCCCACCACGTCGCCCAGCCCGGACCCGGCTTGGACCTCCGCGCCGTGGGCGATGGTCACCAGTTCGTTGTACGAGAGCCCGTGGCCGAAGGCGGCGTTGGCCGCCAGTGCGGTGCCAAGCGCCAGCGCGCCCGAGACGCCGAATCCGGACCCCAGCGGGAGCGGCGTCTCGGCGGTGACGGTCGCCGTCGTTCGCAACGCGTCCAGCACCCGCTCGACGGCCTCGACCTGAATCCCCTCGCCGTTCAGCGTTACCTCCGTCTCCGCGCCGCGGGCGACGGTGACGGAAACGCCGTCAGACAGCGCCAGCCCGCCGCCGCGGGACCCGGTCTCGACCGGGTCCTCGCCCCGGTCGACCGTGAAGAAACCGGTGATGTGGCCGGGAACGAACGCGTGTGCTTCGTCGCTCATTGGCTCCCCGTGGGCCCCGGCGGCGTTAATGGTTGGTGGTCGCCCCGCCGGACTACCACGGGGTCGACGGCCGCCACGTCCCGGACCTTCAGGCCAGCCGACAGACGCTTTGTCGACCCGTAGTTTGATGTGCGTTTACGGCGGATGACTGTGCAAACATGCCGACAATCAGCGCTCGCCTCCCCGCCGAAGAGAAGGAAGAACTCGACGACGT
This sequence comes from Haloarcula sp. DT43, assembly GCF_037078405.1. Lineage (NCBI taxonomy): Archaea > Methanobacteriati > Methanobacteriota > Halobacteria > Halobacteriales > Haloarculaceae > Haloarcula > Haloarcula brevis. Next base: position 1,053,390 of record NZ_JAYMGZ010000001.1, on the reverse strand, counting down.
GGCCGAACTGCTCTCGGAGGACCGCTCGACGACGATTCGGAAGGCGCTCCGGGAGGGGCTGGAGACGCTCCGGCTTCGGGTCGCCGTCGAACAGTACCAGTCCGGCGACGTGTCGGCGGCCGAGGCGGCACAGCTCGCGGACCTCTCCATCGCGGAGTGGCTCGACGTGGCCCGGGAGCGAAACCTCACGACGCAGCTCGAACTGTCCGACCTGGAGCTCGACGCCGACACGGCCGCCGAGCTATGACCCGCATCTACGTCGGGCCGACGGCGCTGTACTCGCTGGGCCAGGTCGGCGAACTGTCGCTTTTGGACGCGTTCGACGGCGACATCGTCATCCCGGAGCCGGTCATCGACGAGGTCCGGGTCGAACCGACCGCGACGAACCTGGCCGAGTACCGCGAGAGCGGCGTCGACACCGCCGTCGACGAGGACCGCATCGACCAGGCCGAGGCGCTGCTGGGCGAGAAAGACCTCGGGGCCGCCGTGACGGTGCTCGCTGGCGTGCTGGCCCACCGCGACAGCGAGGACCGGTCCGCCGTGGCCGTCGTCTCCGAAGACCGCACCGTCCGCCGGATGGCCCAGGGACTCGGCGCGGAGGTGACGAGCAGTTTCGGCGTCGTGGTCCGGGCCGCCATCGAGGACAAGTACCTCAAACCGACCCAGGCAAAGCGTATCGTCCGGCGCATCGACCAGCACGGAACGCACCTGACCGGGGAGTTGCGGGAGCGGGCAGTCGGTGAGGTCGCCTGACTGCGCTATCAGGGCAGCAGTGACTGTCTCAAGCGGTTTTCGGCAAAACGGCTGGACTGTCGGTCGCGTCCCGTCCCGCTGCTGGAGCTGAAAGCGTGGGTTTAACAGTGCGGCCCCCAACTCTGGAGGTATGCAGGGTAATCTTCCGCCTGAAGCACAGGAGAAGCTCGAGGAACTGCAGGACCTCCAGCAGACAGCACAGCAGGTCGCCGCACAGAAACAGCAGGCCGAGACGGAGCTCCAGGAGTCCCAGACGGCCCTAGACGAACTCGACGACATCGACGAGGACGCGACCATGTACCGCGAGGTCGGCGAGCTCCTCGTGAAGACGGAGTTCGACGAGGCCAAGGACGACCTCGAAGAGAAGGTCAACAGCCTCGAAGTCCGCGTCGAGACCCTCGAAAAGCAGGAAGAGCGCGTCCAGGAGCAGTTCGAGGACCTCCAGGGCGAGCTCCAGCAGATGCTCGGCGGCGCGGGCGGCGCGGGTCCGGCCGGTGGCCCCGGCGCTGGCGGCGCGTAAGGGATGCCGACGGACGATGAGGTCGTCGAGACAGCCTCGACCGCGGCCGAAGACGTTGTCTTCTCCCGATACGACGTCGGCGCGGTCGAAGACCTCGACGTGACTGTCACCTTCGAGGACGGCGTGCTCGACGTGGACGTGTACGTCAACGCGCCCGACAGTCGGCAGGACGAGGCACGGGTCGCGGACGACGCCGCGCTCGCCGCGCGGGCCGCCGTCGACGACCTGTTCGAGGAGTAGACACCCGCACGGCGAGCGGGCAATCGGGTTTTACTGCGCTGTCGGGCTCAGTCGCGGCTGTCGAGGGCCGGGTCACCGGTCCGGTCGCTGGCGAACCCGGTTCGGAACGCAATCCAGCCGAGCACCGAGACGAACAGTATCGGCGGGAGGATCATGAACCCCCACAGCGGGTCCAGCCCCCAGCCGAGCAACAGGGCCAGGTCGAACAGCCCGATAGCGAGGAACGGCGCGACGAACAGGAGCGCCCGCTTCCGGTTCATCCCGTCGGACTCGTCCGACGCCGACGAGCCCTCGTCGCCCGCGAGCAGGTCCGCCGTCGTGCGGTCCCCGGTTCCGTCGTCGGCGCGGACGCCGGACTCGGCGGTGTCATCCATACCCCTCACTCGGGGTTCAGCAAGCAAAAAAACCGCGCTTGGTCTGTCACGGGTGGAGCGCCGGCAGGTCAGGGGGATTACGCGTCGTTGTCGTCGTCCGCGCCGTCAGTAGACTGTTCTTGGTCCGCGTCGTCGCTGTCGCTCTCAGCGTCGTCGGACTGGTCGTCAGCGTTCTCGGGCGGCGATTCGGTCTCGTCACCGGGGGTCAGGTCGCTTATCTGTGCGCCCAGGTCGCCCGTGAGGTCGCCGGCCAGTTTCTGCCCGACGAGCGTGTGAATCTCGCTGACGAAGTCGGGGACCTGTCCGGGGAGGTCCGACGGCGGGCCGCGCTGGTCGGCCGACGCGCCGGCGTCGGCGGGCGGGCCGCGGCGGTCAGCCGCTTCGGCAGCGCCGCCAGCTTCGGTCCCGTCCGCGTTCGCTGTCTCGTTCGCCGCCTGTTCGGCGTTGTCCGCCTGTGCGTCGTCCGCGTGGTCGTCGGCCTGTGCGCCTGCTGCGCCGGGCAGTGCCGCCGCCGAGCCCGTGATGACGAGCACGGCGAGCAGGCCGCCGGCAATCGTAGTGAGTTTCATCGTGTCGTTGCCTCCGCTCGTCTCTCTGGCCCGATGGCATAAGAAGGGGGCAAGCGGAAAAGGCGAATTAACTCGGATTTGCCCGATTTGAACGGTCTATCGGCCGATTTAATTCGGTTTAATCCGGCTTCGCCGGGCGCGTACCTGCCCTCAAGTCAGGGCTGGCCGACCGGCGGGGACGGCTGGCGCGCGCGTCGAGGTCGGGCCACGAACAGGTGAGTCGGGGCCGGGCACACGAGCGGGTGCAGGCCCTCGAAACCACCGCCGGGGTAGCTTTTCATACCCGCGAACCCAACACTGGGCCATGGAACACGATGCCACGGTCGAAGGGGTCGGCGTCGGTGTCAGCGAGGAGGGGAGCGGCACGCCGGTCGTCCTGCTCCGTGCGCGCGAGGAAATCGTCCCCATCTTCGTCAGCAAGGACCAGGCCCAGTCGATGCAACTGGCGATGGCCGGCGAGCCCTTCGAGCGCCCGCTCACCCACGACCTGGTGGTCGAGATGGTGACGGAGTTCGGGGCCGCCATCGACCGGGTCCGCATCGACGACCTAGCCGACGGGACCTTCTACGGGAAGATAGACGCGGAGCAGTACACCGACGACCGGCGCAAGGACATGGTGTTCGACGCGCGCCCCTCCGACGCCATCGCGATTGCCCTCCGGGTGGAGTGTCCGGTCGTCGTCACGGACGAAGTCCTCGACGAGGCCGGGCGACCGCCCGAGCAGTTCGACCAGGAAGGGGGCCGGGGCGGGAGCGGGGACTTCGGCCTGTAAACACGCGAAACCTTTCTGCGTGTGTCCGCCCTCTGGATGGGTGATGGGGTACGAATCGGTCATCTTCGACAACGACGGCGTGTTGCTGACGCTGACAGACATGGACGCACACTACGTCGGCGCGCGCCGGGCCTTCGAGGAACTCGGCGTGGTTTCGCCGGCGACAGCCCACGTCGAGGCGATGAGCATCGGCGTCACGGTGCCCGAACTCACCGACATCTGTACCCAGTACGACATCGACCCCGAGCGGTTCTTCCGGGCCCGCGACGAGGCGCTGACCGCGGTCCAGCGGTCGCTCATCCGTGCCGGCGGGAAGCGACCCTACGGCGACGTGTCCGCCCTCGACCGACTCGACTGCCCGCTGGGCGTGGTCTCGTCGAACCAGCGCGACACCGTCGCCTTCGCCTTCGAGCACTTCGACATCGGGCACTACTTCGACAGCGTTTGGGCCCGCGAGCCGACGGTCGAGAGCCTCCGCCGGAAGAAGCCGCGGCCGTACTACATCGAGCGGGCGATGGCGGACCTCGGCGTCAGCGACGCCCTGTTCGTCGGCGACAACGAATCCGACGTCGAAGCGGCACACCGGGCCGGCATCGACGCGGCGTTCATCCGCCGGCCACACCGGGTCGACGCCCGACTCGACGTGACTCCGGACTACGACGTGTCCGGCCTGGAAGACGTCGTCCGCGTCGCTCGGAGCGACTGAGCCGTATCCGGACCCAACGGACACGCAGGCATCGGATTCTGGTACGTATACTGAAAGCAACCTTTCCCATGGCAAGTGCCGTGAAACGGTATGGAGAACCCGGTCGGTGGAACGGACGAGAACGAACAGGCGGCACGCGATACACCGGCACAGCAATCTCCCCCTGTGCTGTTGGAGACGCTCGCCGCGCGAATGCCCGAGCCAGTGGTCGTCACCGCCACGGACGGGGAGATACGGACCGGGAACGACCACCTCTGTGCCCTCCTCGATTCGGACCCGGAGGACGTCTTCGGGAGCCAACTGGACGAGCTCTTCCCGGGGTTGAGCGACGTGGACCTCGGGGCCCACTGCAGTCAGTCGCCGGGAATGCCGCTGACGTCGCCGTGTTCCGCCGGCGACACGGAGCGGTGGGTCGAAATCGCCTTCGAGCCCCAGCAGTGGGACGGTGAGGAGCTGTACTTGGGCATCGTTCACGACGTGACCGAGCGCCACGAGCGCACGGAGATGCTCGAACAGTACGAGCGCATCGTCGAGACCATCGAGGACGGCATCTACACGCTCGACGAGTCGTTCACGATGCAGACGGTCAACAGCGCCGTCGAGTCGATGACCGGCTACGACAAGGACACGCTGGTCGGGTCGAACGCGACGCTACTCGCGGACGAATCGGTCATCGAGGAGGCCGCGGAGATGTCGCGGCAGTTCATCGAGGGCGAGCGCGACGTGGGGACGCTGACGACGGACCTCCGGACCGCCGACGGCGACACGCTCCCGATAGAGACCAAGTTCACCACGTACGACCGCAATGACGGGAGCTACCGGCAGGTCGGCGTCGTGCGTGACATCTCCGACCGGAAGCGGTTCGAGGAGACGCTGGCGGCGTTACACGAGTCGACCAGGAAGCTGCTCCACACGGAGACCAAGACGGCCGTGGCCGAGCAGATACTCGAGACGGCCGTCGACGTGCTGGAACTCCCCGACGTGGAAATCTACCTGTTCGACCGGAGCGACAACACCCTTCGCAGCGTCGGCGACGCCGGGCCGGACCGGAGCGGGGCCATCGGGCCGGGCGGGAGCACGGTCTGGGAGGTGTTCGTCCGGGACAGCGCCGTCGAGGCCGCGCCCGGCGAGCGTCTCGACCTCGGGGCGGGACCGGTCACGACGGACGCGGAGCGCCTCTGTCTCCCGCTCGAGGACCACGGCGTGTTCTACATCGAACTGGGTGAGCAACACGGCGACGCCAGGACCCGCGAGATGGTCGACCTGCTCGCCGCCAGCGCGGAGGCCGCGCTCGCGCGGGTCGACCGCGAGACGACGCTGCGCGAGCGCGAGGCCGAGCGGCGCGAACAGAACCGCGAACTGCGCCGGCTCAAGCAGGTCAACGCCATCATCCGCCGGATAGACCAGGTGCTCGTCGAGGCCGAGACCTGCGAGGAAATCGAGCAGGCCGTGTGTGACCAGCTGGCCGAGTCCCAGTGGTTCGCCTTCGCCTGGCTGGGCAGACAGGACGCGACGGAACTCGTCCCGAGAGCGTGGGCGGGCGACACCGCTAGCTACCTCGACGCCGTCTCGCTGTCGCTGGAGCGCGATGGCGGGCCGCCGGCCGTCCAGACCGCTCAGTCGGAGACGATGACCGTGGTGCCGTCGGTGGCCGACAACCTCCGTGGCGAGCACTGGCGGACGGAGGCGCTCTCCCGCGAGTTCCAGTCGGCGCTCAGCGTCCCGCTGGAATACGACGACTTCGTTTACGGCGTCCTGACGGTGTACGCCGGGGAGGAGGACGGCTTCGACGAGATGCTCCAGGAGGTGTTCTCCGAGCTCGGCGAGACTATCGCGAACGCGATTCGAGAGGTCGAGTCCAGACAGCGCCGGGCCGGGGACGGCACCGTCGAACTCGAACTGTCGCTGTCGGCTCCCCAGTCGTTCCTGACCCTCCTCTCGAACCGGCTCGGCGTCCCAGTCGTCTGTGAGGGGGCCGTGCGTCGGGGCGACGGCGCGATTCGCCTCTTCCTCGCTATCTCGGACTGTGACCCGGACGCCGTCGAGCAGCAACTGGAGGCGATGGCGCGGGTCGACGCGATGCGGGCGATTTCGGCCGACGAGCTGGACGGCCTCTACGAGGTCGTCGTGACCGGCCGGACCGTCGCGGAGACGCTCCTGGAACAGGGCGGCCGGTTGAAGTCGCTCCGAACGTCGGCGGGCGGCCTCACCGTCACTGTCGCCGTCTCGGGCGAGACCGACGTTCGGCAGTTCGTCGAACGGCTGGGCGAGCGCTACGCGAACGTGGACCTGGTCGCGCGCCGCGACGACACGCAGTCTGACGGGCACCACGACGGAACCGTCCGGTCGGCGCTTGAGGAGCAACTCACCGACAGACAGCTCGAAGTACTCCAGACGGCGTATCTGAGCGGCTTCTTCGACTGGCCACGGGAGACGACCGGCCAGGAAATCGCGTCCAGCCTGGACGTGTCACAGCCGACGGTCAACCGACACCTCCGGGTCAGCGAGCGGAAACTGCTCGAACTCGTGTTCGGCGACAGCTGAGCCGTCGCTATACTGTTAGTGGCCTGCCCGGCCGGCCGTATCTGTATAGCCACAATCACCTTTTCAGTAGGGGCGGTAGGGACAGACAGCGACGAACCATGTCCCAGGCAAAACTGGTCTACAGACCGTCACCGAACGAACCGCTGAGCGAGACCATCGTCCACGCCGTGGCCGACACGCTGGGTGTCGACCCCGTCGACCTCGACGACCGAATCAGCGACTGCATTGACCCGGACGCGCTGGACAGACTGTTCCGTCCCGAGACGGACGACAATCCATCTCCCGACGGCCTGGTCGTGTTCAACATGGCCGGCTGTCGCATCGAAGTCGAGGGGAGCCGGTCGGTGCTGGTGACGCCGTCCCGTGACGTCTCCGTCGCCACTGGCCTCGAAGCGTAACGCGGTCCGACTGCGGCTGTTCTACCGGCACTTCATACCCTGACCAGTCAGGGTACCGTCCCCCAGGACGCTAGTAGTATCGTCCTAATTTCCTTTTCTATGGAGGTGACTCCCGGAATTTTCAGTAGGCAAATACTTATTTTGTGGTAGTAACTGAAAAACTGGTACGTAATCTGGAGTAAAGCCGGGTAAGCGAGTCGTTAACAGTATACTACCCGCAGCCGACGCGTCAGTACCACTATAAGCGCGACTTCGCCTTTCGATTGTATGGACCGCGGCAAACAACCGAGCGAACCCGGCCCGCAGGGCACGAGCAACGATGCAGCAGCCGTCCAACGGCGGACAGTAGTAGCCGACAAACGTCAGTTAGTCAGTACTTATCGTCCGGAGGGTGAGTCCGATGAGTGTTGAGTCCCCCACGGCCGATGCCGAGGACCTCCTCGAAGAGGTCCGGACGACCAGCCTGCCCGACGAGGTCGCGGAGCTGGCCGACGAGTACGAGCGGGTCTGTGGCGAGCGCGACCGGTTCCTCTGGCAGTGGATTTACTCGCTGTTCCCCGAGTTCACGCTCTCCTCCGTCCACCCGGCCCACGCCGACCACGTCCGGAAACAGAAGACCATACTCACGATGTACGTCACCATCCTGGACGACATCGTTGAGAACGACGGCGACCGGGATACCTTCGAGGAGGCCCGGCGACTCGTCCAGGACCCGTCGGCCATGGACCCGAGCCGTGCGGCGGTAAGCGAGGAGTACTTCGCCTTCATCGAGCGCGTGTGGCGGGAGTTCGAGGGCGGCCTGACCGACGCGCCGCGCGTCGACGAGTTCTACGACGTGTTCACCTACGACATGCGACAGACGCTGAACGCGATGGACTACAGCGCCGTCGTCAACGAGAACCCCCGGATTGCGAACCTCAGCGGGGCCGAAACGTACGGGGCGCACAACATGGTAATGTTTCCCTACGCGGCTGTCGACCTCATGTACTCGCCGGATTTCGAACTCGCCGACTACGGCACAGTCCGGGACCTCATCTGGGACCTCCAGGAGATGGCCCGCATCGGCAACTGGCTCACGACCTGGGAGCGGGAAGTCAAGGAAGGCGACTACACCGCCGGCATCGTCGTGCTGGCGCTTCAGGAGGGACTCGTCACGCCGGACGAGCTGGAAGACCCCGACGGGAAGGCGGAACTCATTGACCGAATCAAAGCCGAGCAGTTCGAGTCCCGGTTCCGGGACCGGTGGGCCGACATCTACCAGTCCGTGCGCGACCGCGAGTTCGACACGGAGAGCGTGGACCTCGACGCGCTGGTCAGGGGTATGGAGACGGTGTTCCAGTACCACGAGGCCAGCCGCGGCCACAAGTAACGACTGGGCACAGCCCCGGGGAGTCTGTTCTGCGTAAATCAGCTACTCAGTCGTCGGCGACGAGCGGTTCCTCGTCGTCGGCGACGAGCCGGTCCATCGCGTCCACCATCGCGCGCACGGACGCACGGGTGATGTCGGAGTCGCTGGCGGAGACGACGACGTGGTCGTCGCCGCGGGACATCTCGATTTCGACGGTCACGAGCGCGTCCGTCCCGCCGGTGATGGCGTCGACGTGGTAGGCTTCGAGCGTCGCGTCGGCGGTGTGGGACAGCGCCACCTCCGCGGCGTTCATCGCGGCGTCGACCGGTCCGGAGCCGACCGCCGCCTCCTTGCGCTCCTCGCCGTCGACCGCGAGCCGGACGCTGGCAGTCGGCGTATCGGAGCCGGAGACGGCGGTCAGGCCGAGCAGTTCGACCCGGCGGTCGCGCGCGTCGCCGGTCACCTCGTCGGCGATGGTCAGCAGATCGGCGTCGGTGACCCGCTTGCCGCGGTCGCCGATTTCCTTGACGCGGGCGACGATGTCCGAGAGCTGGTCCTCGGTCACCTCCACGTCGTGTTCGTCGAGGGCGGCCCGGACCCCCGCGCGGCCGGCGTGCTTGCCGAGCGCGAGGCGGCGCTCGCGGCCGACCTTCTCGGGTGGGTACGGCTCGTACATCGAGTCGTCCTTGAGCGTCCCGTCGGTGTGGATGCCGGACTCGTGGGTGAAGGCGTTCTCGCCGACCACGGCCTTGTTCGGGGCCAGCGGGATGCCGGTCCGGTTGGCGATGAGCTGGGCGAGGTCGTGGACCTCGGTCAGGTCCATCGTCTCGACCCCGTAACCGTGGTCCAGCGCGATTGCGACCTCCTCCAGTGCGACGTTGCCGGCCCGTTCGCCGATGCCGTTGATGGTCCCGTGGACGAGGTCCGCGCCCGCCGCGATGGAGACCAGGGCGTTCGTCACCGCGAGCCCCAGGTCGTCGTGGGTGTGGGTGCTGACCGGTCCCAGGTCCGAGAGCCGCGAGACGCATTCGAGGGCCCGGTCCGGCGTCGCGTGACCGACGGTATCGGCCCAGCAGACGCGGTCCGCGCCGGCGTCGATTGCGGCTCCGAGCAGCTCTTCGAGGTAGTCCAGGTCGGCCCGCGAGCCGTCCTCGCCGATGACCTCGACCCACAGACCGTGGTCGGTGGCGTACTCCACCAGTTCGACGGTCATCTCGACGTTCTCGTCTTTCGAGGTCCCGACCTTCTGCTCGACGTGTTTGTCGCTGGCCGGAACGACGAGGTTGATGCCGTCGACACCACACTCCAGTGCGAGGTCGATGTCGTTCTGGATGCCGCGACAGAAGCTCGTCACCGTCGCGTCGAGGTCGAGCCCCGCGACCCGCGAGATGGTCTCGCGCTCGCCGGGCCCGGTACAGGCGCTCCCGGCTTCGATGACGTCGATACGCGCCGCGTCGAGCGAGCGGGCGATGTCGGCCTTGTCGTCCGGCGTCAGCGAGACCCCGGGCGCTTGCTCGCCGTCGCGCAGTGTCGTGTCGAGAAACTGTACCTCACCGACGTCTGAGAGGGCACGCATGGCTGGGTGCCCTCCGAATAAGGTGTTCTGACTCACAGAAGATACTCCATCACGCGCCACGAATTTCGCGGCCAGCCGCCTCGCGGCGACTTCCTCTATCCTCCGTCGGGTGTTCCGACATAGTGGTCTCTACTCTAATCTTCATGGTCTAAAAGGTGACGAAACCGACTACCACGCCCCCGAACGCACCGCTCAGGAGACGAGCCGAACCGTATCGCCCTCGGAGACGCCGGCGGCGGCACCGCCGGGGAGTTCGACGACGGTGTCCGCCTTCGCGTAGCCGACCGACCGCCAGGGTCTGAGAGTCTCGACGGCCTGAACCTCGTCGTCGACGAGCCAGAGCACGTCGAGGGGGAACCGGACGAACAGCATGTGGATGAACTGCCGGCTGGGCCGGTCGAACGGGAACACGAGCGCGTAGTCGTCGGGAATCGACGACCGGAACATCAGCCCCCGACTCTGTTCGAGGGGCGACTCGGCGTACGCTACCTCCGTCGCGAGGGGGCGGGCCGCGCCGTCGGGGTCGTGGACGAGCCGCATACCACCGCGGAGGCCACAGGAGTCAAAAAGCCTTCTGTCGGAACGGAGGGTTTGAGAGGCCGCGAGCCCACACCGTGACCTATGGAGAAGGCACCGGGGGGCACCTCCGTCGGCGTCGACGACCCGTACGACCACGTCCGGCGGTGCGACTTCGTCACCGACGAGGGGAAGTGTCGCTGGGCGCGCGAGCACGGCCACCACGACCCCGAGTTCGCCGACGCCCGCAGCGCCGACGGCTTCCGCTGTCCGGCGGCAGTCGCACCGGAGGACGCAGAGGCCGACGCAGAGCCGGAGTGGGACTGGAGCGACTGCCCGCACTTCCGCTCACGGAACCACGACCGGGAGTGCGTTCGCTGTGGGCTCGAAGAGCGGCGGATGGCCCACTCCGACGACCGACCGCTGCTCGAGGAACACCACCTCTCGTACCGCGGGGACGGCGAGGAGCTATCACACGAGATAACGGTATACCTCTGCCGGTGGTGTCACGCGAAGGTTCACCAGTCGTGGGCGCGGCTCGGCGACGACGCGAATCCGGACTCAGAAGCCATTGCAGAGCGTGAACAGCGCCGTTCTGAGGAACAGTCGGAACTGGGGTTCGAGTCGGCCGCCGACCGCTACGACGGTTCGTGACTCTGGCTATCAGAATTAATAACTGGCGGCCGAATAATAAGTAGTCATACGATAACCGCACCTAGAGTGACCCCTCCCGTAATCACGAAACAGTCGTTAGGGACGGGGTACGTCGTCTCGGCCGGCGTCGTACTCTCCGGTGCGTTGCTCGCACACGGCGCGTATCTCGTCCAGCGGTCCCCGGTCGACGTGGTCATCCTCAGCGTGGGGTTGATACCGGCCCTCGTCCTGGTCGCGGCGAACTACTGGCTCCCGGTGAGCGGGCTGACCGGCGACCAGGTGTGGACCGCCGCGGAGTGGTGTGGGTTCGGCATCGCGCTGTTTACGCTCATCAACGTCGTCGTGTTGCTCGCCCCGATGCCACAGTCCTCGATGGTCCCGGCCATACTCGCGAGCGGCGTCGCAGTCGGGGGGTTCGGCGGCATCCTGTTCGGCTGGCTCCTCGAACTCCGGCGGTCCAGACGCCGGCTCGCCCAGAGCAACGAGGTGCTATTCCGGGTCCTCCGCCACGACCTCCGGAACGACCTCAACGTCGCGCTCGGGCACCTCGGCGAACTACAGCGGGAAGCGGCGGAGCGTGACGACCCCAAGACGCGTGCACACGTCGAGAAACTGAGCGACACCGTCGACGACATCATCGGCACTTCGGAGAAGGCGAGACAGATAGAGTTCGCGTTCGACGCGGACCGCCGCGCACAGCAGCCAGTCGACGTCGTGCCGCGAATCCGCGAACAGACCGAGAAGATAACGCAGTCCCACCCCGAGACGACGGTCGAACTCGACCTCCCGGCGCAGTCGCACGTGTACGCCGACTGGCTGCTGGACACCGTGTTGCAAAACGTCATCGAGAACGCGGTCGTCCACTGCGAGGAGACCCCGACGCTGTACGTATCGGTCGAGGAACGGGGCCGAACCGTGTTCGTCCACATCGGCGACAACTGTCCGTCGATTCCACAGCACGAACGGGCGGTCCTCGACAGCGGCACGGAGACGCAACTGCGCCACTCGAAGGGCATCGGGCTGTGGCTGACGACGTGGATTGTCGAGAGTTACGGCGGAGCGGTCCACCTCACGACGTCGGACGACGGCAACACCGTGACGCTCGAACTGCGTGGCCCGACGGCCCTCGACGAACTCCGCCGGACCCTCCGAACGTGGCCCTGACCGGGGTTGTCGACCGCATCAGGAGATATATACGCCTTCGTGGCCTTCGCGTCAGTAATGACCCGAATCGACGTTATCGACAACCACGGACAGTTCACGCACCTGGAGCAGCGCGCGCTCCGGGACATGGGCGTCGACGTCTCGCTCAGGGACAACACGACCCCGCCCGAAGACATCGACGCCGACGGCATCGTCCTCTCCGGGGGCCCGGACATGGACGACATCGGCAACTGCCCCGCGTACCTCGACCTCGACGTGCCCGTGCTGGGCATCTGTCTGGGGATGCAGCTCATCGCCGACGAACTCGGCGGCCGGGTCGGCAGCGGCGAGTACGGCGGATACGCGGACGTGACCGTCGAGATTCTCGACGACGACGACCCGCTGCTTGGCTCGCTGTACCCCGAGACGCGCGTGTGGGCCAGCCACGCGGACGAGGTCAAGGAGGTCCCGCCGGGTTTCAAGCGGACCGCGACCTCGGACGTCTGTGGCGTCGAGGCGATGAGCAACACCGACGAGGCGATATACGGCGTCCAGTGGCACCCGGAAGTCGCCCACACCGAAGAGGGCGAGGAAGTGTTCGAGAACTTCCTGTCGGTCTGTGACCGGCGGTCCGTCGCCCGCCAGTAGCCGATGATGTGACTGGTTTTATATTCGCTCGTAGGGTGTGATACGTAAATGACGGCGACACAGGGCAACCTCGCCAGCCTCTCGCGGTTCATTTTCCGGGCTCCGACCTGGTACACGAGTCTGGCCTTCGCGCTGGTCATCGCCGCGATGACCGGGGTCGTCGCCTTCGACTCGCGGTTCATCCTCGACGACGCCTGGCAGGGCGTGTTCCTCATCGGCCTGCCGACCTCCATCGCCAGTGCCGTCACGCCGTGGGTCGACCGGCAACTGGGCGGGCAGCTGACCCCGAACCGGGCCACCCTGCTCGCGCTCATCTGTGAGCTCATCACGATTGCGATGCTCACCGTCGCCGGCGTCATCGCCGTCCTCACCGTCCGACTCGGCCAGAACTTCGTCTTCGACGTGCTGTTGGTCGCGCTGGCGTCGATTTTCGCGCTCCGGCTGCTGGTCCTGATGGCCGTCTCGCGGCACTCGCTGCTGAAGGCCGCGGTTCCGGCGAGCGTCCAGACGGTCACCGCCGCGGTGTTGCTGGCGATATACAGCGGCGCGACCGCGTTCATCCTCGAAGACCCGATGCTCCGGGAGTACCTCTCCCGCCCGGAGGAGGTGCCCCCGCAGGTACAGGGGTTCATCCCGCAGGACTTCATCATCCTCGCGGTCATCTGTGTCATCTACGCGCTGGCGGTCTGGCTGTTTCTGGTCGTCATCGACCAGCCGTGGCGCTCCTCGCTGGGCGTCTCGGCGCTGGATTTCCTCCGTGGCTTCATCGGCCACATCGCCGAGGGGACCCGCGAACTGGAGGAGTTCTTCGAGGACATCGGCGAGGAGGCCGTCGTCCCGGTCACCGTGTTGTCGGTCCGCCGACCCGACGGGGAGGAGAAGGCGCGGTTCGTCCTGCCGATGATTCACCCCGGCCCGATGGGGGAAATCGGGGGCGGGAACCTCCCCAGACGCGTCGCCGAGTCGGCCGACGGCCTGGCCTTCCCGCCGCACGCGACCGCCGGCCACGACTTCAACCTCGTCACCGAGCGGGAGGTCGACAAAATCCTCGTGACCGCCGAGACGGCGTACCAGAACCTCGAATACGACGACCAGGCGACAGCGGGCCACCGGGTCACCGAGGGCGAGGCCACGCTGACGGGCCAGGCGTTCGGCTCGGACGCCCTCGTCGTGAACACGTACGCGCCGGGCTGTGCCGACGACGTGGAGTACGCGGTGGGCCTCTCGGCCATGTCGGAGGCGCGGGTCGACGGACTGGACGACGTGCTCCTGGTCGACGCCCACAACTGCAACGACGGGCTGGAGGGCGACGACCTCGGTCACGTCGTCCCCGGCAGCCAGCGGTCCTTCGACATGCTCCACGGGGCCGGACAGCTCGGTGGCCTGCTCACGGAGGCCGAGACCGGCCGGCTCCGCTGTGGCGTCGCCTGGGACGAGACCCCCTGGGAACCCGAAGACGGCGTCGGTCCGCTCGGCATCCGCGTCTGCGTCTTCGAGGTGGCGGGCCAGCGAACGGCCTACGTCCTCATCGACGGCAACAACATGGAGCCCGGTCTCCGCGAGCGCATCGTCGACGCCGTCAACGGCGTGGACGTCATGGAGGTGATGACCAGCGACACGCACATCGTCAACACCGTCGAAGCCGAGAACCAGGTCGGGCAGGCGATTCCCGAGAAGGAAGTCGTCGCGCTCATCGAGGACCTCGTCGACAGGGCGGTCGCCGACCTCGAACCCGTCGAAGCCGGAATGGCAAGCGAGCAGGCGACCGTGACGGTGTTCGGCAACGACCGCACCGAGACGCTGGCCTCGACCGCCAACGCGATGGTCTCGATGGGCGGCGCGCTGGCTGTGGCGTTCATCCTCGCGGTGATGACCGTCAGCGTGCTGATATTCCTGCTGACGTGAGCGGCGACCGCGGCCGTCGCTCGTGCGTCGATTGCAGAGAACGCCGAGGAGGAGATTTGAACTCCTGAGTCCGTGAGGACAGTTGCTCTCGAAGCAACCGCCTTGGCCAGGCTAGGCTACCTCGGCTCACCCGTCAGTACCGCCGTTTGCTCTTTAGGGGTTTCGATTTCGGTCTCGATACCCATTTACCGGCCCCGCAACATGACAGGCTATGGACGCTACCGAGGCGAGCGAGGTGTCGACGCAGATACTCGACGAAATCGGGAGTGCCGTCATCGCCGACCGCGGCTTCTTCGAGACGGTGCTGCTGGGCGTCGTTGCGAATGGTCACGTCCTTCTGGAAGACGTGCCCGGCACGGGAAAGACGCTGACCGCCCGCAGCGTCGCGACCGCGCTCGGGCTGTCTTTCTCCCGGATTCAGTTCACGCCGGACCTCCTGCCGGCCGACATCACCGGGACGCACATCTTCAACGAGGAGTCCCGGAGCTTCGAGTTCACCGAAGGTCCGGTGTTCGCCAACGTCGTGCTGGCCGACGAAATCAACCGCGCGCCGCCCAAGACCCAGTCGGCCCTGCTGGAAGCGATGGAGGAGGGGCAGGTCACCGTCGACGGGGACACTTACCACTTGCCAGAGCCGTTCTTCGTCATCGCCACGCAGAACCCCGTTGACATGGAGGGGACCTTCGAACTCCCCGAAGCCCAGGTCGACCGGTTCCTCGCGAAGACCTCGCTGGGCTACCCCGACGACGAGGGCGAGGTCGAACTCCTCCGACGACGGGCCGGGCGGACGACACAGAGCCCGACCGTGGAACCGGTCCTCGACGCGGCGTCGGTCGAGGAACTCCGGGCGGTCCCGGAGTCGGTCACCGTCGACGACGACCTGCTGCGGTACATGGCCGACCTCGCGCGGGCGACCAGGGACGACTACCGCGTGGACGTTGGGGTCTCCCCGCGCGGGACCCAGCGGCTGTTCGAGGCGGCGCGGGCGATGGCGACAATCGCCGGCCGGGAGTACGTCGCCCCGGACGACGTCAAGCGGGTCGCACAGCCGGTGCTGGCACACAGGCTGGTGTTGACACCCGACGCTCGGGTCGAACAGGTCGACAAGAAGACGGTCGTCCAGAGCGTGCTCGACGAGGTACCCGTGCCGACCGTCTAACCCCACGTCCAGTGGGCGTCGAGCGCGTAGCGGTACACGCCGGTGATGACGATAGCGCCGCCGTTCCCCAGGAGGTACGCGACGCCGCCCCAGGTGACGAACGCGTAGAGGAGGCCCAGCTGCAGCGGGATGGCCGTCCCGCGGACGAGGTTCGTCTTCCCCATCCCCACCACGTACTCTCTGAGCGTCGAGTGCTGCGAGCGGTGGAACGTCCAGGCGTTGTTGAGGACGTACTGGAACAGTATCGTGAACTCGATGGCGAGCGCCGCCCCGAAGATGTAGTTCAAACCGCCGATGTCGACGAACGACCACAGCAGCGCCGTCTGGACGGTAGCTGCGACGACGCCGACGAGGAAGAACCGGACGAGTTGCTGTCGCCGGGCCGGTGTGACGACAGCGGACGCCATACAGCCTTACTGATAACCGAGCGCCTTTAATCGTGCTGTTATCTCGTCGGACGCCTCGGTGTTTTCCGCCCCCGTCCCGTCGCTGTCGAGGTCGGCGAGATGGTCGGCGACGGCCTCGGAGAGCCGGTCGAGAACGGTCGCCGGCGGGTCGCTATCGTTCGATTCCGCGCACAAGTCGACCTGTTCCTCGGGGTCGTCCGTCCGGTCGTACAGCTCCCGGCGGCCCGACTCCGTGAACTCGATGTACGTGTACCGCTCGTCGCGTGCGCTGAGGAGGAGTTCGCCGTCCGCGCGGCTCCGGGGAATCGGCTGGCTGGTCACGCTCTCGCCCCGGACCGCCGCGGAGACGATTGGGCCGCGGTCCGCGATGACCTCGCCGTCGACCGCCGGGGCGACCGAGGCCCCGTCCCACTCCGGCGCCGGCGTGAGCGACAGCAGGTCACACACCGTCGGCGCGATGGTGTCGAGGCCGACCGGCGTCTCGACCGACTGGCGCTCGCTGTCGGGCGTCGAGACGATGTACGGCACGTCGATGAGCTCCCGGTAGAGCTTGGGGTAGTGCGCGAGGTGCCCGTGTTCGAGGAACTCCTCGCCGTGGTCGCCGGCGACGACGACGGCCGTCTCCTCGCGGTGGCCCTCGCTTTCGAGGGTGTCGAGGAGCCGGCCGATGCTGGCGTCGACCTGCCGAACCGTCGCCTCGTACAGCGTCCGGAGCGTCTCCAGCGTCCGGTCGTCGACCTCCCAGCCCAGCCCCGTCCGGAGGTGGGCGTTGAGCATCCGGAGGACGCCGAAGTGGTTGTCCGACACCTCGCGGATGTGTCGCGGGGCCGGGACGTACGGCGTGTGCGTGTCCATGTAGTGCACCCACAGGAAGAACGGCCCGTCGGTCGTCTCCAGGAACTCGGTCGCGCGGTCTTCGAGGTCGCCCATCCGGGACACGTCGGCGAAGGGGCGCTCGTCGGACCCGCCGCTGAGAACGGTCGCGGCGCGGCGGAACGGCGAGGTCCCGAGCTGGACCCACGCCTGGACGGTCGGGTGGGCTGCCAGGTACTTGCTGTAACCGCCGCTGTCGACGAACGGCTCGAACTCGTCGAACCCCCGGTCGTACCCCCAGTGGTCCGTGAGAAAGCCGTTCGCGGCGTTGAACCCCGCCGTCTCGATGCCAGCGTCGGACACCTGCTCGGCTAGGGTCGGCGTCGACGCCAGTCCGATGTCGTCGCTCTCGGCGAACACCGGCCGCGAGCCGTGGATGCTGGGGAACGAGAACGGCGTCCAGTTCCCCTGTGCGACGGCGTTCTCGAAGACGACGCCCGATTCGGCGAGCGAGTCTATGACGGGGGAGACGCTGTCGGTGCCGCCCAGCGCGTCCGCCCGCAGCGAGTCGACCGTGACGAGCACCACGTTGTTCGTCGCTGGGGCTGTCATCGTCGGCCCGCCCTCCCCCTGGACGGTACCGGGACCGACGTATCGCGCCCGCGGGGCCGGGGTCGCACCCGGCACGTACCACCGAATTCTCTCATACCCCGTATACCAGACACTGAATACTGAACGTTCCGGATAAATTCAGGCGGGGATACTAGAACCATACACTGCTACGCCGGCCCGCTCGACCCCGTCAGTCGCCGCCGTAGGCGTCGTCGGTGTCCTCGCCGAAGGCGGTGTTGAGCCCGCCCGGGCTCTCCCGGTCGCGCTCGCGCATGCTCTGGCGGGTGAACTGTGGCTTGGCGCGGACGGTCTTCTTCGAGCGGAACGACCACCACAGCGCCAGTGACAGGCCGACCGTGCCGGCGATGCCGACCCCGGTGGCCGGCAGCGACGCCTGCGTGTAGAGAAACGCCGTCGAGAACAGCGTGCTCGCGAGCAACATCCCGAGGATGAGACGCTTGGTCAGCGTCGCCAGCAGGCCGTCGGAGTCCTCGATGTCGGCCTGCACGCGGAAGTCCTCCCGCTCGACCCTGTCGAGGACGGACTCCAGTTTCGGCGGGATGCGGACGGCCGACCGGGCCGCGTCGGACACCTCCGTGGCCCGGTCCTCGACGAAGTTCCGCACGCCCTCAGCGAGGTACCCCTCCTCGCGCAGGTAGTCGGTGGCGACGCCGATGAAGTCGAAGTCCTCGTCGAGCGTGACGCAGACGCCCTCGACGACCGTGGCGACCCGCAACACGAGCGCCAGGTTCGCCGGCAGTCGGAGCGGGAACTCGTAGATGGTGTCTTCGACCTGCTGAATTATCTGCTGGACGCGGTACTGCTCGATGTCCTCGCCGCGGGCGTCGGCGATGGCCAGTTCCATCACGTCGCCCATCACCTGCCGGTCGGCCTCCGGCGAGAGCGTCCCCATCTCGATGAGCGCGTCGAGGATGGCGTCGATGTCCTGGTCGGCGACGGCGGCGTAGAAGTCGATTATCTTGTCCTGGACGAACGGGTCGACCCGGCCCGACATCCCGAAGTCGTAGAAGACGAGCGTCCCGTCGTCCTGGACCGCGAGGTTGCCCGGGTGGGGGTCGGCGTGGAACACGCCGTCGTCGATAATCATCTGGAGGTACGCCCGCTGGAGCGTCTCGGCCAGTTCCGTCCGGTCGATGCCGCCCGCGTCGAGGCTGTCGATGTCGTTTATCTTCGTGCCGGGGACGTACTCCATCGTCAGGACCCGCTGTGTGGAGTGGGACTCCTCGACCTTGGGGATGCAGATGCGGTCGTTGTCCCGGAAGTTCTCCCGGATTTCGGTGAGCATGCGCCCCTCACGCTGGTAGTCCATCTCCTCGCGGATGGTCTTCGAGAACTCGTCGGCCAGCGTCTCCAGCGAGAACGACCGGGAGTCGTCGATGAAATACATCAGCAGCGGGAGCGACCAGCGGACGACCCGCAGGTCGGCCTCGACGAGCGCCTCGATGCCGGGGCGGCGAATCTTGACCGCGACTTTCTCGCCGTCGACCTCCGCCAGGTACACCTGCCCGAGCGACGCCCCGCTTATCGCCTCCGTCTCGAACTCGTCGAAGCGGTCGTCGACGGGTCCCAGTTCGTCCTCCAGGACGACCCGTGCCTCGTCCCAGTCCGCCGGCGGCACGCGGTCCTGTAGCTTCGAGAACTCCTCGATGTACTCCGGCGGCAGGACGTCGGGCCGCGTCGAGAGGATTTGCCCGAGTTTGATGAACGTCGGGCCGAGCGTCAACAGCGAGTCGAGCAGTTGCTGTGCCCGCTTCCGGCGCTGTTCGGGCGTGACGCGGCGCGACGAGCCGACCACGAAGAACCGCTTCCGGTCCCGTGCGTACGCGACCAACAGAGGCAGGAAGTGGCGGGCGACGACGAGGAACCGCCAGTACGCGCGAAGGTTCACCGGCTTGCCACCTCTGGGTCAGTCCCCGTCGATGGGAATCGTCGTGCTCGGTGCCGCTGTCGCCTTCGGCAGGCGGAGTTCGAGGACGCCGTTTTCCACGGTCCCTTCACCGCCCTGCCCGGTCGTGTCCGGCGGGAGCGGGAGTTCGGCGTCGAGGAACACGGAGCGGTCCTCGCGGACGAAGGTGAACTCCCCGGGAACGTCCTTGGTCCGTTGCCCGTCGATACGAAGGCGGCCCCCTTCAACGGTCACGTCGATTGTGTCCGCGGTCACGCCCGGCAGGTCGAGCACGAGGAGGTATTCGTCCTCGGATTCGAGCACGTCCGCGAACACGGCGTCGGGGAGGTCCCGAAGCGCTTCACGCAGGGCAGACATGCGCCCACCTAAGTGGTACGCAGTGGTAAACCCGACGGTCTCTACCACACGGACAGGAGGGCGACGCTGCCGACGACGACGGCCAGCAGCCCGAACGCCGTCTCGACGACCGCGCCCCGCACAATCCGCCAGGCGGTGGCGCGCTCGCTGGCGTCGGAGACGACGAACACCGGCGTCCCGTCGCCGTCCCCGACGACGGCGTCGACGAGGTTGCTCCCCCACTCCGTCGCGGGGCCGCGGGTCGCCTGGCCGTAGACGTACACGTCCTCGCCGACGTCCAGCCGGCGCTCGGTGAAGCGCTGTTTGTTCCCCAGACTGAGCTCCGTCACGAGCAGGTTCACGGACCCGTCCTGTGCCTCGACGGCCTCCGTCCGCTCGACGTACTCGGCCAGGCGTTCGGGAAGCTCCGTGCCGGGCGCGACGGTGACCGACTGGGGCTCGAACCGCACGTCCGCGCCCTCGGGATTCACGCGGACGCGGGCAGTTCCGTCGTCGACGACGAAGTCGACGCCGGCCTGTCCGGCGTCGAGCGTCTCCCAGCTGGAGTGTTTCCCCGACGAGCGGAACTCCTCGACTTCGTAGGTGTAGGCCAGACACTCGCTGCCGGTGAAGGGAGCCGTGACCGTCCCGGCGTCCTCGTCGGCGACGGCCGTGCCGGTGATTTCGACGGGGCCGGCGTGTCCGTCGAGCGAACGCACCGGGACCGGGTCGTTGCGGAGGATGTGGAACACGGTTCGGAGTTCCCGGCCGCCGCGGACGAGCAGGAACCCGCCGACGACCAGGAACACGGTAGCGACCAGTTGCGGGAGGACCATACGTCGACGCCGTCGCCGACGGAAAAAAGCGTTCCCGGTCCCGCGGTGACGACGAGATGGGGTCGCTACGAGGCGCTTTTGACACAGCGGCCGCTAGGGCGGGTATGGCTGGTTCCTCGCCGTCGGACGCCGAGTCGCTTCCGCTGGAGACCGCACGCCGACGGGTCGGCAGCGTCGCCGGCCCCGTCGACCGGACGGACCGGATTCCACTCTCCGTCGCCGTCGGCCGGGTCCTGGCGACGGACGCGACGGCGAACGACCCCGTCGCGGCGGCCGACCGCAGCGCCGGTGACGCCGTCTTCGAGCGGAGCCACCAGATACGGCCCGGCGACGTGGGCCTGCTGAGAGCCGCCGGCGTCACCGAACTGCTCGTCCGCCAGCGACCGCAGGTGGGTATCCTGCCCACGGGCGACGAACTCCAGCGGACCGGCGACGAGTCCCCACAGGCCGAGACGGCGGGGTTCACGCTGGCGCAGTACGTCGACCGCTGGGGCGGCAAGGTGACCTACCGGGACCCCGTCGCCGACGACGCGCCGGCGCTCCGGATGGCAGTCCAGCGCGACCTCACCCGTGACCTCCTCGTCGTCACCGGGACGGAGCCGGGCGACACGCTCAGGGACGTCGTCGCCGAACTCGGCGACGTGCTCACGGACACCGTCGCTGTCGACCCCGGCGGCCGGACCGGGCTGGCCGTCGTCGAGGACCGGCCGGTGGTGTTGCTGCCGGAGTCGCCGACCGGAGCGCGCGTCAGCGCCGTCCAACTCGTTCGCCCGCTCCTGAAGTCGTTCGCCGACGCCCCGCTGTCCGCGCACCCACGGACGTCGGCGACCCTGACGGAGCGAATCGACAGCCGGGAAACGGTCCGGACGTTCGCGCCGGTCGCCGTAGACGACGGGACGGCGACGCCGCTGCCGGGCGCGGACCTCGCCGTGGCGACCCGGGCCGACGGCTGGGTGTCCGTGCCCGCGGACGAAGCCGGCCTCGAGTCCGGCACCACCGTCGGCGTCGAGGACTGGGACTACCTGCCCTGAGAGGCGGCGAGGTCGAGCAGTGAGGCGACGCGCCTGTCGCCTCGCACGCACCGACCCGTCTCCGCCGGGGACCGCCGCCCGACGTGGACCCCGTCGAGGCCCGCGTTCCACGCCGCGCCGATGTCGGACGGGTTGTCGCCGGCGAGCACGCCGCGGTGGCCGTCGGCCCCGACGTCCATCTCCCGCATCGCCAGTTCCACGGGCCTCGGGTCGGGCTTCCAGCCGACGTCGTCGTCACAGCAGACGACCGTCTCGAACCAGTCGGCGATGTCCAAGTGGTCGAGGACCGGGTCGGTGAGGTACTGCTGGCAGTGCGTGACCAGCCCGACCGGCCCGGTGAGGGTGGCGAGAAACGCCTCGGCGTCGTCGTAGAGGTACGTCGCCTCCGCCCGGGCGACGGGGTCTTCCTCCTCGTGGAACAGCCGCCAGAACTCCCGCTGGTCGACGCCCCGCTCCGCGAGCGTCCGCGACCGCGTCCCACCGAACCCGTACCAGAGCGCGTCCCGCTCCCGCTCCGTGAACTCGACGCCGAGGCGGTCGCCGACGGCGCCCATCACTTTCCGGGGATACGCTGGCTCGATGTCGACGAGCGTCCCGTCGAGGTCGAACAGCCAGAAGTCGTAGTCGGTGGTCATTGGGGGTCAGTTCGTTGGGGAGTTTCGGATATAGTCTTTCGGGCCCTACGACCGGTTTTGACGCGTATAACACGCTGTAGGCGGTGACTACGCGACGTCGCCGCCCGGCTCCACGCGTATCGAACTGCCGAGGTACTTGGTGAGTACGTCGCTGACCGACTCGGCGTTGAACAGGGACAGGTCGCCGGCGATGGCGGTTTTCAGCGCAGCCAGGTGCGCCTCGTCGGTCCGGAGTTCGCTGAACGACGCCGAGACGACCGGACAGCCGAGTTCGTCCGCGACGAGCCGCCGGAAATGCGGTTCGTCGGCCAGTTCGCCCCGCCAGAGGGTGTCCCGGAAGAACAGCCACCCGTCGGTTCCCGGTTCGTCGGCCGCCCGGGACAGCGTCGTCTCGAACCGGTCGGGGTCGAGCCACAGTCCCGGCGCGTCCGGCTCCGGGTCGACCTCGATGCGGAAGACGTACCGCGCGGTTCGCCGTCCGGGTCGGTCGGCCGGAGGGCGGCGAGTCCGTCGGCGGGCACGTCAGTCGTGGATGCCGTTCAGCCGCTCGGCGAGGTCGATGTCGTTGTCGGTGATGCCGCCGGCGTCGTGGGTCGTGAGCCGGACCTCGACTTCGCCCCAGCGGATGGTCATCTCCGGGTGATGCCACGCGTCCTCTGCGAGGCCGGCCGCGGCGCTCAGAAAGCCCGACGCGTCCAGGTAGCCGTCGAACTCGAAGACGCGCACGATTTCGTCGCCGTCGCGGCTCCACCCGTCGGGTAGCCGGTCGCTAATCTCCTCGTCGGAGAGCAGGTCTGCCATACTGCATGGGTCGGGCGGCGTGGGCAAAAAGGTGGGCGTGGTCAGTCGTCCGAGAGCCGGTCGAGCATCGCGTTCGGAATCTCGTCGCGCATGCCGTCCGGGATGTCTTCGACCGACATGCCCTTGGTGAACTCGGGCTGAGTGGCCTGGTCGGGACCGCCGAAGTCCGGGTCGAACAGCTGTAAGGCCGTGTGAATCGTCGACCAGTCGTCCTCCTCGGCGGCGTCGCGCAGGCTCTTGGTCGGCGCGGCGAGTATCTGGGAGACGATGGCGTCGGCCATCGCTTCGACGACCTCCGCCTGGTCCTCGTCGAAGTCCGCCGCCGAGAGTGCGCTGTTTAGCTCCGCCGCTTTCACCTGTTCGGCGCTCTCGTACATCGTCGAGATGACCCTGTCGGCGCGCTTGCGCTTGTACTGGGTGAGCAGCCGGTCGAACTCCTCGTCGACGATGCGCTCGACGGCTTCGGCGGCCCGCTGTCGCTTGTTCCGGGTTTCGGCGGTCACCGACTCCAGTGCGTCGAGGTCGTACACCGTCACCGACGGGAGGCGGTCCGCGCCGGCCGGAACGTCACGCGGCTGTGCGATGTCGACGATGGACACCTCGCCGGCGTCGCCGAACGTCCCGATGTCGAACACCTGGTCGCTGCTCCCGGTGGCCGAGATGACGACGCGGGCCTCGGAGACGGCCGCTTCGATGCCCTCGAGCGCGACCGCGCTGGCGTCGGTGTCGACCGACTCGGCGACGTGTTCGGCGTGTGGCACCGTCCGGTTGGCCACGAGGAGCCGGTCGACCTCCTCGCCGAGCGCCTTCGCCGCCAGTTGGCCCATCTCGCCGGCACCGACGACCAGGGCCGTCTCGCCGTCGAGGGAACACTCCTTGTCGAGCAGGCGAACCGCGGCGGAGGCCAGCGAGACGACGCCCTCGTTGATTTCCGTCTCCGTGCGAGCGCGCTCGCCGACGTGAATCGCCTTCGTGACGCCGTCTTCCAGCGTCGGCCCGACGCCGCCGACGCCGCGGGCGGTCTCGTAGGCGGTCCGGAGCTGTCCGAGAATCTGGTCCTCGCCGAGTACAATCGATTCGAGCCCGGCGGCGACCCGGAGCAGGTGACGGAGACTCTCCTCGTGCCCCATCTCGACGACGACGTCGTCGGGGACGGCGCGGGTGAACAGTTCGAGCGCGTCGAGGCCGTCCTCGCGGTCCGAGACGACGACGTACCCCTCGGTCCGGTTGCACGTCTGCAGCGCAATCGCCTCCTCGACCTCGGGGTGTGCGAGCAGGGATTCGACGGCGTGGCGCTCGCTGTCCGCCGCAGCGGTCTCTAGCTGGTCGACGCTCGCGCGCTCATGGGAGATACAGACCCCAACGATTGCACCAGTGTCCCCTCTCACGTTTGATCACCAGGTAACTCTCCGATCACGTCTCTAGCTACTTGCTCCCCATTGGACCTGCCACTATCTAAAGCCTTCCAAACTTCCCGTGACCTGACAACGAGCCTAACGGCGTCACGCCGCTCGGACGGGGGGACGCCCCTGTCCCGGAGGTCCTCGCGGAGGTCGCCGACGAGGGCCGCCATCAGCCCGGCGTTGTCGAACTCCGATTCGAAGCGCTCGCGCAGGTGCTTCGACAGCGCCGGCGCGCGCCCGCCGGTCGCAATCGCCAGCGTCACGGGGTCGTCACGCACTGTCGCGGGAACGACGACGTTGCCGAACGACTGGTCGCCGTGGTCGTCGGCCCGATTGACGAGCGCGCCGTGGGCCTCGGCGGCCGCGCTGAAGGCGTCGTTCAGGGCCGGGTCGTCCGTCGCGGCGACGACCAGCGCCGGGTCGGTCCGCTCGACCCACGCCTGTGCCTGCTCGGGGGTCGGTGCGGCCCGGACCTTTTCCGCGTCCGCGAACGACCGGTCGGCGAACTCGGGGCTGAGGACGACGACGCGCGCCTCCGCGGCGAACCGACGGGCCTTGCGCGCACCGACCGGACCGCCGCCGACGACGAGCACCGTCTCGCCCTCGAAGTCGTGCATGAGCGGAATCATCGGCCACCGCCCCGTGCCCGGATGCGGACGGTCACGGCGTCTCTGCGTTCCGCCGCGCTCGTTCGTCCAGCCTGATGCCCGTCTTCTTCAGGATGCGCGTCGAGAACAGCGTGTCCCAATCGTCCTCGGACACGTCCCAGTGTTCGGCCATCCGGTCGCGGACCTGCTGGATGCGCTCCTGGCTCTCGGCCTCGCTTCGCCCGTGAGTCATCGCGAAGAAGTTGTACGGCCAGACGCCGTCGTGGCGCGGCCGTTCGTAGCAGTGGGTCACGAAGTCGAACTCGGCGATGGCCGGCCCCACCTCGTCGATGACCTCGTCGGGCACGTCCCAGACGGTCATCCCGTTCTCGCTGTAGCCCAGCGCGTAGTGGTTCGGGATGACGCCGACGCGACGGACCTTCCCCTCCGCGTTGAACCGCCGTATCGTCTCCAGCACCCAGTCGACGTCGGCGTCGATTGCGTCGGCCACGTCGGCGTAGGGCGTGGCGGTAATCGGCAGCCCGTCCTGGATTTCCAGCACGAGGTCCAGTTCGTCGGCAGTGAGCGACCGCTCCGCGGTCGGCGTCACGTCCGGCCCCAGGTCCGAACAGTCGACGGCCTGTGTCTGTGGCCCCTCGACGGGGAACTTCGCGCCGACGTGGAACTCCTGCTGTTTCGGGAGGTTGTACGTCTCCTCGCCGGTCTCGGCTTCGATTTCGGCCAGGACCTCCTCGACCCGTCCCTCCTCGGCCACGGAGACCACGAACCACATGTTCAGATGGGGGTGTTCGCGCTCGTAGTTGTGCGCGACCTCGGGGTGGGCGTTTATCAGTTCCGCGTGCTCGTCGTAGCTGTCCTCGGGAGCGTGGGTCGCGACGAGCGTCGCGGTGCCGCCGATGGCTTCGGCGTTGATGAGCGCGCCGAACCGCGTGAGCACGCCCGCGTCGTCGAGGTCCTGTACGCGCGCCAACAGCTCGTCCGCGTCGATGTCGACGCCGTGCTCGGCAAGCGCCGACGCGGCCGGCTCGAACGGCCGTTCGACGACCGGGAAGCCCCCCTGAAAGGCGTTCAGCACGGCCCGGTCTACTGTTCCGAGGTCTTCGCTCATGCCGCAATCTGGGGGTTCTGCGAATAAAAATAGTCCGGGACGGCCGCCCGCCTGCCCGGTCGCCGGAGCGTTTTACCCCTCTGGGCCCGTACTCCGGGCGTGGCAATCTCGACGGCCGAACTGGCGGTCCGGCTGCTGGTCTACCTGTTCGTCCTGATAGGGGTGCCGCTGTGGTTCGTCCTCATGTTCCGGCTCATGGACTACGCCGCACACGAGCCGCTCGTCGAGCAGTTCAGCGGCCGGCGCGCCGGGCGCGACACCGGCCAGCTCAACGCCTACTTCGAACAGGCCGCGGTCGAGGCGACGACCTGTCGCATCTGCGGCGCGGCCAACGGTCCGGACTACACCTACTGTCACAACTGCCAGGAACGGCTGTCGGCTGGCGACTGATTACTCGCCTTCGACGCCCGTGACCGCGTAGCCGGCCTCTTCGATGGCGGCGAGGATGCCGTCGTGGTCGGCGCTGGCCTCGTAGTAAAACACCAGGTCGAAGGAGCCGTTGCGCAGGAGCTGCTGGCACTCCCAGACGAACTCCTCGCCGTCGAGCGTGAGCCCCTGGTGCTGGTTCGACGCGAACTCGGGGTCGTCGCTGCCGGAGTAGACGAACGTGTCCGTGGGGTCGAGCCCCGCGCCCTCGGCGATGAGTTCGCCGACCTCGATGGTGGCCTGCATCATCTCGATTTCGTCGCTGCCGTCGTACTCCGTGTGGACGACGGCGCCGTTGAGCTGTATCTCGCCCGGCTCGAGCAGTTGTTTGGTCCGGCGGTAGAGGTCCTCGTCGAGTGCGTCGGCCTCGCTCATACCATGCGGTCGGCGGCCCTGTGCCTAAGACACTTCGGATTCCGAGCGCTTGTCGGCTCTACCCGAAGATATTCGGTCCGTGAGACGGCGCGCGGGTAGCGGTGAGAAGCCACGCACTACCCGGGCGCACCGCTCCGTCGAGCAACAGTCCTCTCGAAAAGCGAGTCGCTCTCGCCTACAGCCGCGTGAGGTTCTTCGCCCGCGGGCCTTTGTCTGCCTGTTCGATGTCGAATTCGACTTCTTGCCCTTCTTCGAGGTCCGGGCCGCCGACGTCTTCCATGTGGAAGAACACGTCTTCGTCGGCGTCGTCGGTTTCGATGAAACCGTAGCCACCCGTGTCGTTGAAGAAGTCTACAGTGCCTGTCGCCATGGTTACAGCCGCGTGAGGTTTTTCGCGCGCGGGCCTTTGTCGGCCTGCTCTATCTCGAATTCCACTTCTTGCCCCTCTTCGAGGTCAGGACCTTCGATGTCCTCCATGTGGAAGAAGACGTCCTCGTCGGAGTCTTCGGTATCGATGAAACCGTAACCGCCTGTGTCGTTGAAGAAGTCTACCGTACCGGTCGCCATTGCAGTTGAACGTTAAGCCGGGGTCTATTAAAACTATGCGCATATATTTCGTTATATTAGGCGGGAAATAACTGTACCAGCCCCCTTCCACAAAGCCCTTATTGAGTGGTTGAAATGTATACGATGATGCTATCGAGGGGGAAGCGACTGGGTTACGCGGCCTACGAGCGGCTGCTCAAGTGGGAACTGTCGGGAACGCCGGACCACGTCGCCGTCATTCAGGACGGGAACCGGCGGTACGCCGAGAAACAGGGGGCCGAGAAACAGGAGGGTCACCGGGAGGGGGCCGAGACGACCGAGGCGCTCCTGAACTGGTGTGACGAACTCGACGTCAGGGAGGTGACGCTGTACGCGTTCTCGACGGAGAACTTCGACCGCGACCCCGCGGAGCGGGAGCACATCTTCGACCTCGTCGAGCAGAAGCTCCGGACCTTCGCCGACGCCGACCGGGTCCACGAGGCCGGCGTGTGCATCCGCGCCATCGGCGAGACGGAGATGCTCCCCGAGCGGGTCCAGGAGGCCATCGACTACGCGGAGGGCCGAACCGCACAGTACGACCAGCTCAACCTCAACGTCGCGCTGGCCTACGGCGGCCGGGCCGAACTGCTCGGCGCGGCCCGCGACGTCGCCACCGCCGTCGAGGACGGCGCGCTGGACCCGTCCGACGTCTCCGCGGAGACTATCGAGGAACGGCTCTACGAGGGGCCGACCCGCGACGTCGACCTCATCGTCCGGACCGGCGGCGACGAGCGCACCTCGAACTTCCTCCCCTGGCACGCCAACGGCAACGAGGCCGCGACGTTCTTCTGTACCCCCTACTGGCCCGAGTTCCGGAAGGTCGACTTCCTCCGGGCGATTCGGACCTACCAAAACCGCGAGCAGTCCTGGCGGACGACCCGCGCCGAGCGCTCGCTCGCGCTTGTGCGTGCCATCGAGCAGTCGGAGCTGCCGACGGCAAAGCGGATGCTCGGGCGGTTCCGTGACGCGCTCCCCAACGCCGAACGCGAACAGCTCGACGAGGAGTACGACCTCGCGGACTGATTACCGGCCAAAGCGCCGCTGGCGGTCCTGGTAGTCACGCAGCGCCCGCAGGTAGTCCCGCAGCCGGAAGTTCTGCCAGTTCACGTCGGTGAAATACAGCTCCGAGTAGACGGACTGCCATATCATGAAATCGGAGAGCCGCTCGGCCCCGGTCTTGATGACCAGGTCCGGGTCGGTCGGGAAGACGAGGTGTTCCTCGACCGCGGTCTCGTCGATGTCCGCCGGGTCGAGTTCGCCGGCGTCGACGTCCGCCGCGAGTTTCTGGACGGCCGTCGCGAACTCGGACTGCCCGCCCAGGCCGATTGAAATCTGAATCGGGGCGTCGGCCGTCGTCTCGTCGTCCGGGACTCTGACCGCTATCTCCCGCGGCGCGGTGACGCTTTCGAGTTCGCGCTGGAGCGTCGGAATCGCCTCCTCGTCGAGGACGCTCACGTAGACGACGACCGTGTCGGTGCCGTACTGGACCGCCCAGTCGAAGAAGCGTTCGAGCGTCCGGTAGGCACCGTCGCCCAGCAGGTCACGCTCCGTGATTACCAGCGCGACCGTCTCGGGCAGGTCGGCGTCGCTACGTCGGACGCGCATCGCGAGATAGCGGTCGTACAACCCCACGTCCGCCGGTATGCCGACGGCCACAGTAAATCCCACGGTACCGCCCTCCGCAGTTCGGAAAGGGTAAGTGCCTCTCGGGGATACCGGTGGCACGTGACTGGCACAGTCCGTCGGGCAGGCGCGTTCGCCGCGGTGGGGACCCTCGCGGTCGTCGTCCCGGCCGCGACGGGCTTTCGCTCGCTCGAACTCGCGACTGTCGCCGCTATCGCGCCGTTCGTCCTCGTCGCCGCGCTCGGCGTGACCGCCATCGACCAGAACTCGCGGCTGTTCGACCTGTTCGCGCGGCCCGGCGACTACGAGGACGGGAAACTGTACGGGCTGGCGGCCTTCTCGCTCGCCGCCGCCGGCCTCGCGTTGCTCGCCGTCCGCTTTGGCCTCCCGGTGCCGGTGTTCGTCGGCGTCGTCGTCATCGTCGCCTACGGCAACCTCGGCCAGCGGCTCGCGTACACCGTCCGCTCCGACGAGGTGGTCGCAACCGCGGGCTTCGTGCTCGTCGGCTTCGTCGCCGGCGTCGCGGGCCAGGTGCTGGGGACGCGGATTCAGGCCGCCGTCGGCGAGGGGGCGGTCGCCGTCGACCTCCCGCTCGTGCTGTTTCTCGCCGCCAGCGGCGCGTTCGTCGCCGCCCTGCTCCGCTCGGTCCTGTTCGAGCGGGACGACCCGCTGGTGATGCTCACCGTCGGCCTCCTGCTGTGGCTGTTCTTCGAACTCGACCCGTCGGTGACGGGCCAGCGCGCCGTCATCGCCCTGGCCGTGACAGTACTGCTCGGCTATCTCTCCTACGCGCTCGACACCGCGTCGCTCCCGGGAATGCTCACCGGCGTCCTCCTCTCCTTTTTGACCATCGTGCTCGGCGGTTTCGGCTGGTTCGCCATGCTGATTTCCTTCTTCGGGCTCGGCGGCCTCTCGACGAAGTACCGATACGACGAGAAACTGGAGCGGGGCATCGCGGAGGAAAACGAGGGGGCACGCGGGAGCGGGAACGTGCTGGCGAACTCAATCGTCGCGCTGTTCGCCGTCGTCGCCGCGGCGGCGAGCCCGAGCCACATCGCCGTCGATCCGCTGCTGTTCTTCTATGCCTTCGCCGGGGCCGTCGCCGCCGCGATGACCGACACGTTCTCCAGCGAGTTCGGCGGGCTCTACGACAACCCGCGGCTCATCACGACGCTCAGACCCGTCGAGCCCGGCACCGACGGCGGCGTCACCTGGCAGGGCGTCGCCGCCGGGGCCGTCGGGGCGGGCATCATCGCCGGTATCGCCGCGCTCACCCAGGACATCAGCACGGTCGGGAGCGGCGTCATCCTCCTGTGTGGCCTGGTCGGGATGACCGTCGACAGCCTCTTGGGCGCAACCGTCGAGGGCTCGGTGGTCGGCAACCAGGGCGTCAACATGCTCGCGACGCTGGCGGCCGCGCTGACCGGAGCCGGCGTCGTACTGGCCGTCGGCCTCCTATGATTCGGGAGGGCCGTCCCGAGGACGAGGCCCGCATCCGGGCCATCCAGACCGAGGCGCTGGACGAGCCGTGGCCGGAACTGCTCGGCGTCGGACTCAACGGGCCGCCGCTCGTGCTGGTCCTCGACATCGGCGAGCCGCTCGGCTACGCGCTGGTGGTGCCGGACCGCCCGGTCGCGTACGTGGCGGAGTTCGCCATCGCGCCCGAAAAACAGGGCCAGGGCCTCGGGACGGCGCTGATGGACGGCCTGCTCGACCGGCTCCGTGCCGGCGGGTTCGAGACCGTCAGGCTCACCGCCCGCGCGGACGACGAGCGGGCCCGTTCCTTCTACGACGGGTTCGGGTTCTCGGTCGCCGACGAGCTGCCCGGCCACTACGACGACGGTGACGGCGTGTTGCTCGTTCGAGAGCTCTAGCCCTCGATGCGGACCTGGACGGCGGTCGGCTGCTTGACGTACTCGCCGTGCCCGCCGGCGACGACGACGCCGACGCCGCGCTGGGCGGCCACGTCAAGGAGCTTCTGCGTGCAGTCGCCGTCGACGACGACCGTCCTGGGAACGGTCTCGGCCGACGCAAGCAGCGAGACGACGTCGTCGGCTTCGCCCTCCGCGAGCAGCGTCGCGTCCTCGTCGACCAGCCGCGCCGTCCCGCTGTGGTCCTTGACGACCGCTTCGATGTGGTCCGAAAGCGAAGGGATGGCCGGTTCGTCGGCGTCCTCGTCCGTCGCGTCGCCCGCCGTCGCGGCCGCGTTCGACTCGTCGGACGCCACCGTCGCCTCGCCGGCCGTCTCGGCCCCGGCTGACCCGGCCTCTCCGGGCGCGGGCTGGTCGTCGACGGAGTCATCCGGCACCGCGGCCGCCACGGCACCGCCGTCGGCGGTCGTCGATTCCCCGGCGTGGGACAGCTCCTCGCGGATGGTGTCGAGGCTCTGTGCGCTTGCGACCGTCTCGTAGGGGACCTTGTCCCGCAACGCCGCCATCACCTCGCTGCGCGAGAGGTCCTCGACGGACTTGCCGCTGGGCGTGACCGCGACGTAGTCCACGTCGCCGACCTGCGCGAGTTCCTTCAGGATGAGGTCGCCGCCGCGGTCGCCGTCGAGGAACGAGGTCACCGTGCGGCCGGCCGTCAGGTCCGCGATGGCATCGGGGACGTCCGTACCCTCGACCGCTACGGCGTTCTTGATGCCGTATTTCAGCAGTTGCAGCACGTCCGAGCGGCCCTCGACGACGACGATGGCGTCGGAGTCGGCCACGCGCGGCCCGGCCGGGAGCCCCTCGTACTCGGTCACGTCGGCGACCCGGACCTGCTGGCGGACGGTCTCGACGATGTCCGCGGTCTGGATGGACGTCTCCTCGAAGTCGTTCAGCAGTTCCGTGGCCCGCTCGACGACCTCGCGGCGCTTGGCGCTGCGCACGTCCTCGATTTCGGAGACCTCTATCTCGGCGCGGCACGGCCCGACCTGTTCGATTGTCTCCAGTGCCGCGGCGAGAATCGCTGTCTCGACCCTGTCGAGGCCGCTCGCGACGGTAATCTCGCCGAAGGACTGGCCCCCTTCGGAGCGTATCTCCACGTCGATGCGACCGACCTTCTTCGAGTCCTGCAGGTCCCGCAGGTCCAGTTCGTCGCCGAGCAGCCCTTCCGTCTGGCCGAACACCGCGCCGACGACGTCGCTTCGCTCGACGACTCCCGCCGCCGTGATGTCGGCATGTATCAGATATTTCGCCGTATCTTGCATGATTGTCCTGTTTTCCAGCCCGTCTCGGGATGTCCCGACGGACTGCTGTCACTATACTGATGTTGGGTAGTACAGCGGAATAACCTTGCGCACGCGAGCCGGTGCCTGAGCGGGCCCCCTGCGGGTCGCCGCAGGTCTTCTCGCAGTGCCGACCGCGACGGCTCACTCCAGCAGCGGCCGCATGCCGTCGATACCGGCCTGGATGGCGTCGACGGGGTTCTCGGGGTCGTCGTGCTCGAAGACGAG
The DNA here is from genome assembly GCF_037078405.1 of Haloarcula sp. DT43. Classification (NCBI taxonomy): domain Archaea; kingdom Methanobacteriati; phylum Methanobacteriota; class Halobacteria; order Halobacteriales; family Haloarculaceae; genus Haloarcula; species Haloarcula brevis. The sequence continues at coordinate 1,020,600 of NZ_JAYMGZ010000001.1, read as the reverse complement.
CCACTCGGTCCCGGCCTCGCGGGCCGCGTCGACCACCGCCTGCAGCGGAACGACGCCCTCGCCGAGCGCCGTCGGCTCGCCGTCCGCGGTCATGTCCTTGAGGTGGACGACGGGAACGCGGCCGTCGAGTCGCCGGAGCAGTGTCACGGGGTCCTGGCCCGCCGCGTGGGCCCAGCCGGCGTCGAACTCGACGCCGACCGTCGTCCGGTCGAGGAGCGCGTCGAAGGCGGTGCCGTCGCCGAGCGGGACGAACTCGTGGTCGTGGTTGTGGTACAGCAGGGGGCGGTCGAACTCCGCCTCGAGCAGTTCCAGCAGCGCCGCGGTCGACTCGACGGCGCTCTCGCTCGCGAAGTGGTCGTCGTCGAGGTACGGGAGCACGAGATACGGCGCGTCGAGCGTCCGGACCTGATTGCCGACGGTGCGGGAGTCGGACTGTAAGTCGTCCAGCCCGACGTGGACACCGGCGATACCCAGCCCCGTCTCGTCGAGGGCACGCCGGGACACACCGGGGTCGCCGATGCCGGCGAACTCCACGCCGTCGTAGCCAGCGGCCGCGATACGGTCGAGTACGTCCGACAGCGGCTCGCGGAGGTCCCGGAGCGTCCAGAGCTGAATGGCCGTTCGCATACCGTCGCTGCGAACGCTGTCGTAAAATAAGTGGACGTACTACCGGAGCCCATGGGATTCACGGAAACCGAAATCGACCCCGCGCGGTTCCTCGAAGACGTGGAGATGCGCATCGGCGAGATAGTCGACGTCGAGCCGTTCCCCGAAGCGCGCAAGGACGTGTACAAGCTCGACGTCGATTTCGGCGACGAACGCCGACAGTCCGCCGCGGGGCTGACCGACGTATACGACCCGGAGGAACTGCTGGGTTCACAGGTCGTCGCGGTCGTCAATCTCGGGACCGTCTCTATCGCCGGCTTCGAGAGCGAGTGTCTGGTGACCGGCGTGGACAGCGAGGAGGGCGTCGTCCACCTGACCCCCGAGCGGGAGGTCGAACCCGGCACTCGTGTGTATTGAAGAAGATTGTTCTTCAACGAGAGTCGGTGAAGGTTCGTTACCCATTAGTACCGGCAGCGGCTAGCCTGTCGTAATATGAGTACCGTCAGAGCTGCCGGGTGGGCAGTCGTCGCGCTCGTGTTGATGGCGCTGGCAGTGCCGTGGTTCCTCTGGGATACAAGCACAATCGCGGCCGGGCTGCCGGTGTGGCTGTGGTGGCACATCGGGTGGATGGCGCTGGCGAGCGTCGTCTTCGCCGTCTTCGCGCGCACAGACTGGGGCCTCGGCGTCGAGGAGGTGCGGTAGCGTGGCCGACACCGCGCTCCAGTTGGGCATCGTCGGCGCGTACATGGTCGTCGCGCTCGCGGTCGGTGCGGTCGCGTACCGGCTGACCGACCGGACCGCCGAGGACTACTACCTCGCCAGCCGGACGCTCGGGACGGTCGTCCTGCTGTTTACCACCTTCGCGACGCTGCTGTCGGCGTTTACGTTCTTCGGCGGCCCGAACCTCGCGTTCAGCGCCGGCCCCGAGTGGATACTCGTCATGGGGCTGATGGACGGCATCATCTTCGCCGTCCTCTGGTACGTGCTCGGGTACAAGCAGTGGCTCGTCGGCAAGCGCCACGGCTACGTCACGCTGGGGGAGATGCTGGGCGACCGCTTCGGCTCGACGGCGCTGCGGGTCGTCGTCGCGGGCGTGAGCCTGTTCTGGCTGTTCCCCTACGTGATGCTCCAGCAGAAAGGGGCCGGGCAGGCCATCGTCGGCCTCACGAACGGCGCGGTCCCGTTCTGGGTCGGGGCCGGCGGTATCACGCTGTTCATGGTTCTCTACGTCGCGCTTTCGGGGATGCGCGGCGTCGCCTGGACCGACACGCTCCAGGGCCTGTTCATGCTCTCGCTGGTCTGGGTCGCCGTCGCGTGGGTGCTATCGGCCGTCGGCGGCGCGGGCGCGGCGACCGACCTGCTGGCGTCCGAAGCGCCCGCGTTCGTCGCGCTCGGCGGCGGGCTCTACACGCCCCAGTACATCGTCTCCACCGCGGTCAGCATCGCCTTCGGCGTGACGATGTTCCCGCAGATAAACCAGCGGTTCTTCGCCGCCGGGTCCAAGAAGGTGCTCAAGCGCACGTTCGCGCTCTGGCCGGTGCTGGTCCTGCTCCTGTTCGTCCCGGCGTTCATGCTGGGGGCGTGGGCGGCCGGCCTCGGGGTCACGGTCCCGGAGAGCGGCAACGTCATCCCGGCGCTGCTGGGCGAGTACACGCCAGCGTGGTTCACCGCCCTGGTCATCGCCGGGGCGATGGCCGCGATGATGTCCTCCAGCGACTCGATGCTGCTGTCGGGGTCGTCGTACCTGACCCGGGACATCTACCGGCCGTTGACTGGCCGGAGCGACGCCAGCGACGAGCGGACCGACCGCCGTGAGGGGTTGGTCGCCCGCGTCGGCGTCGTCGCCTTCGCCACCCTCTCGTTCGTCGCGAGCCTCTACACGCCCGGGACGCTGGTCCAGATAGGCGACACCGCATTCAGCGGCTTCGCCCAGCTGACCGTCCCCGTCGCGCTCGCGCTGTACTGGCAGGGAACGACGCGCTCCGGCATGTACGCCGGCGTCGTCGGCAGTCAGGTGTTCTACGGCCTGCACGTCTTCCCGGTCGTAGCGACGATTGCGGGACTGGTCGGCCTCGACGTCGCCCTCCCGGCGACGTACATGGGCTGGACGCCCGGCGTCGTGGGCATCCTGGTCGGCCTCGTGCTGACGGTCGGCGTCTCGCTGGTGACCGCCCCCGCCGCGACCGAGGACCGCACCGCCTATGCCGTCTCCGGCGTCGAGAGCGACTGAAGCGACCGGGTCCGCTCGCCGGCCGTTCGGCGCGGGAACCACCGGACGGCGGCCGTCGGTCGACATGTAAACCTACAAAAGCGTCCAGGCCAATGTACCGGTATGGACTCCGATACGAACGTCGGCGGTCGCGACCGCCTGCTTCGAGCGGTGCTTGCAGTCGTCCTGACAATCGTCTCCGTGCGCTGGCTTCGCAGCGGGAAGCGAAAGCGCGGCCTGCTGGCCGGCGTCGGCGCGCTCGGCCTGGGCTTCAACGCCTCGACGGGCTACTGCGGCTTCAACGACACGTTCGACATCGACACGACAAGCGAACCCGATGACGACGACGTGTTCTCGCCGAGCGACTCCGACGAGGAACCGGCGACCGACGACTCGGCCGACGTGAGCGTCGACTTCGCCGCGTCCGACGACGCGGCGACCACCGAGGTCCGCGCTAACGGCACGCTGACCTGCGCGGTCTGTGAGGACCCAATCGTCCCCGGGGAGCGCCGCGGGCCCAACGACGAGGGCGCTATCGTCCACGAGAGCTGCGAGTAACGTCGCCGCTGGACGCGAATCTGGTTTTTTGTGGGTCGCCTGAACCCGACGCTCAGCTGTGTCGCCCAGCCCCGGCTGTGGCCGGCGCGCCGCGGTACGGCTCCGACTGTAGCCGAGTTTCGACGAGCAACGCCAGAAGTCCTCCGCGGGAAGCAGTTCGCCGGGCCTGCGTGACCGGCGGGACGAATGTAACTGACGAGCGCGAGTGGTTTCTGGATAGTATCTCGTAAACGAACAGCTAATAGTAGGTGCAAACACGGAGGTAAACAGGAGATGGTCGAATCCGTGTCGGTCCAGGTGCTGCTGTCGGTACTGCTGTGGGCTGCGCTCGGCGTGTACGGCTTCTCGTCGCTCTGGTGGAGCGTCGAGACGTTCGTCCTGTCGCGCGGGTGGAAGCCGGACAGCACCGACGTGTGGGGACTCGACGACGTACAGGTCCGCATCCTGACGATTGATGCCGCGCCGGTCGTCCAGCAGACGGTCGACGCGATACCGGACGAGGTGACGGACGTTCGCGTCATCGCCGAGTCGGACATCACTGTGGAGGGCGCGACGGTCCACGTCGTTCCCGACGAATTCACCTGTGCGGCGACGAACAAGGGGCGTGCCGTCGAGTGGGCGCGGCGCAACGTCGACTGTGACAGGGAGTACACGCTCTATCTCGACGAAGACACGATAGTCACCGACTTCACCGGCCTGCCGGACGCCGACTTCGTTCAGTTCACGGAGAAACCGATATACACCGGCTCGCGGCTGACGTATCTCTGTGAGGTCTTCCGGACCGGCTACCAGTTCGAACAGCTCGGGTTTCACCAGCTTTCGTACCCGCTGTACGCGTGGGGCGGTGGGTTCGCTATCCGGCACGACATCGAGCAGGAACTCGGCTGGGACGTGGCGACTATCACCGAGGACACGAACCTGATTTGGCGCGCCGCCAGGGAGTACGACCTCACGTACCAGCTCGTCGACAGCCGCTTCCGGAACCAGGCCCCGCCGTCGGTCAAGTCGATGCTCAAACAACGCCGTCGGTGGATGAGCGGGACCATCAGGGACGACTACCTGCTGCCGCTGCTGTACCGACCGCTCTACCTCACTCGCGTGGTCGCCTGGGCCTTCTCCCCGTTCGTGCCGCTGCTGGCTCTCGCGTCGTACCTGCTGCCGGGCACCGCGCCCGGCATCGAACTGTACGGGCTCGTCTCGACGGTGCTGCTCGGCATCCTGTTCGTGTACATGTTCCTCGGCGTCGTCGCGTACCGGAAACACCCGATTCTCTGGCCCGTCTTCCTCCTGCTGACGCCGGTGGCCGTCGTGCTTCACGCCACCGGTGCGCTGTGGGGCGTCGTCTCCCCCGTCGAAGAGTTCGAGGTGACCGAGAAGGTGACCCCCGAGACCATCGAAGCGGTCAATCACCTCGAAGAGGGCTCGCTGCAGCGACACGACGGGACCGAACGGCTCCTCCGCGAGTCTGGCGACGAGTTCGAGATGCACGTCTTCGACGATTGAGCCCACGTTCGTCGGCCCGACGGCTGACGGACCTAGTCCGTCGCTGCTCGCCGGCCGGCTACGGGACGGCGACGGCCAGCGCCGGCGTGCGTGCCGACGGGCCGAAGACTGGTGTTTTTTATAAATACCAGCCGACCGTACCAGGTATGCAGACCCACATCGTCCCGGTCGGGTTCGACTACGACCGGCTCATCGCGCCGCTCGTGCGCGAGCAACTCGACGTGGACCGCGTCATCCTGCTCGAAGGGGCGGTCGGCAGCGAGGCCAACGTCGAGTACTCACGCAACCTCGCGGAAAAGCTGGAGAAGGACTACCAGAACCTCCTCGGGGCCGAAACCGAGCGGTTCGTCGTCGCCGACGTGTACGACTACGACGAGGCCTTCGAGCAGGCCTTCGAGCTCATCAACGCCGAACTCGACGCGGGCAGCGAAGTGTGGGTCAACGTCTCCGCGATGCCCCGGACTGTCTCGTTCGCCTTCGCCACCGCCGCCCACTCCATCATGGTCGAGCGTGAGGGCGACCGGGACCGCATCCACACCTACTACACGGTCCCCGAGAAGTACCTCGAAACCGAACTCGCGGAGGAACTGCGCAAGCAGATAGACATGCTGGAGGACATGCGCACCGGCGAAGAGGTCGACGAGCGCGTCGACGAGCGACTCGAAACCGCGCGGGACCTGCTGGCGGAGTTCGACGAGCGCGGGACGACCATCGGCGCGAAGGAAATCGACGGCTCCCACATCGTGGAACTTCCGGTCGCCTCCTTCTCGAACGTCAAGCCCTTCGAGGAGGTCATCCTCTTCACGCTGGGCGAGCACGGCGAGTTCGAGTCCGTCTCCGAACTGGCCCAGCAACTGGCCCGGGACATGGGCGAGGAGTACACCGACTCCTTCCGCTCGAAGGTCATCTACAACGTCGACCGCCTCGGCCCCGGCGGCAAGGGGTACATCGAGCAGGAGGAACACGGGAAGTCCTACCGGACGACGCTCTCCCGCATCGGACAGCTGTGGGTCCGCGCCCACTCCGCCGAGGACCGCGACCGGCGCGAGCCCGACCTGACGTGACCTGAGTTGGTGGTCATCGTGGCCCTGCCGAGAAGCCACCGGAAACCGAAGTCGTTAATCCCGCCGTCGGCCGAGTACTGACCAGATGGTGCGTCGACTCTCCCAGACGCTGGTTCTCGCCCCGGTCGGTGTAGGGGTCCCCACGCCCCACACCACCCCCACCACTCGACGCACGCACCGCTGACAACCGCGCCGCAGTCCACCGCTATCCGGGCTATCCGCCCACCGTTCGAACATGAGTGATACACAGGACCCACCGCAGGAGGAATCGACCGCAGACCAGTCAGCCGACGCCCTCGACGGGGAGTACGACCCCCGCGAGGTAGAGCCGGAGTGGCAGGACCGCTGGGTCGCCGACGAGACCTACGCCTACGACGAGGACGCCGACACCCGCTTCACCATCGACACGCCGCCGCCGACGGTGTCGGGGAACCTCCACATGGGCCATCTCTACCAGTTCACGCTCCAGGACTTCGTCGCCCGCTACCACCGGATGGCCGACGACACCGTCTACTTCCCCTTCGGCTACGACGACAACGGCATCGCCTCGGAGCGGCTGACCGAGCGCGAACTCGACATCCGCCACCAGGACTTCTCCCGGCGGGAGTTCCAGGAGAAGTGCCGCGACGTCTGCACGCAGTACGAGGACGAGTTCACCCAGGACGTGCAGTCGCTCGCCATCTCAGTCGACTGGGACAACACCTACAAGACCATCGCGCCGGACGTCCAGCGCGTCTCCCAGTTGTCCTTCCTCGACCTCTACGAGCAGGGCCGGGAGTACCGCCAGCGTGCGCCGACCATCTGGTGTCCCGACTGCGAAACCGCGATTTCGCAGGTCGAACAGGAGGACAAGGACAAGTCGACGCTGTTCAACGACATCGCGTTCGACCTCGTCGAGACTGGCGATGGACCTGCCGAGGAGGACGCGACGTTCACCATCTCGACGACCCGTCCCGAACTGTTGCCGGCCTGTGTCGCCGTCTTCGTCCATCCCGAGGACGACGACAATCAGCACCTCGTCGGCGGGACGGCGCGGGTGCCAATCTTCGAGCAGGAGGTCCCCGTCATCGCCGACGAGCGCGTCGACATGGAGACCGGCAGCGGCATCGTGATGTGCTGTACGTTCGGCGACCAGAACGACATCGAGTGGTACCAGGCCCACGACCTGCCGCTGCGGCTCGCCATCGACGAGTCCGCGACGATGACCGACCTCGCCGGCGACTACGCCGGGCTGCACACCACCGAGGCCCGCGAGGCCATCATCGAGGACCTGCGCGAGGAGGGGTCGCTGCTGGAGAGCCGCGACCACGACCACACCGTTCAGGTCCACGAGCGCTGCGAGGAGGAGGTCGAGTACCTCGTCACCGAGCAGTGGTACATCGAACTGCTCGACAAGAAGGAAGAGTACATCGAGGCCGGCCGCCAGATGGAGTGGTTCCCCGAGAAGATGGCCACCCGCTACGAGCACTGGATAGAGGGGCTGGAGTGGGACTGGTGTATCTCCCGCCAGCGCGACTCGGGCATCCCGATTCCGGTGTGGTACTGCGACGACTGCGGCGAGCCCGTGATGGCCGAGCGCGACCAGCTCCCGGTCGACCCGCTGTCGGACGACCCGCCGGTCGATAGCTGTCCCGAGTGTGGCCACGGCTCGCTGACGCCCGAGGAGGACGTCTTCGACACGTGGGCCACGTCGTCGCTGACGCCGCTCGTCAACGCCGGCTGGGACTGGGACGACGACGCCGGGGATTTCACCTGGGAGAACCCCGAGCTGTACCCCTTCGACCTGCGCCCGCAGGGCCACGACATCATCTCGTTCTGGCTGTTCCACACCGTCGTCAAGTGCTACGAACACACCGGCGAGGTCCCCTTCGAGAACGTGATGATAAACGGGATGGTGCTAGACGAGAACCGGGAGGCGATGTCCAAGTCCAAGGGCAACGTCATCCCGCCCAGCGAGGTGCTAGAGCAGTTCCCGGTCGACGCCACCCGCTACTGGGCCGCCGGGACCTCCATCGGCGACGACTTCCCGTACAAGGAGGGCGACCTGGAGGCCGGCGAGCGCCTGCTCCAGAAGCTCTGGAACGCCTCGCGGCTGGTCGACCAGCTCACTCCGGCGGAGCGACCCGCCGAACCGGACGACCTCGCCGCGGTCGACGAGTGGCTGCTGGCCGAACTGGACGCGACCGTCGAGTCGGTCACGGCGAAGTTCGAGGCCTACGAGTTCTCGAAGGCCCGCAACGAGCTCCGCTCCTTTTTCTGGAACACGTTCTGTGACGACTACCTCGAAATCGCCAAGCAGCGGCTTTCGGACGGGGAAGATACGTCGACGGAGTTCACCCTGCTGCAGGCCCACCGGACCTTCCTGCAACTGTTCGCGCCGTTCCTGCCCCACATCACGGAGGAACTGTGGGACCGCGTCTACGACGAGGACGGCTCGATTCACACGACCGACTGGCCGACCGCGGGCGGCTACGACGCCGACCTCGACGCGGGCGAGACGGCGATGGAGGTCGTCTCCGCGCTCCGGCGGTACAAGACCGAGCACGGTCTGCCGCTGAACGCCGACCTCGACCACGTCGAGGTGTTCGGCCACGTCGCCGGCTTCGAGGACGCCGTCGCCGAGGCGATGCACGTCGACCGACTGGACACCTACGACGAGGCACCGGACATCACGACCGCGGTCAGCGGCATCGACCTCGACTACTCGCTGGTCGGCCCCGAGTTCGGGAGCGAGGTCGGCGCTATCGACGCCGCCATCGAGGACGGCGACTACGAGATAGACGGCGACGAACTCCACGTCGCCGGCGTCACGCTCACCGACGAGATGTTCGCCGTCGAGGAGTCCCGGACCTACTCCGGCGAGGGCGAGATGACCGAGACCGACAGCGCCGTCGTCGTCGTCCGGTAAGCCCGGCGCGCTTCCGGCGGTTCCAGCGGCTGTCGGGCCGCACATCGCCGCGACCAGTACCATCAAGACCTGCCGGTCCGGTCATTCGAACCATGCAAACGGAGGAGGCCATTCGGGACCGCATCGAGGCGCTGCAAAACGAGTACGACAAGCACGACCCGCCGTCGACAGAACTGGAGGACGAGGCCGAGGTCGCCATCCTGCGCGCCATCGAGGAACTGGAGTGGGTCCTCGACGAGCGCGACGCCGAGGACGGGTTCACGACCTGAGTGTGACCACTGGCGGAGGGCCGCGCCGGTCACGCCTGCCGTTTCACTTTCTCTACGCGCGTCGCCAGCGCGAGAAACGTCGCCGCGAGCGTTAGCACGACTGCCCAGCTCGCCGCGAGGTCGTGGGCCAGCACCGTGTGGTCGAACCCGCCGGTGACCAGCGGCTCGGCCCGGAGCCAGGTGTGGTGGGGGCCGTCCAGCACCGGGACGAAGTAGTCGACCACGTCGTTGAACCCGTACCAGGCGACAGCGACCGCGACGGCCGGCACGGAGAAGCTCGCGTAGCGGTGGATGAGAAACGCCTCCAGGGCCATCGCCAGGTGGCTCAGAATCAGGAACCAGTAGAGCCACAGCGGAATCCCGCCCGGCCCGTTGAGGACCAGCTGGACGTACGGCGTCCACAGGCCGAGCTTGATACAGCCGAAGAAGCCGAGCATGTGGAGCCACTGGCTATCCCAGTCGAGCCGCCAGGCGGCCAGCGAGAGCCCGATGAACATCGTCGCCACGGGCGAGTCCGGAATCAGGGGGTAGGCAGCCAGCGGAGCCGCGCCGAGCTGCCCCTCCACGAGCGGTGGCGCTGTGTTCAGCGGCCGGCCGGCGTAGTACCAGAACCCGAACAGCGTCCCGACCAGATTGACGAGCGCGATTGGCCAGGCGAGCCGGAGCCCGACGTTCTCCAGCCACGGCGGCAGTGGCGCGACGTACCGCGGGAGTCCCTCGGCGGCGGGGAGCCGCCGGCCGAACACCCGCGCGACAGCCGCGTCGATGCGCCCGCCGACACCCTCGTCCGGAGCCATGTCGGTGCAGTGGGGAGACGCGATGAAAACGGTAGTGGTCTCGGGGCCGCCCCCTGGACGTGTCAGCGTCGGTGGCTCGGTGTTCCGCCCCCGACGGACGGGCGGACGGCGTTCTGTCCCTCGGAAGGACACGCGTTAAGTAAATCCAGTTCCAAGCCGGAGTAATGACTGAAGAGACCGACCTCGAGGACCTTCGCCGCGGGACCGACCTGGTCAAGCGCGGCTTCGCGAAGATGCAGAAGGGCGGCGTCATCATGGACGTCGTCGACCGCGAGCAGGCCCGAATCGCCGAAGACGCCGGCGCGGTCGCCGTGATGCACCTGGAGTCGGTGCCGGCCGACATCCGCAAGCGCGGCGGCGTCGCCCGGATGGCCGACCCCGGCAAGCTCGAAGAGATAACCGAGGAAGTGTCGATTCCGGTGATGGGCAAGGCCCGCATCGGCCACACCGCCGAGGCCCAGATTCTGGAGGCCGCGGGCGCGGACATGGTCGACGAGTCGGAAGTGCTGACACAGGCCGACGACCGCTACCACATCGACAAGCGCGAGTTCACCGCGCCGTTCGTCTGCGGGGCGCGGAACCTCGCCGAGGCGCTGCGCCGTATCGACGAGGGCGCGGCGATGATTCGCACGAAGGGCGAGGCGGGCACCGGCGACGTGAACCAGGCCGTTACCCACCAGCGCAACATCCAGCGCTCCATCCGCATGCTCGAAGGGATGGCCTACGAGGAGCGCGACGAGTGGGCCCGCGAGCACGGCGCGCCCCGGCGGCTCGTCCACGAGACGGCGGACCGCGGCCGGCTCCCGGTCGTCAACTTCGCGGCCGGCGGCATCGCGACGCCCGCCGACGCCGCGCTCATGATGCAACACGGCTGTGACGGCATCTTCGTCGGCTCCGGCATCTTCGGCGCGGAGAACCCGCAGGCGATGGGCGAGTCCATCGTCGCGGCGGTCAACAACTACGACGACCCCGACCAGCTCAAGGAAATCGCGAAGAACCCCGGCAAGGGGATGAGAGGCCAGGCGAACGCGGACCTCGACGAGGAAGAGCAGCTGCAGGGCCGCGGCGTCTGACGGGGCCGTCGGTTTCTCGCATGGTCGCGGTGACAGGAAGACGAAGACACAAGTTCCTACGGCGGCGATAGACGGCTGTGCAGGGGACGGCTACGCCGACGCCGGCCGCCAACGAGACCGGTGAGGGACTGCTGGAACTCTTTACCGTGTTACAGCGGTCGCTGGAACAGCTCGTCGCGACGCAGGGGCGACTCGTCGCGACGGTCATCCTCCTGGTCGTCCTGCTTTTCAGCGTCGTCGCCGTGCCCGCGGCCCTCTCGCGGCTGCGGGCCGTCGCCGCGGACCGGACCGGCGACTGGGTGCAGGTCATGGCCGACTACACGCCGACGACCATCCGGGGCGTGTTCCTCCGCATCGCCCAGTTCTCGATGGTCGTCCTCGTCGTCCTCTCGTTTCTCGTCGTCTGGGGGGTCCTCGACATCGTCCAGACCGTGGGACCGTACCTCAACGGCAGCAACCGGTCGGTCCTGGCGACGATACAGACGGTCGTCCTCGTCATGCTGGCGTTCGTCCTGTCCGACCAGATGCAGCGGTGGATAGGCCGGTTCAGCCAGGCGGTCACCGGGTTCACCGAACACCAGGAGGAAATCCTCCTCCGACTGGGGCAGGTCACCGTGTTCGTCACCATCGGTGCGACGGTCTTCGCCGTCTGGGGCATCGACCTCAGCGGCCTGCTCGTCGGGGCGGGGTTCCTCGGTATCGTCGTCGGCCTGGCCGCGAGACAGACGCTCGGGTCGCTCATCGCCGGCTTCGTGCTGATGTTCTCCCGGCCGTTCACCATCGGCGACTGGGTGCTCATCGGCGAGGAGGAGGGCATCGTGACGGACATCACCATCTTCAACACGCGCCTGGAGAACTTCGACGGCGAGTTCGTCATCATCCCGAACGACCGCGTGAGCGACCGCGCGGTGACGAACCGCAGCCGGAAGGGGCTCCTGCGGCTCACGGTCGACGTCGGCGTGGATTACGACACCGACGTGGACCGGGCGATGGAGCTCGCCCGCGAGGCGATGACCGACATCGAGCACGTCGTCGACTCGCCGACGCCGGACGTGGTCCCGAAGGACTTCGGGGACTCCGCCGTGGTGATGGAGCTCCGGTTCTGGATAGACCACCCGACGCCGCCGCGGAAGTGGCGCGCCATCTCGGCGGTCGTCCGCGGCGTGAAAGCCGCCTTCGACGAGGAGGAGGTCTCGATTCCGTTTCCCCAGCGGACCCTCTCGGAGCGCGCGGACGCGGCCGAGGAGGTGTCGCCGGAGCGCGGCGTGGAGATGCGGCCGGACGGCGACGGCTGACCTACAGGTCGAGACCGTCGAGGACGAGCCCCAGCCCGAGCACCCAACAGCCAAGCACGGTTCCGAGCGCGCCGACGTAGAACAGCCAGGACAGCCCCTGCCCCGCGGTCAGCGGCCCGCTCATCGCGGCGGCCGCGGCGGCAGTCGCGGCCGGGAGCGACCCGGCGGTGAGGGCCATGCCGGCGAACGCGCCGACGGCCACCGGCAGCGCGACGGCGACCAGCGCCAGACCGGCCCGTTCGGCCAGTCTGGCGACTGTGGCCGGGTCCAGCGGGCCGCCGACGGTCGCGGCCGGCTGTCTCTGTGCCATGGTGTTCCATGACACGACCGCCTGTCATAAAAGTCCGTTCCTCGGTGGCGGCCGCGACCGGCGCTCGGAGTCAGACATCGAGCCGGTGCATCGTCACAACAGCCTCCTCTGGTACTGAAACGCCAGTCTTCTGCGTTCTCCCGGCGACGGTGGCGCTCCAGTCCAGTGGCCGCCGGTCGAAACTACTATCCCCAACGGGACGAACGGAGAGGTATGAGCACTCCGCCGGGGGAGTATTACACCGAAGAACGCTGGCAGAACTGGCTAGACCGTATCGAGGAAGAGGACGTCGACCCCGAAGACGAGGATTCGGCGCGGCTCCTGTTGAACCTGCAGGACGACGCCGCAATCGCGGTCGCGAAGATTCTCACGGACTACGAGGACGGGCCGCTCGACAAGGAGGCGACCCTCGACGAGCTTACCGGCGTCCGCGAGATAGTTCTCGACGACATCGACATCGACGACGAGGAGACCGTGATGCTGATAGACGGCGTCCAGACCTCGCTACTGTGCGTGTTCTACGCGGCAGAGGAGTTCGTCGCCGAAGGGGCCGCCGACGACGCGGCCATCGCCGACTACATCGAGGCCGCCGCCGACGCCGAAGCCCAAGAGGACCTCGACGCGGCGCTTGGCTACTGCGTCCAGGCCGGGACGCAGATAATCGGCGGCTCGGAGCTCCCGATGGAGGTCGCCGAAGACCTCGAATACGGGCTCGTCTCCGAGTGGGTCAACGGACTCGACAGCCTCCAGACCGCGATGAGCGACCCGGAAGTCGTCGAAGAAGACGAGAGTTGATAATTCGGCAGTCAGGTTTTTACCGCCGTCTCCGCAACTCCTCGCCATGAGTTTCACGGGCGATGAGCGCGCGCAGTCGGTGCAGGTCGGGGCTGTGCTGTTGTTCGGCGTGCTTATCATCGCCTTCTCGTCGTACCAGGCGTTCGCCGTGCCCGAGCAAAACCGGGAGGTGGAGTTCAACCACAACCAGCAGGTCCAGACGCAGCTGCAGGACCTGCGAAACGCCATCGTCTCCGTCCCGGGACAACCGAGCCAACAGGCCGTCTCGGTCCATCTGGGGACGCGGTACCCGAGCCGGCTGGTGGCGACCAACCCCGGGCCGCCGTCGGGCCTGCTGTACACGGACGGGACGGCCAACGAATCGCGGAACCTCACGGTCCGCAACGCCGAGGCGGTCAACCCAGAGACGGCGGACTACTGGAACGGAACGGCGTCGAGACACTACAACACGGGGGCCATCGCCTACAAGCCGGAGTACAACGTCTACGACGGTGCCCCGGAGACGGTCTACGAGCACTCCGTCGTCTACAACCAGTTCCGGAGGGCGAACCTCACGCTCTCGGAGCAGGCGATGGTCGACGGCCGCGACGTCACGCTGGTCGCGCTCAACGGGTCGCTGAGCCGTTCAGCGAGCGATTCGGTCACGGTCGACGTGCAACCCAAATCCCAGTCGTCCCGGACGGTCCGCGTCCGGAACGCGACAGGGTCGAACGTCTCGGTCTCGTTTCTCTCCCGGCTCCCGGCCTCGCAGTGGAACGAGACGCTCGGCGAGGAAGTCGACCCGAATCCGGGCAACATGAGCAACGACCGGTACGTGGCAAACGTCATCGGGTCCGAGGGACCGGGCTCGCTCTACAACATCACTCTCGTCTTCGAGCGCGGGGCGACCTACCGCCTGCAGATGGCGAAGGCGGGCGTCGGCACGGGCACAACCGATGAGAGCGAAGCGTACCTCACGACGGTCGACAGTGACAGCATCAGCGTTGCAAGAGGTGACAGCGAAGAGATAGTTCTGGAGGTCCGAGACGCGTACAACAACCCCGTGAGCGGTGCGACGGTCAACGGGTCGGTGGAAGGGGAGAACACAGGGGCGCTTACGACGGATTCGGAATCCGCCGACAACGACGGTCGGGTCGAGTTCGTCTACGAAACGACCCAGTCGACGGAGACCGGGAACCACACCGTCGAGTTCAGCATCGACGAACTCCACGGTTCGTTCGACAGCGAAACACCCGAAGATGTCGCGGTGCCGGTGACGGTCACCGAGGCGAGTCAAGGACCGGGTGACGGTGACGGGTCCGGCAACAACGGACTCATCTACAACGAGGACGCCGTTGCCCGCGACAGTAACGACGGCATCGACGGCGGCGTCGAGTTCAGTGTCACCAACGAATTAGGCGAGGAAATCACGATAACGACAGTGGCGGTCGACCCCGTCGACGACGATATAGACTACCTTAGCGACACGTATGCCAATGACCGCGACCCGGCACCACAGGAAAACGAACTGTACATCGAGGCCGATACTGACGGCTACACTGATTTCGGTGGCGGGACAGACGTTCCACGGGTCATCGACGTCGACGACGACAGCCGCTCCCTGTCCGGACCAAATCCGGTCATGTCCGATGGCTCTATCGCCACGTTCCACCTGTTCGAATTCCAGGACGGCGGCTGGGGTCCCGACGAGGTGGACATGGATGGTGAGAGCGTCACCATAACGGTCACCTACGAGCTATCGAGCGGCGGTACCGATTCGAAGATGTTCACGGTCACTCCCGGCGGCCCGAACGCGAACGAGCAGCCGAACGCCGACTTCACGATAGACAGTTCAGGAAACAGTAACAATCGAGACTTCGACGCCAGCCCGTCCAGCGACCCACAGGGAGACATCGCCGCCTACGAGTGGGACCTCGACGGCGACGGCATCTTCGACGATGCGACCGGCCAGACGGTGAGAGAGAGGGTCCCGTCTGATACGACGGTAGCGCTCCGGGTCGTCGACTCGGAAGGGAACGCGGACACTGTCCGTAAAGTGGTTCCATAACGTCCGTTCCGGCACTCCGTCCCGTCACCGGCCTCAGCAAAGGTTCACGGTGATGTAGACGACGCCGTCGGCGGTCGCGGCGCCGACGCCGATGTGGTTCGCCTGTGCTATGTACAGCGTATCACGGGGCCCGGAGAGGTCGAACCAGTGGTCGGCGACGGCGTTTGCCACCCGGGTCGCGTTCGCGCCGTTGGGGTCGACGCTCGTGACGAGTTCGAGGTCAGTCACCGGGCGGAAGTACGCGTTGCCCTCGTGGCGGAGGCGACACTGGTCTGCGAGCCCGGCGGCCGCGTAGCGGTCCCGCGTGTCAGTCCCGTTCGCAATGGGGGAGGCGAGCCCCTGGGCGGCCATGCGCTCGCTGTGGGTGGCGGCCATGGCCGACAGTTTCTGTCCGGTCCGTGTCTCGTTCGAGAGGCTCCCGTCGAAGGCGTCGTTGACGACCGGATTGCCGCGTCGGTCGTTGATAGCCGCGATGAGGTGTGCTTCTACGCGGGCCGTATCGACAGCCGTCTCCGGCCCCGCGTCCACCGGTGTGGGCTGTGCCGCCGTCGGGGTAGGGTCCGCGGACTGCATCGCGGCGGCCGGAGTCCCCGCACGACTCGGCGCCGCCGGCGACGTCCTGTCGGCGGTGGGGGTCGCCGCCGGTGACGCATTCGTCGCCGGAGCCGGCGCTGACTCGGTCGCGGACGCTCCGGCCGACCCTTCGACCGCCACTCCCGCGAGGAGCGAGACACTGACCGCCGCGACAACCACCAGTCCGAACGTGATGACCGACCTGTTCATGTGAATCGTTCCCGTCCCGTTCCGAGAAATGATACTTGGATAACAACTCTCTCGGAACTGGCTCGAACGGCGTAGACTCGGCTTTCTCTCCACAAATATGTTTGGACGAATTCGGGCCCCGATTACCAGCGACGAAAACCCGCCCGTAAACATCTTTACTGTGGATGAGTGTCCTGAGGTATGGGTGACCTGTCGCGGCGCGGCTTCGGAGCCTCGGTGCTTGCCGCGCTCTCCGCCGGCTGTCTCGGGAGTCGACCTGAACGGGAGTCCGAGACGACGCCAGTCCCGGACCCGACAGCGTCACAGCGAGTCGCTACGCCTGACGGCACCGGTACGGCTTCGACACCGGCGGCCGACAACGCCGTCGCGCGGGCCGACACGCCGCCGGCACAGCGGGCCGAAGCGGTCCAGACGAACAGCACGGAAGAATCTTCGGCCCGCCTCCAGGTCGAAACCGAGACACCGACGCCGACGCCCGAACCGGACCACCGGTCGGTCGACACGTCGTTCCGGCTTGAGGAAAACGAGTACCAGGATTACACGGTCGAGGCGACCGGCCAGACGACGCTGACGTACGACCTCATCGTCCGGCGCGGCCCGGCCGTCGACGTCATCCTGTTCACCGAAGAGGAGTACCGGGCGTTCCAGCGCCACTACCGGGCCCGGTACGCCGACGAAGTGTCGCGGTTCCACCGGACGAACGTCCGCGAGAACCGGATTACCATCGGGCCGGGAACGTATCGGCTCGTGGTCAACAACACCGACTGGGAGCGCGCCGTTCCGTCGGTCGACGAGCCGTACGACGCTCTCGAGGGCGAGTGCATCGTCGACCTCTCGTTCAGTACGGAACCGGCATCCAGCGAGTAGCCGGCTCACGGATAGCTCACAGTCCGTCGGCACAGTACTAGTCAATCGTCGAAAGACCAGTCGACAAACCCATATACGTCCGTCCTGACGTTAGACCCATGACTGCAGTCGGTATCGACGCCATGGAGATATGGACCGGGAAGCTCAAACTCGACCTCGCGGAGACGTTCGCGCCGGCGCAGGGAGACGACCCGGGGAAGTACACGAAGGGGCTGGGACTGCGCGCCTCGTCGTTCCCGGACGTGTACGAGGACATCGTCACGATGGGGGCGAACGCGGCCTACCGACTGATGGACCGGAAGGGGCTGACACCCGACGATATCGGCCGTATCGACGTGGCGACCGAGAGCGCCTTCGACAACTCGAAGCCGGTCTCGACGTACATCGCGGGCTGTCTCGAACAGGTGTACGACGAGAACTTCCACCACGCCAACAAGGGCGAGCGGAAGTTCGCCTGTATCTCCGGCACACAGAGCCTCGACGACGCCTACAACTGGATTCGCGCCGGGCGGAACCGCGGCCGGGCCGCGCTCGTCATCGCGACCGACACCGCGCTGTACGCCCGCGACGACCCCGGCGAGGCCACGCAGGGGGCCGGCGCGGTGGCGATGCTCGTCGACGAGGACCCCAACCTGGTGGAACTCTCGACCGAACAGGGGTACGGCAGCGCCGACGAGACTGACTTCCTGAAGCCGAACCAGCAGTTCCCGTCGGTCGACGGGAAACGCTCGGTGAACGTCTACCTCGCCCGCATGCGCGAGGCGCTGGAGGACTTCGCCGCGGTGGCCGGCGACATCCACCCGGGCGACTACGAGATGATTCCGTTCCACACGCCGTTCCCGGGGATGGTCCGAAAGGCCGCGGCGCTCGGCTACCGACACATCGTCCGCGGGACCGACGTGGGCGACCTCCTCGCCGAGGAAATCGGGCACCAGCCGACCCGCTCGGAGTTCGAGACCGACGACGAGTTCCACGCGGCCATCAAGGAGTACACGGACGCGCTCACCGAGACCGAACGCTACCGGGACTGGTACGCGAGCGCCATCGAGCCGACGCTGGAAATCTCCCGCGAGGTCGGCAACTGGTACACCGGCTCCGTCCACATCGCCCGCGCGTCGGGTCTGAAACACGCCCGCGAGAACGGCCTGGACCTGGACGACGCCCGACTGCTGGTCGCCTCCTACGGCTCCGGCGCGCAGGCGGAGGTCCACGCCGAGACTGTCGTCCCCGGCTGGGAGGACGAAATCGCCGCACTCGACGTCGACGAGCAGATTCGAAACCGCTACGAACTCTCCTTCGCGGAGTACGAACAGGTCCACGACGTACACAACCACGAGACGGAGACGGACGTCGAGGAGTTCACCGCACCGGAAGGCGAGTTCGCCTTCGACGGCTGGGGCCGGATGGGCGAGCGGAAGTACCAGTACGTGGAGTAGCGAGGGGCGCGAACGGTTTTTACAGCGAGCCGCTCAGGGAAGGTCTCGCAGGCCGCCGAGCAGGTCCTCCAGGTCGATATCGGTAATCGCCAGCGAGAAGTCGTCGATACGGGCGAGGTCCTGCGCGTGCTCCCAGACGGCCTCGTCCTCGAGCCCGTGAAGGATGACCGCGTTGGGGGTCGGCGAGACGACCCGGAGCGCGACCAGCGGGGACTCGCCGCGGGTCACGTTCGTGAACACGAGCGCGCGGTTGGTCGACTGGCCGTACAGTTGGTAGAACTCGTCGGAGGAGAGCCGCGTGATGGCGGCGATTGAGTTGATGACAGTGTGGCCCGCCACGGTGTCCGTGCTGCCGCGGTACAGCTCCTCGGCGTCGATGGCGTCGTAGACGCGCTCGACGCCGACGTTCGCGGAGTACTCCCGGAGGTCGTGGACCACGTCGCTGTCGAACCCGGCCGAGAGGACGCGAGCGTGCTGCCGGATGTGGTCGCCGCCCCGCTCCTCGTCGATGTCGAGCAGCGCGACGACGAGCCGCCGGACGACGCCGATACCGGGGTTGTCCCGCCGGCCGCTCTCGTAGTCCGAGACCACGGACGGTGACACGTCGAGTTCGTCCGCGAGTTCGGTCTGTGCGACGTCGAAGTCGGTGCGCCACTTCCGGAGCGTCGCCCCTGGCTCGTCGCTCAGTGCCACCTCGCCCGCCATCTTCTCCGCGAGATCGTCGCGTGCACCCCCTGCCATTAGTTCACACGCTGGAGGGACGCGAACAAAAGGGTATCGGAACCGCGAGCGCTTACCGGCGAGCGGTCAGTTCGACCGCGGCCAGAACCCCGTTCGAGGGGGCGTGGACGACGCGCACGTCGATGGTGTCGCCCGGTTCGACGGTGCCGCCGCCGGCGTTCAACTGGAAGGAGATGGCTCGTCCCGCGGTCCAGGGCTGGCCCCCGTCGGCGATGACGCCGCCGACGCAGTAGTCGTAGACGACGTTGTCCGGGTCGTCGGTGTTGTTCGCCGCGAGTGCCGTCCCGGGGACCGGCAGATCGACGAGGCGGGCCGCCGCGTCGGGAAGCGCGACGGCGACTTCCAGTTCGTCGGCCGGGACCGAGTCGCCGCCGGCGTGTCGAACCGTCACCGTGTTCGCGCCGCACCCGGACGACGGGCCGGTCACGAACTGCCCCGTCGACCTGGCGACGACCGGCGTCCGGCGGTCCGACTCGCCGACCGCGTGCAGCGCGACCCCGCCGACTGTCGCCGCCAGAAGGACGGTAATCGAGAGCACGAGGACCACGCCGACCACTGGGGAGACGCCGCGGCGGGCCCGGTTGTAGCTGGAGCGGCTCACGGCTGGTAGCCGCTTGCCGCGCCTTCGGGCAAAAACCCCAGCAGCGGGTCGCCGTTAGGACTCGCCGACCGTGGCAGCCACTG
Source organism: Haloarcula sp. DT43 (assembly GCF_037078405.1). NCBI lineage: Archaea > Methanobacteriati > Methanobacteriota > Halobacteria > Halobacteriales > Haloarculaceae > Haloarcula > Haloarcula brevis. Next base: position 1,000,655 of record NZ_JAYMGZ010000001.1, on the reverse strand, counting down.
TGGCCCCGACGGCTCCGAAGACGGCTGGGTAGACGATGCCGGCGAGGAGGACTGCCGTCAGCAGCGTCGGCGCGCCCTGGCCCGACTCGCCGGCGCTGACGGTGAACAGCACAGCCCCGAGGACCGCCAGCGGGAGGTAGCCCAGCACGACGGCGGGACCGACGCGGACCGCGCGGCCGATGTCTGTCGCCCCGTCGAGACGCGCCGTCGCGGTTCCCGCGGCCGTCAGCAGCGCCGGCGGAAGCAGGTACAGGACCGGCGACAGCGACTCGCTCTCGGCGATGAAGTTGACCGCCGACGTGCCGCCGAGGAAGGGGATGGTGACGGTAATCGTCGTCGTCACGAACTGGGCGTTGAAGAACACCCAGCCGACGATTTTCCAGGCTGCCCGGCCGTCGCCGAACGACTCGGCGATGTCCGTCAGCAGCGCGTCCTGGACAGTGGCGATGCTCATGGCGTAGACGAGGACGTACGTCAGGACGAACGCCGCGACGCCGGCGAGGGCACCGACGGCGTAGCTCCGACGGGCTGTGTCACTCATGCCGGTTAGGCCGCGGCCAGTGACGGGGATAGGTCTTCTGGCTCCGGGCGGCGGTGTGGCTCCGCAACCACTAAACGCCGGTCGCGCCAACCACGACCCAATGGACTGGACGGAGAAGTACCGCCCGACGACGCTGTCGGAGGTGCGGGGCAACGACAAGGCCCGCGACGCACTCAAGGAGTGGGCGGAGACGTGGGACGACCACCGCGAGGCGGTCATCGTCCACGGGTCCCCGGGCATCGGGAAGACCTCGGCCGCCCACGCGCTGGCAAACGACATGGGGTGGCCGACCATCGAACTCAACGCCAGCGACTCCCGGACGAAAGACATCATCAACCGGGTGGCCGGCGAGGCCGCCAAGTCCGGGACGCTGACCGCCGGCGGTCGCGGCCGCCGACTGGTCATCATGGACGAGGCGGACAACATCCACGGCAACGCCGACCGCGGGGGTGCTCGGGCCATAACGGCCCTCGTGAAGGAGGCCAGCCAGCCGATGGTGCTCATCGCCAACGAGTACTACGAGATGTCCAACGGCCTGCGAAACAACTGCCAGGACATCGAGTTCCGCGAGGTCTCGCCCCGCTCTATCGTTCCGGTCCTTCGTGACCTCTGTCGCCAGGAGGGCGTCGAGTACGAGGCCGACGCGCTGGAGGACCTCGCCGAGCAGAACAGCGGCGACTTGCGTGGCGCGGTCAAGGACCTCCAGGCCATCGCCGAGACGACCGAGCGGCTGACCGCCGACGACGTGGTGACCGGCGAGCGCGACACCACCGAGGGCATCTTCGAGTACCTCGACGTGGTGCTCAAGGAGGGCGGCGCACAGGAGGCGCTGGAGGCGAGCTACGACGTGGACGAGACGCCGGACGACCTCATCAACTGGATAGAGGACAACATGCCCAAAGACTACGAGGGGGCCGAACTGGCCAGGGCCTACGAGTTCCTCTCGAACGCCGACCAGTGGCTCGGGCGGGTCCGCGAGACGCAGAACTACTCGTTCTGGCGCTACGCGGGCGACAACATGACCGCCGGGGTCGCCGCAGCACGGAACGGCACCAAGGGCGGCTGGACCCGCTACGGCCCGCCGAGCTACTGGTCGAAGCTCGGCCGGTCGAAAGGGACGCGAAACACCCGCGACTACGTCGCCCAGCAGATAGCCGCCATCGACGGCGTCTCGATGCGGACCGCCCGCCGTGAAATCATGCCCTTCCTCTCGACGATGACCCACCACTGCCGGAACCGCGAGCTAACGGTTGCGATGGCGGCGACCTACGACCTGGAGGCCGAACACGTCTCGTTCGTCACCGGGTCGGGCAAGGACACGAACAAGGTCCAAGACATCGTCGCGGACGCGGAGGCGCTCCGGGAAGAGGCCGCCGTCGAACACTCCGGCGGGGTCTTCGACGGCGCGAGCGCCGAAGGCGGCGACAGCGCGGGCGAGGCCGACGACGCGACCGGCGACGCTGACGAGGGGAGCGACGACCAGCAGGTGCCGCTCACGACAGAGGACGGCGGCGGGTCCGACGCCGAGGCCGACGCGGAATCAGCGAGCGAGGCCGCCGAAGAGGACGACCAACAGTCCGGCCTCTCCGACTTCATGTAGTCACCGGCCGGTCGTGCCGAGACCGGGAATCGCGACCTGGCCCTCGACGTACTCCATCAGGAGCGACGCCGAGATGACCAGCGCCAGGTACAGCAGGCCGGCGAGGACGAACAGCTCCGTGTACCGGTAGGTCTCGCTGGCGATGGCGTCGGTCCGCTCGAACAGTTCGCGGACGGTGATGAAACTCGCGAGCGACGAGTACTTGATGAGGTAGACGAGCTCGTTCGACCAGCCCGGAATCGCGTAGCGCAGGCCCTGTGGCAGGACGACGTGTCGTATCCCCTCGACTTTCGAGAGCCCGATTGCGCGCGCGGCGGTGAGTTGGCCCTCCGGCACGGAGTTCAGCGCCGAGCGGATGTACTCCGACTGGTAAGCCGCGCTGTTGAGGGTGAACGCGATGACGGCCACCCAGAACGCCTGGGCGGGGATGTACCCGGTCCCCACAGCGGGCAGGCCGCGGATGTAAATCGAGAGCCGCGTCGCGAAATAGAGGACGAACAGCTGGGCGAGCAGCGGCGTGCCCCGGAACAGCTCCGTGTAGGCGAGCGCCGCCGACCGGGTGACAGTCCCGCCGTACACGCGGGCGACGCTGAGCGGAACCGCGATGAAAAAGCCCAGCGCGGTGCCCAGGACCGTCAGCAGTATCGTGGCCCAGACCCCGGTCGCAAGCTCCGGGAGGTAGGGAACCGACGCCGCCAGGAACTCGAAGAAGCCGGCGACCCACCCGACGGGGAACCCGAGTGGCCCGAGGCTCGCCGCGAGACCACCGAGCGCCGACGCGGCCGCCTCGAACGGAGCGGTGGGAAAGAACGACGTGCCGCGCTCGACGAGCGCGCCGTCAAGCAGGAAGTCGTTCGTCCATCGCACGACGAGCCACGTCCAGAAGACCGCGACGGTGAGCACCGTCAGCGGCTGGTCCGTCAGCCCGGCGGCACGGGCGCGAATCGTCCGCCCGGCGGTCGTGGACTCCGGCGTCCCCATCGGTCACTCCCCCTCGTGGCTCGTCTCCAGGCGGCTGAGGAACTCGCCGGTCCGGGCCGCCTGCGGGTTCTCGAACAGCTGTTCCGGCGGGCCGTGTTCGACGATGCGCCCCTCGTCGAGGAAGATGATGTCCGAGGCGGCCGAGCGGGCGAACCCCATCTCGTGGCTGACGACGAGCATCGTGATGCCCTCGGCGGCGAGGTCACGCATCACGTCGACGACTTCGCCGACGAGTTCCGGGTCGAGCGCGCTGGTCGGCTCGTCGAACAGCAGCAGCTTCGGGTCCATCGCGAGCGCGCGGGCGATGCCGACCCGCTGTTTCTGGCCGCCGGAGAGTTCCGCCGGATAGGAGTCGGCCTGGTCCAGCAGTCCCACCTGTTCCAGGTGGTCGTAGCCCTTCTCCTGGGCCGCCTCCTTGTCCATGCCACGGACTTTCCGCAGGCCGAGCGTGACGTTGCCGAGCGCCGTGAGGTGGGCAAAGAGGTTGAAGTCCTGGAACACCATCCCCACTTGCTTGCGGAGTTCGTTCACGTCCGTGTCGGCGTCGGTGACGCAATCGCCGTCAAGGTAGATGTCGCCGCTGTCGATTTCTGTAAGGCGGTTGACACACCGTAGCATAGTCGACTTCCCGCTGCCGCTGGGGCCGATGACCACGTCGACATCACCGGCGTCCATGTCGAAACTGACGCCCGAGAGCACCTGCTCCGCGCCGTAGGACTTGTACACATCGTCGAGTTTCAGCAGGGGGTCGCTCACGCCCGCTCACCCCCCGGAATGCTGAAGCGGTCGTCGAGGCGGTCGAGCGAGCGGTTCGTCACGAACGTGAGGACGAAGTAGATGAGGCTCACAGTCAGGAAGATTTCGAGCGCGGCCGTGCTCTGGCCGCCCTGGTAGAGGTTCTGGCCGACGGTCAGCAGTTCGCCGAGGCCGATGACGATGGCGATGCTCGTGTCCTTCAGGACGATGGTGAACTCGTTCTGGAAGCCCGGGACGCTCCGGCGAAGCGCCTGCGGGACGACCACGCTGCGTATCGCCTGCAGCCGACCCATGCCGACGGCGCGGGCGGCTTCCAGTTGCCCCTCGTCGACGCTCTGGAGCGCGCCGCGGAATATCTGTGACTGGTAGGCGGCGCTCCGCAGGCCCAGGGCGACAGTCGCGGTCACGAAGGCGCTACTGGACACCGAGAGCCCGAAGAAAAGCAGGATGATGATGACCAGCAGCGGCGTCCCCCGGAGCACGACGCCGGCCGTCTCGACGGCGCGCTTGAGCGGGCCGCTGCCGTACACTTCGACGGCGCCCGCGGGGAACCCGAGCAGGAAGCCCAGCAGAATACTCGCCGCTGTCAGCCCGATTGTGACGCCGGTGCCGGCGAGCAGCAGGTCGAGGTTCCCGACGACGAACGCCCAGTCACTCTGCAGCGGGAGGAGTGGCATCGGTTACTGCTGGCCGAACCACTTGTTCGTCAGGTCCTGGTACGTGCTCCCGTCCCGTACCGTGGCCAGGCCGTCGTTCAGCGCCTGCGTGAACTCGTCGTCGTCCTCCCGAACCCCGAACCCGAAGTTCTCGCCGGTCTCGTAGGTGAACGCGATGGTGACCGGGCGCTGGGCGGCGAAGGTCTGGGCGACCGGCTCGTCGATGACGACGGCGTCGATGTTGCCGTTCTGGAGGTCCTCGATGGCCAGCACGTAGTTGCCATACGAGTTGTAGTTCGACTCCTCGAGGTTGCCCGGCTCGATGAGCTCCGACTGAATCGTGCTCTCGCCGGTGGTCCCCTTCTGTGCGCCGACGGGACGTCCCGAGAGGTCCGACAGCGACGACGGGGAGAAGTCGCCGTCCTCGCGGACGACGATAGCCTGGTTCGAGCTGTAGTAGGGGTCAGTGAAGTCGATGGTCTGGTCGCGCTCGTCGTTGATAGTCATCCCCGCCGCGACCACGTCGATGTTGCTGTTCGTCAGCGCCGGAATCAGGGACTTGAACTCGTACTCTTCCCAGCCGGCCAGCGTGTAGTCGGTCTCGTCGACGACCGCTTCGAGCAGGTCGACGTCGAACCCGACGAGTTCGCCGTCCTGCTTCATCTCGAAGGGCGGGAACCCGGGTGCGGTCCCGGCAGTGATTTCCGTGCTCCCGTCGCCGCCGCCACCGCCGCCGAAACAGCCGGCGAGCGAGACGGTCACTGCGGTTCCACCGACCGTGGAGAGGTACTGTCGTCGTGAAAGGCCGTCGTCTGACATAATCCCGACCACACGACAGACCGGAATATATCTTACGTGTTAACTACAGGGGTGGTACCCGCCGCCGTGGTCAGTCGTCGGCGCGGGCCGCGTGCTGGCTGTCGGCCGACTGCACGGACGGCGACTCCGCGGTGTCTGTGTAGGCCCACGCCGTCGCCGCGACCATCGCGCCGAAGATGAGCTGTGCGGCCCCGTGGTGGAGGACCTGCGCCGTGGCACCGAAGTTGAAGATGGTGTTCGCGCCCAGCAGTATCTGCACCGGGAGCACGACCGTGGCGACGCCGGTCGCGAGCTTTATCCGCCGGCTGTACTCACCGCGCCACGCGGCGACCGTCGAGCCGAGGATACCGAAGCCGGTAATCATCGCGACCAGCCGGTGGAACCACTCGACGAAGCTCGCCCAGTTTGCGGGGAACAGCCCCATCCAGCCGTCACAGAACGGCCAGCGTGCCTCGCAGGTGAGCCCGGCACCGATAGCACCGGTGTACACGCCAAGCAGGATGAGTGCGAACGTCAGCACCGTCGTCGTCGCCACCAGTCGGCGGAAACGGGTGGTCATACCTAGACCTTCGGTTGCACGTACTTATGCTCTCTTTTCGCACTCGACCGACGAGTGCAATTATCTTTACTGATACTATTGGGGTCATCTTTATCTACAGGTGTCATGGAAGGGAAGATAGTTACCCCATGTTCGAACGCATCCGCACCTACATCTACGGCCAGGAGTCCAGTTCTTCGGACGCTCCGGCCCCACGGGCGGACGGAGGACTCACGGCGAGTGACGGGCAGACCCGCTTTCTGACCGACGCTCTCGACCCGGACTCGCCGCGGCTCAGGGACCGCTTCGACGACCCAGAAACCGCCGCCATCGGAACCCAGCACGTCGAACGGCAGTTCGAACTCGCGCCCGACGAGCTGCGGACGCTCGTCGAGGAGTACGAAGCCGCCGGAATCAGCCGAGACGAGTTCGTCGCGACCCAGGAGTTCGTCACCGAATCGCTCGTCGAGGGCGCGTTCGACCAGCTCCGGGACGAACTCGGTCCGGACGCACAGGCTGCCATCGACGCCGTCGAGACCGAACTCCAGGAGGGTCTGGAGGCGACACAGTACGTCTCCCGGACCGGCGTCGACGCGTTCGCCGAGTCCGAACCGAGTGGCGGCTCCGCCGCGGGGCTGAACTACCACGACGTGTTACACCACATCGGAACGCCGCTCTTCGTGCTGGATACCGACGGCGACATCCTCACCTGGAACCGTTCTATCGAGAACCTCACCGGCGTCTCGGAGGCCGAGGCGAAGGAGATGGAGATGGCGAGCATGGCGTTTTACCCGGACGGGCGACGCGGGAAGACCCTCGCCGACAAGGTCCTCGACGCGCCCGAGACCACTCACACGGAGTACGACGTGCCGAAGGTCGAGGGCGAGGACTTCACGCTGTACCGCGATACGAGCGTGATGGCCGACCAGCACGGCAACGAGCGCAACATCTCGTTCAGCGCCGCCCCCATCTACGACGAGGACGGCGAACTCATCGCCGTCGTCGAGATGGTCCAGGACCGGACCGACGAGGCCAACCGTCACGAGGCGGTGACGAACCTGGTCGAGGAGGTCAAATCGACCATGGCCGCGCTCGAGAGCGGCCAGCTCGACGCCCGGGCGTCGTTCGACCGGTCCGACGGTGCCGAGTACGTCGACGACCAGCTGTGTGAGGTCGTCACCTCGCTCAACGACATGGCCGAACAGGTCGAGCGGCTGGCGGACAAGGTCGACGAACAGGCCCAGCAGCTCGCAGTCGCCATCGAACAGACGAACTCGTCAGCCGAAACCGTCGAGAGCCGGGTCACCGAACAGACCGAGGCCCTGTCGGAGGCGGCCGACAACATCCAGAACATCGGGGCCGGGATGGAGGAGGTCGCCGCGACGTCGAGCGAGGTCGCGTCGGCGGCCAAACGGGCGAGAGAGGCCGCCGAGGACGGGTCGGACGCCGGCGAAGCGGTCATGGAGGTCACGGACGGGCTCGCCGAGACGAGCGACGACCTCGTCGACACCGTCACCGACCTCGACGAACAGATGGACGAAGTCAGCGAAATCGTCGAGATAATCGCCGACGTGGCCGAGCAGACGAACATGCTCGCGCTGAACGCCAACATCGAGGCGGCCCGCGCCGGCGAGAGCGGGAGCGGGTTCGCCGTCGTCGCCGACGAGGTGAAGACACTCGCCAACGAAACGAGCGAGTACGCCTCGGAGATATCGACCAGCATCACGACGATTCAGGCGCAGGCGAACGAGACCGCGGACATGGTCGGGACCACCCACGAACAGGTCGAGCACGCGGAGTCCGAGATTTCGGACGCACTGGACGCGCTGGACCGTATCTCCGACGCCGTCGAGGAGGCGACGCGGGGCATCCAGGAGGTCGCCGACGCCAACGACGACCAGGCGAGCGCTATCGAGGACGTGACTTCGATGGTCGAAGACGCCCAGACCCACGCCCAGGAGGCCGAGTCGGCGACGAAGGAAATCGTCGAGGCGGCCGACCAGCAGGAGGACGCGGTCACCGAACTCACCGCCCGGGTCGGCGAACTCACCAACGCGAACTGAGGGGCGCGGGCGGCACAGCCGGCGGCTGTTTTCCAATTGACGGGACGTTCCGGTGCCGTAGACCGCCACTCGGCGACTGTATTCGACAGCTGTCGTTGTACCGCTCGTCCGTTGACGGTAAACTTGTCTTTTTTACAGTTGGGTTCGACGTCGGGGTATGGGACTTGACGAGGACGCACTGGAGTACCACCGGAGCGAGCCGCCGGGCAAGATAGAGATAGCGACGACGAAGCCGACGAACACACAGCGTGACCTCTCGCTGGCGTACTCTCCCGGCGTCGCGGCACCCTGTCGGGAAATCGACAAGGACCCCGAGCGGGCCTTCGAGTACACCGCGAAGGGGAACCTCGTCGGGGTCGTCTCGGACGGGTCGGCGGTGCTCGGCCTGGGCGACATCGGCCCGGAGGCCGGCAAGCCAGTTATGGAGGGGAAGGGCGTGCTGTTCAAGCGCTTCGCCGACATCGACGTCTTCGACGTGGAACTGGACGCCGACGACGCCGAGGCGATGATACAGACGGTCCAGGCGATGGAGCCGACCTTCGGCGGCATCAACCTCGAAGACATCGCCGCCCCGGAGTGTTTCGAGGTGGAGCGCCGACTCAGCGAGGAACTGGACATCCCGGTGTTCCACGATGACCAACACGGTACCGCGATAATCTCCGGGGCGGCGATGGTCAACGCGGCCGACATCGCCGGGAAGGAACTGGACGAACTGGACGTCGTCTTCTCCGGTGCCGGCGCGTCGGCCATCGCCTCGGCGAAGTTCTACGTCTCGCTGGGCGTCTCGAAGGACAACATCACGATGTGTGACTCCTCGGGCATCATCACCGAGGAGCGTGCGAAACACGAGGAACTCAACGAGTTCAAACAGGAGTTCGCCCGCGACATCCCCGAGGGCGGCCTCGCCGACGCGATGGAGGGGGCGGACGTGTTCGTCGGCCTCTCGGTCGGCGGCATCGTCGACCAGGAGATGGTGCGGTCGATGGCCAGCGACCCCATCATCTTCGCGATGGCCAATCCGGACCCCGAAATCGCCTACGAGGACGCCAAAGCGGCCCGCGACGACACAGTCATCATGGCCACCGGCCGCTCTGACTACCCCAATCAGGTGAACAACGTCCTCGGTTTCCCGTTCATCTTCCGAGGCGCGCTCGACGTGCGTGCGACCGAGATCAACGAGGAGATGAAGGTCGCCGCGGCCCGCGCGCTCGCGGACCTCGCCAAGCAGGACGTCCCCGACGAGGTCGTCAAGGCCTACGGCGACCAGCCCCTGCAGTTCGGCCCGGACTACATCATCCCGAAACCCCTCGACCCGCGGGTCCTCTTCGAGGTGACGCCCGCGGTCGCCGAGGCCGCAATCGAGAGCGGCGCGGCGCGGACGGAAATCGACACCGACGCCTACGTCGAGAAACTCGAGGCCCGCCTGGGCAAGTCCCGCGAGATGATGCGCGTCGTGCTCAACAAGGCAAAGAGCGACCCACAGCGGGTCGTCCTCGCCGAGGGCCACGACGAGAAGATGATTCGGGCGGCCTACCAGCTGGTCGAGCAGGGCATCGCCGAGCCGATTCTCATCGGCGACGCCGACCGCATCGAGTCCACGCGCCGGAAGTTCGGCCTGGAGTTCGACCCCGTCGTCGTCGACCCCGAGACCGCCGATGTGGCCGACTACGCCGACCGGCTGTACGAGATTCGCCAGCGCAAAGGCATCACGCGCCGCGAGGCCGAGGAACTGGTCCGGGACGGGAACTACCTCGGCAGCGTGATGGTCGAGATGGGCGACGCCGACGCGATGCTGACCGGCCTGACCCACCACTATCCATCGGCGCTACGGCCGCCGCTGCAGGTCATCGGCACGGCCGACGACGCCGACTACGCGGCCGGCGTCTACATGCTGACGTTCAAGAACCGCGTCATCTTCTGTGCCGACACCACCGTTAATCAGGACCCCGACACGGACGTACTGGAGGAGGTCACCCGACACACCGGGGAGCTGGCCCGTCGGTTCAACGTCGAACCGCGGGCGGCGATGCTGTCGTACTCGAACTTCGGCAGCGTCGACAACCCCGGGACGAAGAAGATTCGCCGAGCGGTTTCACGCCTGCAAAGCGACGACCGCGTGGACTTCCCGGTCGACGGCGAGATGCAGGCCGACACTGCCGTCGTGGAGGACATCTTGCAGGACACCTACGAGTTCTCCGAACTCGACGACCCCGCGAACGTCCTCGTGTTCCCGAACCTGGAAGCGGGCAACATCGGCTACAAACTGCTCCAGCGGCTGGGCGGTGCCGAGGCCATCGGGCCGATGCTGGTCGGCATGGACAAGCCCGTCCACGTCCTCCAGCGCGGCGACGAGGTCAAAGACATCGTGAACCTCGCCGGCGTCGCCGTCGTCGACGCTCAGCAGGAGTAACCGACTACCCGTCTTTTCGCAGGAACGTATCCGTTTGTGAGGGTGTCATAGAACTGTTGTCAGATCCGAGTTGAAACGGTAGTACAGACCAAATGTTGATCATTCAAACCCTATCGAATGGCTTGAAGACATGCTCCAGTCCTATACTTCCAACTATTTCCGGTGGCGTGATTGACGGCCGAAAACATATATCGCAACCAGCAATACTCCGACTGAATGCCCTCTGATCAAAGATTACTCACACCTCTGTTCTGGATGCTTCTTGGATGCTTTTTCATCGGCGGGAGCGCCGTCGTATTCTCAATGATTCCTGTCACGGAGTACACAATCACCGTCGAACCAGCTACTGCAGAAGAGGTCGATCAGATAGACGGACATGACCACTATTACACATTTTCGAATCTCTCTGATAGGGCTCAATCGCTATTCTTGACAGCAAAGAATACCACAAAAGTGACCACCACCAACACGAGTCGCCTCCCACCAGAGTTTGAATATTACGATGATACAACATGGGACACATACGTTCAGCATGATGGCAAATACTACTTAGTGTGGACGTACAGATCTGACTGCCTTGGCTGTCCCATTGCTCAACTCGGGGGCGCACTCATCGGCCTCATCGGGGCCGGGTTTGTTCTGCTCGGACTAATACTTAGATTATTGGGGAGAAAAGCGTAGATTGCTTGGTTCGCAGTCCTACTGTGCAGTCTATTCAGACTATTCTGACTGAAAGCAACACTTGTGGGAATTGTATGATACTCTGATCCGCTTCTATCGAGGGACACAGAGTGGCCCCTCTAAAAGACACGGCGTTCTGGCTCGATGCCGGAACGCGATGTCACGTCTCGCCTCGCCGTTGACCGCGGGTCGGTGGGTGGAGGAAGAGTGCATCGACAACGGCCACAGCGCCAACAAGTGATGCGCCAGCAATTGCCGCCTGAATCGAGAGGTCCAGAACAGCCGCGGCAACGAGTGTGAGGGCGAACACCGCGGGAATGACGGCGAGAACGAAGTCGTGCCGCGTCAGTCGCCGACGCGGCACCAGCTGCTCGAAGAACTGTCCGCCGAAACCATCTGGTCCGTCAGTTCTGGTACTCAACGTAATTCACCTCCCACTGTAAACTATTCTATTTTTACCACTTAAAATTTGGTCAGTATGACGTTTTCCGAACGTACGTGAGAACGTAGCTGATAATCTCCATAAGTTATGAGATAGAGAGACATTGACGAGTATCTGATACAACAGCATGGAGCGGGTCGTTACGGAGCTTTCCACCCGTGAGCGTGCTTTTCTCACCGAAGCGCAGATGTATGTAACTATCCGTAGTGGTCCAGGACGGGTTGGCAAACGCAGATGCAACTGAGCGGTGACAGCGAAGTGGGGAACGGAGCGATAGCGACGAGGTGGAGAAACAGAGCAGTAACCGCGATGTGAGAGAGCTCTTGCGTGTCGCCGGCTTTGGCCGGCCAGGTTCCGTCAGTCCGACGCCCCGCCGCGCTCGGCGCGCGACGGCGGCGGGACGCGTTCGTTTACGGTCGGCGCGTCAGGGAGGACACACCGGTCCGGTTCGCCGTTGACGTGGGCGTACTGGTCAGGTGCGTTCGCCAGCGGATGCGCGGGGTTGCGGTCGCCGGAAATCCGCGCGGCGCGGACCTCGCCGAACCCGTTGATGCGGGCCTGGATGCCGCGCCAGTGTAGCCCCGTCGCCGGCGGGACCGAAACGGCGTGTGGCGGGTCGTAGTCGGAGCCGTGGGCGGCGAGCACCTCCGCGTTCACGTTCTCGGCGAGCTGGTCGTGGTCGATGAGGAGTCCGACGCGGGCGTCGGGCGGCGCCCGTCTCGCCAGCACGTCGAGTCCGAGGTGGAGCGCCCGGTACTCGGCGACGTTGTTGTCGGGACAGGTGTCCGGGACCGACAGCCTGACCACGCGCTCACCGTCGAGGGTCTCGACGACGACACCCAGCCCGCCCGTCGGGCCGTTCGACCCGCTGGCGGTCGATGTCGTGCCGTTGTGGGGTCTGAACGACCCGTCTGTGGCAACGTAGAAGTCTCGATGGTGACTCCGCGGCGGATGCGCGATGTGCGGCGTCGGTGATTCATCGAACAGGTCTCGAAGTGACGGCCGGCCGTAAGCGGCCATAGTTTCCGTTGGGTAAGCAGGGTATTAAATATATTCCCTGGACGGGGGGTGTCCCGGTCCGGCGGTTCGAGCCGGGGCCGGCCCCACGCCGTACTTCGAGTCGGACGTCTCGCGCCGAACCTGTTAGCGGAGCGGAAAGAGTTATACCGACACAGGCCCATGTTACCAACACACATGACCCCGACGAAAATCCGCGAACGACTCGAGGAGTCCGGCGACCGGGTCGACAAAGAGCAGTTCGTCAGCGCGTTAGAGTACGTCCGCGACGACGGCCGTGCCCGCCGCTAGTGGAGCGCCCGACTAGCGACGGACGGCGCTAGCCGTTCGGTTCCGTCGACCCCGGGTGGAGCGACTGCCGTGCCCGTTTCTACAGCGACTGCCGCCGGAGTGAGCGACGCCGCCCCGTCTCAGTCGTCGGCGAGTCGCCAGCCGTCGCCGGCCGCTTCGGCGACGCCGCGCCGTTCCATCTCCGCGGTGACCTCGCCCAGTCGGTCCGGCTGGGCGATTTCCAGGTCCGTGCGGCCAACGCCGTGGTACTCCCGCAGCAGGCGGCGGATGTCGGCTTCCGTGTGCGTCTCCAGGTCGCTCTTTGCCATCACGCCCGCGACGAGCTCGACCATGTCCTCGACGAAGTTCCAGGGGTAGACGACCCAGGTCCACTCGTCGAGGCGCTCGCCGACGAACTCCGGTTCGTGGTCGCTCGTCTGGAGCAACTGGAGCGTCGCCGTTCGGACGCTGCTGGGGTTTCGGTCGCGGACGCACTCGGCGGCCGTCTCGATTGACTGACCGGTGTCGGCGATGTCGTCGACGACCAGCACGTCCTTGCCCTCGACCGCACCGTCGGCCAGCGGGTACTTTATCTGTGCCTCCTCGCCTTTCGCCGCGGTCCCGACGTAGTGCTCGACTTTCAGGCTCGCTAAGTCGTCCAGCCCGAGGAAGTCACAGAGACAGCGCCCGCCGAACCAGCCGCCCCGTGCCAGCGCGACGACCACGTCGGGCTCGAACGCGGCGGCTTTCACGTCGTCGGCCACGTCTCGACAGAGGCTGTAGATGTACTCCCAGTCGGTGATGGTACACGAGAACTCGTCCGGTAGCTCGCCCATACGAGATGGCGTGTGTGGCCGGACTTAACCGTTGCATATTCCGCGTCATTTACCGAGCGCCCGAAGGGCCTGCTATGCGTCCGGGTCGCCCTTGCGGAACTCCCGGAGGAGGACCGTCGCGTAGCTCCCCTTCGGCAACGAGAAGGAGAACGTCAGGTCGTCGCCGGCACGGTCGACGCCGAGGTCGGTCCGGAGCAGTATCGCGCGGCGCGTCCCGTCGCTGTCGAACGCGCCGGGGAGGTCGAAGTCGCCGCGTTCGAGCCCGAGGTCGTCGAGGACCCCGCGGGCGATGTCGCCCGGTTCGCCGCCGCCGAGTTCGGTGTCGGTCCCGACCAGCGGCGCCGTGACGAAGGCCCGCCCGCGCTCGCAGTGGCGCTCGACGGTCGAGAGCCGCTTTGCCGTGACCTCCTGGGTGCGGTCGGCGTCGGGAATCGGGAAGTCCTCGGGGGCGTCGCCGTCCCGGAAACAGACCACGTCGCCCTCGACCGGCCGGTCGAAGGGGAGCCCCCGCTCCAGCCGCTCCGAGAGGATGCGGTTGAAGACGTACGACTGAGCGGCGTTGACGAACAGCGACTGGAGGTTCGACGGCAGGGCCTCCAAGGCGTCGCGGAAGTCCGCCGGCTCCGCTGCCCCGTTCTCGACCAGCCGGTGACAGATGGAGCGTTCGTAGCCCAGCGCCCCCGGGAGCCTGTCCAGCGCGCCGGCCCAGTCGCGGGTTTCGTCGACGTACGCGCGCGCCTCTCGGGTCGACTCCGGTTCGCGCTCGTGGGGGTTCCCGACGTAGGCCAGGACCGCGTCCTCCCACTCGCCGCGGGCGATAGCCAGCCCGACCTCGTGGGTGACCGGCCGGCGCGACCCGAACCGCTGCTGACCGAAGTAGTTGGGCACGCCGACCGTTGTCTCACCGTCCGGGAGGGCGGTTTCGCCGCCCTCGCCCGCGGTCGGGTCGTCCCCGGTGGCGAACGCCTGAAGGTCCGCCACGACGCTCGCGGCGGCGTCGGCGTTCTCGGTCTCCCGGACGACGATTTCGAAGGCGTTGCCGGCCAGGTCGCCAAAGAGGATGGGACGGCCGGCGCGGCCGACGACCTCGATGTCCGTGCCGCCGATTTCCGGCAGGTCCTCGGCCGCGACGCCTTTCACCGAGAACAGCTGGGTCGTGACCGCGCGCTTGTCCTTCGTCCCCGCCCACGACACCCGCTCGCGGGAGATGCCCAGTCGGTCCGATAGCTCGCTGGCGAAGTCGTTGGTCTCCCAGTTGCGAAGCTCCGCCCGGAAGACGAGATGCGGGTACGCGCCGGTGTCGGCGTCGACCGGTTCGGTATCGAACGCCTCCAGTTCCCGGACCCGGAAGTCGGCCGGGGAGGCGCGGAGACGGCCGCCTACCCCGTCGGCGTCGCTGACGTAGTACTCCATGCCGACCGCTCGCTCGATGGGGTGGGCCGCTTGCATTGGTCGACTGTTCGTGGCTCGGCGCTTATGGCTGGCGCTTGCGGACGCGGCGTCGACCCGCGCTGCGGCCGATACCTAGTGTTATCACGGCACACACTGTATCCGTGACCGGGTCGTGGCTGTGCGGGCGACCCGAGAACACCACGATGCCAAAGCTAGCATGTGAGAGCTGTGGCCGGGAGATAACGTTCGACAGGGACGGCCAGGAGTCCCGCGCACCGATGCGGTACTGTCCGCGCTGTGGCGAGGAGTTCCCGCCCCGCGAGGAGTGGTAGACACGGCCCTAGTTGTACGCCTCGAACTCCCGACCGAAGGCGACGAAGTAGGCGACGCCGGCCAGCCCGACGGCGGTAGCGACGCCGAAGGCGAGTTCGGGGCCGGCCCGTAGCGTCGCCTCACCGACGGCGACGACCCACTCGCTGCCGTACAGCCAGCCCCCGAGCGCGGCGCTCGGGATGACCAGCGTGTTCCGAATCAGGTAGTAGGTCCCGGTGACGCGACCGCCGGTGTCCCGTTCGGCGGGGCCGACGATGAGCGCCTTGTGGGCGGGCAGGCCGGCAAACCGCAGTCCCGAGAACGCGAACAGGAGCACCAGGACCCACTGGTCGCCCGGCGCGAAGACGAGCAAGAGCGGGAACACGGCGTAGACGAGAAAGCCCAGTGCGACGGCGGGCTTGAGGCCGGCCCACTCGGAGAGTTTCGCCACGGGGGCCATCGAGAGGATGGCGACGACCATCTCGACGCCGAGCAGGACGCCGAAGAAGGCGTCGGGGCGCAACTGGACGCCGAAGCCGGTGAACCCGACCGAGAGGAACTCCGTGACGACGATGACGAAGAAGACGTACACCATCCCGTTGGCGAAGCGGACGAACGTGTCCGCGACCAGGAGCGGGCGGAGCGTCGCCGGCATCGTCCGCAGGTCGGCGCGTATCTGGTCGATGCCCTCGAAGGACTTCCCGAGCGTGTCCTCGCTGGCGTCGTAGAGGACGTGCTGGGCGACGGTGGCGACGAGGCCACAGGCCAGCGCGACCGCCAGCACGCGCTGGAAGCCCCCGACGAACGTCGCGGTCGTGGCGAGCAGCGCCGCGGCGGCCAGCGGCCCGAGCAGGAAGCCGATGCGGCGGAACACCTCCGTGCTGGCAAACCCCATCGCCAGCCGCTCGGGCGGGACGCTCTGTTTGACGATGGCGAAGGTCGCACCCAGCCCGAAGGACTTCCAAGCCTGTGCCAGAAAGAGGCCGACGAACACGAGCGTCCAGGCCGGCAGCGTCACCGTCCCGAGCGCGATGTCGCCGACGACGGAGGCGAGGTACCAGACGCCGAAGCCGGCCGTCGCAAGCGTCGCGAAGGCGGTCAGCGCCAGCCGCGAGCCGACGCGGTCGGACACCGCCCCGCCGGGGTAGGGGTACACCGCGCTGATGAGGTTCCCGACGCTGCCGTACAGGCCGATGACGCCCGCGCTGGCCCCCAAGAGCCGCATGTACTCGGGGACGTACCGGCTCGTCATCTGGAACGCGAGGCTGAACGCGAGCATGGACAGCGACAACACAAGCACGTCCCGCTCCAGCGCGAAGAACTGCCGGAAGGAGTCGAGCAGGTCCACGTCCTCCTCGGCCCCCGTCTCGGGTGCCATTGTCGGAGCGCAGTTCCGCCAGCAACTTAACGGTCGAAGAAGGGGCAATCGGCCAGAGACCTCGTGGCACAGGTCAGTGCGGACGGTTGACTGCCGAGGGCAGCGAGGTGTGACAGCCCCCCCAGACCCGACGGGTGACTTTATTTCGGGGCCGCGGCAAGCCATGGTATGTCGTATCGAGTCATCGTCTCCGACACCAAGGTGATGGACGAGGAGACGCGGACGGCGGTACTGGACGCGGTCGACGCGACCGTCGAGACGACGGGGGCCAAGGAGCCGGCGGCCGTCGCACGCGCGGTCGACGGCGCGGACGCGCTGGTCGTCGACGCCGGCACGCAGGTCACGGCCGAGGTCGTCGACGCCGCCGACTCGCTCAAAGTGGTGGGTCGGGCCGGCATCGGCGTGGACAACATCGACGTGCGGGCGGCGGTCGACGCCGGCGTGACGGTCGTCAACGTCCCCGCGTACTCCGTCGAGGAGGTATCGACCCACGCGTTCGCGCTCACGCTCGCCTGCCTGCGGAAGATACCGACGTTCGACCGGTCGGTGAAAAGCGGCGAGTGGGAGTGGTCAGTCGGCCAGCCGATGCATCGCATCGCCGGCAGCACCGTCGGCCTCGTCGCCTTCGGCAAACTGGCGAGGCGGTTCGCCGCGAAGCTCCGGGGTTTCGACGTGGACGTAATCGCCTACGACCCGTACGTCCCCGAGTATCGGATGGGCGACCTCGGCGTCGAATCGGTCACGTTGGAGACGCTGCTGGCCGAGTCCGACGTCGTCTCGCTGCACGCGCCGCTGACCGACGAGACGCGGGGGCTGGTCGACGCGGACGCCCTCGACCGCATGGCCGACGACGCGTTGCTCGTGAACACGGCTCGGGGCGGGCTGGTCGACGAGGCGGCGCTGTACGACGCGCTCGTCAGCGGGGACCTCGGCGGGGCCGGACTGGACGTACGCGAGGCCGAGCCTCCGGGGGAGTCGTCGCTGCACGACCTCGACAGCGTCGTCTGCAGCCCCCACGTCGCGTGGTACTCCGAGGAGTCCCGGGTCGAGGTGACAGAGACCGTCGTCGAGGACGTCGTCCGGGCCCTGCGGGGCGAGGAGCCCGAAAACCCCGTCGACCCCGAGACCGGCTGGTTCTGACGGCGGACTACGCGCCGGCCGCGTCGAGGAGGTCGACCGCGAACTCGGCGGCCTCGTCCGCCGTCTCGCCGAAGACGTAGGTTATCGGTTCGATACCGAACGCGCCGGTGTGGTAGATGACCCGGGGGACCGCGCTCCGCTCCCGGAACGCCGCTTCGAGGCGGTCGGCCCGGTCCTCGTAGCCGGCGTCGAACTCCAGCGGCTCGACGCCCCGTTCGCGGGCCGCATCGAGGACCGCCTCGTCGGTCACGAGATTGAGCGCCGCCCGGCGCGTGGGGTCGACCGCAGACGCGGCCAGAATCGTCCGGGCGACGTGTTCCGACGCCCCGAACTCCGGGTTCGACGGGACGTTGACCCGCCCCCGGAGGTCGTGAATCCGTCCGGGGACCGCCGCCACGTCGAGGGCGTCCTCGGCGTCCGGCAGGGCCATGCCGACGTTCATCCCCACGTTCGGGATGGCGTCGACGACGGCGCTGTCCGCCAGCAGGCGGGTCGCCCGCCGGACCGACGACAGGACAGCCCGCTCCTCCAGCACCGCGGTGTCGGTCCCGCGAACGCAGAGGTCACAGCCCAGCCCCCGTAGCGCCGGCATCTCCTCCTCGTGGACCGCACAGATGGGGCCGCGGTCCTCGAACTCCCGGACCAGCGCGAGCAGTTCGCCGAGCACCGCGTACTCGTCCATCTCGCCCGCGGCCAGGCCGTCGGCGATGCGCTCGATGGTCTGTCGCATCCGGGCGTCCTCCCGGAACCGCTCCTCGACGGTGACCGAGCCGCTGGCGTACTTGCTCACCGCGGCCTGTGTCACCCCGAGCTGGTCGGCGATGTCCTGCTGGGTCCACCCCTTCTCGTCGAGCTCCGTCGCGAGCATCGCCCGGGCGGTCGGGAGGAACCGCTCGACCACGATTTCGCTCGGCAACTGCAGTGTCATTGCCGGGAGTGAGGGTCGTGGTTCGCTTAGCAGTTGGGACTGTGCAACGAAGGTCGCCCACAGCCGGGCCGGCCGTCGGGCACCCCCCGCCGCGCGCTGTACAACCAAGTTGTATTAGCAGGATATAATACGCAGGGCCGCGTCGCGTCGACTACCAATGGCGTTCAGCGACCACCTGCTCGACATCGGCGAAAGCATCTGGGCGGCACAGAAGGCGCACCCGTTCGTCACCGAACTGGCCCACGGGACGCTCGACGAGTCGGCGTTCGAGCACTGGGTGAAACAGGACTACCGGTACCTGCAGGACTACGCGCGACTGTTCGCGCTCGCGGGGGCGACGGCGCGCGACGAGTCGACGATGGCGCACCTGCTCGGCGTCGCCCACCAAGTGCTCGACACCGAGATGGACCTCCACCGGGAGTTCGCGGCCGACTACGGCGTCTCCGAGGCCGACCTGGAGTCGACCGAGAAGGCCCCGACCTGTCTGGCGTACACGAACTTCCTCGTCCGGACGGCCTACGAGGGCCACGAGGCCGAAATCGCCGCGGCGCTGTACCCCTGCATGCAGGGCTACCTCGACGTGGCCGCCCACATGGCCGACCTGGCCGAGGAGGAGCACCGCTACACGCCGTTCATCGAGCAGTACACCGGCGCGGAGTTCCGCGAGGCGACCGAGTGGTGTCGGGCCTACGTCGACCGCTGTGGCGAGCGCTATCCCGGCCAGCACGACGCCATGGAGGCGGCGTTCCTGACGAGCGCGAAGCTCGAACACCGGTTCTGGGAGATGGCCTACACGCGGGAGGGGTGGGCGCTATGACGACCGAGGCGTACGCGGCCTACGCCGACCGCGTCACGGACCCCCAGTTCACCGATTGGCTCCGCGAGCGGAATCAGCCCGACTGGGACGCCGCCGTCGGGCACCGATTCGTCGAAGAACTCGGGGCCGGCACGCTCGACGAGGGCGCGTTCGCACACTACCTGGTGCAGGACTACGCCTTCGTCGGCGAACTCGTCGGGACGTTCGGCCACGCGGTCGGACAGGCTCCGGACATGGCGGCCAAGCGCCGCCTCGTCGAGTTCCTCGATACCGTGACCGACGAGGAAGACGACTACTTCGAGCGCTCCTTCGCGGCGCTGGGGGTCGACGAACCGGACTGGCAGGACCCCGAGCCGACGCCGACGACGGCGGCGTTCGTCGACCTGCTGGGCCGGGCCGCGCGGGAGGGCGGCTACGCGGAGACGCTGGCCGTGCTCGTCCCCGCCGAGTGGATATACGAGTCGTGGGCGACGGCGGCCGCCGCGGCGCACGGCGACCCGGGCGGCCCGCCCAGCGCCGGGACGGGGCTGCCCTTCTACTTCGCCGAGTGGGTGGACCTCCACGCGGTCGAGCCGTTCGTCGCGTTCGTCGACTGGCTCCGGGGCGAACTCGACGCCGTCGGCCCGACGCTCTCGCCGCGGCGGGCGGCCCGCGTCGCGTCGCTGTTCGAGCGCACGGTCGCGCTCGAACGGCAGTTCTTCGAGACGGCCTACGACGCGGCCGACAGCGAGGTGAGCCCGTAGATGGTCTCCTCGACCGTGGCGCTCGGCCTGACCGCGGCCACAGTCCTCGTGTTCACCGGCGTCGGCCTCCTGGCCGCGCGCGGCCGCATCGACTCGGTGGAGTCGTACATCTCGGCGCGTGACTCGGCCGGCAGCGGGACCCTCGCCGCGACGGTCATCGCGTCGATGATGGGCGTCTGGATTCTGCTGAGCCCAGCCGAGGCCGGGGCCGCTTTCGGCGGGTTGCCCGCCGTCCTGGGCTACGCCATCGGCAGCGCGATTCCGCTCGCGCTCTTCGTGCCGGTCGGCGCTCGCATCCGCGAGGTGATGCCCGCGGGCCACTCGCTGACCGAGTTCGCCTACGCCCGCTTTGGCACCGGGATGTACCTGCTCGTCCTGGTCGTCTCGGTGTTCTACATGTTCATCTTCCTCGCCGCGGAGATGACCGGCATCGCCGGCGCGCTCGCGCTCGTCGCGGACGTGCCGCTCTGGCAGACCTCGCTGCTCGTCGGGGGGTTCGTCCTCGTCTACACGACCTACGGCGGCCTGCTCGCCAGCATCGTCACCGACACCGTCCAGACGCTGGTCATCCTGCCGCTCCTGGCCGTCGGCTTCGGCGGCGCGCTGCTCTCGCTGGGCGGGACGAGCGGGCTCCACGCGACGGTGGTGTCGGCCGACCCGACGCTGCTCGACCCCGGGTTCGGTCCCGGACTGGAGTTCGGCCTGTACGTCGCGTTCGCCCTCCTCGGTGCGAACATGCTGAACCAGGGCGTCTGGCAGCGGGTGTACGCCGCCGACGGCGAACGCACCTTGCGGCGCGGGCTGGGCATCGCCGCCGTCGTGGTCGTCCCGATGCTCCTGCTCTCCGGGCTGTTCGGCATCGCCGCGGCGGGGCTCGGCCTCACCGAATCGGGCTCCGCGAGCATCGCCTTCTTCCTCGTGGTCGCGAAGGCGTTCCCCGCGTGGGTGACCCTCGCCGTCGTCGTCCTCGCCGTGTTGCTGGTGATGAGCTCCGCCGACACGATGTTCAACGCCATCGCCAGCGTCGTCACCGCCGACCTCGCCCGACTGCTCGACGACCCCGACCAGCGGACCCTCTGGCTGGGCGGGCGCGGGCTGACAGTCGGCGTCGCCCTCGCCGCGATGGCCATCGGCGCACAGGGGTACAGCGTCCTCCAGTTGTTCCTGACTGCCGACCTGCTGGCCGCCGCTGTCTTCGTCCCGTTCCTCGCCGGTCTCTACACCGAGCGGCTCACCGGCCCGGGCGCGATGGTCTCGGGGGTCGCCGGCCTGGTCGTCGGCTTCGCGTACTTCCCGTCGCTGCGTGGCCTGGTCACAACAGTCCCGGTCGTCGGCAGCGTCCTCCCAGCGCCGTCGTTCCTGACCGCCTTCGCCGGCGCGACGCTGGTCTCGGCCGCACTCACCGCCGTGGCGACGCTACTGGGCGGGGCCGACGCCGACCTCGACGACCTCGGTCGGGAGGTCCGGGCGCTCGACGACCCGGTGGCCGACGGGGGGTCCGAGCGATGACCGCGACAGCCGCGCTTCCCCTCGCCGCGCTGGGCTCGACGGCCTTCGGGGCGCTCGTCTGGGGGTCGATACTGCTCGTCCTCGCGGTCTTTCTGGCGGTCTGCTGGCTGGTCGTCACGGAGGGACACTCAAATGCGAATTGGTAACTAGAACCACACTTATAACGGCGGCGGTCGCACCTCGGCGTATGCAGACCTTCGTGCTCGCGACGAACTCCGAGACAGTCAGCGAAACGCTGTGTTCGTACCTCGAAGGGGTGCTTGACCCCGACGACAGCGTCTACGCGGTCAACTCCCAGCGCGGCGGCGACAGCACGTCGTCGGCGGCGGTCGCCGACGGGAAGGCCGCGCTCGAAGTCGTCTCGGACCGACTGGGCGACCTGGTGTCCGTAGAGACCTACCAGATAATCCGGGGCAACAGTCCCGCGACGGACATCTTCGACATCGCGGCGGAGGTCGACGCCGACGAACTCGTCATCGGCGTCCGCAAGCGGAGCCAGACTGACCGGCTCATCTTCGGCAGCGTCGCACAGGACATCATGCGGCAGTCAGAGTATCCGATGCGGGTCGTGCCGCGCGAGTAGGGACTACCCGACGGCACCCGAAAAAGCCGACGCGGGACGGCCGGATTACTCGGCCGACTCGTAGTCGTCGAAGGCGTCGACCTCGACGCCCTCGACGGTGATTTCGGCGATGACGACGCCGTTGCCGGAGCCGGTGTCACGCTCGGCCGCGGCGTTGACGGCGCGGATGGCCAGCGAGCGGGCCTCGTCGAGGCTCATCTCGGGGTCGTACTGTCCCTCGATGGTCCCCGTCGCGACCATCGTCCCGGAGCCGGTGACGGTGTAGTCGT
Source organism: Haloarcula sp. DT43 (assembly GCF_037078405.1). NCBI lineage: Archaea > Methanobacteriati > Methanobacteriota > Halobacteria > Halobacteriales > Haloarculaceae > Haloarcula > Haloarcula brevis. The sequence continues at coordinate 977,974 of NZ_JAYMGZ010000001.1, read as the reverse complement.
CCTGGAGGACGCCGCCGGCCGGGTCGACGCTGTAGACGTGGCTCCCCTCCTCGTCGACGCCGCCCACGATTGGGTTGATGGCGAAGTACGGGCCGCCGCGGGCGAAGTTGCCCGCGAGCGTCGCCAGCGCGTGGATCGAGAGCGGTTCGTTCCGGCGGACCTCATAGAGGTCTGCCTCGGCCCGCAGGGAGCGGATGAACGACTGCGCGCCACCGACGCTGCCGACCAGCGTCATCGCGGCCGTCGGGTGAATCTGCTCGACCTTCGTGACCTGCTTGTTCGAGACGAAGCGCCCGCCCAGCGACGCGCGCCGGTCCGTGGCGATGATGACGCCGTCCTCGGTCGAGAGGCCGACGGTCGTGGTCCCGGTCTTGACGACGTTCTCCTCGTCGCGGCCCTCGCTCTCGTTGGGGAGGGTCCCGACCTCGGGCTCGTAGGCGTCGGTCAGCCGGTTCTCGGGGTCGTACATCAGTTCTCACCTCCGAGTTCGAACTCTTCGAGGCGCTCGGCGATGTCCTCCTCCGAGAGCTTCTGGAACTGCTCGGTCTCCACGTCGATGGTGGCGATGTCGACGCCCGTCGCGTCGAGACCGTCGTCGTTGACCGACGCGAGCGCGCGGAGCGCGAGTTCGATGCCGCCTTCGAGGTCCATCTCCTCGGCGTACTCGTCTTCGAGGAACGACTGGATGTCCTCGCGCGAGCCGCCGATGGCGACGGCCTGCCACTCGTAGGGGGTCCCCGACGGGTCCGTCTCGAACAGCCGCGGCTGGCCGTCCTCGATGCCCGCGACGAGCAGCGCGACACCGAACGGGCGCGCGCCGCCCGTCTGGGTGTACTGCTGGATGTAGTCCGTGATTTCCTTGGTCAGCGACTCGACGGAGGCCGGCTCGTCGTAGCGCAGGCGGTTGACCTGGGCCTGGCGGCGCGCCACGTCGATGAGCTGGCGCGCGTCGGCCACGTGGCCGGCGCTGGCGACGCCGACGTGGGAGTCGATCTCGTGAATCTTCTCGATGCTGTCGCGCTCGATGAGCGGCGACCGGGCGTGGCGGTCTGCGGCGATGACCACGCCGTCCTCGGTGCGGACCCCCACGCTGGCGGTTCCGCGCTTGACGGCTTCTCGTGCGTACTCGACCTGATAGAGGCGTCCGTCCGGGGAGAAGATGGTTATCCCGCGGTCGTAGGCCTGTTGTTCGTTTCCTTGCATGATGTATCGTGTTGTTGTTCACCTGAGGTTAGGGTTGCTCTTATATAACCGTATCGCGGGCCGCTGCCCTCAGAACAGCGGCAGGTCGCCGGTGACGCGGTCCACCAGCTCGTCCTCGGCGGGGCCGACGGCGAGCGCCGTGACGGTTCCCGGGTCGAGCTGTGTGTGGCCGGCGTCCCGGACGACCGCATGCGGCAGGCCTTCGCGCTCGGCCACGTCCGCGAGTTCGAACAGCTCGGACTCGCTCGTGGCTTTCAGGACGACTTTCTTCTGGCCCGCGCCCTTCCAGGCTTTCCGGGGCTTCGGGCCGGCGTCCTCGTAGGCCGACAGCGAGGCGTGGGCGACCTGGGCGGCGAGTTTGCCCTCGCCCATACCGATATCGGCCCGCGCGACGATAGCCTGCTTCATACGGTTACATGGCCACCCGTACTTAAACTCCCGTCGGACTCCCTTCACGGTTGCACATACCACAGAGTACATACGCCGTGGCCGAGCACACCCCGGGGATGCCCTCCACCATCCGAACCGCCCTCCTGCGCCCCGGGGCGTTCTTCGAACAGCGGCGCGACGACCTCGGCGGCGTTCGCGGGGCGGGGCTCGCGCTCGGCGCTGCCGTGGCCCTGACAACCGTCGGTGGACTCGCGCTCCGCCTGTTTTCCGCCCAGTTCACCGGAACAACGGAGATAGACAACCCGGCGCGCCCGCCCGACCAGTTCTGCGAGGACGGCGGCGTCGGCGGGATGACTGTCGCCGGCTGTGACGAACCGGCGACGCAGACCGTCGAAATCGGGGCCCTCCTCTGGGACCAGGCCGCCGAGCTACTCCCCGCTCTCCTCGTCGGCCTCGTCGTCGTCTGGTTCGGCCTCGCCGTCGTCCTGTACGTCGGCGCGAAAACCGCTGGCGGCTCGGCCGGGTTCGGGGCGACACTGGAGGTGACTGGCTGGGGGCTGCTCCCCTCGGTCGTCGGCGCTGCCATCGGCGGGGCGGCGCTCGTCGGGTTCGCCGCCCGGGCGGATTTCGCCGCTACCTCGCCACAGGTGCTGCTCGAACAGGTCCGGACTCTGCAGACAGGCCTCTCCGGTCTCACCTTCCTCGCGGTACAGGTCGGCACCGCGGCCTGGCAGGCGTACGTGTGGGCCGGCGGCCTCCGCGTCGTCCACGGAATCGGCAGGTACGCCGCGGTCACCATCGCCGTCGTCGCCGCGACGCTGCCCGTGCTGGCCTCCTGAGAACCGGGAGGTTTAGGCCCGCGGCCGCAAACGCCACTCTCATGATACTCTCCGATGCGGACATCCTGCGACGGCTGGAACAGGGTGACCTCGTCGTCGAACCGCTCGACGACCCGGACATCCAGATTCAGCCGGCCAGCATCGACCTCCGGCTCGGCCGGGAGTTCCTGGAGTTCCAGCACGCCAACATCCCCTGTATCCACCCGAACTCCGAGGACGAGGTCGCCGACTACGTCGAGGAGACCGTCATCGAGGAGGGCGGGGAGTTCATCCTCCACCCCGGCGACTTCGTGCTGGGGACGACCCACGAGCGCGTCGCCATCCCCGACGACCTCATCGCCCACGTCGAGGGGCGGTCGTCACTGGGCCGGCTGGCGATTGTGGTACACGCGACCGCCGGACTGTGTGACCCCGGCTACGAGGGACAAATCACGCTCGAACTGTCGAACCTCGGCACCGCGCCGGTGGCGCTGACGCCGGGGATGCGAATCTCCCAGCTCACCTTCACGGAACTCAAGACGCCCGCCGACCGGCCCTACGGGGCCGAGCGCGGCTCGAAGTACCAGGGTCAGTCCGGGCCGCAGGCGAGCAAGATACAGGGCGACCGCGAGTTCGGAGGCGAGCAGTGATGCCCGCGACGCGTGGTATCACGGTATCGGTGAGAACCGAGGTCGAGTTCGGAGGCGACCAATGAGCGGGACAGCGGTCGGCGGAGGGCGACGATAGATGCGGTTCATCGAGGAAATCGTCGTCGACGACTTCCTGCCGACGTTCCGCTCGCTGCTGGCCGACGCCCTGCGGGAGCGTGGCCTGACCCAGTCGGAAGTTGCGGACCTGCTGGGCATCAGCCAGAGCGCGGTCTCGAAGTACGTCCACGGCGACGTGGCGCGCCACGACGACCTGCTGGCCCACCGCGGGCTGGCGGAGCTGGTCGAGCGGCTTGCCGACGGGCTGGCCGACGGCGACATGAGCCCCGTCCAGGCGCTGGTCGAGACGGAGGTGTTCGTCCGCGAACTCGAACACGGCGGCGTCCTCGCGCAGTTACACGAGGAGGCGGTCCCGGAGCTGGGTGAGTACGACGACGAGTTCGCCGTCCACGACCCGGACTCGCAGTTGCGGTCGGCCGAGCGGACGCTCGCGTCCGTGCGGCGCGGGCTCTCGGTGCTGGAAAACACCAGCGGGTTCGCGACGCTCATCCCGGCGGTCGGGTCGAACCTCGTCCAGTGTCTCCCCGAGGCCGAGAGCATCGAGGACGTGGCCGCCGTCCCGGGGCGGATTCTCGACGTGAAGGGGCGGGCGACTATCCCGGCTGACCCCGAGTTCGGCGTCAGCGAGCACGTCGCGACGCTGTTGCTGGCGGCACGGACCGCCGGGAGCGACGCCCGCGCCGTACTGAACGTCCGGTACGACGAGGCCGTCGTGGCCGCGCTGCGGGACGAGGGCCTGACCGCCGTCGAGTTCGACGCCGAGGAGCGCGTCGAACCGGCCGTTGCGGCCGCTCTGGCCGAGGACCCGGGCGTCGACGTCCTCTATCACACCGGCGCGATGGGTATCGAGCCGGTAGTGTACCTGCTCGGGGACGACGCCGTGTCGGTCGCCGAGACGGCGCGCGAAATCCTGTGACCGACGCGCAGTCGTTCTACGGCCGCTGGGCGCGGGTGTACGACTGGCTGGCGAGCGTGCCGGGCGTGGCCTCCTGGCGCGACCGGACGGCGGCCGCGCTGGCGCTCGACCCCGGCGACACCGTCGTCGAGATGGGGTGTGGCACGGGCGCGAACGTGCCGGCGCTCCGCGAGCGGGTCGGGCCGGCGGGGCGCATCGTCGGCGTCGACGTGACTCGGGAGATGCTCGACCGCGCACGCGACCGTCCCGCGCGAACGGGCGGGAGCGTCCACTACGTGCAGGCGGATGCGTCCCGACCGCCGGTCCGGGGGGCAGACGCCGTGCTGGCGACGTTCGTCGCCGGTATCTTCGAGGACCCCGCGGCGGCGGTCGACGCGTGGTGTGACTGCGTCGCCTCGGGGGGTCGCGTCGCACTGTTGAATTTCCAGCGGAGCCAGAGCGCCCTCGCTGCGCCACTGAATCTCGCGTTCGAGGGGTTCGTCCGGCTCTCCGCGCCGGGGACGCGGCTCTCGACGCGGTCACACGCCAGCGCGTTCGAACGGCGGGTCCGGGCGGCCCGCGAGCGGCTGACCGCGCGGACAGTCGACAGGCGCTACGAGACGATGGCGGGCGGGTTCGTCGGCCTGCTGAGCGGGACCGTCACGTAGTCACGCCGGCCGGTAGCGCTCCGCGTGACGGGGACAGAACTCGGGCTCCCGGAGCTGTGCGGCGACGACGCCGGGCTGGCGGTGTGGGTTGTGGAGCCGGCAGGCCTCGTCGTCGCAGAACGTCTCGCCGGTGTCGAGGTAGTGGTAGGCCTGCAGGACGTAGCCCTTGAGCGCCTCGGTCGTCCGGGGGTCGTCCTCGACCAGAAACGCCCCCTCGACCTCGTTTTCGAGCACCTCGCGGGGCGGTGCCCCGCCGGAGAGCAGGGCGTGTCGCTGCTGTTCCTTGTAGTACTGCTCCGGCTTTGCGGGGGCCTCGTACAGCCCCGGCACCGAGACGACCGCGGGCTGGCCGAGGACGGTGACGCGCTTGTGCCAGCGGCCGTCGTGGTCGCCCCAGGTCCCGACGACGCGGTCCAGCAGCGGGACGTGGAGGTGGTCCAGCGACCGCTCGGCCTCGGGGAGTCGCTCGTGGAGCGCCCGCTGGACGGCCAGCCCGTCGTAGATGACGCCACCGGCCCGTTCGGGCGAGTCCAGCGCTCGCTCCTCGTAACGAACGATGCCGAGCATCGTGTTCCCGGTCTCGCGGTCGTAGGGCGAGAGCACCCGCGCCCGTGCGAACGATTCCGCCAGTTCCGAATCGCCGTGCCGCGAGAGAAACCGGTCCCGGACGGAGACGGCAGCCTCGACCCGCGCGCCGAGCCAGTCGGCGACAGTCGCGGCGTCGACGACCGTCGTCGGGGCACGGTACAGCGTGACAGACTCCATGGTATTCAACGGTGGTACCGGCCAGTGATATCAGTTACGTATCGGGATTTGCACCGGCCACCGGGACCGGCAGAGCGGAGGGTGGGACCGGTCGGTGGCGCGTCACGACCCCGCGTCGTGGGGGAGCGTGGGCGGGTCCGCCGTCAGCGCGTCGATGCAGTCGGTGACCGACCACGTCCTCTCGCCGTCGCTACACGGGTAGACCCCGGCCAGGTCGCCGTCCGCGTAGACGGCGACGGCAATCATCGGCAGGCGCAGTACCTCCGTGCTCCCGCCGACCAGCAGCGACGAGGTCCGTGTCTCGAAGGGCGGTCGGAGGCTCAGCCCGCGTTCCTGTGCCCACTGCTCGTACCGGTCGATGGTCGCCAGCACCTCGCCGTGCTCGCTCTCCGGGTCGACCGGGACCTCCTCGGGCCACGTCTGTACCTCGAAGTCGTCGACGACTCCCGCCGCCGCGAGTTCCGTGAACCGGTCGATAGCTGTCGTCCGTGGGCCACAGACCGGACGTCGACTCCAGAGCTGGACCGCGAGCTCGCCGCCGACCGACTCGTTGTCGCTCCGCTGCATCTCTTCGGACATTGGTTGTCAATCCCTAGCATCTCTGCACTACTATCGCTTAATTGTTGGTTTGGACGCGATATTTCGGCCCGAATATGCAAGCAAGCGCGAAAAAGTTGGGCAGTTAAAATTCTGGAGAGCGTCAGTCGTCAGCGGGTGTCGCGGCGTCGCGACTGGTGATGTCGACGGGGTCGGCGTCGACCTCCAGTTCGTCCAGCGCAACCTGCGCGGCGCGCTTCCCGGAGACCAGCATCGCGCCGAACGTCGGCCCCATGCGCGGGAGGCCGTAGGTCGTCGCCGTGGCCATGCCGGTGACGACGAGGCCGTCGTGGGCGAGGCCGGTGTGTTCGACGACGGCGTCCTCGCTCTCGCCGACCCACATCGAGTCGTGGCCGGGCGAGTCGTGGCCGGGCGCGCCGTAGGTGTCGTCGTCGGTCTGGTCCATGCCGCTGGCCTCGTCTTCGAGGCCCGGCGCGTTCAGGACGCCGCGCTCGTCGAGTTTCTTGACGGCCATCGCGTCGTGGCCCGTCGCGTCGATGACGAGGTCGGCCTCGACGGCGATGGGATCGACGCAGGTGATTTCGCGGGGCAGCGCGTGGACCGGCGTCCAGTTCATCACGATACCGCCGACGCGGTGGTCCTCGCGGATGACGATGTCGGTGAACTCCGTCATGTTCTGCATCTTCGCGCCGGCGTCGCAGGCGGCCTTGATGAGCCCCGAACAGGCCTCCGGCCCGTTGGCGACGTACAGTCCCTCGCTGTCCTTGGACTGCTTGTGGTCCACGTCGAGTTCGTCCAGCACCTGCTGGGCCGGGTCCCGTACCGTGACCTTGTTCATGAGGAAGCCGCCGAGCCAGAAGCCGCCGCCGAGGTAGTTGTTCTTCTCGACGACCATCACCTGGACACCGCGCTCGGCGAGTTCCTTCGCGGCCATCAGCCCCGAGGGGCCGCCCCCGACGATGATGACGTCGGAGTCCGAGAAGTCCATGAACTCCTCGGTCCACTCCTGGCCGATTGCGCGTGTGACTTCCGCCTCGCCGACGTCGCTGAACTGCTCGAAGGAGTCTGAATCGGTCATACCACCTAGTGATATCTTTCGGTGGTACAAAACCGTTCTGGTACTGTGACCCACGTGAGCGACGGCTCGGTCGGCACTCGCAGCTATTCCAGGTCCGTAGCCCCGTCGCGGTCAGCACGTCGGACTCCCCGTCGGGCTGGCAGACGGCCCACCGCGAGCGGTCCACGCCGTCGGGAAACAGGTGCTCGGGGACCAGCGGCATCGGTACGGGCGGGTAGCCGCCCCGTCGCATCGCCGTCGGGCCGGGGAACCGCGCGGCCACGCCCTCGCCGTCGGTCACTTCGAACCGGCCGTCGTCGGCCCGGTGGTAGGCGTGCCGGAAGGCGTGACGGCCGGCGTTCGCCAGCGCGTCGACGTGTTCGAGGACGGCGACCACCTCGGTTCCGACGCCCAGTTCCAGCCGGAGCCGGTCCCGGGATAGACACGCATCGGCTACAGTACGGGCTCTCCCCGTTTGAACCCTCACACGCCCGCACCGACGCCACGAGAAAGCGGAAGCCGCCGCCGGCTACGGTCCGAGTCCCAGGTCCGCCGTCCCCTCCGCGCCCTGGTAGCGGTCCCGGTCGTCCCAGTCCGCGATGCTCGAATGGGTCTCCCGGACGGCGGTTTCGAGGTGCGCCTGGGTTATCTCCGACCCGGCCCGCAGGGCGTGTCGGGCCGCGTCCTCCGCGACGAGTTCGAGGTCGCTGGCGGCGTACCCCGCGGTCGGGCCGACGACGGCGTCCCAGTCGATGTCGCTGGCGACGGGCCGGTCCCGCAGGTGAATCGCCAGAATCTGCCGGCGCGCCTCGGCGTCCGGCGGCGGGACCTCGACCCGTTCGTCGAATCGGCCCGAGCGCCGTAGCGCCGCGTCGATGTCCTCGACGAAGTTCGTCGCGGCGACCACGACCACGTCTTCGGCCGCCGCGCCTTCGAGTTCGGTCAGCAGTTGGTTGACCAGTTGCTGTTCGCTCGTGTTCATCGAGCCGCGCCGCGAGCCCGCGATGCCGTCGATTTCGTCGATGAACAGCACGCAGGGGGCGTTCGCGCGGGCCACCTCGAACACCTCGGCGACGTTGCGGGCCGGCTCGCCCATCCACTTGCTGGTCACGTCCGCGGGGCTGATTTCGACGAAGCTGTGGCCGAGTTCGCCCGCGAGCGCGCCGGCGAGATGGGTCTTCCCGCAGCCGGGCGGGCCGTACAGCAACAGCCCGGAGAGGACGTCGATGCCGTACTCGGCGTAGGTGTCGGCGTTCTCCAGCGGGTCGATGACCGTCTCGTCGAGCCGAGCCTTCAGTTCGCCCATCCCACCCACGTCGGCGAAGTCGCGTCCGGGGTCGGGCTCGACCAGCGAACTGGCCTGCAGGTCGACGCCGTCGGGCTGGACGACGCCGTCCTCGGCAACCATCTCGGGGTCGACCCAGTCCGGGATGCTGGTGTCGGTTTCCGCGGCGGCCTCCACGAGATGGGGCGTCCCGATTGGGGCGTCGGCCCGCAGTGCCTTGCGGGCGGCGTCCTCCGCGAGGAGTTCGATGTCGCTGGCGGCGAAGCCGGCCGTCTCCTCGACGACGGGGTCCAGGTCGATGTCGGCCGCCGTCGGCCGGCCGGCGAGGTGAATCGCCAGAATCTGCCGGCGCGCCTCGGCGTCCGGCGGCGGGACCTCGACCCGTTCGTCGAACCGGCCCGAGCGGCGGATGGCGTCGTCGACGTCCTCAACGAGGTTCGTCGCGGCGACCACGACCACGTCCTCGTCGGCGATGCCCTCCAGTTCGGTCAGCAGTTGGTTGACCAGTTGCTGCTCGCTGCTGTTCATGTTGCTGTCGCCGTCGCGCGCGCCGGCGATGCCGTCGATTTCGTCGATGAAGAGGATACACGGGGCGTTCGCGCGGGCTATCTGGAACAGCTCCTCGACCTTCTGTGCGGGTTCGCCCATGTACTTGCTCGTCACGTCGGCCGGCGTCACCTCGATGAAGGCGTGGTCGACCTCGCCCGCGAGCGCGCCAGCGACGTGGGTCTTCCCACAGCCCGGCGGCCCGTGCAACAGGACGCCGTTGACGACGCCGATGCCGTACTCCTCGAAGGCGGTCGGGTCCTGCAGCGGCCGGACGACCTTGTGGTTGAGCGTCTCCAGCAGGTCGCTCATCCCGCCCACGTCGGCGAAGCTCCGGGCGGGGTCGGGGTCGACCAGCCCGTCGGCCTCCATGTCGACGCCGTCGGGCTGGACCACTGCGTCGTCGTCCGACGGTCGCTCGCGGTTTATCGACGGTGCGCCGTCGCTGTCGGACCCGGTGTCCCGGCCCGGCCCGGCCGAACCGGACTCGTCGGGCCGGTCGATTCGCTCGCGGATGTTCCGTTCGAGCCGGTCGGGGTTGACCTCGTAGCCGTAGTCGGCCAGCCGACGGGGCTCGGCGCTGAGAAACTCCGCGAGCCAGCCGTGGCGTTTGAGCTCCTCGGTCGGGGCGTCGGGGTCCCGGAAGGTGACGAGCTTGACGTCCGAGCTATCGGGTGAGTGGTACTCGGCGAGCCAGAACGGGAGGTACAGCCTGTCGACGGCGGTCACGCCGTCGAACCCGTCGGGGTCGAAATCGCCGGGCAGGCCGTAGGACTCGCGCAGTTTTCGGAGGAACACGTTCGCCGTCCCTGACGAATCCCGACGGCGCTGTTCGCGGTACTCCGTGACGCGCTGGGGCAGCAGCGACCGGGCGTCGTCGTCGGTGACCTGGAACTGCAACAGGACCGAGCGGCCAAGTGCCGGGTCGTTGCGGCCGAAGTCGTAGTCGCTGGTCGGCCGCCGGACCTCCGCGTCGGTGTCGTCGACGTACTGGGCGACGGCCCGGTCGTTGTCCGCCCAGAGCCCGTCGAGAAGCGCCGTCTCGGACTTCCGCGTCGTGCCGAACAGCTTGCCCTCGCCCGTCTCGTACTCGTAATCGACCTTGAACACCGGGTAGAACACCCGGTGAAGCCGCTCCAGCTGTTCGGTATCGCCGAAGGCCGTCATCGTCCGCTGGTCGAGGGCCTCCCTGACGGTCTCCTCGTCGGGGACCCGGCGGTCGGCGTAGATGTACGGCGGCAGGCTCATTCGAGGTCGCCCTCCCGAATCGTCCGCTCGGCGTCGGTCAGAGCGGCCTCGGCGTCGAAGGCCTCGATTGCGGCCCGCTGGGCGTCGGGGTCGCCACGGAGGGCCCGGGCGTGCTCGGTGACGTTCGGTATCGCCCGGATGATGTTGTCGACGATAGGCACCGTCGCCACCTCGGCCGAGCGGCTCCGCGGATTGAGGTCGACGACGAGTTCGGTCTTGCCCATCTCGCCCAGCGCCTCGGCACGGTCGCCGTCCTCCAGCGGGACCAGCACCACGTCGGCCGCGCCGATGCCGTCGGCGTCGACCTTCGCGCGCTCGTGGTCCAGCCCGGGGATACGGCCGTCGGCGGTCAGCCCCTTCACGTCTGTCGCGCCGTGTTCGCGGAGGTACGCGGCGATGGCTTCGATGCGCTCCTCCGTGCGGTTGAACAGATTGACTTCGAGGTCCGCGCCGGTCACCTCGGCCAGTTCGACGAGTTCGCCGGGGACGAGGGCGGCGGCGTTGCCGTTGACCGAAATCACGGCGTGGTCGGCCGAGAGGAGGTGCGCGGCGGCGGCCCGCTCGGCGGCGTCGGCGCTGTCGATGGTCCGCTCGCCAAGCAGGTAGTCGAAGGCCTCGCCGCGGCCCTGGGCGATGAGGCCCTGCCGGGAGGTGATACCGCGGTCGACGCCCGCCTCGATGCGGTGGCGGGTCAGCAGCGACTCGTAGCGGGGGTGGCTTTCAGGGAGGTCGACGTCGTCGCTCATACGCTCCGGTGGTAGCTCCCTGTACTAAAGTCGTCCGTCAGGGCCGTCTCGACGACTCCGGAAAAGGTTATCTGCGGGTCAGCACAACTCCGTGCCATGGATACGCGACAGGCGTTGCTCGTTGACGCGTTCGCCGCGGAGCCGACGGCCGGGACGCCAACCGGCGTCGTGCCCGAGGCCGGCGGCCTGGCCGACGACCAGATGCGGGCCATCGCCAGCGAGCTGGGGGCCACCGAGACGGCGTTCGTCCGCCCGGCGGCGGACGCCGACCGCCGACTGCGCTGTTTCTCGCCGAGCGGCGAACTGGAGCAGGCGGCGGCGGCCACCGTCGGGGCGCACGCGGCCCTCTACGAGCGCGGTACGGTCGGGGCCGCGGAGTGGACGGTTGCCACCGCCGGGGGCGAAGTCACCGTCGAGACCAAGGAGAACGGGATGGTCTGGGTCGAACAGGGCCGGGCCGACATCGCCGAGGTGGACGTCCCGTACAGCGACGTCGCGGACGCGCTCGGGCTCGACGAAGCCACGCTCAAAGACGTGGGCGCGGACCTGCCGCTGGTGACGGCCAGCGTGGCCCAGCCGTGGCTCATGGTCCCGGTCAACTACTTCGAGCACCTGAGCGGCCTCGCCGTGGACGCGGCCGCCGTCGCCGCCCTCTGTGACCGCACCGACGCGGCCGGCGTCTACCCGTTCACGTTCGACACCGTCGGCGGCGACGCGACGCGCCGGTCGACGCTCCACGGCCGGGCGTTCCGGGCGGGGAGCCGGACCGAGGAGCCGGTGAGCGCCGCGGCGTCGGGGGCCTGTGCCGCGTTCGTCCGCCGGTACGGGGCGCTCGACGACACCATCGAGCAGGTGGTCGTCGAGGGGGGCCACTTCCGGGACCGGCCCGGAACCGTCTCGGTCGACACCGACGGCGACGAAGTGTGGGTCGGCGGCCGCGGCGTGACCGCGCTGGACGGAACGGTGACCGTCCCCGCCGTCGACGACGACGACATTATCGAAGCCTGACTGCGGGACCGGCGGCGTAACTGCCTGATTCACTCGAAATCGAGTGAAGAGGCGCGTCGCCGCCGGCTGCAACCGGAACTTCCTTACTTGTCGTTGGAGATGATACGAGTGAGTCCATGCCAACACTGTGGCTCGATGAAATCGGTGCCGACGACCTGTCGCGGGTCGGCGGCAAGGCGGCGTCTCTCGGAGAACTGACCGGAGCGGGCCTGCCCGTTCCGTCGGCGTTCGTCGTTACCGCCGACACGTATCGGTCGTTCATCGAAGCAACTGGAATCGACGAGCCGCTGTTCGAGGCCGTCGATGTCGACAGCGACGACTCGCAGGCGCTGGCCGAGGCGGCCGAGCGCGCCCAGGAGCTGATTCTGGAAACGGACACACCGCCGTCGGTCCGCGAGGACCTGCTGGCCGCCTACGACGAGATGGGCGACGAGGACGTGGCCGTCCGGTCCTCGGCGACCGCGGAGGACCTCCCGGACGCCTCCTTCGCGGGCCAGCAGGACACGTACCTGAACGTCTCGCGTGCGGACCTCCTGCAGCGAGTCAAGGAGTGCTGGGCGTCGCTTTTCACCCAGCGAGCCATCTACTACCGCAACGAGAACGACTTCGCTCACGACGCCGTGGACATCGCCGTCGTCGTCCAGCAGATGGTCGACGCCGAGAAGTCGGGCGTCATGTTCACCAGTCACCCCTCGACCGGCGGCCCGACGGCCATCATCGAGGCCGCGTGGGGACTGGGCGAAGCGGTCGTCTCCGGCGCGGTCTCGCCCGACAACTACATCATCGACCGCGAGACGGGCACCATCGACGAGGTGACCGTCGCCGACAAGAAGGTGATGTGCGTCCGCGGGGAGGACGGCGAGACGATAGAGCGGTCCGTCCCGGAGGAAAAGCGCAAGGAGCGGGTCCTCTCCGACGAGGAGATTCACCGGCTCATGGAGGTCGGCGAGCGCGTCGAGGACCACTACGACACCCCACAGGACGTGGAGTGGGCGGTCTACGAGGGCGAGGTGTACCTGCTGCAGTCCCGGCCCATCACCACCATCGACGACCCCGAGGGGAGCGCCGGCTCGGCCACCGAGGCCGAGAGCCAGCCGCCGGGAGCCCAGTCGGGCGTCGCCGACGGCGGAGCGATGGAGAGCCAGTCGGACTCGGTCCGGCTGTCCGGCATCGGCTCCGCGCCAGGCCGGGTCACCGGCGTCGTCCGCATCGTCGACAAGCTCGACAACCTCGACAAGGTCGAGGACGGCGACATCATCGTCGCCGAGATGACGACGCCGGACATGGTGCCGGCGATGAAACGCGCCAACGGCATCATCACCGACGAGGGCGGGATGACCAGCCACGCCGCCATCGTCTCGCGCGAACTCGGCGTGCCGGCCGTCGTCGGGGCCGAGGACGCGACACAGAAGCTCCGTGACGGCGAGACGGTCACGCTCGACGGCGACAAGGGAACGGTCGAGAAAGGGGCGAAAGTCCCGGAGACGAGCGAGGACGAGGGCGACGCCGCACCGGTCGAGGCGCACTCGGCGGTCAAGCCGATGACCGGCACGGAGGTCAAGGTCAACGTCTCTATCCCGGAGGCCGCCGAACGGGCCGCCGCGACGGGGGCCGACGGCGTCGGCCTGCTCCGCATCGAGCACATGATTCTCTCGACGGACAAGACGCCGTCCCGTTACGTCGAAGACCACGGCGAGCGCGCCTACGTCGACGAAATCGTCGAGGGCGTCCGCTCGGTCGCCGAGGCGTTCTACCCGCGGCCGGTACGGGTCCGGACCCTCGATGCGCCATCCGACGAGTTCCGACAGCTCCAGGGCGGCGAGGACGAGCCCAGCGAGCACAACCCGATGCTGGGCTATCGCGGCATCCGCCGCTCGCTGGACCGGCCCGGCGAGTTCAAGCTCGAACTCCGCGCGTTCGAGCGCCTGTACGACCTCGGCTACGACAACGTCGAGCTGATGCTCCCGCTTGTGACCGACGCCGAGGACATCCTGCGGGCGAAGGCGCTGATGCAGGAGGTCGGCATCGACCCCGAGAAGCGCGACTGGGGCGTCATGGTCGAGACGCCGGCGAGCGCGCTGTCCATCGAGGAAATCTGCGAGGCCGGCATCGACTTCGTCTCCTTCGGGACGAACGACCTCACCCAGTACACGCTGGCCGTCGACCGCAACAACGGCAACGTCGCCGACCGCTTCGACGAACTGCACCCGGCCGTCCTCGAGCTCATGAGCCAGGTCATCGGGACCTGCCGCGAGCACGACGTGTCGACGAGCATCTGCGGACAGGCGGCCTCGAAGCCACAGATGGTGAACTTCCTCGTCGACGAGGGGGTCACCTCCATCTCGCCGAACATCGACGCCGTCCGCGACGTCCAGCACGAGGTCAAGCGCGTGGAGCAGCGCCTCCTGCTGGAATCGGTCCGCTGAGCGTAGCCAGCAAGTTTTTCAGCGCCGTTGCTCTCGTTGCGGTATGGCACCCGAATCGACGCCGGAAGCCAAGAGTATCAGCTCCGGCGTGTCGTACATCCCCTTCGGCATCCCCGGACTGGACGGACAGGTTCGGGGGGTTCCGACCGGGAGCACGGTCCTGCTGGCCGGGGCGGCCGACGCGGGCGGCGACGCCTTCACCTACACCAGCCTCGCGACGCTGATGCTCGCGAAACACCGCCCGGAGATGGTCCCGAACGGCATCGCCCGGCGCAGCGAGACGATTCCGGACTCTGTGACCTACATCACGCTCTCACACGACCGCGAACACGTCTACAGCGAACTCGACGCCGTGCTCGACGGCTACCAGTTCGAGGCGCTCACGGAGCACATGACCGTCGCGGACTTCTCCCAGCGGTACATGGAACTGCTCCCCGTCCCGGACGCGCTGTTCGACGCCCGGCGCTCGGCCGACGACATCGAACAGCCCGGCGCGGAGCCGGACCCCTCGTCGGAACCGTCGGACGAGACCTTCGAGAAGTTCCTCGAATCCCTGGGCGAGCAGGTGACCGAAGCCGCGGACACGCTCGTCGTCGTCGACTCGCTGACCGACCTCGAACGGGCGACGGAGTTCGGCCTCCCGAAGAACCGCGAGGTGGCGTTCCTGATGGGGCTGCGCGAGGCCGTCGTCAACTGGGGGACCGTCGCGTTCGTGAAGCTCGACCGGCCCGCGGCCGCGGTCCGCTCGGACGAACTCATCCACGGCCTGTTGCACGGCAGCGTCTACTTCTACTCCAACGACAAGGGGTTCGAGACGTACCGGACGATGCGGGTCGGCTCCTTCGGCGGCGCGCTCGACACCGAGCGCCAGACCGTCTTCGAGTCCCGCATCGGCCCCACTGGCTTTCGCGCGAAGGCGACGAAGAAAATCGGGCCCTCGAACTGGTAGCCCCGAGCACAACGCATAAACCGGCCACCCGCCATATGCAGGTTAGATGCTCCAGCGGGCCGAGCCACAGGATTTCGACCGCGTCCTCTCGTCGATGTGTACCGTCCCCCACCCCGCGGCGCGCGAGGCGGCCGAGCGCTTCCTCGCCACGAACCCAGGGGACCCGGGGACCTACGAGACGGTCGCCGACCTGGAACGGGAGGCCGTCGACTACCTCGGCGAACTGACCGGGCTGGCCGAGCCCGCGGGCTACGTCGCCTCGGGCGGGACGGAGGCCAACCTCCAGGCGGTACGCATCGCCCGGAACCGCGCCGACACCGACGACCCGAACGTCGTCGCGCCCGTCCACGCGCACTTTTCCTTTACCAAGGCCGCCGACGTGCTCGGCGTGGAACTGCGGACCGCGCCGGCGACCGACTACCGCGCCAACGTGGAGGCGATGGCGGAACTCGTGGACGAGGACACGGTCTGTGTGGTCGGCGTCGCCGGCTCGACCGAGTACGGCTACGTCGACCCGATTCCGGCCATCGCCGACCTCGCCGAAACCGTCGACGCACTCTGTCACGTCGACGCCGCCTGGGGCGGCTTCTACCTCCCCTTTACCGACCACGACTGGCACTTCGGCCACGCCGACGTGGACACGATGACCATCGACCCCCACAAGGTCGGCCAGGCGGCGGTTCCCGCGGGCGGGCTGCTGGCCCGCGACCGGACGCTGCTGGACGAACTCGCCGTCGAGACGCCGTATCTCGAATCGACGGACCAACTGACGCTGACGGGGACACGCTCGGGCGCGGGCGTCGCCTCGGCCGTCGCGGCGATGGAGGCGCTGTGGCCGGCGGGCTACCGCCAGCAGTACGAGACGTCGATGGCCAACGCCGACTGGCTGGCCGAGCAGCTGTCGGCCCGGGGCCACGAGGTCATCGGCCCGGAGCTCCCGCTGGTCGCGGCGGACCTCTCGATGCCGATGACCGACGAGCTCCGCGAGCGCGGGTGGCGGGTCTCGAAGACCGGCGCGGGCGAGATGCGCGTGGTGTGTATGCCCCACGTGACGCGGTCGATGCTGCGGTCGTTCGTGGCCGACCTCGACTGGTATTAGCTCACCCTCGAGGCATGGGAGATGTCGCCCCGAGCGGAGCGAGGGGCATTCACCGACTGCGAGGGGGTCCCCGAGCAGTCGCTCGTTTTCGCCCACGTTTTTCGAGGAGTGGTGCCCACAGGCCGCTCCGCGGCCGAGGACACCCGACGCAGAAAAAGGTGGTGTCCCACGTGACGCGGTCGATGCTGCGGTCGTTCGTGGCCGACCTCGACTGGTATTGATTCGCCCGTGTTCGCCCGGATAACAGACGGCGTGCCCGCGTCTCGAACGGACCGATATTGAGAACTCCCGAGCAGTAATACGAAGGTTTAGAAGGGCCTGTTTGCTACAGAGGGTCGTGGACCTGGTAGTACCGACATCGGCGTTCGTTGCCTTCATCGGCGACTGCACGACCGCCGGCACGCCCCTGACGCCGCTCGAGGAGGCCGTCTGTACGGCCACCGGCCCGACCGGACTGGGAATCATCGCGGTGTACTCGTTTCTCATCGCGTTCATCCTCCCGCTCCCGAGCGAGGTCGTGCTGGTCCCGGCGGAGACCCTGCGGCTCGGACTCTCCACGAACGGGAACCTGGCGGCGATTATCCTCGCCAGCGCGACCGGGAAGGCCCTCGGGAGTCTCGTCGCCTTCCACATCGGACAGGAAGCGAAGGAGTACGGCCCGCTCATCCGCTGGATTCAGCGCTCGCGGTTCAACCTCATCGAGTGGTCCGAGCGAAAGACCGTCCAGCTGGCACAGAAGTACGGCTACGTCGGCCTGGCGCTCGCGCTGTGTGTCCCCTTCTTCCCCGATACGCTCTCTATCTACGCGTTCACGGTCCTGGAGCGGGACTACTACCGGTTCGGCGCGGCGACGTTCTTCGGCAGCGCCGGCCGCCTGCTGGTGACGCTCGGGCTCGCCGGCGGCACGCTCGCGCTGCTGTGACGGCGCGGCCGGCACGGCGAAACCAACCCCCTTTTGACCCGTCGGTGGCACACGAACAGGTATGAGCCACGACGAGTTCCCGACGGACCAGCCGGCGGTCGTGACCTGTGGGTTGCCGTACGCCAACGGCGACCTGCACGTCGGCCACCTCCGGACGTACGTCGACGGCGACGCGCTCTCGCGCGCGCTGCGACGCATCGGCCAGCAGACGGCGTTCGTCTCCGGGTCGGACATGCACGGCACGCCGGTGGCGGTCAACGCCGCCGAAGAGGGCGTCGAGCCCCGCGAGTTCGCCCTCAACTTCCACGAGACCTACGCCGAGACGTTCCCGCAGTTCAACATCGAGTTCGACAACTACGGCCACACCGACGACGCGACTAACGTCGAACTCACCCAGGAGTTCGTCCGCTCGTGGGTCGAGAACGACCACGTCCACGAGAAGGAGATCCAGGTCGCCTGGGACACCGAGGAGGACCAGCCCCTGCCCGACCGCTACGTCGAGGGGACCTGTCCCTACTGCGGCGAGCAGGCCCGCGGCGACGAGTGCGACGAGGGCTGTCAGCGCCACCTCGAACCCGGCGAGATAGAGGACCCCGTCTCGACGCTGACCGGCAACCCCGCCGAGTACCGCACGCGCGAGCACAAGTTCCTCCGACTGTCGGACTTCCAGTCGTACCTCCAGGGCTTCCTCGACCGCCTGGAGGGGACCGACAACGCTCAGAACCAGCCCCGCGAGTGGATAGAGGGCGACCTTCAGGACCTCTGTATCACGCGGGACATGGACTGGGGCGTCGACTATCCCGACGAGGCCGACGGTGGGGAGGACCTCGTGCTGTACGTCTGGGTCGACGCGCCCATCGAGTACGTCGCCTCCACCCGGCAGTACTCCGAGCGGGTCGGTACCGACGAGTACGACTGGGAAGACGTCTGGACTGTCGGCGGCGAAGAGCGCCACGGCCCCGCGTGGGACGACGACTGGAGCGAGGACAACGGCGAGATAATCCACGTCATCGGCCGCGACATCATCCAGCACCACGCCGTCTTCTGGCCCGCCATGCTGCGCGGCGCGGGCTACAACGAGCCCCGGGCCATCCTGGCGACCGGCTTCGTCGGCATCGACGGCAAGGCCCTCTCGACCTCGCGCAACCGCGCGGTCTGGGCCGACGAGTACCTCGACGCCGGCTTCCATCCCGACCTGTTCCGGTACTACATCGCGACCGGCGCAGAGCTTGACACGGACGTGGACTTCTCCTGGGACCGCTTCCAGGAGCGCGTCAACGGCGAACTCGTCGGCAACGTCGGGAACTTCATCTACCGCTCGCTGCTGTTCGCCGAGCGCAACTACGACGGCACGCCCGACGCGCCCGTCAGCGACGACGTGCGCGAACGCATCGAGGAGGCCATCGACGACTTCGAGGCCGCCGTCCGCGAGTACGACGTGCGCGAACTCGCCGAAATCGCCATCGAACTCTCGAACTACGGCAACGAGTACATTCAGCGCAACGAGCCGTGGAACCTCGTCAACGACGACCCCGAGGAGGCCGAGCAGGTCATCCGCGACTGCGTCCAGCTGACGAAGGCCGTCGCGGTGCTCATGCAGCCCGTCCTGCCGGGCAAGGCCGAGCGCCTGTGGGGCCAACTGGGCGAGCAGGGGTCGGTCGCCGACGTGACCCTCGACAGCGCGCTCGACGCGCCGCCGGCCGAGTTCGGCGAGCCCGCGGAGCTGTTCGAGCAGGTCGAGGACGACCACATCGAGGCGCTGAACGAGGAGCTACAGGAGCGCGTTGAGGCGGCCAGCGACGACGAAGCCGAGGACGACGAGGACGAAGCGAGCGGCGACGTCGACCTCCAGCCCCTCGTCGAGGACCGCATCAGTTTCGAGGACTTCGAGGGCGTCGACATGCGCGTCGGCGAGATTCGCAGCGCCGAGCCGGTCGAGGGCGCGGACAAGCTCCTACGCCTGGAGGTCGACATCGGCCACGAGGTCCGGCAGGTCGTCGCCGGCCTCCGGCAACTGCACGACGCCGAGGACCTGCCCGGGACGCGGGTCATCCTGCTCGCGAACATGGAGAAAGCCGAGTTGTTCGGCGTCGAGTCCAACGGGATGGTGCTCGCGGCCGGCGACGAGGCCGATTTGCTGACGACCCACGAGGACGCCCCCCTGGGGACGCGAATCAAGTAGCGTCGCCAGCGCTTTTGTAGGCGCGCCCCGTACGGCGGGTATGGACGACGACGGGGCCGCTCGGGACGGGACGGCCGCTCACGACGACACCTTCACCGAGGAGTACGAACTGGCGACGGAAGCCGACGTGATTCAGGTCGAGGAGGACGGGCACGCGGCCGACGACGAGGAGGGCGCGGTCGCCGGCTCGTTCGCCCCGGACCTGGAGGTGACCCCCGACACGCCGAAGCCGGAGAACGTGGTCTTCGTCGCGCTCGGGGTCTGTATCGCGGTGCTCGCGCTCGGACGGATGTTCCTCGGGGCGGAGATGTACGCGCCGTCCGTGCTCGGCGGCGTGGTCCTGGCCGTGGCGCTCGGAACCGCGGCGCTGTACGGCTTTTTCGTCCGGACGAGCGACGCGTGAGCCCGTCCGCGCCCGACCCCGACACTTAATCCTGCTCCGACACTAAGTCGGGGCATGGTGAACCCGCTGGCGGCGGTTGCCCTACTGCAGGCCGAACCACTGTTAGGTATGTCGCTCTCCATCCTGCTGTTCCTGGCCGGCGCGGGCCTCATCGTGGGCGAAGCGCTCGCCCCCGGGACACACTTTTTCGTCCTCGGCGTGGCCCTGCTGACCGCGGGACTGGTCGGGCTGTTCATCCCCGCGAGTCTGGGCCTGCTCGCCCCGCTCATCCTCACGGTGGTCGTGCTGGCGACGACGGCGGTCACGCTCTGGGGCTACCGGAAGCTCGACTTCGCCGCGCCGGGCCGGGGCCAGACGCTCAGTTCCGACTCGCTGACGGGCCAGTTCGGGACCGTGACAGAGCGCGTGACCCGAAGCGACGGCGAGGTCAAACTGGAGGACGGCGGTTTCAATCCGTACTACCAGGCCCGGAGCACGGGCGACCCAATCGAAGAAGGGGCGGAGGTCATCGTCGTCGACCCCGGCGGCGGGAACGTCCTGAAAGTCGAGGCGGTCGCGTCGACGAGCGACGAAATCGACCGCGCGCTCGAACGCGACCGGAGCGACGCGGACGCCGAGCCGGAGCGAGAGTCCGAGCGAGCGTAGGTGTGTGATTCGGTAGTTTGTGACAGGGACACCGAAGCCTTTTCCTTGCGCGCTCCGGAGTTCTGACTGTCATGTTCCCCGCGACACCGCTGCAAGGTCTGGGAGGACTCATCGGCTTCGTCACGGTGATTTTCCTCCTGTTGGCTATCGCGCTCGTCTATTCGAGCGTCGTAATCATCCGCCCGTACCAGAAGGGTGCCTACACGGTCCTCGGCACCTATCGCGGCGTCCTCGACCAGGGGATTCACTTCATCTACCCCTTCGTCTCGGACGTGACGCGGTTCGACATGCGTACCCAGACGCTCGACGTGCCGCGACAGGAGGCCATCACCCGCGACAACTCGCCGGTGACCGCCGACGCCGTCGTCTACATCAAGGTGATGGACCCGAAGAAGGCCTTCCTCGAAGTCGACAACTACGAGCGCGCCGTCTCCAACCTCGCCCAGACCACCCTCCGCGCCGTCCTGGGCGACATGGAACTGGACGACACGCTCAACAAGCGCGGCGAAATCAACGCCCGCATCCGCAAGGAACTGGACGAACCCACCGACGAGTGGGGCGTCCGCGTCGAGAGCGTCGAGGTCCGCGAGGTCAACCCCTCGAAGGACGTCCAGCAGGCCATGGAGCAACAGACCTCCGCCGAGCGGAAACGCCGCGCCATGATTCTGGAAGCCCAGGGTGAGCGGCGCTCCGCCATCGAGACGGCGGAAGGTGACAAGCAGTCCAACATCATCCGCGCCCAGGGTGAGAAACAGAGCCAGATTCTGGAGGCGCAGGGTGACGCCATCTCGACGGTCCTGCGCGCCAAATCCGCCGAGTCGATGGGCGAGCGCGCCGTCATCGACAAGGGGATGGAGACGCTGGCCGAAATCGGCCAGGGCGAGTCGACGAAGTTCATCCTCCCGCAGGAACTCACGTCGCTCGTGGGCCGCTACGGCAAGCACCTCCAGGGCTCGGATGTGAAGGAGAACGGCCACTCGCTGGAGGCGCTCGACTTCGACGACGAGACCCGCGAGATGCTCGGTCTGGACGACATCGAGGAGATACTCGGCCAGATAGACGAGGAGGCGCAGGTCGACGTCGAAGCCATGGAAGAGGAAGCCCAGAAGATAAAACACGGCGAGGACTCCGGCGTCGACAACGCCGACGACGTCATCGAGGAGATGGACGCCGAGTTCGAGGGCGGGTCACAGACGGACGTGGCCGGCGGCCCCGACGACACGGCCCAGCCTTCCGAGGTCGACAAGGACAGTCAGTCCTGATAGCCAGGCGAAGACGTTTTATTACCGACCCACCTTTTCGGTAGCAATGACGCGTGAGGGCGACGTAGACGAGGACAAGCGGGCGACGCTCCGTCGCTTCGCCGCCCTCGGTGCCGCCAGCCCCTTCGCCCGGTTCGCCGACGACGGGAGCGAGAGTGACGCGCCCGACGCCATCGCCGGGTACGTCTCGGCCCACCCCGGAACGCACTTCTCGAAGCTCCGTGACGACCTCAAACTCGGGACCGGCGAGGCCCAGCACCACCTCCACCGGCTGGAGACCGAGGGCGTCGTCGCCTCACAGAAGGACGGCGACTACCGGCGGTACTTCCCGGCCGGCCAGTTCTCCGAGTTCGAGCAGGTGGCGCTTGGCTACCTGCGTCGCTCGACCGCCCGCGGGATGCTGGTCACGCTCCTGCGACACCCGGACGTGACGGCCTCGGAACTGGCGAGCGAACTGGACGTCTCGCGGCCGACGGTGAGCAAGTACGCCGCCGACCTGGAGGCGGCCGGCCTCCTCTCCCGGGAGGACGGGTACGCGGTCACCGAGCCAGAGACCGTGCTGACGCTGCTCATCCGGTACGCCGACTCGTTCGGTGACGACGTCGCCGCCTTGGCCGGCGAGGCCGACTCACTACTGCGGTACGACCCGTGACGCTCGTGACCGGTCGGCGCCACGCCCGCTTCTAGGGACCGGTACTGACGCCCGTTATCTCGAACCTGGCCCCGCCCGACTCGCTGTCGGTCACGCTCACCTCCCACCCGTGGACGGCGGCGATGTCGGCGACGATTGCGAGGCCGAAGCCGGTGCCGTCGGATGCGGTCGAGTAGCCGGCTTCGAACACCGCGTCCCGCTCGTCCTCGGGGACGCCTGGCCCGTCGTCGGCGACGTAGAACCCGCTGCCGTCGTCGAGATCGCCGACGGTGACCGTCACGCCGTCGCCGCGCTCGACGACGGCGTCTGACTGGGGCGGCGTGGAACTGCGGTCCACGCTCTCGTCCACCTGCGACGGGAGGGACCCGTGTGCGACGCTGTTCCGGAACAGGTTCTCAAGCAGGCGACGCAGCCGTCGGGGGTCCGCGACGACGACGCTCTCGGTGTCGGTCTCCAGGGTCGCGTCCCCGGTTTCGACGGTCTGCCAACACGCGGTCGCGGCGGTGTGTAGGTCGACCGGCTCGGTGGTCGTCGCCTCGCGGCCGTCGCGTGCGAGCGTCAGGATGTCGTCGATGAGCGTCTGCATCCGCTGGTGGGCGCTGTCGACGCTGTCGAGGTGGTCGTCGGTCTCCTCCTGGCGGGCCAGTTCCAGGTGGCCCTGCGCGACCGTCAGCGGCCCCTGGAGGTCGTGGCTGACGACGCTGGCGAAGGATTCGAGGCGCTCGTTCTGGAGGCGGAGCCTGCGTTCGCGCTCCATCTGTTCGGTGATGTCCTGGATGAACCCCCGGACCGTGCGGTGCTCCGCGTCCTCGATTCGCTTCCCGCGGGACCGGACCCATCGGCACTCGCCGGTGGCGGTGATGAGCCTGGCCTGTACGTCGTAGGGGTCGCCGTCTTCGAGGGCCGCCTCGACGGCGTCCGCGACCCGCTCCCTGTCTTCGGGGTGGTAAAACGACAGCCCGTCCTCGACCGTCGGGTCGAAGTCGTCGCCGACCTCGTGGATGCGACGGGTCCCCTCCGTCCAGGTCGAGACGCCGGTCTCGTCGAACTCCCAGGCTCCGAGGTCGCCAAGTTCCTCCGCCTCGGCGAAGAAGTCCTGCAGCTGCGCGAGGTTCCGCTCGCGCTCGATGCGCTCGGTGACCTCCTGACAGTGCGAGAAGATAGTGACGACGTCGCCCGTGTCGTCGGTGACGAGGCGGTTGTGCCACTCGACCATGATACGCTCGCCGTCCTTCCGGACGTTCTCGTCGATGCTGTGGTAGCCGCCGCTGGCCTCGCTGAGGGCGGAGGTGACCGCGTCGACGTCGTCGTAGCTCTCCGGACTCACGAACACCTCCCACGTCTCCCCGAGCAGTTCGTCCTCGGCGTAGCCGAATATCTCTGTGAGAGTGTCGTTGACCCGGACGATTTCGAACTCCGGGTCGTACTCGACAAAGCCCAGCGGCGACTGTTCGATAAACAGCGACAGCCGGTCCGTGCTCTCTTCGAGGGCGCGCTGTGACCGGTACTGCTGGACGGCGTTGGCGATGCGGTTGGCCAGGAGTGCGTAGTGACTGGTGTCGGACGTCTTCTGCAGGTAGTCGGTGACGCCGGCGGAGACGGCGTCGCCGGCGACCGCTTCGCTGCCCCGGCCCGTGTACAGGATGAACGGGAGGTCCGGGTACTCCTCGCGGACGGATTCGAGGAACGCGATACCGCTCTCGCCGGGCATCTCGTAGTCCGAGACGACGCAGTCGAACGTCGCCGAGTCGAGCCGTGCCAGCCCCTCCGACGCGCTCGTCGCGGTCTCGATATCGAACGCGGCCCGCTCTCGTTCGAGAAACGCCGCCGTCGTCTCCGCGTACTGCAGGTCGTCGTCGACGTGGAGCACTCGAATCGGGGACCCAGCCTCTCCCATTACTGGGTCCGACTATGCCGCCAGTTGTTATGAATGTGTACACTCAGTTCTCGCGACAGAAGGGCACATCTCAGGGGATTGTAGCTGACGGGAGAAGTGAGCGACGACACCGAACCGTCTCTGCACGGGCTCCAGTACCGCTCGTTCGGCGGGCTCAGGCCTCGACCATCCAGGTCGTCGAAGACGAGTACCCCCACTTCTCGACGGCCACGTCGTGGTCGCCGTCGGCGATGGCCGTCATGTTCGTCCCGACTTCCTTCGCCGAGAGTCCGAGTTCGTCGCCGATGAGCCGGGATTTGAAGTACGTCTGGTCGTCGGCGTTGGAACGGAGATACTCCAGAATCCGTCGCTGCTTGTCCGAGAGGGGGCTGTCGGGGGCTTGTGCGGTGGCGCTCATTAGTACAGGTACTAGCAGTGCCGAGACACCCTTATTGGATTTGGTACAGACGGTTAACGGCTCGCCGTCGTGCGGTTTTCGGCCGCCCGGTGCGGGGATACAGCCGCGAGTTGGGCCACGCGGCGGGCGGTTGGTACAGGCGGGAAACACCACGGTCGCCCGTCGAGTCCAGCGGGCCGGCAGCGGTCGCTCGCTCCGGCAGTTCTTTAGTAATGGCCCGTTTTGTGGCCGAACGGAGGTCTATCACATTGGAAATCTCGGATCAACTGCTGTGTCTGTTCAGTGCCGATATCCGCGACGAGGGGGACCGGTACGTCGTGGAGGTCCCGCGTCGAGAGGTCGAGACGGGCGCAGTCGAGTCGGGCGGCACCTACCGCGTCGCGCTCATCGCCGCCGACGAGGGGACGGAGACCGACGAGGAGACGGTGTCAGAGACGCCGCCGGACCAGCCACAGCCGCCGGTCGAACCGGGTGAGACGCGCTACGTCGAAATCGAGGACATCGGGAAGCAGGGCGACGGCATCGCCCGCGTCGAGCGCGGCTACGTCATCATCGTTCCCGGGGCCGAAATCGGCGACCGGGTCAAGATAGAGGTCACCGAGGTCAAGTCGAACTTCGCGGTCGGCGAGGTCATCGACGACGTCTGAGGCCGCCGTCGTCGCCCGGCCGACACAGCGACGCCGACCACAGTCACTCGTATGGACTGCCGTCGGGGCGCTTTGCCCCCTCCGAGTCGTGGACGACGACCTGTCCCGCCGACGGGTCGACGGGCCGGTAGTTGTCGCGGACGCCGATGGCCTCTTCGAGTTCTCGAACGGCGCGTTCTTTCAGCGCCGTGGCCAGTTCTTCGGCGTCATCTCTGTCGATGTCCCGGCCGAGCCCCTCGCACTCGTGTGCTCGGACCATCCCCTCCTCGTCGACCGCCTCGCCCATCGGCTGGCTCGTCCCGCCGAGCGCGACGCTGAACGGGTAGGTCCGGCAGATGAGCGGGCGGTCGCCGTGGACCGTACAGGCCCCCGTGCCGTCGTCGCCCTCGGCGTAGAAAGTACAGTCCCCGCAGTCGTCGGTCTGGAGCGCCCACTCGAAGGTCTCGCCCTCGGGACCGTCCGGACCGTCGGCCAAGCCGTACGGCATCGGCCGCGCCACGTCACGAAAGTCGTACTCCCCGGCCGCCTGTAGCTGCCGGATTTCGTCGGGGAACACCGTGGCGGTGTGGGGTTCGGCCTCGGTCCCGTCGGACTGGTCGCTGGCGTCGGCGCTCTCACCACACGCCGACTCGGCCTTACAGCAAGCGCCACAGCGGGTGCACTCGAACCCGATGGTCTCGATAGCGTCGGCCAGGGCCGCCTCGTCGAGGGCACGCGCCCGTTCGAGTTCGGTTTCCAGGGAGTCCACAGCCGAGGTAGCGGGCCGACGGGCAAAAAGGCGTCACTCCGCCGGGTTCGGCACGGCCCGGTCGCCGTCCCACGAGACCGCGCCTTCGACGGCGAGTTTCTCGAGGTGAGCCAACACTGTCGCGCGGGCCAGGTCGCGCACGCCGTCGAGGTCCTTCTCGTAGGCGGCGTCGAGAATTTCGTCCAGCGTGGCGGCACCGTCTTCGACGGCATCACGGACGCGTCGCTCGCGCGCCAGTCGGTGACCGATGAGCCGTCGGCAGGTCGCTCTGGGGGTCTCGACTCGGGGACCGTGACCCGGCAACAGCACGTCGGGGCGTCTGGCGTGGAGGCGGCGCAGCGACGCGAGGTAGGCCCGCACGTCGCCCTCCGGCGCGCCGACGACGACGCTGCCCTCGGCGACGGCGAGGTCGCCGGAGACGACGGCCCTGTCGGTCGCGAAGGCGACGTGCTCCGGGGCGTGGCCCGGTGTGTCGAGGACGGTCACGGGACCTGCGTCGGTCGGAATCGTCGTCCCCTCGGCGAACAGCCTGTCGGGGGTGACGCCGGTCGCGGCCTCGAAGTCGGCCGCTCGGCCCCGGCGCGCCCAGACCGTCGCGTCCGTCTCCCCGGCGTAGTGGGCGACGGCACCGGCGTGGTCGGGGTGGTGGTGCGTGAGCGCGATGTGGTCGATGGTGCGGTCACTGAGAAGGGTATCCAGCGCATCGTCGGTATCCGCGGGGTCTACGAGAAGAGCCGTTTCGTCGCCGCAAACGTACGCTGCCGTGGTGCCGGTCGGTGCCCGTGTCGGGACGGGCACGTCGGCCCGCTGCCAGTCCATGCCGGCGGGTCAGACCGTGAGGAAATAAACCTGTTTGCGCGCGTCGGTGAAGCTGTACCGGGAGTCGACCAGGTCGGACTCCTCCAGCCGGTTCAGTGCGTACCTGACGGTCCGGTCGGGGAGCAGTGAGTTCTCGGCCAGTTCGCCCTGTGACAACGGCGCGTCGTCTTCCAGCACCTTCGCCACGAGCTTCGCGCTCGGCGGGAGCTCACGCAGGGTGTCGCGGAACTCCTCGTCGGTGAAAGGTGCTGGTGCAGCGTTTTCAGTTAATGCGCTCATAGTGGGTGATATTCAAGACTTACTGGTAAAACTTGGCTATATGCATGACCAAACAATACAGATTCTATGAAGTGTTTAATGTACCCTTATACAGGTCCGATATCGTGTGGTTTCCGTCGGCGTCCGCGAGGTGGCCTCGGGTAACGCGGGGCCGAAGACGGGGAGGCCCCGGAGACGGCGCGACCGGCGAAAGGGGATTCCAGTATCGTTTTATCCCCCGCGGGGTGAGCAATACACCGTGAAAGGGCAGGAGTGGTATCAGGCCGACACCGTGGCCGAAGAGTACGAGGCCAAGCGGTTCTCCCGCGGCGGTCGGCTGATTGACCGACGCGAGAAGCAGGCCGTCCTCGACGCCATCGGTCCCGTGGCCGACAAGGACGTGCTTGAGGTAGCCTGCGGCACGGGACGGTTCACCGTGATGCTGGCCGAGCGCGGCGCGAACATCACTGGCCTGGACATCTCGGGCCCGATGCTCCAGCAGGGCCGCGAGAAGGCACAGGCGACCGGCGTCGACGACCACGTCGAGTTCATGCGGGGCGACGCGGCGCGGCTCCCGTTCCCCGACGACCATTTCGACACCGTGTTTGCGATGCGCTTTTTCCACCTTGCGGACACGCCCGCGGCGTTCCTCGCGGAGATGCGCCGCGTCTCGAAGGAACAGGTCTTCTTCGATACGTTCAACCGGTTTTCGACCCGGTCGATATACAACTGGGCGCTCCCGATGGGGTCGCGGCTCTACTCGCGCTGGGAGATCGACCGACTGCTGGACGGTGCCGGGCTGGAACTGACCGACGCGAACCACGACTGGCTGCTTCCCTACGGCTTCTACCGGAAGATTCCGAACGAACTGGCGGCCTCCTTCCGGTCCATCGACACGGCGCTTGGTGGGACGCCCCTCGGCGAGAAGATGGCCTCGGTGTCGTACTGGAACACCCACGTGTAGCATGGGTGTTCCCCGAACGCCGGTAGCCGTTTCCCGCGACTTTTAAGCGCCTTCGCCGTCGTACCCAGAGGTATGGATATCTCGGTAGTGGTCCCGACGTTGAACGGCCGGGAGGAACTGGCCGGCTGTCTGGACGCACTCACCGAGCAGGTCCCGGACGCGGAAATCATCGTCGTCAACGGCCCCTCGGCCGACGGTACGACCGGGATGGTCCGTGACCGGAACGACGTGTCCGTGCTCGTCGAAATCGCCGACCGCTCGGTCACGGTCGCCCGCAACGCCGGACTCGACCGGGCGACGGGGGACGTCGTCGCGCTCGTCCACCAGTCGCTCTCGGTCGAGTCCGGCTGGGCCGACGCGGTCAAGCGCGGGCTCTCGGGGGCCGCCCGGGCGATTACCGGGCCGACACACCAGCAGCTGCGGACCGGGATGACGACCGAGACGGAGGAGACGCGGACGATAGCCGGCCGCGACGTGACGTACTTCAACCCCGGGAACGTCGCCTTCGACGCCGACGTGCTGGAGGCCCTGGACGGGTTCGACGAGTACCTGAACGTCGGCAGCGCCCGGGACTTCGCACACCGGATGGCCGCCGGCGACTACGGCGTCGCCTGGAGCACGGAGATGTGCGTCAGCCGCGAGTTCGAGGCCGACGGCGGCATCGCGGAGACCGACTGGAACTGGAAGTACCGCTCGCTGGCCTATCGGCTGGTGAAGAACTACAACCTCCGGCCGACCGTCCTGCGCCGGCTCTTCAGCCACGCGGTGGGCGACGCCAAGAACGCGCTGCTAGACGTCGTTCGGGGGGAGACGACGCCGTCCCAGTGGCTCGGGAACGGGCAGGACGTGTTCGGCGGCGTCGGGGCCGGAGTCGTCGACGGCGTACGGGCGCGCGTGACCGACCGGACGCCACGGCGGAACCCGAACGGGCGCTCCGCGCGCGCGGACCGCGCGGTAACCGTCTACGACTGGCGGTAGGCGTGGTCCGGGCCGGCGGGACGCCGTCGGACGGTCAGGGAGCCAGCGCCTCGATGACCCGGCTGGGGTTGTTCGAGAACACCTTGCGCATCGCGTCTTCTGGCACGTCGAGCGTCAGAATCTCCATCACGGCCACGTTCGGGTGAACGCCGGGAACGCCGCTCCCGAACAGAACCCGGTCTGGATGTTCCAGTATCGCCCGCTCCATGGGTCGGCGATAGCGGACCGCGCTGGTGTCGAGGTGCAACTGGTCGTGCGTTTCGAGCAGGTCGATAGCCTGTTCCATCAGGTCCCGCCGGAGCGGGTGCGCGCCGAAATGCGAGAGGACGACCGGGAAGTCGTACGTCAGTAGCGACTCGGCGACGGCTTCGGGCGGGAACGCCTCGCCGCCGTGGACGATGACGGGCAGCGAAACCGACTCCAGTTCCGCAAGCACGTCCTCGTCGGGCAGTCCGTCGGTCGGCGGGTGGAGCTTGAAGCCGTAGAAGCGGTCGTCGTAGGCGTACTGCTCGATGTCAGCCGGCGAGGTGTGGGTCTCCGTGCGACTGCTCGCGAGGTTCCGGAGGGTCGACCCGGGACCGCTCCCCGGGTCGCGTGCGCCGTTGACCCTGGCGAAGGCGACCAGCGGCCGCTCGACGGTCATCCGGGCGACGGCGTTGTTCGCCTTGAGATACGAGCCCTCGCGCTCGCCGGGGAAGACGACGGAGCGGACCACGCCCGCCTGATGCATCTCCCGTTCGAGCCGTTCCGGGTCGCCCATTCCCTCCTGGGGTCGGCGCTGTTCGTCGGGCTCTAAGCGCGCGTGTACGTCGACGACGCGGAACCCGTGCTCCAGCTCCAGCATCTACTGTACGGTGTGTATACCCCTATATTAAAACATGTGCAGGTCCGTCCGGAATTGGACGGACAGGGCGGCGCTGTCGCCCGACGAGCGGCCCGCAGTGTTAGAAAGCTTTATATAGAACCGCTTGCCTTGTCTTAAGTGAGGTTCAACACATATGTCATCTGGCCAGCGACGCATGGGCGGCCAGCCTCTTTTCATCCTTGATGAGGACGCCCAGCGCACACACGGAAAGGACGCACAGTCATCGAACATCTCCGCCGGAAAGGCCGTAAGCGAGTCCGTACGGACCACGCTCGGTCCCCGCGGCATGGACAAGATGCTCGTCTCCGACGACGGCGACGTGGTCATCACCAACGACGGGGCGACCATCCTCTCCGAGATGGACATCGAGCACCCCGCGGCCCAGATGATCGTCGAGGTCGCCCAGACCCAGGAGGACGAAGTGGGCGACGGGACGACGACGGCGTCCGTGCTGGCCGGGGAACTGCTGACGAAAGCCGAGGACCTGCTCGACGACGACGTCCACCCGACGACAATCGTCGAGGGGTACTCCGCCGCCGCGGAACTCGCACAGGAGGCCATCAACGAGGTCGTCCTCGACGTGGACCTCGACGACGAGACGCTGGTCGAGGTCGCCGAGTCCTCGATGACCGGCAAGGGCACCGGCGACGTCGAGGCCGAGCGCCTCGCCGAAGTCGTCGTCGACGCCGTCCGCCACGCCAAGAGCGACAACGGCGTCCGTCGGGACAACATCGAGGTCCACGCCCAGACGGGCGCGGCCTCCTCCGCGACGGAGCTCGTCGAGGGCGTCATCGTCGACGAGACGACCGTCCACGACAACATGCCGACCTCGGTCGAGGACGCGTCCATCGCGGTCATCGACACCGAGCTCGACGTCCGCGAGAGCAACATCGACGCCGAGTACAACGTCTCCAGCGTCGACCAGCTCAACGCCGCCCTCGACGCCGAGGAGCAGGAGCTGTCGGGCTACGCCGAGGACGTCGTCGAGAGCGGCGCTGACGTCGCCTTCGTCACCGAGGACGTCGCCGACCGCGTCGCCTCCCAGCTCGCCAAGGCGGGTGTCTTCGTCGCCGACGGCATCAGCTCCTCGACCGCCAAGGACATCGTCGAGGCCACCGGCGCGAAGCGCGTCGGCTCGCTCGAAGCCCTCGACGAGGACGCGCTCGGCCACGCCGACAGCGTCGACGTCGAGAAACAGGGCGACGACGAAGTGACGTTCATCACCGGCGGCGCGACCGCCGAGTCCGTCACCATCATCGCTCGCGGCTCCACCGAACACGTCGTCGACGAGCTCGAACGCGCACTCAACGACGCGCTCGACACCGTCATCGCCGCGCTCGACGCCGGCGGCGTGGTCCCCGGCGCAGGCGCGACCGAAATCGCCATCGCCGACCACATCCGCTCGGAAGCGGCGTCCATCGAGGGCCGCAAGCAGCTCGCCGTCGAGGCGTTCGCCGACGCCGTCGACGTGCTGCCCCGCACGCTCGCGGAGAACACGGGCCTCGACGCCATCGACGCGCTCGTCGACCTCCGCGCCGAACACGAGAGCGAGGGCATCGCCGGCGTCATCAGCGAGGGACAGACCGGCGTCGTCGGTGACCCCGTCGAGTACGGCATCCTCGACCCCGCCGCCGTCAAGCGCGAGGCCGTCGACTCCGCCACCGAGGCGGCGACGATGATCGTCCGCATTGACGACGTCATCTCGTCGAGCTAGAGACTCGCCGCGAGCCAAGCAGCAATACCTGTTTTCTTTTGGCGACGCCGAACAGCGGCGCGACCGCCGACGGAAGCGGCTGCTCAGTCGCTACCCGACTGGACCGTCAGCGTCAGCGTCGCCTCACTGCCGTCGGCGAGCGCGGCGACGAGGTCCCGGTCCACGTCGCCGGCCGCCGCGTCGGCGTTGACCAGGACGGTCCGGTCGTCGACGTAGTCGCTCGTCCGGAGGACGTGGCTCCGGTCGCTCTCGAAGGTCAGGTCGGGGTGGCCGGTCCCGGTCACGGTGACGCTGTGGTCGCCGGCCGCGATGGTCGCCGTGACGGTCGCGTCGGCGTCCTGACAGGCCGCCACAAACTCGTCGTCGAAGTCGGCGGGGACGCGGTCGGCCTCGATAGCGAGGATGCAGTCGCCCGCGGGCGTCAGGAAGTCGTCGCTCGTCACTTCCAGCGTGCTCGCGTGGTCGCCGGAGACGTTCTCGTGGCCGCTCGCGCGGACCACTTCCTCGTGTGTCATACCTCCCGGTCACCGCCGGGCGCACTTCAGCGGGACGACTCGGAGCGGACGACGGTAACCGTCACCGCACCACAGGCGCACTCGTGGGCCTCGCGGCGGCCGGCGTCGGTCTCGAAGACCAGCGCCGGCTCGCCGAGCGGGCGCTCGCAGTGCTGGGCCTCACAGGTCGGGGTCGCCGCCTCGTGCAGTTCGGTGAGCATGCGTAGGTAGTCGGAAGCGACCCATGTCAAGGCGAGCCATCCCCGGAGTGAAAGTGAAAGTGAAGCCGTGGGGTAAAGGATATGCCCCCGGAGAACGGGCCACAAGGTATGTCGCTGGAGTGGCGCGGCGCGGCGGTTGCGCCGGACGACGAGATGCCGTCCCCGGACGCGTGGGAACCGGTGTCGGTGCCCGGTCGGCCCGAGCAGTTCGCCGGGGCCGAGGCCGTGGCGTACGAGACGACGTTCGCCGACCCACGGGACGGGAGCGACGCACACACCCTGCTGGCACTGCACGGGACCTTCGCACACACACGCGTGTGGTGCAACGGTGAGTTGCTCGCCAGCCACGACGCCTACTTCGAGCCGCTCCGCGTTCGACTCCCCGAGAGGGAGCAGTACCGGGTCGTCGTGGAGTGTCGCGCACCCGAGGACCGCTTTGGCGGCCTGCACGCGACCGACCGGCTCCCGGCGGAGCGCCGCGTCCCGGGGGTCTGGTGGGAAGCGAGCCTCGAAACCCGACCGGACCCCTGCGTCAGCGAGCTATCGGTCGAACCACACGTATCCGCGGACGGCGACGCCGCGGTCGAGATGTCGGCGACGGTTCTGACCGAGGAGCCCCTGGACGACCGGGTCACGCTCTCGCTGCGGCCGGAAGGGGACGTGCGCGGCGGCGGGATGATGGACCGAGCGCGCGTCTCGACCGACGACGAGCGGACGACGGTGACGTACACCGTGGACGTGCGCGACCCGTCGCTGTGGTGGCCCCACGACCGCGGCGAGCAGTCCCGGTACGTCCTCAGGGCGAAGCTCGGGGACGACGAGCACTCGGCGACGACGGGACTGCGCACCGTCTCCTATGACGACGGTCTGCGGGTCAACGGCGAGGCCGTGCCGGTTCGTGGCGTGACGCTGCTGGACCCGACCGTCGAGGACGTCGCGCGGGCCGTCGAGGCCAACGCGAACCTCGTTCGGGTCCGGGCACAGGGGACGCCGCCCGAGGTGGTCCGCGCCTGTGACGACCGCGGCGTCCTGCTCTGGCAGGACCTCCCGCTGTCCGGCCCCGGCTCGTTCGACGCGGAGCGCGGGCGGGACCTCGCGGCGCGGCTCGACGCGGCCTACGCACGGCACCCCAGTTTCGCCGCGGTCGGCGTTCACGACGAGGCGGTGTCGCCGTACGCCGACGGACTGGGGTCGGGATTCCTCGACCGACTGCGCTTCCGGTGGCGCGCCTGGCGGGCCAGCTACGACGCGGCGGCCGCCGAATCGGTGGCCGCGGCCGTCGACTCCGTGCCGACGTTCCCGGTCGTCGGCCCGCCCGGAATCGACCCCGACGCGGCCACCCTCTACCCGGGGTGGCAGTACGGCGACGCGGCCGACCTCCCGTGGCTCTGTTCGCAGTTCGGCGTCGGCGACGTCGTCGCGGGCTTCGGGGCCGGGGCGCTGGGGACGCCGGACCCGGGCGACAGTCCCGGGTTCGACAGCGCCTGTCACGACCGCCGCGTCGACGGCGGCCTCGACGCGTCGCAGGCGTACCAGGCCGGCGTCGTCCGCGCGGTCGCCGAGACGCTCCGGCGGCGCTCCGCCCCGCTCGTCGTCGTCGACAGCCTCCGGGACGTCGGCGACGCGGGCATGGGGCTGCTCGCCGCGGATGGGACCGAGAAGACGGCCTTCGGCGTGCTCGCCGACAGCTACGAGCCGACGCAGGTCGTCCTCACCGGCACGACCCCCGGCACACAGGACATCGTCGTCCTCCACGACCGCCCGGAGAGAGCGGACCTCACGGTGGAGTGGGACCGCAACGGCGACCGTGAACAGGCCGAACACACCGTCGGCCCGTTCGCCCGCGTCACCGTCGAGACGCTCAGGCTTTCGGCCGGCGACGACGTAACGCTGGCCGCCACCGACGGCCGGACCGTCGTGAAAAACGAATACCGTATTAGCGAATAATATACGTCCGTGATATACAAGGGTCGGTCGGTACGGTACCGACCGTCACACCACCCGAAATAGAGGGTGTGAGAGGTTGACGCGGTATTCGGTGCACCGGAATGTTTAAACAATATCCACCTCTAATTGTAGACACCAGAACGCTTCCGCGTTCAGGCAGTATCGCTTTCAGCCCAACATGAGAGGGAACCCTTGTTATTGGTGTCAGCCCCTCAGTAGTGGGCCGACTGTCTGTGCTGAAGCGGTGATGGCATAGAGGTTTCAACAATGGCAGACTCGATAGACGAATCGAAGAACGTTACAGTAACAGAAGAGGATCTTGAAAACAAATCGAAGGGCGAGCTCATCAAACTCGCCGGCCAGCTCCGCGACCGCCGCAACGAGCTGAACCAGATGGCGTCCGAGCGGGCCTCCGCACGGGACGACCTGAACGCGAAGACGCGCGAGAAGGTCGACGAAGCCCAGGAACACCGCGAGAAGCGCGACGAGCTCAACGAGCAGGTCCAGGAGCACAAGGACAAGCGCAACGAGCTCAACGCCGAGGCCAACGAGCTCTTCGACAAGGTCGACAAGCTCAAGAACGACCTCGAACTCGACGAGGGCACGTCGGTCGAACAGCTCAAGGAGGAAATCGAGGACCTCGAGTTCAAGCAACAGACCGAAGTGCTCTCCTCGGAGGACGAGAAGGAGCTCATCGAGAAAATCGAGACCAAGCGCGAGAAGCTCCAGGAGAAACAGGAGAAGCTCGACCAGGGCGGCGACCTCGAAGAGCTCAAAGAGGAGGCCGAAGAGGTCCGCTCCGAAGCCTCGAAGCACCACCAGAAGGTCACGGAACTGGCCGACGAGGCCCAGAAGCACCACAACGAGATGATAGAGGCCTACCGCGAGGCCGACGAAATCCGTGACGAGGCCGACGAGAAACACGAGGAGTTCGTCGAGGCCCAGGAAGCGGCTGACCAGCACCACGAGGACTTCGTCCGCGTCCAGAAGCGCCTCCGCGAACTCGACAAGAAGGAAGAGGAGCAGGAGCGCTCCCAGCGCGAAGAGAAGCAGGAAGCCGCACGCGAGGAAGCCGAGGAGATCTACCAGAAGTTCAAGGAAGGCGAGACCCTCGACACCGAGGACCTGATGAAGCTCCAGAAGGCCGGCAAGCTGTAATTCGCGGGATTCTCTCTCTGTTTTTTACGGACTATAGATGCATCACCCGTTGCTCCAACTCGGCGCGCTCTCGCTCGTTCCGACCGCTCTGGGTGGCGTCCTGTTCGGCCTCGCGCTGGCCGCGCCGCCGGGCCCGATGAACGCCGTCATCGCCGAGGAGAGCGCGCTCAGGGGCTGGCGGGCCGGCTTCTTCGCCGGCCTCGGTGCGATGACCGCGGACGCCTGCTTCTTCGTGCTCGCGGTGCTGGGCGTCGCCACGGTCGTCACCGAGACACCGGGCCTCCGGCGCGTGATGGTCGGTGCCGGCGGGCTCCTGATGCTGTGGTTCGCCTACGGCGCAGTTCAGGACGCACACGCCATCGCCGGGGCAGAGCCGTCAGTCACGGCCGGAGACAGCCGCGGCTTCCGGAAGGCGTTCGCCCTGGCGCTGACGAACCCGTACCAGGTCGCGTTCTGGCTCACCGTCGGCGTCGGTCTCCTCGAACCGGGTGTCGTCGACGTGGCGTCGTACGTGCCGGCGATAGGGACCGACGCGCTAACCGTCCAGACCGGCCACCCAGTGCTGCTGGGCGGGTTCTTCGGCGGCATCGGCCTCTGGATTACGGGGTTTCCGGCGGCGATTGTCGCCGCGAGAGCGCGCATCGAACGGCTCGCGCCGCTTGTCGCGTGGGTCAGCGCCGCCGTCCTCGCCGGGACCGGCGTCCTCTTCCTGCTGCGGGCGCTATGAGTCGCCCATCCCGGTCGCCACGTCGTCGAGGTCGTCCTCGACGGCCATCTCGGCGACCTCCATCGTCAGCCACTCCTGGAACCAGCGGGTCCGCTTGAGCCGCTGGTGGACGATGGATTCGGCCGTGTCGCTCTCGACGCGGTCGCGGGCGTCCTCGCCGCGCTCGATGACGCGGTCGACCATCTCGGCCGCGTCCATGTGGGTTCGGGACTCGTAGCCCATGCGCAACAGCATCAGGGCGGTCCCGTTCGCGCCGACCTTGTCCAGGATGTCCGCCTCGATGAGACACTGGACTTCCAGGGGCAAGTCGCTCAGCGGCCCCTGGTAGGAGTGGGCCTCGACGGCGGAACAGACCTGTTCGACGAACGATTCGGGGTAGTCACCGTGTGCCGTCAGGTACTCGCGGGCTATCCGAGCGCCTGCCTCCGCGTGGAGGTCCTGCTCGGCTTCCAGTTTCGCGATGTCGTGAAACAGCGCCGCCACGCGTGTCACGTCAACGTTCGCGCCTTCCTTGCGGGCGATTGTCGTCGCGATGTCGACGACGTTGAGGATGTGGTTGAAGCGGTATTCCGCGGAGTGCCACGGGTACCAGCGCATCCGACCGCCCTCTTCTTCGTTTTCGACGCTCGCCGCGAGGTAGTCGTGGACGAACTCCTTCATGTCCTCGAACGCGTCGGCCGAGACAGGTGACTCCCTAATCTCGACGCCCACAGCACCACCTCCGGCGACGGATTCCGATGTTCATCTTACACATATAGACGTACGTTCGACTCTTTAGCGTTACGACAGGGCAAACGACAGCCACAGCCGGGGTTTCCGGCTGGGAACGGCCCCACAAGCCCGGGTTTCGGGCGGAACTGTTCAGCCGGGAGACAGCTCCCAGTGCAGTCTACGGTTCCGTCTCTGGTGTGGTCGCTCTCCGCTGACTGGTTCCCAGCGGCTGGGAACATTGGTCCGGCTTTTTACATCTAATAAATAAATCAGTACATATGCCTCTCCAGCCACTCCACACGCCCGTCGGCGACCCGGCCGTCGTCACGCACGCCATAAACCAGCACGCAGTCACCGACGTGCTCGTCGGCATCGGTATCGCCATCTGTCTGTTCGGACTGTACTACAGGCTCATACTGCTCCCGGCGAACAGACAGGAGTCGTCACAGCGAGCGGGGGGCCAGTCACCCTAGAGGTAGGCGGCGTCCCAGCGCATCGGCTTGCGGACGTTCCCGCAGTTGTCGCACTCGATGCGGCCCATCGAGTCCATCGCGTTCGCCAGTGTCTCGCAGTTGCTGCAGAAGTAGCCGTACCGGTCACTGCCCTCCTCCGCGACGTGAACGACGTGGAACGGGGCCATCGACCCTGACTCGTGGTTGTTGTGGTCGACGTACACCGTCCGGCCGTCGTCTGTTATCGGTTCGCGGCCGAGTTCCTCCGCGTCGGTATAGAGGTTCTCGACGTAGGTCCGCCCGGCGACGTCGACCTCGCCCGTCCCGGCGCGCTTGAAGCCGCGGTCCTCGTAGAAACTGTTACCCTCGACGTTGTCGGCCAGCACGCGCCCCTGGAGCGTCTCGGCCCCGCGGTCGTGGAGTTCCCGGTGCGTCTCGTCGAACAGTGCCGACCCGACACCCTCGCCGCGGTACGCCGGGTCGACGTGCAGCCAGAGAATCGTCCCGATGCTGTCGCCCGAGAGGACGCTCTCGGAGAGGCCGACCACCTGTCCGCCCTGTTCGGCGACGAGAATCAGTCGGTCGGTCCCCTCGTCGAGTATCTCTTCGAGTCGCTCCTCGTCGTACCACTCCTCGATGGCACTCGTAATGGCGCTCGGCCCCAGCGAATACGACGCTTCCAGCGAGCGACGCGCCACGTCACGGATTGCCGGCCGGTCCGACGGCACTGCCTCCCTGATTTGCATATGCCACTAGTTGGCACGGAACATCATAAATCTACAGTTCGATGTCAGGATTTGGGACACGCGTTGTGCTATTCATGCACCAGTCCCACGCTTCGTAGCCCGGCGGCAGTCAACTCTGGCGTCGACGCTGTACGGTCGCCTCAGAAGATAGTCCCGGGCGGATTCGAACCGCCGTCAAGGGCTCCAAAGGCCCTTATGATTGGCCACTACACCACGGGACTACGCCACAGTGTTGAGAACCGCCGGAACGCACTTGAACGCTTCGAGAGCGGGCGGTCAGTCGCTGGTGACTTCCGCCTCGACTTCCAGCAAACCACAGACGTCGCCCTCGGGGTCGAAACAGTCCGGGCACTGCGGTTTGCGGTCGATAATCGTATCGAGGCGCTCGGCGACCGTCTCGTCGATGACCCCCTCCAGTTGCTTCGCCTCGGTCCGGAACTCCTCGACTTCGAGCACCTCGATGAGGAACCGCTCGATGATGCAGTAGTTCTGGAGGGCCTCGCGGGCCTGTGCGATGCCGTCGTCCGTGAGGTCGACGCCCTTGTACTTCTCGTGGTTCAGCAGCCCCCGGTTTTCGAG
Organism: Haloarcula sp. DT43; assembly: GCF_037078405.1. Lineage (NCBI taxonomy): Archaea > Methanobacteriati > Methanobacteriota > Halobacteria > Halobacteriales > Haloarculaceae > Haloarcula > Haloarcula brevis. The sequence goes on along the minus strand of NZ_JAYMGZ010000001.1, from coordinate 939,197 downwards.
TTTCCCGATCATCTCGTTGGCGCTGGCCGGGCTGACGTCGAGCATGTCGGCCACGTCGCCGGTGGACGCCGGACCGTCCGCTTGCTGCTGTGTGAGATATATCGCTTTCAGGTACTGGGCCTGGGTGTTCATTGGTAGTCCTCCATCAGGTCGGTCACTTCTTCGACGCCCTCAGCCTCCTCCTCGCGGATGTCCGACAGCACGTCGAGCAGTCGCTCGCGGTCGATAGTGAACGTCACGTCGGACGCCTCGATTGCCTCGATGAGGTCGTCGTAGAACTTGTACGCGGTCTCCTCGTTACAGAGCTGGTCGTACAGCACGCCGTCGAAGTCCTCGTCGGCCTCGTACTGGGCCTCGACCAGCATCTCTATCTCCTCGAACGGGACGGTGTCCGCTTCGAGGTCGTCGATGAGCGCCTCCAGCCGGCGTCGGTGGTCGGCCGACTCCGTCTCGGCGTGTTCGAGGAGGTCAAGCACCGCCTGCTCGTGTTCGGCGTTCGTCTCCTCGGCGTGTTTCGCCGCCCGTGCCTCGACGACTTCTTCGAGGACGATGCCGATTTGCAGCAGCCGGGCGAGTTGATGGTCGGACGCGACCGGCTGTGTAAGGCTCACGGCAATACCCCCGCTCGGCGCTGTGCTACGGTCATACACGTAGTTCGGGGAGGCCCGGACTTAAGCGGTTCCCTGTCGTCTGACCCGCGTTCTCGCCACACGCGCGGCCTGTCGACCGCTCGCCGTGGCGACGGCTCCCACCGAATATCGACGAGAAAGGTTCCGGGACTGCGGAGCCGTCGCGCTACTCCCGAAGCCGCTCGTAGATGAGCTGGTCGAGGTCCTCGCGGAGTTCGTCGACCTGCACCTCTTCGAGCACGGGGACGAAGAAGCCCTCGACGAGCATGTTCTTCGCCGCCTCGGGGTTGACGCCACGGGAGGTCATGTAGAACATGTCCTCTTCGTCGACCTGCCCGACCGTCGCAGAGTGGGAGGCCTCGGTGTCGTGATTGTTGATGATGAGCTTCGGCGACGCGTCGGCCTCGGACTCGTCGGAGAGCATGAGCGTGTTCTCACGCTGGTAGGAGCTGGTGTCCCAGGCCTCTCGACCCACGTCCTGGACCCCCTCGTACACCGAGCGGGCCTCGTCGTCGAGGACGCCGCGAGTGACGAGGTCGGCGACGGTGTGTTCGGCCTCGTGCCAGACCCGCGACCCGATGTCGAAGTGCTGGTCCTCGTGACCGAAGAACGCGCCGAGAATCTGTGACTCGGAGGCGTCACCCAGCAGCCGGGTCTCGACGCTGGACTTGGTCAGGCGGGAGCCGATGTTGCCGTCGATCCAGTTGACGGTGGCGTAGGTGTCGGCGTGGCCGCGCTTGACTTGGAAGTTGTAGGTCTCCTCCGAGAGGTTCTGGAGCGCGCCGTACTGGACGTAGGCGTTCTCCTCGGCGACGACCTCGACGATACCGGAGTAGTACTGGTCGCCGTCGGTCGTCTCGCCGGTCCCCTGGCGTTCCAGAATCGTCACCGACGAGGACTCCTCGGCGAGGACGAGCGTGTAGTTGAACAGCGACTGGCTGTTCATCGTCGTCCGAATCTTCACGTCCTCGGCGTCGACGCCCTCGGGGACGTAGACGACCGTCCCGGCGGAGAACAGGGCCGTCGACAGCGCGGTGAGGTAGTCCCGCTGCGGGTCGACGACGCTGCCGAAGTGCTCCTCGACGAGGTCCGCGTGCTCGTCGAGCGCCTCGCTCCAGGACAGCACCTCGACGCCCTCGGCGTCGACGCGGTCCTTGTCCTGTGCGTACTCGAGCGGGTCGACCAGCGACTCGTAGTCGAGCGCGTCGAGGTTCGTCCAGGTGCGACCCGGCGTCCGGATGACCTCCGGCATGTCGAGGTCGTCCAGCGCCGCGAGCGCCTCCTTGCGCGTCTCCAGCAGCCACTCGGGCTCGCCGAGGTCGTCTGAAATCTGTTCCACCTGGGACTCTGTGAGATTGGCGTGTACCTGCGTGCTCATGGTTATCCGAGCGACCCCTCCATCTCCAGTTCGATGAGGCGGTTCAGTTCGACGGCGTACTCGATGGGCAGTTCTTCCGTGATGGGCTCGATGAAGCCGGCGACGATCATCTGCTTCGCGTCGTCGTCGTCCAGGCCGCGGGACTGCAGATAGAAGACGTCCTCGTCGCCGATTTTGCCGACGGTCGCCTCGTGGGCGACATCGACCTTGGACTCCTGAATCTCCATGTACGGCATCGTGTCCGAGGTGGACTCGTTGTCGAACATCAGGGCGTCACACTCGACGGAGGTCGAGGAGTCCTCGGCACCGTCGGCGATGTGGACGAGGCCGCGGTAGTTCGTGCGGCCGCCGTCCTTGCTGATGGACTTCGACTCGATGGTGGACTTCGTCTCGGGGGCGTTGTGATAAACTTTCGCGCCCGTGTCGATGTCCTGGCCCTCGCCGGCGAAGGCGATGGTGATGTGGTTGTCCGTCGCGCCCGGCCCCTTGAGGACGGTGGAGGGATACAGCATCGTGGCCTTCGACCCCATCGACCCGGAGACCCACTCCATCGTGCCGTCGGCCTCGCAGATGGCGCGCTTGGTGTTGAGGTTGTACGTGTTCTTCGACCAGTTCTGGACGGTCGAGTACTGGACGTGGGCGTTCTCCTTGACGAACACTTCGACGCCGCCGGAGTGAAGGTTGAACTCCGAGTACTTCGGGGCGGAACAGCCCTCGATGTAGTGGACCTCGGAGTTCTCCTCGGCGATGATGAGCGTGTGCTCGAACTGGCCCATGCCGTCGGAGTTCATGCGGAAGTACGCCTGGACCGGCATGTCGACCGTGGTGTCCTCGGGGACGTAGACGAACGACCCGCCGGACCAGATTGCGCCGTGCAGCGCCGCGAACTTGTTGTCACTCGGCGGCACGGCCTTGGTCATGAAGTACTCTTTGAGGATGTCTTCGTGCTCCTGGACGGCCTTGTCCATGTCACAGAAGATGACGCCCTTCTCCTCCCAGCGCTCCTGCATGTTCTGGTAGACGATTTCGGACTCGTACTGCGCACCGACGCCCGAGAGCGCGTTCTTCTCGGCTTCCGGGATGCCCAGTTTGTCGAAGGTGTCCTGAATCTCCTCCGGGAGGTCGTTCCAGTCGTCGACGCCGCCGCGTGTCTCGATGTCGGGGCGGATGTACGGGACGATTTCGTCGACGTCGACCTCGGAGAGGTCGGGCGCGCCCGGCCAGTCGTCCGGCATCGGCATCTCCTTGTACTGTTCGAGCGCGCGCAGGCGGCGCTCGAGCATCCATTCGGGCTCGTCCTTGTCTTCGGAGATGACCCGGATGGTCTCCTCCGTGAGGCCCTTCTCGGCTTCGAAGGCGGATTTCTCCTCTTTCTTGAACTCGAAGCGCTTCTCGGTGTCGGTTTCTTTGAGGTGGTCTTGGTCTGAACTCATAGTGTGTGTAGTGTTATCGCTGTGTACGGAAGGGCGTTACGCGGCCTCGTAGGCTTCCTCTCGGACCCAGTCGTACCCCTCGTCTTCGAGCTTCTCGGCGAGTTCCGCGCCGCCGGAGGTGGCTATCTGGCCGTCGAGCATCACGTGGACGTGGTCGGGTTCGACGTAGTCGAGGATGCGCTGGTAGTGGGTAATCTGGAGGATGCCCGCGCCCTGCTCGTCACGGAGCGCGTTGATGCCGTTGGAGACGTCCTGCAGCCGGTCGATGTCCAGCCCGGAGTCGATTTCGTCGAGCACGGCGATGGACGGTTCGAGGATGGCGGCCTGGAGCACCTCGTTTTGCTTCTTCTCGCCGCCGGAGAAGCCGGCGTTGAGATACCGGGACGCGAACTTCTCGTCCATGTCCAGTTGCTCCATCTTCTCCTGGAGGATTTCCTGGAACTCGGCGACGCCGATTTCGCCCTCTTCGACGTTGCCTTCCATCGGGGAGGTGTCGTAGCCGGCGGCGTCCTCGTTGGTGTCGCCGCCCTCTGCGTCGGCTTCGTCTTCCTCGTCGTCGTCCTCGAAGAGTTCCTCGCGCTCTTCGAGCTTGGCGTTGAGCGCGGTCCGCAGGAAGTTCACCATCGTGACGCCCTCGATTTCGGCCGGGTACTGGAAGCCGAGGAAGATGCCGAGCGCGGCGCGCTCGTTCGGTTCCAGGTCGAGCAGGTTCCAGGTTCGGAGGTCCTCCGGGATTTCCTCGTCACCGAACTCGTCTTCCTCGAGGTGGATGAGCACTTCGCCGTCGGTTACCTCGTAGGCCGGGTGGCCGGCGATAATCTTCGCCGTCGTCGACTTCCCCGAGCCGTTGGGGCCCATCAGCGCGTGAATCTCGCCGGATTCGACTTCCAGGTCGACACCGCGGAGAATCGTCTCACCGTCCTCTTCTGCGACTTCTGCGTGGAGATTGTTGATTTCGAGTGTAGCCATAGGTATCTCTTAGGTCAACCGAAAGAAGGTCCGTTTCACCCATGAAGCTTTCGCATTGACGTGAAATGCAGTTCAGTATATAGAAATAATATTTTTTCGAGAGAAAAACCGTCGTCGGCGTCGGGTTACATGAAGCTCCCGAGACCGGTCTGCTCCTGGCCGGATTTGACCTCCTCCCAGGAGATGTCCAGCGCTTCGAGGATACGGGCAATCGGCCCTTTGAGCGTCTTGTCGAGCATCTTGTCCCAGTCGACCTCGAACTCCGCCGGAATCTGGTCGGCGTACTCGAAACAGATTACGTCGGGGTCCCGGCGGAACTCGCCGTACAGCGGGTCCCGCTGGGGGTCCAGCCCTTCCTCTTCCTCGATGCGTTGGAAGAAGTCGGAGTGGACCCGGTCGAGATAGAGGCGCTTTGGCTTCGACCCGCTCTGGAAGTTGGTCCCCAGCAGCATGTTCGCGTACTTCGCGCCGCGGACCTGCGCGGTGTCTGTGTCGTAGTTGTCCAGTTTCTTGCCGATGCCGCCGGGGATACCCACGTCGTCGTAGTCGACGTTCCCGTCCTGGTAGTCCTCGATGACGTCGCTGACGTACTGCTTGACGGACTCGGCGTCCTCGCCGCGGACGATGCGGTCGATGACCTCCTTCTGGACCCGTTTGGTGATGGGCGCGATGTCCGAGCGCTGATACTCGAAGCCCGTGATGTCGATGTCGTCGACGTGTTTGCCCTCCTTCCAGACGATGTTGCCCGCGTAGCGCTTCTTCTTGCCCGCCTGGAAGAACCGGCGGTAGAGCTTCTCGAACTCGATTTCGAAGCGGTGCTCGTCGGCGTTGAGTCGCTCGGTGGCAAACTCGTCGTAGGAGGCGTTGATGGTCTCTTCCAGTTCGAATCCCTTCGCGATGGTCGCGGCGATGAGTTCGAGTTCGTCGTCGCTCATCTCGGGATGTTTCTCGCGCATCTCGTCGGTGACCGCCACGTCGCCCTCGACATCGTCTGGGCCGATGTCGCCGACCTGGAGCATGACGGAGTCGGTGTCTCCATATACGACCTCGTACCCTTCGGTTTCGACGACTTCGTCGGTGTAGTCGATGACCTCGCGGCCGGTGGCGGTGACGGCCGCGCCCATCTCCTTGTCGTAGAGGCGAAAGCGGTCCCATCCCAGGACCCCATATAACGAATTCATTATCACCTTCACCGCCGCTTGCTGCCGGTCATAGCGCTCGTACTCCGGATTATCCGGCGAATAGTCATTTCGGAGCGCCTTCTTTTCTTCGCGCTCTGATAAGAGTTCGTCGACCATCTCCCGGATGACGCCGTCCGGTTCCTTCCGGAAGTGGGTGCCGTTGGGCGCGCGGTAGGTGTCGCCGTCGTAGGCATCGGGGTCGACCTTCGTCTCCGGGCTGGCGTTCGTCGTCACCATGCACATCGGATACAGCGACTTCAGGTCCAGTACGGTGACGTTCTCGCGAACGCCCGTGATCGGGTCGAAGACAGCCCCGCCCTCGTAGTCCTCGCTGGCCTGCTGTCCTTTCGAAGGCAGCGCGTACTCGCCGTACAGTTTGTGCAGCACGTACATGTCGACGGCGTCGCCGGGCGTCGTCGCGTCTTCGAGCTTGCAGCCGACGAAGGTGCGGACCTCGTCCCAGAAGTCGACGATGTCCTGCTCGCGGTCGAGTTCGACACACAGCTCCACGTCCCGGAGATTGTACTCCAGCAACTGCTCGGGGTCTTGCTCCCAGAGGTCGCCGATATCGCCGGTGTAGCGCTCCTTGCCGACGCCGAGTTCCTGCTCGCCGACGGCGTCGAGCCGGTAGGATTCGAGTTCGGTGAACTGCGTGCGCTTGTAGGCATAGAGGAGGTCGAAGACGACCCGACCCTTGATGTCCGGGCCGCCCCAGCCCGAGCGCCAGACCTCGTCGACCCGCGAGAGGCGGTCGACGGACAGGTCGTAATCGTGGTCGTAGCTCTGGAGTGCCTCCAGGCGGTCCAGGAAGTACGGCGCGTCGAAGTCGTCGAAGTTCCACCCCGTGAGCACGTCCGGGTCGGTGTCGACGACGTAGTCGACGAACGCCTCCAGCATGGCTTCTTCCTCCGCGAAGACGCGCACGTCGGCCTCGAAGGCCTCTCGAATCGGGTCGTAGCCGGCCAGCGCCTCGGGCCCGTCGATGCCGTCGGGGGACTCGTACAGCCAGACGACGTACTCGTCGCGGTAGGAGTCGTGGGACGTGAGACAGATTATCGGCTCCTCGCCGTCCTCGGGGAAGCCCTGGCGGTCGTCGACCTCGATGTCGAAGGTGTTCACCCGCAGGTCAGCGGTGACCTCGGTCGGCGTGACTTCCTCGTGGTGGACCTTCAGGCTCCCGTCGTCGAGTTCGCGGGCGGGCACGCGCACGCCGCTGGTGATGTCCTTGTCGATGAGCAGGCGGTTGGGGAAGAGGATGTCCGCCTCGTAGTGGTCGAATTCGTCGCGTATTTGCCCCACGTCGCGTGGCGTCCGCCCGAATATCTTCGTCAGGCGCTCGCCGCGAATCGACTCGTAGGGCTCGCCGTCCTCGTCGACCGCCTCCCACCCGGTGATGCTGTCGTACTGCCGGAGTTCGTCCTCGGTGACGCTGTCGGTCGGCGCGTAGAAGTAGGGCTTGAAATCGAAGACGCGCGCGTGGACTGGCTCGTTGTCGTCGGTGCGCCCGAAGACGTGGACGACCGGGAACTCGTCGTCGCCCTGGCCCTCGATGGTGTAATCGACCTGCGTGACGACGAATTCGACGGTCTCTTCCACGGGCGGGAACTGACGCTCGTCGATGTCGACGACGCTCGTCCCGCCGTTCCCATTGCCGGCGATGGCTGCCGCCTCGTCGGCGACCGGGCGGTCCGCCTCGGCGTCCTGCGCGAAGTCCCCCAGCGTGCCCTGGGTCCCGTCACTCATTCTTGGGGATGCTTCGAGATGCCGCATAAAAACACCGACGGTCGACGGGGTATTGCCACAGGCAGAAAGTATATGCCATCGAGTACCATACCCAAGTTTGACGGCTAATGTCGCACCACGCATCCCCCCACGGCGAGGCGGATAGGTCCGAAGAACTGCGGTCGGAGCCGGCGCTCCCGGACGCCATCCAGACGACCGAGACCTACGAGACCGAGGAGGGGACAGTGTTCTACGACGCGGAGAACCCCCTCGCGTGGTTGCAGACCGATACGGCGCTGACCCTACAGGAGATCGCCTGACAGGAAGTACTTTTAGCCTCCACCTGTCGTAGTTAGTGTGATGGACATCCCCGACGAGGACGACCCGAACGAGCGCAGCGGCGTCCTCTCGGAGAAAAGCGAGTACGAGCCAGAGGAGTTCGACCCGGAGAGCCTCGGGCCGGACGCGCCGTCCCCGTCCGGCGGCGACTACAACAGCGACGCCACGGGGCTGTTCGTCAGGCTCGTCATCGTCTTCAACGTCGCGCTGCTCGCCCTCTCGCTCGGGCCGATGCTGGCGTACTTCGAGGGGCGAGTCGACCTCGGGGTTCGTATCTTCCTCGTCGGCGTCATCGCGTTCGGCTACGGGACGTTCCGGTACGTCCAGTTCGAGCGAGAGCGGAAATCCGACGACGAGGACGGGACCGGGGCGACGGAGGCCGGTGCCGACGGCGCGGAGCCGGGCGACCACAACGGCTAACGGGGCCGACCGGCTATCAGACCCCATGCGTACTGTGCGGGACGACGACGGCACGCGCTACGTACTGCTGAAGGAGTCCGCCGACGCGAGCCTCGTCCGGAACCCCGAAACCGGCGAGCAGCGACACGTCCCGAACGCCGACCTCGAACCCGTCGAGGGCGAGTCGCCGCTTGCCACGGCCGCGACGGCCGTGCCCGACGCCGCGCGCCGCGTCCTCACGGCGACCCACGACGACCGGTCCCTGGGTCTGCTCGTCGAACTCGACGACCGCGGCCCGCTCTCGGTGCAGGAACTGCTCTCCGCGTACGACCTCTGTGAGAGCGACCTGCACGGGCTGTTGGCGGAGTTCCGCGCCGCCGGCCTCATCGCCGAAGCGACGGTCCACGGCCAGCGGGGCTACGAGACGACCGAGACGACGAGCGACGGACTGGCCCGCCTCCGCGACTGAGAACGCCGCCGCGGTCAGGCCAGTTCCGCCACCGTCGCCACGACCTGTTCGACCCGCGAGCGGTTGGTCGTGGCGTCCTTCTCGACACGGACGAGGTCGTCGGCCGCACCGACCAGTTCCTCGTCGTGGCTGACCACGAGAATCTGCTCGACGCCGACCTCGTCGCGCATGTACTCGACGAGATCGAGCAGTTGCGTGACGTGACCCGAGTCCAGGAACACCGTCGGCTCGTCGAGGATGAGCGGCGGCATCGGCGCGGCACCCTCGATGCCCTCCGCGAGCAGGCGGTAGATGGCACACCGCAGGCTGAGGTTGAACAGCGCCCGCTCCCCGCCGGAGAGCTGTTCGGGCTCCAGCGGCTCGCCGTCCTTCTGGTACACCGTGAGACGGTACTGCCCGTCGAGTTCGATGTGGGAGTACGAATCGTTCTGGTACACCAGGTCGAACGTCCGGTTGAGCATCCGTTCGAGCGTCTCGACGTTGCGCTGGCGCAGTTCCGCCCGGAGCGTGCCGTACATCTCCTGGAGCCGCTCGGTCTCCTCGTACAGCGTTTCGAGTCGCTCCAGGGTCGTTTCGAGGTCCTCGCGACGCTCCCGCAGCGACTCCAGCTCCTCGATTTCGTTCCTGACGCCGCCGATGGAGTTTTGTAGTTCGTCGCGTCGCTCGCGTTTCTCCGCCAGCGCCGCCTCGGCCTGCTCGACGTACTCGCTCGCCCGCTGTTTCTCGCTTCGGGCCTCTTCGATGCGGTCCTCGTCGAACGACTCCGCGAGCGCCTGCTTGCGCTCGCGTTTCTCCGCTAGCTGGTCGCGGCGCTGGTCGTTCAGTTCGGCCTGCTGACTGCGCCGCTCGCGCAGGCGCTCGATGTCGTCGTCGCAGTCGTCGATGTCGGCGAGCAGGTCCTCGACGCGCTCCAGCCGTTCGATGGACTGCTTGACCCGCTGGCGCTCCTGGTTGCACTCGGCGACGACCGAACGGCACTCTTCGGCTCGTTCCCGGGCTTCGGCGGCGTTCTCACGTTTCGTCTCCGCCTCCGTCTCGTGTGCCGCCGCGTCCTCGCGAAGCGTCTCGATGCGCTCCCGGTCCGCGTCCAGCCCGTTCTCTTTCTCCTCGACCAGTTGGACGACGTTCGAGCGGTTGTTCTCCAGGGTCGATAGCTCGTCCGCCGTCTCGACTAACTCCGTCGCCGTCTCGTGTTCCGCTTCCAGTTCCGCGACCGCCTCGCGGGCCTCGGCGAGCGTCGCCTCCAGTTCCGTAATCCGCTCGCGGTCTTCCTCAATGGAGTCGACGTGTGGCGACTCGCTCACGTCCTGGCCACACTCGGGGCACTTGCCTTCCTCCAGCAGCGCCTCGGCCTCCGCGAGCGTCTCGCGCTCGCTCTCCAGTTTCGTCTCCAGTTCGGTCACCCGCTGTCGGGCGTCGTCAAGGTCGCCGGCGACGGACTCTTCGTACGACTGTGCCCCGTCTCGGTCGGTCGGCGCGTCCTCGAACCTGGCTTCGAGGGTAGCGATGCGGTCGTCGATGTCCCGTATCTGCTCCCGGCGCTCGGCGATGGTCTCCCGCGCGGATTCGATTTGGGCCGCCAGTTCGTCGGCCTCCTCGCGCTCGTCCGCGGCCCGCGATTCGAGGTCGGCGGCGCTCTCGGCGAGCGCGTCGGCGGTGCTGCTGTGTTCTTTCGCGTCGACGCGCTGGTCCTCGATTCGGCTCTGCAGGTCGTCGTCGCGCGACTCCAGTTCCGCCAGCCGCGCCGCGACGGCCTCCGGGTCGGAACTGTCGAGTTCGGTCTCGGCTACCGTCTCCGCGAGTTGCTCCTGAAGCGATTCCCGTCTGTCCTGCAGGTCGCTGAGACGCTCTTTGAGTTCGGTTCGCTCCGTCTCGGTCTCGGTAATCGTCGCCTCAAGGTCCTCGATGTCGGATTCCAGCGCCGACAGTTCCTCGCGTTTCTCCTCGTACTCTTCGAGGACGGACTCCGCCTGAGTGAGCGTCTCTTCGGCGGTGGCCTTCTGGTCCTCGATGTGCTCGATTTCGCCCTGTAGTTCGGACTCTTTCGTTTCGAGGCCGTTCAGGCGCTCGTGGAGGTCCTTCTCCTCTTTCTCCCGAATCTGGGCGTCGAGTTGGGAGAGCGCCCCCTGCTTGTCGTCGCGCACCCGGCCCACGCCGACGCGGGCGTCGCTTGCGCGCTCGCGGTACTCCTCCAGTTTGCCCAGTTGCAGGAGGTCGTCGAGCATGTCCTGTCGGTCGCCCGGCGAGGCGTTGATGAGCTTGTTCACCTCGCCCTGTCGGACGTAGGCGCAGTTGACGAACGCCTCGCTGTCCATCCGGAGGAGTTCCGTAACGCGTCGGCGCACGTCGCGTGCCCCCTCGTAGTTCCCCTCGGGCGTTTCCAGCACGCACTTGGCCGTCGTCGGTTGCGCCCCGGTCGCGCGGACCCGGCGGGTGAGGTGGTAATCGCCGCCGGCGTGAGAGAACCACAACTCGACGGTGCAGTCGTCGGCCCCGATGGTGACTACGTCGCCGAGGGTCTCGTCCAGCGCTTTCGAGCCGTACAGCGCGAAGAAGCAGGCTTCGAGGAGAGACGATTTCCCGCTCCCGTTGAGGCCGTGGATGACGGTCACGCCGCTGTCCAGCCGCAGGTCGGCTTCGTCGTAGCACTTGAAATTGGATAGCCTGACCCGTTCGAATTTCATCGTCGCCCCTCCATTACAGGAACTCCTCGACGCTCGCCTGGCCGTCGTCGTTCACCGCCGTGCCGTTCTCGGCCTCACTTCCTGCGGACGCATCGGTGTCGTCTGGACAGTCACTCGCAGACGCGTCAGCGTCGGCCGCGAGCGCGTCCGAATCCTCCGAGAGGAGGTCGCGCACGTGCCGTTCGACTTCGTCTTTGACGTTCGCGTCGGCGACCTTCGAGGCGCGAATCGTCTCGTCGATGTCGTGGGCGGCCTCGCTCAGCCCGAGGTCGCGGACGCGCTCGGTGACGGCGTCGTCGGGGTCGGCGAAGGTAATCTCCGTGTCCTGCTCCTCGACGGACAGTTCCCGGTGGTCGGTGACGCGAGCCACGAGCGCCCCGTTGTCGAGCGCGAACGACTCGACGCTGGCCGGGGTTACCGGGTCGCCGTCGCCGCTGATGGAGACGATGACCACGGCGTCGTCGAGGTCGTGCTGGCCGACGCGGCTCCGGACGCGCTCGACGCCCTCCTCCGTCCCGAGTTCCACGTCGACGAAGACGAACCCGCGGGTGTCGAGGCCCCGCCGGGTGATGCGGACCTCCTCGTCGAAGGTGACGATGTTGTAGCCGCGGTCCTCGCGCTCGCTGGCGCTCGCCCGCTCGGTCGAGCCGCAGTAGGTGACCCAGGCGTCTCCGACCTCGCGTTTGCCGGGGGCATGGTTGTCGCCGAGCAACATCGCGTCGAACGCGACCGACGACTCGGTCAGTACTTCTTCGGCGTCCCAGTCGCCGTAATCGAAAGGCTGGAACAGGCCGTGCGTGACCAGCGCGGCGCTGTCGGCGTCGTGCGGGGCGAAGTCGTAGTCGAGGGCCTCGCGCTGTGACCGCGGCACGAAGTCGAGCCCGTAGAAGGCGGTGTCGCCGACGACGGTCGGCTCGTCGCCCAGCCGCGTCGCCAGCCCGAGCGACTCGTAGAGGTCGAGCCACTGAGCGTCCCGCTTTGCCTCGTGATTGCCCACGACGGCGAGAAACGGGATGTCGGCTTCGGCGAGTTCTTCGAGAACGGTCAGCGTGCCCATGATGTCGGTCAGGGCCGGGCGGCGGTCGTGGAACAGGTCACCGGCGTGGACGACGGCGTCGGCGTCGTCCGCGATAGCGTCCCGGACCACCTGCCGGAACGCGTCGAGGAAGTCGTCCCGACGGGCCGGGACGTTGTACTGCTGATACCCGACGTGGGTATCGCCGGTGTGTATCACCCGTGTCATTTGCCCACCCGTAAGCCAGCGCCACCTAAAGAGGTATCGTGACCGGAGTGAAAGTAATCGACGGTAGTGCGGTCGTCTCGGCGGCTACGGCCCACCGTCGGCCTCCGTCGCGGCGTCCCGGTACCGCTGAAATGCGCGCAGTGCTGCCCGGCCTTCGTCGGCCAGCCCGCTCACTTCGTGTTCGGCCTGTGCGACGGCCGCTTCGAGCCGGTCCACCCCGAACGTATCGAGGAAGGCGACCGCCGCGTCCAGGTCGTCGGTCGCGTCGCTCGCCTGCTGGATGACCGCCCGATAGTCGGCCTCGTCGCCCGTACCGTCGGTAGTTGCCCGGTTCGCGCCCCCGCCGTTCCGCTCGGCTACCGCGGTGGTTCCGTCGTCGCCCTCGCCGTCAGCGAGCGCCGCGAGCGCCGCCTTCACCTGGTCGCTATCGGCCATGAGACGGCGTGGCCACGGCATCCGATATAAACCCTCGCCGGGACCGGTCCGGACAGCAGCGGCTTCGACCGCACAGACTGGTTAGAAAAGCGTACAGTTTAGTGAGATGGATGGTTTGGTAGGACTAACGGGCCGGCGTCAGAGCCACCTACCGAGACATCATCGAACGGGACTTACCATGCTACTGAACGGCTTTCGCGCTGACGACGAAGCGCTCTCCTCGGTCACAATCGTAGCGCTGCTGATTCTGGTAACCCTGCTCGTCTCCGTCGTCCTCGCGCTGTTCATACTCGGTACGGGTGGGTGAGACCGCGCGTTCCCTCGCGGGCACTGCCAACCGTCCGCCCCCAGCGTTCAAATACCAGCACGGGACCAGGGACGGGCGTGACAGACATCGAGACGCTGGCCGAGCGGCTTCGCACGGTCGAACGCACGGTCACGGACGGCGCAACGGAGTTCCCCGAGGTGACGGAACTCGGCGAGGTAGAGGAGCGGGTGGATAGCCTCGAACGGCGCGTCGAGGACATCGACGAGCGGACGGCAGAACTGGAAGCAGCCACCCAGGCCCTCCGCGGGTACGTGGGGAACGTCCGAACGGTCAACGAGGAGGTCGAACAGCGCGCCGACGCGGCGCTGGCGGCGACTGACCGACTGGAGGAGCGACTCGACGACGCACTGGCGGCTCGACAGGCGACCAGCCCGCCGCCGGCGGCCGACCAGCAGCGGGGGGCGACGACACAGGGGCACCCGAGCCCGGCGGCCGGCGACGGTCGCCCGAGTACTGCGGCCGGAAAGCGGGCCGACTTCTCCGCCATCACCGACGGCGGCGACCCCGACGAGGTGGAGCCGTCGGACGCGGGCGTGTTCGGACGTCTCCGCGCGCTCCTGTGATATCCCGGCTGGTTCTCGCCGTCGCGGTCACGACCGCACTGGCCGGTGCAACGGCACCCGCGCTGTCGACGGCCCGGGCGGACGCGGCCGACGGGACGATGGAGCGGCAACTGGACGAACTGGCGGCCGAACTGACCACGCTGGTAGAGACTGACGACGCGACGCCGCACGGTGACGCACGGCGCGTGGTCGGGCTACGGCTTCCCGCGCGGACGTACACCAGCGCCCACGTAGACTATCTCCGGTTCCGCGAGCGGGCCGGTGTCGGCGTCGCGACCTGGAAAATCGGGTCCCGAGAACGGACCGAACTGCTGGTCGACGTCCCAATCCGACCGACGGTGCCGACCGACAGGCTCGAAGAACACGGGTCCCATCGGCTCCTGTTCGTGTTGACGCGGTCGGACGGTCGGCGCGTGCTGACAGTCCATCGGTTTAAGTCCGAAGCCGGGGCGAGAGGCGGCCATGCATGAGTGGCTCTTCGGGTCGTCGACGGCGGACGACTGCCGCTGTGAGACGACCATCGAGGGTTCGCGGCTGGTGGTGACGACGGACGACTGCCCGGGGGGTGGCGACCTTGCGGCCTCGGCCGCGTGTCGGGCGACGGTCGTCGAATCACTCCCGTCCAGCGGTGTCGAGACCGTCGTCACAGAACGGGCGGGCCAAGAACGGGTGTACGCCGACGGTGCCGCGGCGGTGCTCACCGCTGCTGGCCGGTTCGTGGAGAGGGTCGCCTCGCTGGACGAGCGGCTCGCAGACCGCGCCCGCCGGGACCCCGTCGCCGCCGCGACGGAGGCCGTCGGGCGGGCGGGACCGGTCGCCGACGTGGCGGCGGAGACCGGATTGGCGGTCGCAACGGAGGGGTTCGACACCACCGAGCGGGCGCTCGCCGCCTACACCGGGCCGACGGTGAGTGACGCGCGTGTCGGGACAGCGCCGCCGCCAGCGGCGTCGCTCCGCGACCGGCGGACACTCTCGACGGAGGCCGTCGTTCGGAGATACGACACGGCCGCGGAGCGATTGCCAGTCTACCACATCGAGCCGCGGGAACAGCGGTTCGACGCGGGGACGACGGAGACGCTCGTCGACGCGTACGAGCGGGTGGCCGACGCCGCCGCCGACGGGGGCTGTCGCCCGTACGACGCGGCGACCGAGGTGGCCGACAATGGCACGACTGCGACCGCCGTCGGGGCCGTACTGGAGAAACACACCGACGGCCTCGGGGTTCTCGAAGACGTCTTCGCCGACGAGCGGGTGTCCGACGTGTTCGCGACGGCCCCCGTCAGCGACACGCGACTCCGCGTGCGGTGTGCCGGCGAGACGATGCGGACCAACGTTCGGCTGACGCCGTCGGGCGCGAACGCGCTGGCGTCGACGTTCAGGCGGTCGAGCGGGCGGGCGTTCTCGCGGGCGAACCCGACGCTCGACGCGACGGCGACGGTGGCCGACCGACAGATTCGGGTCGCCGGCGTGAGCGAACCGGTCAGCGACGGGCTCGCCTTCGCGTTTCGTGCCCACGACGGCGACGCGTGGCGGCTGGCCGACCTGGTGGACAACGGGACGATGCCGGCCGCCGTCGCCGGCCTGCTCTCGGTCGTCGTGGAACGTGGCGGGGCCTGTCTCGTCGCCGGCCCCCGCGGTGCGGGCAAGACGACGACGCTCGGCGCGTTGCTCTGGGAACTGCCCCGCGAGACCCGGACTGTGCTCATCGAGGACACGCCCGAACTCCCGGCGTCGGCGCTCCGTGACGACGGCCGGGACGTACAGGCGCTTCGGACCGCCAGCGGGGATGGGCCATCGGTCGATGCCACGGAGGCCCTGCGGACCGCGCTCCGGCTGGGGGAGGGCGCGCTCGTCGTCGGCGAGGTCCGCGGCGAGGAAGCCAGCGTGCTCTACGAGGCGATGCGCGTCGGCGGTGGCGACGGGGCCGTCCTCGGGACGATTCACGGCAACGGCCCCGACGCGATTCGGGAGCGGCTGGTGTCGGATCTCGGCGTTCCGGTCCGGTCGTTCGCCGCGACGGACCTCGTGGTGACGCTGGCCCCGCCCGCGTCTGAACACGGCCGCGGCGTCGCGTCCGTCGCGGAAGTCGTCGCTCGCGGTGACGGCGTCGCCTTCGAGTCGCTCCACGAGCGCGACGGACCGACCGCGACCGCCACCGGCCGCCTCAGCCGGGGCAACAGCCGTCTGGTCGGCTCGCTCGCCGCGCCGGGCGAGTCCTACGCCGAGGTTCTCGAAGCCATCGAGGCGCGAACCGGACGGTTCGCCGAACCGGGAGCCGGTAGCGAGCGTGCGAGCAACGCACCCACAGTCGAGGAACAGCAGTGAGTGGCCCGGATAGTTCGAGCGAGTCCGTCGACAGCCCGACGGTGGCTGGCGCGCTCGCGGCGGCCTATCCGGGCAGTACCGAGGTGCCCGACGAGTACCGCCGAGCGTGTCGGTTGCTGTCGCTCTCGCCGCCGCCGGAGACGGTACTGACCGCCAGTTACGGCGTCGCCGTAGCCGGCTCTCTGCTCGCAGCGGTCGGCGTGTGGATGCTACGCGGCCCGGTAGCGACGACCCTGGTGTTCGGCGTCCTCGGGCTGTCCCTGGGTATCGCGGCGCTGGGACGGTACGGCGTGCCGTTCGCCGCGGAGGCAAAGCGCATCCGGACGCTGGGGGCCGCGCCGTCGCTCGTGATGACGCTGGCACTCGGTGCGACGCTGTGGCCCAGCGCCGAGCGGGCTGCGGCGTTCGCTGGACGGGCCGGAGACGGCCGACTCGCCGCCGAACTGGAGCGCCATCGGCAGAGAGCCGCGGGCACGCCACGGAGCGGGCTCGGAACGTTTGCGTCGGCCTGGGGGGACCGGTTCCCGGCGCTGGAACGCGCGGTCGGGCTAGTCGAGAGCGCGACGGCGGCTCCGGCCGAGGAACGGCCGGAACTCCTCGGCCGCGCACGAAAGCGCATCCTCGACGGGACGCGCGACGAGATGGCGGCGTTCGCGTCCTCGCTCCGTGGCCCGGCGACCGGGGTGTACGCGTTCGGCGTCCTCCTGCCGCTGGCGATGGCGTCGCTGCTGCCCGCCGCCGCTGCCGCGGGCGTCCCGGTCACCGCGCCCGTGCTGGTCGGGAGTTACGGCATCGCCTTGCCCGCCGCACTGTTGGTCGCCTGTTGCTGGCTGCTGGGCCGGCGACCGGTCGCGTTCCCGCCGGCGACAATCCCGCGGAGCCACCCCGACGTGCCGGCGACCGCGCGTCCGTCCGTCGCTGCCGGGGTCGTCGCTGGGAGCGGAGGGTGGGTACTCGCCGACGCGCTCGTGGCTGCGTGGGCCGCCCCCGTCGGCGCACTCGGTGCGGGCGTCGGGAGCGCGCTCGTCGTCCACTACCGGCCAGTCGCCGAGGTCCGCGACCGGGTCACCGCCGTCGAAGCAGGCCTCCCGGAGGCGCTGTCCGCCGTCGGTCGCCGGCTTGACCGCGGCCACTCGGTCGAAGCGGCGCTCGTCGAAACCGCCGACGAGACGCCCGAGCCGACGAGTTCCGTCGTCGACGCCGCCGTCGCGCGCCAGAGACAGCTCGGGGTCGACATCGAGGGCGCGTTTCTGGGCCCCGGCGGTGCGCTCGCCGAGGTCCCGAGCCAGCGGGCGCGTCGGGTCGCGGTGTTGCTGGACGCGGCCGCGACAATCGGCCCGCCGGCCGGGGAGGCCGTGACGACGATGGGGGAACACGTGGCAGCGCTCCGGACCATCGAGCGCGAGACGCGACGCGACCTCGCACAGATTACCGAGACGCTGTCGAACACCGCCGCGCTGTTCGGCCCGCTCGTCGGCGGCGCGACCGTCGCGCTGGCCGGGTCGATGGGTGGCGGCGAGCGGTTCGCCGCCGTCCCCACCGCGCTGCTGGGGCCGGTCGTCGGCTGGTACGTCCTCGCGCTCGCGGTGTTGCTGACGGCGCTATCGACGGGACTCCACCGCGGACTGGACCGCGCGCTGGTGGCGTACCGCGCCGGCCTGGCGCTCCTGTCTGCCACGGTCACCTTCCTCGTCGCCGTCGTCGCCACCGGGCTAGTGGTCTGAGCGTTTAAATGTGAACGCGCGGCCAGACCGGCCCATGTTCGAGACGCACGTCGACACGCTGTACCTCTGGGTCGGCCTGGGGACGGTGAGTGTCGCAGTCCTGGGGATTATCGTCGGCCTGCCGACGACCGCCCCGCCGGATGCCACGGGCGCGGCAGCGACCATCGACGAAGTGGCCACTAGCCCGCCCGGGTCCCTCGCACACCGGCGGCTCGTCGCCGAGGAATGGGCGCTCGACAGCCGACGAATCCGCCTTCGGACCGACGGCGGGACGGCGACGGCGCGGTTGGTCCGCCCCGTCGTTCCCGCACGGACTGACCAGCTCCGCACGGTACTGGCCGGGGAACGACCGAGCGCGGTGTATCACTCGACCGACGCGTTCCGCCGGGACATCCGCGAGGGACGAAACACGGAGGCGGCGTGGCGACCGGCCCCCGACCGGCTGACGGTCAGGCACGTCGCCTGGGGAGGGAACGATGTCACTATCGTCGGCTAGGGCAACGACAGAGCCAGTCGCCGCGCTCGTCGCCGTCTTCGCCGTCGGGCTCGGCCTGGCACTGTACGCCGGCGTCATCGACGACGCGTTCGGGACGCTGGACGACGACCGAAACGTCGCTACACCGACTGCCGACGCGGTCGAGGGGCGGCTCTCGACGGCGGGCGTCGTGCAGCCCGCGAGGCTCGGCGACGCTCTCGGTGCAGTCCCGGCTCGCTACCGCGGGAACGCGACCATCACAGCGACGACTGGTGACCGGTGGGCAGTCGGCCGAGAGCCGCCCAGCGGGGCCGACACCGAAACGAGGACAGTGAGCGTGCGGGTCGGTCCGGGGGCGGTCCGTCGCGGAACGCTCACTGTACGGGTGTGGCGATGACCCGGGCGGTGAGCGCCGTCGCCGACGTGACGGTGTTTCTCCTGCTCGTCGGTGCAGCCGCGGGAGCCATCGTCGGCGGCGTCGGAAGCCAGGCGTCGACGGCGACCGCGAACCCCGCCGCGGCCCAGGCGGCGACACTGGCGACGAGCACCGCGAGCGTCGAGTACGACCTCGTCGTCCCGCCGTTCGAGGGACACGAACCGCCAGACAGCGCCACGCGGCGACGGCGAACGAGTCACGGGACCGTCGCGGAACTGCTCGGGGAGGCGGCGATGAGCGGCGTCACCGTCGACGGCGAGCGGCTGTCGAACGCCGGCAAGAACTTCGAGTCACGCGTCGGGGCGACGACGCGTGACAGACTCCACAGCCGCGGGCACAGAACGGCCGTCCGCGTCACCTGGTCGCCGTATCCCGGTGCGCCGGTCGGCAGCGCGTACCACGTCGGCGACCGACCGCCCGAGACCGTGGACGTGCGGGCAGCGACGGTGACTGTCCCCAGCGGGATGGAGAACGTCTCGGAGCCGGCACGCGACGCAGCGAGGACGAGCGGCTACGAGGGTGTGGCGGCGGTCGTGGCCCGGAGTGTCGTCGACGGGCTGTTCCCGCCGGCGCAGTCCCGGTACGCGCTCCGTGGTGGGTACCCGGCAGACGTGCTGATGCGGGCGCGGTACGAGCGGATGGCCGAACTGACCGGGACCACCGTCGCCGTCGAGCGCGATTCGACGACCGAACTGAACCGTCACCTGACCGCGGCGCTGGCGGCGACGCTTCGGACCGACATGCGGTCGCGGTACGACTCGCCCGACGACGCCGCCCGTGCCGTCCGGACGAGCCGTGTCCGCGTGACCGTCAGGACGTGGTCGCCGTGAGAGGCGACACCCGCGGCCGGGTCCCATTCGCACTGCTCGGCGTCCTCCTGCTGGTGAGCAGTCTCACGCTGGCCCCGACGTTCGTTGACGACCCGGCACCGGGCGCGACGAGTGTCGAGCGGGCCCTGGACCGGGCGACGGCGGAGACGCAGGTCGCTGTTCGTGACGGGGTCTCGACGGCTGGTCGGCGGGCGGCGGCGAATCCGGTCGTCACGCCGGCCGATACGTCGACGGGACGGGTCCTGAACGACTCGACGGCGTTCCGTGACTCGCTCAGGGTCCGCGCCTATCTCCGGGTCGCGGACCGGCTGCGGGCGGTGTCTACCCGGAGCGGGGACGTGACCGTAACCGCGAGGCTCCCGGCGGTCACGAACGCGACCGACCTCAGAGCGGCGAAACGCCGCGTCTCGGTCGAGCGCGCCGGGCCGAACGGGACCGCGATGCGGGCGACAGTCGAGGATATCGCGCTCACGGTCCGGCGGAACGGCGAGGTGGTTTCGACGCGGCGTCTCTCCCCGACCGTCGTCGTCCCGACGCAGGCGCTCATGCTCCACGACCGGGTGTCGACCTACCGGGCGCGGCTGAACAACGGCCTCGGCGAACCGGGACTGAGCCAGCGGTTGACGGCCCGACTGTATCCGATAGCGTGGGCGCGGGGATACGCCCAATACGGCGGCGCGGGTATCGAAAACGTCGTCGCGAATCGACACGTCTCGCTGGCGACGAACGGCGCGCTGCTGGGCGTCCAGCGGTCGACCTTCGGCCGGAGCGACCCCGCCGGTCGCCGCGCCGTGACGGAGGCGACGGCGGTGACGGGAATCGAGGACCTGATTCGCGGGAGCCGGGGGACGGCCTACTCCAGCGCAGTGCTCGACCGAGCCGAGTACAGACCGGCCAGCGACCGGCTGCCGGCTCCGAAGTCCACGGTCAGTCCCGACCCGGCGGACGCGATGGTCGTCGGCGTCAACGAGACGGCCGACACGGCCTTCCGGACAGTCGCCGGGCCGTCGGCGCTCAACGCGACGCTCAGGGACGCCTACACCGTCGAAGTCGCGCTGGAGGTCGACGAACGCCGCGTCGGCGGCGGACCGCCGGGGACGCCGCCGTCCCCGGGTTCCGATTGGACACTGGTCGACGAGCGGACGACGTACTCGGCGGAGGCGGTCGGGAACGCCAGCGGCCACGTTACGACGCCGGACGGCTGGCACGCCTTCGAGACGTTCGGCCGGACCGTCGAGCGACGGTACACGCGAACCGCCGTCTGGCAGAACGGGTCGCTACGTCGGCGCACCACTGCCGCCAGTACGTCGCGGCATCGCGTGTCGGTCGCCGTCGTCGGCCGTCACCACGGGCGCTCCCCCGCGCCGAACCTGACCGTACGGACCGCCCACGAGGCCGACGCGAGCCCGGTCGACGGACCGAATCTCGCCGACGTGGAACCGAAAGCTATCGACCGGCTCGTCCGCGACGCCGGCGGCCGAAACGGGGTCGCCGAGCGAGTCGTCGAGGACACTCTGGGCCGGACGGAGACGACGGTGACGGCCGACCGGCCGCCGGAACTGCACGACTGGGTGTACCGGGACCTGATGGCACTCCGAGCGGCGGTCCGGAACACGACGGTCACCGTCGAACGGGGGCGCGTCGGGACCTTCGACGTGAATCCGCCGCGGGAACTCCGGGACCGAGTCAGGCAGCGCCGCGCCGCCCTCGCGGACGTGCCGGACACCTACGACAGTGCGGCCCGGAAGGCACGCGTCGCGGCCCGGCTGACCTATCTGAACGCGGTGCTGGCGGAGTTAGACGCACAAGCGGCGGCGCGGAACAGGAGCCGGGAACGGGTCGACACGCAGCTATCGGCGCGCACTAACGGGTCGCTGCGTGCTCTCCGCCGCGGATTGACGGCCCGTGAAACGCCCGTCCCGCGCTCTCGCCCGGTCCCGGTCGGCCCGGCCGGGCCGGTCAGAACACGGGTCGATACGGCAGCGCCGTACCTGACGCTCGCCGCACTGGACGAGGACCGGTATCGCGCCCTCGACGGGCGCGAGCACCCGCTGGTCGCGCGGAACGTGAACGTGTTCACGGTCCCCTACGGCGACGCCGCCGACGCCGTCGTCGGCGGTGTGGCCGAGTCCGGCAACAGAGTGCGCCTCGCGACGGCGGCGAGCACGCTCGCGGCCGCGAACGAAACACTCGGGAACGAGTCGAACGCCACGCTCGCAGCGGAACGCGACGCTCTCCAGCGGGACGTCGAGACAGCCAACGAGGAGATGACCACGACGCTCCGGCTGGCCGTCGCCCAACACACCGACGCGGGGAGAGGGGAGAGCGAGGCCGTCGTCGCCGAGGCGATGGCCCGCTGGGACACGTCGGCGGCCCGTGCGCTGGCGCTTACCAACGGCTCCGCTCAGAACCGGGTCGCCCGAATCGCCGGAGACCGGCTGAACCTCACGCGGGTCGAACGCGATCGGCTCCGATTGAGGCTCCTTTCCGTCGAGACGCCGGCGACGAACCCGACGCTCGAATCGACGAACGGGACGGCAGCCGCGGTTCGGTCGGTCGCCGAAGCCGAACTGCGCCGTACCCTGGCATCAGCCGGCGAGCAGAGGGCTCGGCAGGTCGCCAAGCGCCGACTCGGGACGGACACGCTGCCGGCGGGACTGCCGCTGGCACCGCCGGTCGCACCCTGGTACGCGACGGCAAACGTCTGGTGGGTGACCGTCGAGGGCGAGTACGCCAGGTTCGCCGTCTCCACGAGCCACGGCCGGCCGAGCGCGCCCGGGGCGCGGACGACATACGCACGCGACGGACACAACGTCACGCTCGACGTCGACGGCGACGGGGCGGCCGAGCGACTGGGCACCGCCGACCGCGTCTCGTTCAGGGCGGAGACAGGCGTCGTCGTCGTGGTCCCGCCCAAACCGCGCGGGGTCGGCGACAAGGGCGGTACCGCCGTGGAGGAGTCAAGCGGGTGGCCGGACGCGGGCCCCTGAGCGGACCGCATAACCGAAGTAAAATACCCCGGGACCGTACCGACGGCCATGCTTCGAGGCGAGTTTCCGGACGCGGGCGAGCAGGCACCCGAAGAGTTACTGGCGGCCTACGGCACCGTACTGGCCGAGACAGTCGAGACAGTCGGCGTCGATGGCGTCGCCGACGCGACGGGACTCGACCGGGCGACGGTCGAGGCGTTCGCCAGCGGGGACATCGCGGACCGGACGCTCGACGAAGCGGTCGCGGTCCTCTCGGCCGGCCCGGACCGGCCGGACGCCGACGCGTTGCAGGCCGAGGCCCAGGACATCCTACTGATGGGGATGACGACGGCCGTGATGGACGTGGAGTCGCTGGCTTCCGGCATCGACGACGAACTGGAGCCGAAAGAAATCCAGCAGAAAATCGAGGGCCGCTACCCCGTGACGCTGTCGGAGTACGCCCTCCTGCACAGCCACATCGAGGGTGAAAAGCGGTGACGGACCGCGTCGCCATCCTGGGCTGTGGCTACGTCGGCCTCGAACTCGGCCGGCAGTTGCAGGAGGGCTACGAGGTCGTGGGCGTTCGCCGGTCGGAGGACGGTCTCGCGGCTATCGAGGACGCCGGCTTCGAGGCGGTCCGGGCCGACGTGACCGACGCCGAGTCGCTGGCGGCGGTACCGGACGCCGACTGGCTCGTCTTCGCCGCGAGTTCCGGTGGTAGAGGGGCCACGGCCGCCCGCGAGGTGTACGTCGAAGGGCTCCGGACGGCCATCGACCACTTCTGGTCGCGGGCCGACCCGCCGGAGCGGCTGGTGTACACCTCGAGCACCGGCGTCTACGGCGACCACGACGGCGCGTGGGTCGACGAGGAGACACCGCTTGACCCACAGACCGAGAAGACCGAAGTGCTGGCCGAGGCGGAACGGGTCGCCCGCGAGCGGCCGACGGAGTACGGCGGCCACGGCTCGGTCGCGCGGTTCGCCGGCCTGTACGGCCCGGACCGGTATCGGCTGGAGCGGTACCTGGAGGGACCGGTGACCGCCGGCTACCTGAACATGGTCCACCGGGCCGATGCGGCCGGTGCGGTCCGGTTCCTGCTGACCGAGAATCACCGCGAGGAAGTCGTGCTGGTCGTCGACGACGAGCCCGTCGAGAAGTGGGCCTTCGCCGACTGGCTGGCCGAGCAGTGCGAGGTCCCGTTCCCGCCGAAACAGACGACGGCGGAACGGCTCGCCGACGACGACCTCTCCGAGACGGCGACGCGCCGCATCCAGACGAGCAAGCGGTGTTCCAATGACCGACTCCGCCAACTGGGCTACGAGTTCGAGTACCCGACGTTCCGGGAGGGGTACCGCGACGCCGTCCGCGAATACCGGCAAAACTGACGCTTTCGGGGCGAACTTTATTACTGATAGGCTGGCGAACAGCGTGGTATGACACGCGTTGCCGCCGGCGGGCTGCAGGTCGACGCCGCCGCGGCGTACGCTAGCGAGAACCCCCTGTTCGTCGCTGGTGTCGCCCTAGCGCTTCTCGCCCTCCTCGGTGCCGGCGTCTGGCTGTGGCGGTATCTCAGCCGGACGCCCGGAGAGCGGCTGCGGCGGGTACTCACGGACTACGACCGCATCGGGGTGTTGATGCACCCGAACCCGGACCCGGACGCGATGGCCTCCGCGCTGGCGGTCAACCAGCTCGTCGCCGGCACGGACACGTCGGCGTCGCTGCTGTACTCCGGTGAGATACGCCGACCGGAGAACCGGGCCTTTCAGACGGTTCTGGACCTGGATTTCGACCACGTCGAAACCGCCGAGGACATCGACGCGGAGGCGGTCGTCCTCGTCGACCACAACACGGCGCGTGGCTTCCCCGGTGCCGGGGACATCGAGCCGGTCGCGGTCGTCGACCACCACCCCGGCGACGGCACCGGTGAGGGGTTCACCGACGTCCGCTCGGAGTACGGGGCCTGTGCGACCATCTTCGCGAGCTACTTCAATCAGTTGGAGTTCGAGTTCAGCGACACACAGGGGACCGGGAGTATCGACATCGACGCGGCACCGGCGGAGACCGTCCCCTGCGCGCTCGCGACGGGGCTCATGTACGGTATCCAGTCGGACACCCGGTCCCTGACGAACGGCTGTCAGTCCGAGGACTTCGCGGCGGCCGCGTTCCTCTACGAGGGGATGGACAGCGACCTGCTCAACCGCATCGCGAACCCCCAGGTCGACGCCGAAGTCCTCGACGTGAAATCGCGGGCCATCGGACGCAGGGAAGTGCGAGCCCCCTACGCGTTCAGCGACGTGGGCGAGGTGTCGAACACGGACGCCATCCCGCAGGCCGCGGACGAACTGGAGACGCTCGAAGGCGTCTCGGCGGTCGTCGTCGTCGGCGAGAAGGAGGGGACCATGCGCATCGCCGGGCGCTCGCGTGACGACCGCGTCCACATCGGCCGGGCGATAGAGGCCGTCGTCGACGACATCCCGATGGCCGAGGGCGGCGGCCACGCCCGGATGGGCGGCGGCAAGGTCCCGGTCGAGCACATGGCCGGTCTCGGCCCGAGCGACGGCCTCTCCCGCGAGGACTTCCGCGAGCGGGTGTTCGCCGCGATGAGCGGCGAACTGTAGGGAAATCTCCGTCCTTTTGTCGCTGCCCATCCAACGGCCGGTATGGCCACACGGGAGGCGACCTGGGCGTACCGGGACGACCACGACGAGTTCGCGCGCACGTTCTACCGGCGGTTCGGCGACGGCGTCGTCTCCAGCATCGGCGTCGGCACGTATCTGGGCGACCCGACCGACGAGCGGGACGCGAGCTACCGCGACGCCATCGTGACGGCGCTGGAATCCGGCGTCAACGTCGTCGACACGGCGATAAACTACCGCCACCAGCGCTCCGAGCGCGTCGTCGGTGAGGCCGTCGCGGACGCCGACGTGGACCGCGAGGCCGTCGCCGTCGCGACGAAGGGCGGGTTCGTCCCCTTCGACGGGGAGCGGCCGGACGACCCCGGCGCGTTCGTCCGGTCGGAGTACCTCGACACCGGCGTCGTCGACCGCGAGGACCTCGTCGCGGGGCAACACTGCATCGCGCCCGACTACATCGACGACCAGCTCGACCGGTCGCTGACGAACCTCGGGCTCGACGCCGTCGACCTCTACTACGTCCACAACCCCGAGACGCAGCTGAAGGCGAAGTCCCGCGAGGAAGTGTACGACCAGCTCGAGGCGACGTTCGAGCGCCTGGAAGAGCGGGCGGCTGCGGGCGACCTGCGCCACTACGGCGTCGCGACGTGGGAGGCGTTCCGCGTGCCCGCCGGCCACGACAGCTACCTCTCCCTGCCGGCGGTCGTCAAGCGCGCCCGCCGAGCGGCGTCGACCGTCGGCAACGCGGCGACCCACCTGCGGGCGATTCAGCTCCCGTTCAACGTCGCGATGGCCGACGCGTTCACTGTCGCGTCCCACGACGGCGCGGAGGGCCCCCAGTCGGCGCTGTGGTTCGCCCACGAGGCCGGACTGGACGTGTTCACCAGCGCCTCGATAATGCAGGGGAAGCTGGCCGCGGACCTGCCCGACGACGTGGCGGCGAAGCTCTCGGGCGAGACGACCGCACAGCGCGCCATCAACTTCGCACGCAGCGCGCCGGGCGTGACCTGCTCGCTGGTCGGCACGGGATCGGTCGAACACGCCCGAGAGAACGTCGACGCCGGGCGGTACGAGCCACTCGGCGCGGACGCGTTCGACGCCGTCTTCGAGTAGCTAGCTGAGCTCCTTCCACTGGCTGCCACACTCGGGACAGACGCGCACTTTCCCGACCTCGTCCGGGTCGTTCTCCGTCGAGAGCGGCTCGTCACAGTTGGTACAGGAGAGCCGTCCGTAGTTGTCCTTCTCGACATCGCCGGCCCGGAGGGCCTTCCTCACTGAGTCCATACCTGCCAGTGTGCTACCCGCGTGTAAAAACCCCGTGGCGGCGTTCCGGAACGTTGTTGACGTGGTCCACCCTACCGCCGGTCGTGTCCCGTCGTCGCGTCTTTGGTTCGCTCCTGGGGATGGTGTTTTGCATCAACATCGCCAGGGTCGTCTTCGCGCCCCTCATCGAGCCGATTCGGGCGACGACGGGGGCCTCCGACGCGACGCTCGGCCTGCTCGCCACGATGGTCTGGGCCGGGAGCGCCCTCCCGCGGCTTCCCACGGGCGTCCTACTGACCCGGCTGTCGCGGGCGAAGGTCATCTTCGGCTCCGGGGTCGTGCTGACGGTCGGCACGGCGTTCACCGCGCTCGCGTTCGACCCGTCGCTGTTGCTCGTCGGCGCGTTCACCATGGGGCTCGCGAGCGGCGTCTACCTGACCGCGGCGAACACGCTGGTCAGCGAACTGTTTCCGGACCGGCCCGGCCGCGCGCTCGGCCAACACGGCGTCGCCGCCCAACTCGCCGCCGTCGGCGCGCCCGCGCTCATCTCGTTCGTCCTCGTCGTCGGCACGTGGCGGACCGCGCTCCAGGGGATAGCCGTCGCCGCGGGCGTGGTGACGGTCGCCTTCACCGTCGTCGCACTCCGCTCCCCGATGCCCGACGCCGGGAGCGAGGACAGCGACCTGCTGGGCGCGGCACGGGCCCAGTGGCACATCATCGCCACCGCCGTTGCCACCATCGGCGTCGCGGGCCTGGTCTGGAACGGACTGTTCAACTTCTACGTCACCTACGCCACGAGCGTCGGCCTCACGCCCGGACGGGGTCGGACGCTCCTGTTGGTCGCGTTCGGTGCCGGCGTACCGGCCTTCTACGTCAGCGGTCGCCTCGCCGACCGGCTCCCGTCGGTTCCGTACCTCCTGACGATGCTCGCGGCCTTCACCGGCTGCGTGCTGGTGTTGCCGTCGCTGACCGGATTCTGGTCGCTGGCCGCGTTCAGCGTCGTCGTCGGCTACGTCATCCACAGCATCTTCCCGGCGGTAGACGCGTACCTGCTGGGCTCGCTCCCGGACCGCCACCGCGCGAGCGCCTACGCCACCTACGGCGCGGGGATGATGGTGATGCAAGCGCCCGGTAGTGCCGTCGTCGGCGGCCTGTTGGATGCCGGCGTCACGTTCCCGACGCTGCTTCGGGGTATGGGGCTCGCGCTGCTCGTCGTCCTCGTGGCGATGGTGTCGCTGCACCTCGACGGCCGGCTGCCCAGCGCCGCCCGAGCCTAAAGGCTGAAGCCGCTCCGTGCCGCGTCCCCTGTATGGACCTGCCACCGGACGAGCTGGCCGGCGTCGTCGACCTCTTTGGCTCGCTCACCCGGGCGGAACTGGTCGACGCCTGCGGCGAACTCGCCTTCAAGCGGGGCGTCGACGCCGACCCGGACGCGGTCGCGGCGGCCGTCGACGACGCCGTGGACTCGTACCACCTCGTCGCCGTCGACGACCACGCCGCCGACACCGACGAGACGCTGTTCGTCGTCGGCCCGGTCGCGTTCCCGGTCCTACCCGACGGCGCGGCCGACTTGCCCCACATCATGGACGTCCCGGCCCGCGACCTCGCGCGCGACGCCGTCGTCGAGGCCGTCAAGTCGCGCTTCCGGGAGGACGCGGTGATGGCCGTCAAGAACGACGACGGGGACCGCGTCGAGACGTTGCTGGACGTAAGCTACGACATCGAGGCCTGGGAGAACGTCGAGATGGACGGCCTCCGGGACCGTCTGGACGACGTGTAACCCCCATCCTACACGATTAAATCAACAGTCTGGGGAGCGAGCCACCCGAATTAAGACGACGCACCACGTATCCAGGCCTATGCAGTTCGACCGGGTCGCGGCCCACGAGCCAGTCGTCGTGGACGACGAGCCACAGGAGGCCGCCGTCATCGCCCCGGTCGTCACGCGGCCGGAGGGAGAGGCGGTCCTGTTCACGAAACGCGCC
Organism: Haloarcula sp. DT43; assembly: GCF_037078405.1. Taxonomy (NCBI): domain Archaea; kingdom Methanobacteriati; phylum Methanobacteriota; class Halobacteria; order Halobacteriales; family Haloarculaceae; genus Haloarcula; species Haloarcula brevis. Next base: position 910,785 of record NZ_JAYMGZ010000001.1, on the reverse strand, counting down.
GACCACCTGTCGGACCATCCCGGGCAGATGTCGTTTCCAGGGGGCGGCCGCGAGCCCGAGGACGAGGACCTGCTGCGGACGGCGCTGCGGGAGGCGAACGAGGAAATCGGGCTCGACCCGATGGCGGTCAACGTCGTCGGGCGGCTCGACGACATCCGGACCATCACGCGCTACTCCGTCCGGCCGTTCGTCGGGCGGATTCCGGACCGCGACTACCTGCCCTCCGACGAGGAGGTCGCGGAGATAGTCACCCTGCCCGTGTCGGAGCTGACTGACCTGGACAACTACGAGTCCGAGCACCGCGACCACCCCCACTACGGCGAGATTCGGCTCCACTTCTTCTACGTCGACGGCTACACCGTCTGGGGCGCGACGGCGCGGATGCTCGTCCAGTTGCTCGAACTCTCGACCGACTGGCGGATGCCCCCCGAACCCGACCGGTACATGGAGCCGGACGACGACCTCCCACCGAGCGTGCGCGACGAGGTCGAGTGAGCCGGCTGGGATCGAGAGCGACAGGATTTTGCGGACCCGTGCCGTGGGTCGCGTACTGGATGACTACGCTTACCGGTGTGACGCTTTCGGCCGCCGGCATCGACGCGGTGGCGCTCAAGCCGACGGAGGTAGACGTATCGCGAGCGGCGGACCTCGACGTCGGGACGCTCGCAATCGACTACGAGGGGGCGGCCCACGTCCCGGACGCCGAGACCATCGAGCGGCTGGCGTCGACCGCCGACGTACGCGTCACCACGCCGGTCCGGGCCGACGGTTTCGACCCGCTGGGCGACGACAGCGGAGTCGACGCCTTGCCGTCGGATGCCGGACAAGTGCTGGTCGCCGGCCACAGCGCGTACCTCTCCGAGGAGGAGGCCGCGCGGGCCGTCGCACCGCGGCTCCGGGCGGCCGTCGACGACGCCGGCGACCCCTGGGTCGGAACCGAGGGTATCGAGCGCCTCGCGCTGGCGGTCGGCGGCACGCAGTACGAACTCCTCTCCCGGACGACGGTCCGCGACGTTCGGACGCTCCGGACGGCGGGCTTCGAGGGGAAAATCGCCGTCTACGCCCCGGTCGTGCTCTCGAACAGCGAAGACGCGGTACTCGACGCGGTCGGGGACTACGCGGCCCGGCGCGGCCCGGTCCGGAACGCGCTGCCCGACGGCGCGCCGACTGACAGCCAGGCCACGGGCCGGGCCAGGGACGTGCTCGCGCAGGCCGTCCGCGACTACGCGCTCGTCGGCTCCGTCGAGACGGTCGCCGAGCGAACCGAGCGGCTCCGCGACCGCGGCGTCGACACGGTTGTCGGCTACCCGGCGCGGGGCCTCGACCCCTTCCTGTCGTAGATGGACGTCGCTGTCGTCGGCGGCGGGGCCGTCGGTCTGTCGACCGCGCTGGCGCTCGCCCGGCGCGGCGCGTCAGTGACGGTGTTCGAACGCGACGCGCTCGGGAGCGGTGCGACCGGCAGCGCGGCCGGCCTCTGTTACGACGCCTTCGCCGACGACGTCGACGCCGCCGTCGCCGCGGCCGCGCTCGCCCGGTACCGCGACCTGGGCCTGTTCGAGCCACAGCCCTATGTCTGGGTCGCGCGCGACGAGAGCGACGCCGCGGCCGTCCGTGAGCAAATCAGGGGGATGCGAGGGAACGGCGTCGCGGTCGAGGAACTCACACCGGCGGCACTCGGTGACCGCTACCCGGCGCTGGACACGGGCGGTATCGAGGTGGCGGGCCTCGCCCGCGACGCCGGCGTGCTCGACCCCGACGCGGTGGTGGCTACGCTCGCCGAACAGGCCCGCGACGCGGGCGCGACCGTCGAGACCCACGCTCCGGTGTCACTCGCGTCGCCGAGGACCGTCGAGACACCGGACGGACGGCGGTCGTTCGACGCGGTGGTCGTCGCGGCCGGCCCGGAGACGAAGCCGCTCGTCGCCGACGTCGGCGTCTCGCTCGCGCTGAAGGCCTACCGGGCGCAGGCGCTCGTGACGGACCCCGTCGACGCCGAACTGCCGTCGTTGTACGACGCCTCGCGGGCGTTCTACTGGCGGCCCAGCGGCGACGCGCTGCTGGTCGGGAACGGCGCACACGAGGTCGACCCGACGGACTGGGACCCCGCGGCGGACCCCGAGTTCGTCACGCGGAGCCTCGACCGCGTCGAGCGGACGACGGCGCTCGCTCCGGCGTGTGACCGGGGCTGGGCCGGGCTGTGTACGGCGACTCCCGACGGCGCGCCGTTGGCCGGGCAGGTCGCCGACGGGCTCTGGGTAGCGACCGGCTGGCAGGGCCACGGACTCATGCGCGCGCCGGCACTGGGCGAGTACCTCGCGGCGGCCGTGCTCGACCGCTCGAACCCCCTCTCCGAGCATCTCCCCGCCCGCGTCGACCCGACCCGGTTCGACGGCTCAGAGTCGTTCGCCGCGCTGGAGGACCCGACGCGCGACTGGGCCGAGTGAATACGTTGTAAGAATATGTATGCGCCGCGGTCAGGCGTCGCCGTCGTCGGCCACGTCGTCGGCATCGGCCGGGTCGCCGTCCGCGTCGGTCGCTTCCGGTTCGCCGTCGTCGGTCTCGACGCCGACGGCCGTCGCCTCGTCGTCGTGGGCCGTCTCCGCCTTCGGGACGCGGACCTGGAGCGTCCCGTCGCTCTTGAGCGTGGCCTGGGCCGTCTCCGGGTCGACGGCAGCGTCGCTCGGGAGAGTGACGCTCCCGTCGAGCGCGAGCCCGCGGCCGGGGTAGCGCATCTCGAAGCCCTCGTAGAAGTCACGGAAGCGGTCGATGCGAACCTCGACGCGGTCGTCGACGTACCGGACCTGGATGTCCGAGGCCGTCGTGCCGGGCGCGTCGAAGACCACGAGGTAGGCGTCGTCGGACTCCAGGAGGTCCGACGGGAGCGGCTTGTTCTCCTGAACCCGACCGGCGGCCCGGCCGATGTTCTCGAAGATGGCGTCGCTGATGGACGACCCGATGTCCCGCATCATAGTTCCACTTCGTCGAGACAGTCCGTCCCGCCGCAGTACGGACAGGAGAACGCCGCGAGTTCGACATCGTCCGGCATGTCGTACGTGTAGTGCATCTCGAACATGTCGAGTTCGCAGCTGTCGTCCGTACAGACGACCTCCAGTGTGGTTGGCATACTATTCCGTTGGTCCGTCGGGGACAAACCCCTTACGGACGGGGAAGGAACCACCCCGTCGCCGCAGTCCCAACATTGATGCCGTCACCGGCGTACTCGGGTGTATGAGTGAACGCGTCCTCGGGGTGGATTTCAGCGGCGCGGCGACTGCCGGCGACGCGCTGTGGGTCACCGAGTCGACACCGACGGGCGACGGACTGGCGGTCGAGCGGTGCTACCGCGGGACCGACGAGTGGGGCCGGGACCGCGAGACGGCCCACGCCGGTCTCGTCGACCGTATCACCGACGCCGACGTGGCAGCCGTCGGGCTGGACTTCCCGTTCAGCCTGCCACAGGCCCTGCTCGACGCGCAGTGTGGCGGCACCTGGTCGGGCTTCGTCGACTGGCTCGCCAGTGGCAGCGGGCCGACCGACCCGGGGTCGCTCTCGGAGGCGTGTCGACACACCGCCGAGATGGCGACCGGGAGCCGGGATCTGCGCCGGGAGACTGACTTCCGCCGCGGCGCGCTGTGTCCGTACACGAACCGGACCCGCAGCATGACCTTCTACGGCGTCCGGGACGTGCTGGGGAAACTACGGGCCGACGACGACACGGCCGTCGTGCCGATGCAGGGCTGGGACGCCGACACACTGGTCGCGGAGGTGTACCCTGCGGCGACGTTCGGCTGGCTGGGCTGTTACCGCGAGGGGTACAAGAACGTCGACGACCCCCGCAAGCGCCGTGAAGCGAACGTCGCGGCGGTCGAGGCCTGTAGCGTCACGGTCGGCGACTACCGCGACACCTACCTCGGGAATCACGACGCGCTGGACTCGCTGGCCGCCGTCGTCTCCGCGGGCCGCCTGGCCGACGGTGCCAGACCTCCTACCTCGGGCCCCGACAGCGAGGGCTGTATCTACGTGTGAGGCGAGACCGCTCTCCCCAACGGGTGCAAAGCCCGGCATATATCCGCTTCCGGACCAACTACCGTCTATGTCTGCCGACCAGGGCGGCTTCGAGGGCGTCCGTGAGAACGTCGACGGCCACCCGATGGTCAAGCTCGTCGGCTACGCCACGCCCTACTGGCTCCGGCTGCTCGTCGGCATCCTGGCGGCGTTCTGTACCCGTTTCGCCCGCCTCGTCCCGCCGATAATCGTCGCCGCGGCCATCGACCGCGTCGTCCTCGGCAGCGGCGAGCCGGGGCTGCTGACCGACGCCGGGCTGTTACCGCCCGGCGAAATCACCGGCGAGGCCGCGCGCATCGCCTTCCTCCAGCGGCTCGTCGCCATCGCGGCCATCGCGTACCTCGTCCGGTCGGCGGCGCGGTTCGGCTCCAGATACCTGCTGCAGTCCAGCGCCCAGAAGATACAGCGGGACCTCCGCAACGACACGTACGACCACCTCCAACACCTCTCGCTGTCGTTCTTTGCGAACCACCAGACCGGCGGGATGATGTCGATACTCAACAGCGACATCAACCGCCTGGAGTCGTTTCTCAACACGGAGTTCCGCCAACTGATTCGGGTCGTGGCGACCGTCGGCGGTATCGCGGTCGTCCTCTACACGTACTCGCCGAAACTGGCGCTCATCGCACTCGCACCGGTTCCGGTCATCGGGGTCGCCAGCGGCTTCTTCCTGACGTGGATAGAGCCGCGCTATCGCTCCATCCGCCAGACGGTATCGCGGCTCAACACCCGCCTGGAGAACAATCTCAGCGGCGCGCCGGTCATCAAGGCCTTCGACCGCTACGAGTTCGAGCGCGAGCGGGTGACCGAACAGAGCCAGGAGTACCACAACGAGAAGGTCGCTGCCCTCCGTATCCGCCGGGCTTTCTTCGCCGGCCTGCGGCTGTTGACCGGCGTCGTGTTCGTCCTGATTCTGTACGTCGCCGGGATGGACTTCATCACGAACCCCGGCGGCGAGGCGGCGCTGTCGGCGGGGGCCTTCACCGCCTTCTTCCTCTACATCCGTCGGCTGTACTCCCCGATGCGCCGGGTCGGCAAATCCGCGAACAAGTACCAACTCGCCAAGTCCAGCGCCGAGCGCGTGTTCGGTCTGCTGGGCCAGGAGCCCGAGGTCACCGACCCCGAGGACCCCTACGAGCCCGAACGCGTCGACGGGGCCGTCGAGTTCGACGGCGTGACCTTCGGCTACGGCGACGAGCCGCCGGTCGTCCGGGACGTGTCGCTGGACGTGCCCGACGGCGCGACCGTCGGCCTGGCCGGTGCCACCGGAGCCGGCAAGTCGACGCTGCTGAAACTGGTGCCGCGGTTCCACGACGTGGACGACGGGGCCGTCCGCGTCGACGACGTCGACGTCCGCGAGTACGGCCTCCAGAGCCTCAGGAGCGAAATCGCCATCGTCGAACAGCAGCCGTACCTGTTCTCGGGGACCGTCGCCGAGAACATCGCCTACGGCGACCGCGAAGTGTTGGACGCCGAGCAGTCGGACGACGAGGCACGGGCAGCCGGGTGGGAGACAGCCCGCGACCGCGTCCGCGACGCCGCGGCGGCCGCCCAGGCCCACGAGTTCATCCGGGACCTGCCGGAGGGGTACGACACGCAGATAGGCGAGCGCGGCATCAAGCTCTCCGGCGGCCAGCGCCAGCGGGTCGCCATCGCCCGCGCGCTGCTGAACGACCCCGAAATCATCATCTTCGACGAGGCGACCAGCGACGTCGACACGGAGACGGAGGACCGAATCCAGGAGAGCATCGAGCGGCTGGTCGCGGACCGAACCGCCTTCGTCATCGCCCACCGCCTCTCGACGATTCGGGACGCGGACCGCATCGTCGTGATGGACGACGGCGAAATCGTCGAGCGCGGCAGCCACGCCGACCTGCTCGCGGCCGGCGGCGACTACGCCGACCTCTGGCACGCCCAGGCCGACGACCGGACGGTCAGCGCCGACGACTAGCGGCCGCCGGACCGTCCGCTCGCCCGACAGTTCCTTGGTCCGGCCGGGCGTGGGCGACGTATGGCAACCGAACCGCCTGCCCTGGGCCGCGTCCGAACGGTCGCGCACCTGCTCGACGAGAGCGTCCGGGTCCCCGGAACCGACTTCCGCGTCGGTCTCGACCCGTTGCTGGGCCTGGTCCCGGTCGGGGGCGACCTGCTCGCCGCCGCCTGCTCGCTGTACATCGTCGCCGAGGCCGCCCGGCTCGGCGTCCGCAAGCGGACGCTGGTCCGGATGCTGTGCAACGTCGCGCTGGACACCGTCCTCGGAAGCGTCCCCGTCGTCGGCGACCTCTTCGACGCCTACTGGAAGGCCAACGTCAGGAACGCCGAACTGGTCGCCGCGGCGCTCGACGCCGACGGCTGACCGACCAGACACGGTTTTAGGCGTCGAGCGTCAAGCGGCGGGTATGACTGCCCCCGAGACGCTCGACGTGACCATCGTCGACGGCTACGTCGACGAGCCCGCACACTTCGGGGTGCCGCCGTACATCTCGACGTACCCGCGGTACGCCGCCGGCGCGCTGGTCGACGCCGGCGTCCCTCGCAAACAGATAACGTATCACACTATCGACGAACTCCGCGAGGACAACGCCGTCTGGCGCGACGTGGAGGACGCGGACCTGCTCGTCTACGTCGGCGGGATGACCGTCCCCGGCAAGTACGTCGGCGGGACGCCGGCGGAACCCGACGAGGTGCGCGAACTCGCCTGGACGGCCGACGGGACCGCCCTCATGGGCGGCCCTGTCCGATTCGGCGTCGGCGAGGCCAACGAGGGCGCGAGCGAGACGACGCGCGACGACCTCGATTTCGACTTCCTGGCGATGGCCGACGTGGAGGCCGCGGTGTACGACCTCGTGGAGTCCGGGCTGGAGGGGTTCAACGACCGCTACCGCTCGGTCGAGGAGGAGACCCGCTGGGCCCGTGCCGGCGCGTTCGTCGTCGAACAGCACCCGAACCACCCCGACTACCTCATCTGTGAGATGGAGACCTCCCGGGGCTGCCCGTACCGCTGTTCGTTCTGCACGGAACCGATGTACGGCGACCCGGACTTCCGACCGCCAGAGAGCGTCGTCGACGAGGTCGACGCCCTCTCGGACCGCGGCGTGAAGCACTTCCGGCTGGGCCGGCAGGCCGACATCCTCGCCTACGGCGGCGACGGCGAGGCACCCAATCCCGACGCCCTGCGGCGGCTCTACGGCGGCATCCGCGAGGTGGCCCCGGACCTGGAGACGCTCCACCTCGACAACATGAACCCCATCACGATTGTCAAGTGGCCCGAGAAGGCCCGCGAGGGAATTCGCATCATCGCCGAACACAACACGCCCGGCGACACCGCCGCCTTCGGCCTGGAGTCGGCCGACCCCGACGTGATGAGCGACAACAACCTCAACGTCACCGCCGACCAGTGCTTCGAGGCGGTGAAAATCGTCAACGAAGTGGGCGGGTGGCGACCGGGGGGAGACGGCGACCCGCGTAACGGGCCGGACACGCGAGCGGCATCACCGCGAGCGCGGGCGACCGCCCCCAACTTCGGCGACGACGCCGCCCGCCGGCTCCCGAAGCTGCTCCCCGGAATCAATCTCGTCCACGGGCTGAAAGGCGAGACGCGGGAGACCTTCGAGCACAACAAGCGGTTCCTCCAGCGCGTCTACGACGAGGGGCTGATGCTCCGGCGGGTGAACATCCGCCAGGTGATGGCTTTCGAGGGGACCGACATGGCCGACACCGGCGCGGACATCGCAAAGGACCACAAGCAACTGTTCAAGCAGTACAAGCGCGAAGTCCGGGAGACCATCGACAACCCGATGCTCCAGCGGGTCGCGCCGCCGGGGACGGTGCTGCCCGACGTACACCTGGAGTACCACCAGGACGGCAAGACCTTCGGCCGGCAACTGGGGACCTATCCGCTGCTGGTCGGTATCCCGGGCGAGCGCGAGCTCGGCAGCGTCGTCGACATCGCGGTCACCGACCACGGCTACCGGTCGGTGACCGGGGTCCCGTACCCGCTGGACCTCAACAGCGCGTCGATGGACGAACTCACCGCGATTCCCGGCATCGGCCGGAGCACCGCCGGCGACGTGGTGGTAAACAGGCCCTACGAGTCGGTCGGGGACGTGGACGTCGCGTCCATCGAGCGGTTCGCGACCGCGGGGTCACGGGAAGGGGCTGACTAACGACCGGGTCCGGGCTGTGTATCGAACGGAAAGTACTTTTCACTCTGGGGACGAGCAACGCGTATGACTGCGGTCGAGGTGAGCGTCGTTCTCCCCGCCTACAACGAGGAAGACACCATCGAGCGGACGGTGTCGACGACGGTCGGGACGCTCGCCTCGTTTCTCCCCGAGGACGCGTTCGAGGTCATCGTCGCGGAGGACGGTTGCTCGGACCGCACGCCGGAGATAGCGGCACGACTCGCGGCCGAGGACAGTCGGGTCAGGCACGTCCACAGCGACCAGCGACGCGGCCGCGGCGGCGCGTTAGAGTACGCCTTCGAGCGGGCCGACGGCGACACGCTGGTGTATTTCGATACCGACCTGGCGACGGACATGTCGCACCTGCAGGAGCTCGTCGACGCCGTCCGCGTCGACGGCTACGACGTGGCGACGGGGTCGCGCTGGCTGCCCGAGAACCGCGCCGACAGACCCGCGAAGCGGGGGGTTCCGAGCTTCGGCTACAACACGCTCGTCCGGACGCTCCTCCGCTCCGACCTCAGGGACCACCAGTGCGGCTTCAAGGCCTTCGACCGGGGGGCGCTGGAGACGCTGTTGCCCCTCGTCCAGGACGACCACTGGTTCTGGGACACGGAACTGCTCGTGAAGGCCCAGCGCAACGGCTACCGGGTGAAGGAGTTCCCCGTGAACTGGACGCCCAAGGGCGACTCGAAGGTCGACATCGTCCGGGACGTGTTCGGCATGGGCAGCCAGATACTCCGGACGTTCTGGGAGCTGTCGGTCAGCCCACGGATTACTCGTGAGGTGTCGCTGGGCGCGGGCACGATGCTCGTCGTCGTCGCCCTCCTGTTGATGACGCAGTACCTCGACCCCGACCGCGTCCTCGCGGAGATGGCCGGCGCAGCCCCGGAGACCGTCGCACTGAGCGCCGTCGTCTACGCCGTCTCGTGGCCGCTCCGGGGCATCCGTTACCGGGACATCCTCTCGTCGATGGGGTATCGGGAGCGGTGGGGCTTCCTGACGGGCGCGATATTCGTCAGCCAGACCGGAAACCTCGTGTTCCCGGCGCGGGCCGGCGACGCCGTCCGGGCCTACATCGTGAAGGCCCGCCGCTCGATTCCGTACCCCTCCGGCTTCGCGTCGCTGGCCGTCGAGCGAGTCTTCGACCTGCTTACCATCACGCTGCTCGCCGGCGTCGTCATGGTCGGGCTGGCGGTGACCGGGTCGGCCGGGCAGCTGGTGACCGCGCTGACCGGGAACGCGGTCGGCGGCGACGCGGCCAGCAGCGGGCGGACCGCCGTCGCCGTCGCGGCCGCCGTCGGTCTCGCGGCAATCGGGGCGGTGGCGGCTATCGTCGCCAGCGCCCGCAGCGACCGGAACCTCGTCCGGGCGGTCATCGGCCGGCTGAGCAGCGACTCCTACGCCGACTACGTCGCCGGCGTCGTCGAGGGGTTCGTCGGCGACGTGCAGACGGTCGCCGCCGACGGCTCCGCGTTCGCCCGCGTCGGCGCGGGGAGCCTCCTCATCTGGACGCTCGACGTGATAACGGCGCTCATCGTCTTCGAGGCCTTCGGCTACGGCCTGACGCCGTCGCTGGTCGCCGTTGGCTTTTTCGCGGTCAGCGTCGGGAACCTCGCCAAGGTCCTGCCGCTGACGCCCGGCGGGGTCGGGCTCTACGAGGGCGCGTTCACCGTCATCGTCGCGTCGCTGACGCCGGTCGGCGTCGCCGCGGCCATCGGCGTCGCAATCGTCGACCACGCCGTCAAGAACGTCGTCACCATCATCGGCGGCGTGGCCTCGATGGCCTGGCTCAACGTCTCGCTGACGACGGCCGTCGAGGAGTCACAGTCCGCCGACGCCATCGAGCCGGAGACGAACGACTGAACGGCCCGTTTTAGTCGAGCCGCGGGGAGCGACCGGCGAAAGAGCCGCGTTCGCTTATATGAATGGCCATGAGACTGATGAACAAACGTGGGTTTCGTGACGTGTATCGGCGGTCTCTATCTCAATACCGGAAGGCTTTAATAACTTTCGTTCGAATACAGTGTTACCGACTGCCTCCGGGTTCTGTGATGCCTCTCACCCGGTGAGCACCCGCCTTCGCAACCCATGAGTGAACACACACGGACGCGACAGCAGCGTGAGGAACAGACGACGGAGTCGACGGAATCGGAGAGCACGGCGTGCCCGGAGTGCAGTGGCTCGCTCGTCATCGACGACGAACACGGTGAGACCGTCTGTGAGGACTGTGGGCTGGTCGTCGAGTCCGACGAAATCGACCGCGGCCCCGAGTGGCGTGCGTTCGACTCCAGCGAGAAAGACGAGAAGTCCCGCGTCGGCGCGCCGACGACGAACATGATGCACGACAAGGGCCTCTCGACGAACATCGACTGGCGCGACAAGGACGCCTACGGCAACTCCCTGTCGGGCAAACAGCGCCAGAAGATGCAGCGCCTTCGCAAGTGGAACGAGCGGTTCCGGACGCGGGACTCCAAGGAGCGCAACCTCAAGCAGGCCCTGGGCGAAATCGACCGCATGGCCTCCGCCCTCGGTCTACCCGAGAACGTCCGCGAGACCGCGAGCGTCATCTACCGGCGCGCGCTCGACGAGGACCTGCTGCCCGGTCGCTCCATCGAGGGCGTCTCGACGGCGTCGGTCTACGCCGCCGCACGGCAGGCCGGCGTCCCGCGGAGCCTCGACGAGATTACCGAGGTCTCCCGGGTCGAGAAAAGCGAAATCGCCCGCACCTACCGCTACGTCGTCCGCGAACTCTCGCTCGAAGTCCGGCCCGCCGACCCCGAGAGCTACGTCCCGCGCTTTGCCTCCTCGCTGGAGCTGTCCGACGAGGCCGAACACCGCGCCCGCCAACTGCTCCAGAACGCCAAGGAACAGGGCGTCCACTCCGGGAAGTCGCCGGTCGGCCTCGCCGCCGCCGCCGTCTACGCCGCCGCGCTGTTAACGAACGAGAAGACCACCCAGGCCGCCGTCTCCGAAGTCGCCGACATCTCCGAGGTCACTATCCGCAACCGCTACCACGAACTGCTGGAGGCCGAGCAGGACCTCCCCGTCGCGTAACGGCGACCGACAGCGCGGGTGTGTTTTGCGTCTCGACCACACGACGAGCGGCCGCACCGGCCGGTAACCGCAAGACTAGAGTCGCCCCGTCCGCTGGAATCGGTATGGAGACGACACACCGGGTTCGAACCGGTGACGCCCGCACGCTCGACTGTCCCGACGACAGCGTCGAACTGGTGGTCACGTCACCACCCTATCCGATGATCGAGATGTGGGACGACATCTTCGCGGAGTTGGACCCCGACATCGGGGCGGCGCTGGACCGCGGCGACGGCGACCGGGCGTTCACCCTGATGCACGACGTGCTCGATGCGGTGTGGGCAGAGTTGAAACGAGTGCTCGTCCCCGGCGGCATCGCCTGTATCAACGTCGGTGACGCGACGCGGTCCCTCGAGGACGGCTTCCGCTCCTACCCGAACCACGCGGAGATAACCGACCGGCTGACCGACCACGGCCTGCGGGCGCTCCCCGACATCCTCTGGCGGAAACCGACCAATAGCGGCGCGAAGTTCATGGGCTCGGGGATGGTGCCGCCGAACGCCTACCCGACCCTGGAACACGAGCACATCCTCGTGTTCCGCAACGGGGAGCGGCGGCGGCTCGAGCCGGGAGCGGACCGCCGCTACGAGAGCGCCTACTTCTGGGAGGAGCGCAACGAGTGGTTCTCCGACCTCTGGGAACTACCCGGCGAGACTCAGGACATAGACGAGGGGCTGCGGGACCGTTCCGGCGCGTTTCCGCTGACGGTGCCGTACCGCCTCGTCTCGATGTTCTCCGTGTACGGCGACACGGTGCTCGACCCGTTTCTCGGCACCGGGACGACGACGCTGGCGGCGATGGTCGCCGGCCGGAACTCCGTCGGCGTGGACCGGGACCCGGACCTGCTGTCGGCGCTCGAAGGCCGGGTCGCCGACGCCCAGGAGCGCTCGCTGGACATCGCCCGCGAGCGACTCGCCGCCCACCGCTCGTGGGTGAAACAGCGGCGCGCCGACGGCAAGGAACCGAGCTACGAAGCCGAACACTACGACTTCGCGGTCAACACGAAACAGGAACGACGGATTCGGCTCTACGCGGTCGACTCGGTCACGCCGACTGACGACGGCTACCGGGCCAGTCACGTGCCGGTCGAGTAAACGCCGGCGTGGCTCCGACGGCGGCCGTTTTCGGGATTTCCTCCGGGCGTCGACCCTTCGGAAGATATAGGGGTATCGGCGACGGATTCGCCGAGTATGACTGAGAAAGGACGCAAGCGGCCCTTGCTCGCCGTAGTACTTGCGTTCATCTTTCCCGGGCTGGGACACTTCTATCTCCGCAAGTGGGGACGGGGGCTGCTGTGGCTCGGACTCCTGTTTACGCTGTCCGTAGTGTTCGTCGTCACCGGCACCATCCAGCCGGTCTCGGAACTGACGCTGGAGGCCATCACGTCGTCGTATCAGGCCAGGCCCACCGAGGTGACCATCGGCTCGGTCGTGGTGACGACGCTCAACGTCGTCGACGCCTACTGGGTGGCGGTCAACGAGAACCAGACGCGGGAGATAGAAGCGGGCATGAAGTGTCCGAACTGCGGGAAGGAACTCGACCAGGACATCGACTTCTGTCACTGGTGTACGACGCAACTGGAGACGGTCGAACCGGACAAGCAGTAGGGATGCCTACTTCTCGATGATGCTCTCCTCGATTCGCTCGCCGAAGTGCGTCGCCGTGTCCTCGTGGTAGACGAGGATTTCGTCGCCGGGTTCGAGGTCGGTGACGGCGGCGCGGCCGTCGCGGGTGTGGACCTTGATGGTCTCGGCGTTCTGCAGCAGCGTCTCGATGCGGTCGCCGTCCTCGGTCTCGGCCTGCACCCGGAACATCGGGCGCTTCTCGATTTTCGCGCGGCCGACGATGGCCTCGCGGGTGCGCCCGTTCGCGTCGACTATCTGGACCTCGTCGCCCGACTGGAGCTCCGAGAGGTACTTCGTTCCGCCGTCGGGGGTGCGGACGTAGGCGTGGACGGCCCCGGCGTTGACCCGGAACGGCCGGGAGGCGACGTACGGCGATTCGGCCGTCTCGGCGTGGACGAAAAACAGGCCGCGGGCCATCGAGCCCACGAGCATCCCCTCGTCGTGTTCCATCAGGCTCCCCGTGTCGATGCAGACGCGGTCGGCGGAGCCGGTCTGTTCGATGGCGGTGACCTCGGCGTACTCCAGGTCGAGGGATTCCCGCCCCATCTCGTCCCGGACCTCGACGGTCTTGCGTATCTCGTCTACGTCGTCGGTGTCCAGCAGGACGCCGTCGGCCCCGAGTTCCAGCGTCTCGTAGGCCGTCCGGGCGTCCTCGGCGGTCTTGACGCCGGCGATGAGGTCCGTCTCCTCGCCGACGCGGGCGATGAGGTTCTCCAGCGGAATTATCTGCCAGTTCTCCCCGATGACGATGGTGAAGTCGGCTTCGGCGGCGACCGCCTCGGCGAAAGCCTCGTAGTCCTCGTCGAAGATGCGGACGTAGCCGCCGTCGGGGGCGGTCCCGTTCTGCCGGAGCGCCGAGAGGTCCGCGGAGCCGGAGAAGTCAGAGGGGAGGTCGACCGTGCCGTCGCCCTCGCCGTCCTTCCCGACGATGGTCGCGTCCGCCTTCGATTCCTCGGCCTCGGCCTCCATCACGTGGACGTCCCCGTTGGTGAACGCGGCGACGTTTATCGCGCCGAGTTCCGAGACGCGGTCGACGTCCGCCTCGTCGACCAGTACCCAGTCGACGCCGGCCTCGATACCGGCGGTTATCCGGCGTTTCCGTGTCTCCCAGTCGCCGACCTCGCTGTCGGCTTTGAGCCAGACGCTTCGAGTCATACGCTCACGTCCGCAACGGCGGGGCTTGAACGTGGCGGAACCCGGGTCGGCCTGTCGGGCGACAGACAGGCCGGGACGGGACGCGGGCGGCGAGCGAAACGGATTGGATTTCCTGTACGTAGGGACCGCAGAATTCGACGGACAGTATTTATCTGGACACGATTACCGTAATTAAGTGTTGGCCGATAGACTTATCAACGAACCTTACTAACCAGGTATCTGTATACTACAGTCCAGCTACAGATGGTTACTAACCACGTCTACACGATAGCCGGGGCGAAAGGGGGAGTCGGGAAGACGACGTCCAGCATCAACCTCGGGACGCTGCTGGCGGCGGCCGGGTACTCGACGGTCGTCGTGGAGATGGACCTCGCGATGGCGAACCTCGTCGACTTCCTCGACGTCGACGTCGACACCGACGAGGACGCGACGTTTCACGACGTGCTCGCCGGCGACGCGGCGGTCACGGAGGCGATGTACGAAACCGACGTGGGCCTGTCAATCGTTCCGAGCGGGACCACGCTCGAGGGATACGCGGACACCGACCTCGACCGGCTGCCCGGCGTCGTCGAGACGCTCCGGTGGCACCACGACATCGTCTTGTTAGACACGCCGGCGGGACTGAGCGAGGAGACGGTTCGGCCGCTCGAACTCGCCGACGACGTGTTGCTCGTTTCGACGCCGCGGGTGGCGTCGATACGGAACGTCTCGAACACGAACGAACTCGCCGAGCGGGTCGGGGCACCGGTCCGGGGGCTCATCCTCACGAAATCCGGGACGGGGGCGTCGCCGGGGGCCGACGAAATCGCGGCGTTTCTGGACGTGGAACTGCTGGGCCACGTCCCCGAGGACGACGCCGTCCCGCACTCCCAGGACGCCGGCACGCCCGTCGTCCGGAACGCGCCCAACAGCGGTGCCGCGATTGCCTACGAGCGGATTTCCGAACAGCTCGTCGATACCGAGAAGGCGTCGACCGACGCCACAACCGCGTCGACGCCGCCGAACTCGCCGGTGACGGAGGACACGCCTGTGCCGGGGAAGACGGAACGGCAAGCACAGGGGCCCACAGCCGAGGCCATCGGGACCACGGACGGCGGACGGGAGATTGACCCCACAGACATAGTCGCTGCCGACGGCGACGAGACAGCTCCATCACCGGCCGACGAGGGCGGGCCCGACGGCTCACCGACGGCTGACCCGCCGGAATCCGGTGAGGCACCCGCCGCGTCCCGGACCGGGCCGGACGCCGAAACCGAGTCCATGGTCGAAGGTGCCGACCTGGTCGGCCCCCGACCGCCCGACGAGTCGACAGAGAACGAGGAGCGAGCCGCGGACACACCGCCGTCCGAGACCGGCGAGTCGGCCCGGAACGCCGACACAGCCCAACGCGACACCGCCACTGGCTCGGCGACGGACGCCGCAGGTGAGACGGACGGAGACCCCGCCGGCGACGGCGCTGGCGGGCTCGGCGCGAGAATGCGGTCGCTGTTCGGCCTCTAGGCCTCGACGGCCAGTCCGGCCTCGCGGAGCGCCGCCTCGGTGGTGGCGTCGTCGTGGACGACGGCGGCGACGGCGCGGGCGATTTTCTCCGGTTCGTCGTGCTGGAAGATGGAGCGACCCATCGAGACGCCGGCGGCCCCGGCGTCCATCGTCCCCCGGACCATCCGGACGGTCTCCTCGTCGGTCCCCTTCGAGCCGCCGGCGATGACCACCGGCAGCGACGTGGACTCGACGACGTGCTGGAACGTCTCGGCGGAGCCGGTGTAGCCCGTCTTGACGATGTCCGCGCCGAGTTCCTCGGCCAACCGGACGGCGTGGCCGACGGACTGGTTGTACGTCTCGTTGTCGGGGTCGATGTCGGGGCCGCGGGCGTAGGCCATCGCCAGCACCGGCAGGCCGTACCGGCTGGCCTCCGTCGTCAGCTCGGAGAGGTCCTCTATCTGGTCGGGTTCGTACTGGCTGCCGACGTTGATGTGGAAAGAGACGGCGTCGGCCCCGGCGCGGATGGCGTCCTCGACGGTGCCAGTCACTCGCTTGTCCTGTTCGTCCGGACCGATGGTGGTCGAGCCGTTGAGGTGGACGATGTAGCCCGCGTCGTTCTTGTTCGGGTGGACGCGCCCGGCGATGCCACGCTGGGTGAGGACGGCGTCCGCGCCGCCGCTGGTGACCGCGTCGATGGTCGATTCGATGTCTTTGAGGCCCGTTACGGCCCCCATTGTGATGCCGTGGTCCATCGGGACGATGACGTACGTGTCGTCTGTCCCGACGCGGTCGAGTCGTGCGCGCTTTCCTGCAGTCATGATATGAGACTGTGTGGCAAGTACGATTATGTGCGTTCCGGTTGCGGTTGTTCTGACGCCCCCCGGAGCGCCCCGTCTTTGAGTTCGCTGGCCTTCGCTTCGAGCCGGTCCGCGACCGCTTCGACGGAGTCCCCGTTCTCGTGGCCCTCGGCGACGATGTCGACCAGCGCGGAGCCGACGATGACGCCGTCAGCACCGGCGGCGACGATGCGTTCGGCGTGGTCGCCCGTCTTGATGCCGAACCCGACCGCCTTCGGCACGTCCCAGTCGGACAGCCGGGCCAGCGACTCCTCGGTGGCGTCGTCCACGTCCTCGCGCGCGCCGGTGACGCCAAGGCGCGCCTGGACGTAGACGTAGCCGGACACCTGTTCGAGCATCCGTTCGAGCCGGTCGCCTCTCGTCGTCGGCGCGACGATGAACACCAAATCGAGGCCGAACTCGTCGCAGGCCCGGCGCAGCGGTCCGGCCTCCTCGGCCGGGAGGTCCGGGACGACGAGGCCCTCGATGCCGACCGCGGCGGCTTTCTCGACGAACGGCCGCGGCCCCTCGTCCGCGCCATACTGATAGATGAGATTGTAGTAGGTCATACACACCAGCGGCACGTCCACGTCGAGGTCCTCGACGAACTCGAAGAAGCGGTCGGGCGTCATCCCGGCCTCCAGCGAGCGGACGATGGCGTTCTGGATGGTCTTGCCCTCCGCGATGGGCTCGGAGAAGGGCAGGCCGAGTTCGATGACGTCCGCCCCGCCGCGGGCCAGCGCCTCGACGTACTCGAGTGACGCCTCGTAGTTCGGGTCGCCGGCCGCGAGATAGGGGACGAACGCGGGCTCGTCGGCGAAGGCGCGTTCCAGCCCCATCAGAGGCCACCTCCGCCCACGCGCTCGAAGAGAGACATGTCCGGCGCGATGTCGAGGTCCCGCTGGCTGGTCTCCTCGATGACCGTCTCCAGGTCCTTGTCGCCGCGGCCGGAGACGTTGACGACGACGGTGTCGCCGACCTCGTCGTGGTGCTGTTCGAGGTAGCCGAAGGCGTGGGCCGTCTCCAGGGCTGGGATGATGCCCTCGTCCTGAGAGAGTCGGTGGAACGCCTCCAGCGCGGCGTCGTCGTCGACGTTGACCGGTGTGACCCGGTCCTCGTCGACGAGGTGGGCCAGTTCCGGGCCGACGCCCGCGTAGTCCAGCCCCGCAGACACGGAGTGGGACTCCATAATCTGGCCGTCCGAGTCCTGCAGGAGCTTCGTGCGCGCGCCGTGGAGGACGCCCTCGTCGCCGGTCGAGAGCGTCGCTGAGTTGGGCGCGACGCCCTCCGCCTCGTCGACCTGCAGCGAGGAGCCGCCGGCCTCGACGGCGTAGAGGTCGACCTCGGAATCGTCGACGAAGTGTGCGAACATCCCCATCGTGTTCGAGCCGCCGCCGGCACACGCCAGCACGGAATCGGGCAGTCCACCGGTCTTCTCGATGGCCTGCTCGCGGGCCTCCTCGGAGATGACCGCCTGGAAGTCCCGGACCATCTTCGGGAACGGGTGCGGGCCGACGACGCTCCCGATGACGTAGTGGGTGTTCTCGACGGTGGTCGCCCAGTCGCGCATCGTCTCGGAGATGGCCTCCTTCAGGGTGCCGCGGCCGACCGTGACGGGGTTGACCTCGGAGCCGTTGATGCGCATCCGGAAGACGTTGGGGCGCTGGCGCGCGATGTCGGTCTCGCCCATGTAGATTTCACAGGGCATGTCGAGGTGGGCCGCCGCCATCGCCGTCGCGGTGCCGTGCTGGCCCGCCCCCGTCTCGGCGATGATGCGCTCCTTGCCCATGTACTTCGCCAGCAGGACCTGTCCAAGCGCGTTGTTGAGCTTGTGCGCGCCGCCGTGGAGCAGGTCCTCGCGCTTGAGATACACGTCGGTGTCGTACCGGGCCGAGAGCTGCTCGGCGTACTGCAGGGGGGTCGGTCGGCCGCCGAAGTCGGCCAGCCGCTCCCGGAACTCGTCCATGAAGCCGTCCTCGTTTTCGAGCACGTACCGCTGGTAGGCGTCGGTCAGCTCCTCGATGGCTGGCATCAGCGCCTCGGGCACGTACTGTCCACCGTACTCGCCGAACTTGGGGTCGTGTGCGTCGTCAGTGCTCATGTGTCTGTGGTCGTCGCCGCATCGGTTGCCGCGCCTGTCAGTCGCCGCGTGTTCGCTTCGACGTCCGTCGCCGCGCCGTGGTCCATGATGGCCGAGCCGACCAGCAGCGCGTCCGCGCCGGCGTCGCGCATCCGGGTCACGTCGTCTGGTGTCTGTATGCCGCTTTCCGCAATGAGGGTGACGCTCTCGGGCACCTCGGGTGCGACCGCCTCGAAGGTCCCGAGGTCCACGTCGAGTTCGGCGAGGTCGCGGTTGTTGACGCCGACGATGTCCGCGCCGGCGTCGAGCGCTTTCTCGACCTCCGCGGCGGTGTGGGTCTCCACGAGGACCTGAAAGCCCCGCTCGCGCGCCGCCGCGAGGAGGTCGGCGAGGTCGTCGGTCCCCTCTGCTTCCAGAAAGCGGACGATGAGCAGTATCACGTCCGCCTCGACCACGTCCAGTTGCTCTTCGTAGAGGACGAAGTCCTTGCGCAGGACGGGCACGTCGACGGCGTCCCGCACCGCTTCGAGCGTCGCCGCCGACCCGCCGAAGTGGTCCGGCTCGGTCAGCACCGACAGCGCCGCCGCGCCGCCCTCGACCATCTGTTGTGCGAGGGCGACCGGGTCGTCGGTCCGCTCGCCGTCCGCGGTCGGACTCGTGGGCTTGATTTCGGCGATGACCGGCGTCCGCCCGTCGGCCGCCGCCGCGTCGAAGGCGTCCGACAGCGGCCGGGGCGACACCGACGCCCTGTCGCCGCCGCCACCGCGCTCCCGCGCCGCGTCGAGAATCGACTGAACCGCTGGGGCTATCTCCTCACTGTCGTCCATTACTGAACACTAACGTACAGAAGTGTACATAAGCGTTCCCCTCTCACCCCGGCAAGAGCGGGCCGTGGCCGGTCGCGAGGGTGTCAATCGGACCACAGTTCTATGATGTATCGAGTCACACGTTCACGTATGTCGTTCCAGACATCCATCCGACCGGCCGACCCGGTGGACGTCGCGGATATCCGGCGGGTGGCCCGGACCACGTGGCACACCGTATACGACGACATCCTCGGGGCAGAGACAGTGAACGACCACCTCAGGGAGGGGTACTCGCCGGCGGTACTGGAGCGGATGATAGAGCTCGACGAGGTCGGACTGTTCGTCTCGACGGCCGACGACGACGTGGTGGCGTACATGAGCTGTGGGATGACGGACGCGACCGGCTTCGGCGACCTCGACCTGTACGTCCACCCGGACTACTGGGGCGAGGGCATCGGGACGGAACTCCTCCGTCGGGGCGAGCGGCACCTACGCGACCTCTCCGTGCGGAAAATCCGCGACGAGGTGCTGGCCGAGAACGAGGTCGGCAACGGGTTCTACCGGTCCCACTTCGAGAAGGTGGGCGAGCGGACGGCCGAGTTCGGCGGCCAGGAACACCCCGTGAACGTGTACGAGCGGCGACTGTAACCTCGCCGCGCGGTCGTCTCGTGTGTGACTCACACGCTCTCGTCGCTCGTGTAACAGCGTTTAAGCCGCTGAAACCGCTTCATCGGTGCAATGAGCTACAAGATAGGACTCGTCGGCAAACCTTCCGTCGGCAAGTCCACCTTCTTCAACGCGGCGACGATGAACGACGTGCCCGAGGGCGCGTACCCGTTCACCACAATCGACCCGTCGATGGGCGAAGCGTACGTCCGGGTCGACTGTGCGGCCCCGGAGTTCGACCACACCTGCACGCCCAACCACGGCTACTGCACCGACGGCGTCCGGTTCGTCCCGACGAAGCTCGTCGACGTGGCCGGCCTCGTTCCCGGCGCGCACGAGGGCAAGGGGCTGGGCAATCAGTTCCTCACGGACCTCAACGAGGCCGACGTGCTCGTCCACGTCGTCGACTTCACCGGCGAGACGGACCTCGAAGGCGAGCCCACCGAGGACCACGACCCCCGCGAGGACATCGACTTCCTCGAAGACGAACTGGACATGTGGTACCTCGACATCCTGGAGAAGGGCATCGAACGGTACCGCTCGGGCTACCACGGCGAGGACAAGGCCATCGAGGACGACCTCGCGGAGCAGATGTCGGCGTTCAAAATCAACGCCGACGAGATAAAGCAGGTCGTGCTCGCCCTGGACCTGGAACTGGACCCCGACGCCTGGGACGAGGCCGACAAGGAGGCATTGGCCCGTGAAATCCGCATCCGGACGAAGCCGATGCTCATCGCCGCGAACAAGATGGACACCGAGGCGGCACAGGACAACTGGGAGACCGTCACGAACGACCCCGAGTACGAGCATCTGACGTTCGTGCCAGTCTCGGCTCACGCGGAGAAAGCGCTGAAAAACGGCGACGAACAGGGCGTGCTGGACTACCGGCCGGGCGACGACGAGTTCACCGTGACCGCCGACCTCCCCGAGGAGAAGGCCGCGGGGCTGGAACAGATTCGGGAGTTCGTGACCGAGTTCGGCGGCACGGGCGTCCAACAGGCGCTTGAAACCGCGCTGTTCGAGGAACTGGGCGCTATCGCGGTGTTCCCCGGCGCGCGCAAGCCCCAGGAGGACGGCACCTTCCTGCAGGACTGTTTCGTCCTCCCCGACGGCTCGACCGCCGAGGACTTCGCGTACTTCCTGCACACCGACATCGGCGAGGGCTTCCTCCACGCCCACGACGTTCGCTCCGGCCGCCAAGTCGGGGCCGACACCGAACTCGACCACCGCGACGTGGTCGAGATAACGACGACGAACTGACGCTGCCCAGCCGTCGGGCTACAGCAGGAGGTGCGCGAGCAGCACGATGATTGCGACTTTCTTCACGAGGAGGACGCCGATAATCAGCTGTGTCGTCGACAGCCCCCGGACGCGCTCGATGCCCCGCCGGAGGAACGCGGGCGACTGGGCGAGTTCGCGCACCAGCAGCCGCCACTCCGCGCGGAACGTCTCGACCGCCGACCCCTCGCCGTCGGTGTAGGCGGCCTCCGGCCGGGGGAGCCACTCCGAGCCGGTGTACTCGAGTTCGACCAGCGACCCCGCCAGATGCCCGGCCTGCTCGAACTGCAGGCCGTTGGCTTCACAGAGGCGCTCGACCCTGGCGATGTCGCGGTCGCTGTCGAGGTCGTAGCGCCGCCGTATCGCGTCGGTCGCCCAGTCGAACTGGAACCGACAGACGAGTTCGCTCTCGCCGACCCACACGTCGACGACTTCGGCCAGCTCGACCCTGCCGGCCGTCTCCTTTCGCTTCCGGTGGAGGTGCTCGTACTCGGCGGGGGACTCCGTCGAAGCCGTCACCTGGGACTCCGTCTCGGGCATGCCTTCTCGGGAGTGTGTTCGGCCGGCGACACCATACGCTTTCTCCCGCCGGCGCGAGCGACAGCCCGACAGCCCGACAGCACGGGACCGGGGCCGGCCCGGCTCAGATGTCGACCGGGCAGCCGTTGATTTCGCCGCCGCGCATCCCCTCGGCGAGCCAGTAGACTGAGAGGGTCAACACCACGAGCGCGAGCAGCGCGAACTCCAGGCCATCCAGCGGCAGAAACAGCAGCGAGGTCGAGACGCCGAGCAGCGACAGCAGTCCGAGCAACACCGCCGACCCGCAGGCCGCACAGCCCGCGCCGAGCGTTCCGAGCAGGAGTCCCGCAGCGCCCGCGCCGCCCTGTTGCAGGTCGAGGCCGTGCTCGCGGAAGTGGTAGGTCGCCAGGCCGATGTCGACGCCGGTGAGAGCGGCGACGGCAATCAGCAGAAGTCCCTGTGCGGGGGTGAACGACGTACCGACGAACGGGTACAGCTCCCCGAGCACGCGGAGCCGGCTGACCAGCGGGAGCGACCCGCCGACGACGAGGTCCAGCACCAGCGGGACGTTCAGCGAGACGACGAACACCGACAGCGAGACGACGGCAGCAATCGTCGCGACTGCCGCGTAGACGGGCACCCCGAGCACGAGCCTGACCGTCCGGCCCATGAGCCACCAGTCCCCGCGCGTCGTCGGCAGACGGAGCCCCCGTCCGGTGCTCATCCGTCGCGCTCTCCCAGCGCCTCCGCGATGAGGTCGTAGCTGACGCTCCCGTTGACCTTCGTCACGAACTCGCCGTCGTCGAACAGCAGGATAATCGGCGTCGTCTCGCCCAGCCCGGCGTTTTCCGCCGCCTGGACGTCCGCCTGGACGGCGTCGTCGTGGACCCGCTCGCGCGCGTCACTTGCGACCGCCTCGCCGTCGAGGTCGGTCTCCTCGGTGAGAAACGTCGCCGTCCGCGCCAGGACGTTGTCCGGGTCGAACGACGACTGTTCGGCGAAGTAGTGGCCGAACAGCGCCCAGAATGCCCCGCTGTCGCGGGCGAAGGTCGACTCAAGGGCCTGGGTCGCCGGCTCGCCCCAGGGATAGATGACGGGATAGGTCCGCACGACGTACGCGCCCTTGCCCGTCCCCACGATGTTCTCGCGGATGGCCGGCACCGTGTTCTCGTGGAAGCGGCGGCAGGTCGGACAGGAGGGGTCTTCGAACGCCAGCACGACGTGCCCGCCCAGTTCGCCGCGGCGCGGCTGGGCGTCGAGGCCCGCCGCCGCCGGGTGGTCGTCGATGGACTCGCCCGTGCCCGCGTCGCCGCTACAGCCCGCGACCGCGCCGACGACACCCACCCCGGAGAGTGTCAGAAAGCGTCGCCTGTTCATATACGCCCGGTCGGCCCGCGCGGGTTTAGCGTTTGTTCTACTGTGTGACCCCGAGGAGTAACCGTCTTGTCGACGGCGGCAGTAGCACCCGCCGGCCGATGACGACGACCCACGGGGCCGAACCGGGGTGACTCCCCGCTAATGACGAGCCCTATGAGTGCCGAGGTCTGCATCTCCTATGTAAGGGGATGCATCCGTTATTGATCGAATGAACAGCGGAGCGCGAAGAACAGAGGTGATAAATTAAAATTGGCCGTTCGATACGAGACCCAGACTTTCCGTCAATGAAGAACGGTCGGCCGAGCAGCGATACTAAATAGCAGCAAGCCCACCGGAGAAGTCGTTCAGAGCCGTTCGATATAGCGACTTGGACGTCTTTGGAAGAATCATCATGCGTTGAGACGACTAATATCTAATCTCGACAACTAGCCGAACGTCGTCACTCGGATAATCAAAAAAAATGTGGTTATAAAATTGTGGGGGTGTTACCCGTGTAGTCTCCAATATAGAAATATGGAGAACATCAGGCAAACCTTATCTTTTGATGACATGGTGGATGCGTTGGCTGACGTTCAACGACGCAAACTTCTGGTCGCGTTGTTAGAGCACAACCCACAAGACGACACACCAGTAGTTATCGCTGACTCTGAAAGTGACGCTGATGCCGTTGAACGGCTCGTGACAATGCAGCACGTCCACCTACCGAAGTTGGTCGACTACGGGTTTATCGAGTGGAACGAGGAAACCCACGAGGTAACGAAAGGGCCGAAGTTCGATGAAATAAGACCACTACTCGAACTGCTGGACGACCACGAAGACGAACTCCCTGCTGACTGGTTGTAAGTAAATCACGGGTCGCTCTGTACCCTGGATTGACCATTCACAAATAACTGCAAAGAGGTTTGGCGAACGTTTCTATGACAAGTACTCCGTTTCAAGCGCTCTCCGGTCGTCTCTCACAGACTAGCGATCTTGTCTGCTGTTGTGGGTTCGAAACTGCCGTCGGCCCGAGACCCGTTCCTCGCACCAGGCTGTGGCGGAGTGCTAATCGGCCTGTGGGTCGCGTCGCGGAATGAGCCCCTGTGAGAGCAACCGGCGTGCGATCACGATGAGGCCGTTTCGGAATCCTCCGCCGAAGATGGCCTGTTCCTCGTGCGTGTCGGGGACGAGCGTGCTGACGAGGATCGCCGACCGGTCGACGAGGAGCAGTCGCCCAATGGCGAGATCGTCATCGACGGCATCCGCGGTGCGGAGCCAACCCAGTCCCGACAGGAACGGCGTCGTGAATCTGTGCCTCAAGTTCCTCCGTGACCGCACCGACGAGCAAATCGACACTCTCGTCGAGCCCGTTGAGACTCTCGACCAGTTCGTCAGTCAACAGCGAGTCGTCGCCGACGACTAACACCACCTCCTCGCTCGCGTCCCTGATGAGCGTGTTCGAGCGGTTTGCAATCGCGTCTGTCCCCGACATACTCCAGACTTCTTGGACCAGATCCTCTTCCTCGGGATCGAGTTCTTCAGCGTCTTCAAGTGCCGCTTCAAGCCGTTCGACGCGAGCCTCGTACTGGTCCCGAAGCGTCTCGGTTGCCTCCCCCAACGGCACAGCTCGAAATTGCTGGGGACTTGAATGCTGGATTTCGACGAGCCCCTGGGCTTCCAGGACGCGAATCGCGTCGTAGATGCGCGTCCGGGGTACGTCGGTAATCTCGCTGAGTTGTTTCGCCGTGCCCGTCGAGAGGCGCGCGAGCCCGACGAAACACTTGGCTTCGTACTCTTTGAGGCCGAGTTGCTGGAGTACCTCGACCGCTTCGTCTAATGTTTCATCTGAACTCATGTGTCCCAACTCACAACCCGGACGAACCCGAGCACTTGCCGAATCTCGTTTTGCCGGGCAGATAGGCGTTGTCACTACAGGATGGAAAACTGAACGGCGCTCACGTCCCGAGACAACCGATGTGCGTACGGCCGGAGTTTTACCGTAATCCGACGAGATGTGTTGTGACACGCTACATCACAAATGACTCTATTGCTGATAGATGGCACTGAAGTACCTCTGTCCAAGATTTAGATTTTCACCCTATTAATCACAAAAGGATTATCGGCGCGAGGGCTATACTCACCAGTCCGGCACGTGGCTCGGAACTTGTGTCCCAACCACAACCCGATGCGTGCCGGTCCTGGCCACCTTCCGTGGCTGGGACTTCACAGCACAGAGGCACCCGGATTATGGATACCGACTCGGACCCCGTTGATAACCCCCGTGCGGCAGCAATCGAACAGCTGGATGAGTTCGGACTGAGTACCTACGCCGCTCGAACGTTCGTGGCGCTCGTGAGCCTCGGTACGGGTACCGCGAAGGACGTAAGTCAGGTTTCGGAGGTCCCACGCACTCGCGTCTACGACGCCATTGACGAGTTACAAGGGCGGGGGCTGGTCGACGTGCAGCAGTCCTCACCCAAGGAGTTCTGGGCGATCTCGGCCGGCACGACGACCCGAAAATTCGAACGCGAAATGGACTACCGGACCTCGGTTCTCCGGACCGCGTTGGACGAACTCGAACCGGCCCAGCGCAGCGAGGAACAACGGGGCGTCTGGACGGTCGACGGGCAGACCGCGGTCACTGACCGGGTCCTGGAGTTCGTGAACGGCGCGGACGACGAGATCATCTACATGACCGTCGAGGAACTGCTCACCGAGGACGTCATCGATGCGCTCCACGCTGCCGCCGAGCGGGGCGTGACGATTAGCCTCGGCGGCGTCTCCCCGGAGGTCCAAGAGCGGATTCAAGACGAGGTTCCCGGTGCGGACCTCTTCGAGTCGCTATGGGTCTGGTCGGACACGCCGGCCGGTCGGCTGATGATGGTCGACGGGACACGCACGCTCGTGAGCGTTCTCGTGAACGGCAAGGACGACGCTCCCACAGACCCGCGGGCGGAGACGGCAATCTGGGGCGCAGGCGAGACCAACAGCCTCGTCGTTGTGCTGCGAGCGATCTTCACGTGGCGGTTGCAGAACGTCGAGGACGCCAAGACCGAATCAGAGTAATAAACCCAGTACCAGCGTTCAACAGAGAGAGTATATGACCGACGGGTCTGATCGATCCTCCAAGAGAGAGGGTACTGACGTGGCGAACGGACCTGTCTGCGCCCAGTACGAGTGGTCGTCGACACCTCCTTCGACAGCGGTTATCGAGACCGTCGCTATCGCTGTCGATCGTGAGCCGACGTCCATTGAACCGCTATACGAATCCGTCGACCCCGATGCGTTAGATGCGCTGGTTCAGTCGAATGGGGCACCCACAGATAGCGACTCCGTAACCGTCTCCTTCCGCTTTGCTGAACAACAGGTAACAGTTCACGGTACTGGTGAGATCGTCGTTCGCCCAGTTGAACTTGATCGCTAAATGGTTATTAACCGATCATGATCCGGAAACTTCGATTTCGATCGAATCTTCTTCACGAGCTTCTTTGACCTCTTCAGCCGTCAAAAAAACGGACGCACCAATGAGGTCATCATCCCGGTCCTTCCATTCAGTCAATTCGTGCATTTGGTAAGCGTTCACCTCCGTCGTCAGAGATTGAGGGGTTTGATACAGTCCAGGTATTCATTGCGAGCGTCCTCTCGGTCAACTCGCGTGTAGATATCCATCGTTTCGCTTGCTGCGTCACCACGGATGTACCGGAGGATGTGTTGTTTCATCCCCTGATTCCGCATCAGCGTCGTGAATACTGTCCTGTACGTGTGCGGTGTGAATTTCTTGTGGAACCGATCCTCGCCGCGTTCCATCACACCTGCTTCAACAGCCGCATCCTTGACCGCTCGCTGCACTTGCGTCTTCGACACGCGATTCCCACGGATGCTGAGAAACAGGTAGTCCGAATCCCCGTTCGTTGGACGAGTAAATTTGAATCGCTCGATGGCCTGGATTGTCTCCTCGTCCACGGGCACGACGGTCTGTTTGCCGCCTTTCCGCTCCCGCAACCGAACGAAGCCGTCGTCGAGCATCAGGTCGTCTATCTTCACCTCCAGGGCCTCACTGACACGACAGCCGGTCTTGGCCAGGAGGACAGCGACCGTCTTGTTCCGCGGGTCGGTCATCTCGCGGATGATCTTGGCTCCGTTCTCCCAGGTCGCACAGTCGGGACGCTCCCGAATCTTCTTCGGAATATCTTCCAGAACCACGGCGGCTGGATTCCCGGTGATCTCTTCGAATCGCGGACGTTTCATCGTCCAGTCATAGAAGGCTGAGAGGGATTCGAGGTAGCGCCGCTTCGTATTTTGTGAGAGTCCTCGCTGGTCAAGCGTGACCACGTAGTCCTCAACGTGTCGGACAGTCACCTCGGACGGCGTGAGAT
Organism: Haloarcula sp. DT43; assembly: GCF_037078405.1. Taxonomy (NCBI): domain Archaea; kingdom Methanobacteriati; phylum Methanobacteriota; class Halobacteria; order Halobacteriales; family Haloarculaceae; genus Haloarcula; species Haloarcula brevis. The sequence goes on along the minus strand of NZ_JAYMGZ010000001.1, from coordinate 883,264 downwards.
CCGGGAACTGCTCGTGGAAGAACTTCTTCAGCGTCCGGCTGTAGGAATTGAGTGTCCGGTGACTGCAGCCGGTGCTCTGCTTCTTCCGGATGAACTCGTTCACGACCTCGTGATCGTTCTCATAGACCGTCTCGTACCAGTCATCGGCCACTGCCATCACCTCCATCGACGAGCCGCCAGCCGTGACCCCGCTCGTATTCGACGCGGTCCTGCGAGGCCAGGTAGTAGAGTTCGTCCTCAATCGGCTTGCGAATCAGATTATCAAGTACGCCACTCTCCACGAGGTCTTGTAGAATCTCCGGTAGTGTCTGATACTCTGTGGAGAGGTACTGTTCGAGGAAGTCGATGTCGTCGATCTTTGTCGTCGTACTCTCCTTCTTTCGCTCCCGTTCGAGTTGTGTCTCCAGTTCCTTGATTCGTGATTTGAGTTCGGCGATCTGCTCCTCGCTGTGGTGGTGTGCGAGGTAGCCTTGCTGTCGGTAGGCGCGGGCCTCCTGGACCAGTTCGTAGAGGTACTTGCTCGTGCTGCGGTAGCCTTTCTCCTCTGCTTCTTGATCCCACTCTTCCTTGTCGGGTTCTTTGCAGACGATCTGAGCGACCGTCGAGTCGGCTGCGAGGCCTGCGGTTTGCTTCCATTGGTCTTTATCGTCGGACATACTGACACCTCTTGCGTACAGGAGAAGGCGGGAAAACCCGCTCCGCCTCTGTACACCCTGGAATTAACTATCAACTTTTTAATATCTTATATATGTTGATATTTACCAGAGTGCCGAGGCCAGTTTAGCAGACGGCGTCCCGCGAGCAGTCGTGTCGGCGTCGAACATCGCCGGGCCCTCGGGGCCGTCGGCACCGGTCGGCAGTGCCGGTCGCCGGAGTGCCCGAGTTCGGCGGGTCTTTTCCAGCACTTTAGTACGGTGACCGAGATGTGACTGTATGAACGCACCGACGCTCTCCGGTCGGAGGCTGCGATGGTAACCCTCGCGCTCTCGGCGGCACAGCTGCTCGTCGCGCTCGCGCTCGTCGGACTGAACGGGTTTTTCGTCGCCGCGGAGTTCGCCTTCGTCCGCGTCCGTGGCACGTCCGTCGAACAGCTCGCCGACGAGGGGCGGGCCGGCGCGGGCTCGCTCCAGGCGGTGATGACAGACCTGGACAACTACCTGGCGGTGACACAGCTCGGGATTACGCTCGCCTCGCTGGGACTGGGGTGGGTCGGCGAACCCGCCGTCGCGGCGCTGCTCGAACCGGTCCTCGCGCCGGTGCTGCCCGAGAGCCTCCGCCACCTCGTGGCGTTCGGGGTCGGGTTCAGCATCATCACGTTCCTCCACGTCGTCTTCGGCGAACTCGCGCCGAAGACGTTCGCGATTGCGCGGACCGAGCGGCTCTCGCTGTTGCTCGCGCCGCCGATGAAGGTGTTTTACTACCTGTTCTATCCCGGTATCGTCGTGTTCAACGGCTCGGCCAACGCCTTCACGCAGTTGCTGGGGGTCCCCGCGGCCTCGGAGACGGACGAGACGCTCGGCGAGCGTGAGATACGACGGGTGCTGGCCCGGTCCGGGGAGGAGGGGAACATCGACGCGTCGGAGGTCGACATGATAGAGCGCGTGTTCGACCTCGACGACACGGTCGTCCGGGAGGTCATGGTCCCGCGCCCTGACGTGGTGAGCCTGTCGGACGACGCCACACTATCGGAGATTCGGTCTGTCGTCCTCGACGAGGGGCACACACGCTACCCGGTGCTGGCCGCCGACGACGCCGACCAGGTCGTCGGGTTCGTCGATGTCAAGGACGTGCTGCGGGCCGGCGAAGGCGGTGACGGGGACGTGACTGCCGGCGAACTCGCCCGCGAGATACCGGTCGTCCCGGAGACGACAGCCATCAACGACCTCCTGTTGCAGTTCAGGCGGGACCACCGGCAGATGGCCGCGGTCATCGACGAGTGGGGGTCGTTCGAGGGGCTCGCGACGGTCGAGGACGTGGTCGAGGCCGTCGTCGGCGACCTGCGCGACGAGTTCGACGTCGACGAGCGCGAGCACTCGATACGGGAGCGAGGCGACGGGAGCTACGACGCCGACGGCGGCGTCCCGCTGTCGACGGTCACCGAGACGCTCGGGGCCGACCTCGACAGCGACGCGGTCGAGACCGTCGGGGGGCTGGTGCTTGGCCGGCTCGACCGCGCGCCGGAAGTCGGCGACAGCGTCGAAGCGGCCGGCTACGTCTTCGAGGTGACGGGCGTCGACGGCACCCGTATCTCGACAGTCCGCATCACCGAGGGCGGCGTCGACGACCCGGCCGTCGACTGAGCGACCGATCGCTGGCTCGCGAACTCGGCGTGGACCTGCGGGACCGCATCGTCGTCGAGGAGTCGGCGTGCGTAAGCGAGTTCGCCGACCGCTTCGGCGACCCCCAGGGGACGGCGCTCGGGCTGGCCCACACGTTGTTCCAGACCGGGCCGCTCCGCCCCGGCCACCGCGCCGGCCTCGACGGCCTCTACTACACCGGGGCCTACACGACGCCCGGCATCGGGATGCCGATGTGTCTCATCAGCGGCGAACACACGGCCCGCGACATCGTCGAGGACGGTCCCTTCGAGACGGCGGGGGACCGCTCGACCCCGACGGCGGACTGACGCCGCCGCGCCCGGGCGGCAGTTCGTACGGACCGGCTCACGGTGCGGTACCGTGACACACCGCGGTCCGGCCTCGAACGGTTTATTGTCCCCCTTCAGGTAACGGAGGCATGGAGAAGCTCCGCGAGTCGCTGCACGAGGCCCCGATAATCGACAAGGACGGGTACTCCTACCTGGTCCACCCGCTCAGCAACGGCGTGCCGATGCTGGAACCGGAACTCCTCCGCGAGGTCGTCGTCGGCGTGACGCGGGCGGCCGACCTCGACGTGGACAAGATCGTCGCGCCGGAGGCGATGGGCATCCACATCGCGACTGCGCTCTCACTGCAGACCGACATCCCGCTCGTGGTCATTCGCAAGCGCTCCTACGGCCTCGACGACGAGGTCCCGCTGCACAAGACCACCGGCTACTCAGAGTCTGAAATGTTCATCAACGACATCGAGGCGGGCGACGACCTGCTCATCGTCGACGACCTGCTCTCGACCGGCGGGACGATGGCCGCCATCTGCGAGGCGCTGGACGGCATCGGTGCGAACATCTCCGACATCGTCGTCGTCTTCCGGAAACAGGGCGAGTCCGCGCTGGACGACACCGACTACGAGGTGACCAGCCTGGTCGACATCTCGGTCGACCAGGACGGCGTGACCATCCACGACTGAGACGCCGGGCTAGGGCCGCTCGACGGCAGCCATGTGCTCCCGGGCCTCCTCGGGGGTCATTCCGCGGACGCCACACGCACAGGAGAGCAGTTCGGGGTCGGTCAGGTCGTCGACTTCCTCGGCGCTGGCCCGGTCGAGCGCGTCCTCGGCAGGGTCGTAGTCGAAGGTGACCCGGTACGTGACCTGCGCCACGCCCTCGATGCGGTGGGACTCGTCGGGGTTCGGGTTCGCGATGGCCTCGGCGTGTTCCTCCTGCATCGCCGATTTCCACTGTTCGAGGTTCGCCTCGGGGTCCGAATCGTCGGGCATACGCTGGCTATCGGCCGGACGCGTGAAAAAGCGAACGCTGGCGGGTCAGTTCGGGGGCCCGCTCTCGGAACGCTTTTTTCGCCGGCCGCCGCCGGCTTTGCTGTGGCCGAACCCCGACGCCCCGCTGACCGAGCCCGACTCCTGCTGGCCGCGGCGACAGTCGTCGCGACCGTTGCGACGGCCGGCAGCCTCTATCTCTCGCTGGGCCTGGGGCTGACCCCCTGCCGGCTCTGCTGGTACCAGCGCATCCTGATGTACCCGCTGGTGGTCGTCCTCGGCGTCGCCGCCGTCGAGGACCGCCCCGGCGTCGTCCGGACGGCACTGCCGCTTGCGGTGCCGGGTGCCGCCGTCGCGGGCTACCACTCCTGGCTGCAGGTGAGCCAGACGACCTGCGGCCTCGGGGCGGTTAGCTGCGCCCAGATACAGTACCGGGTGCTCGGCCTGACCGTGCCGAACCTCGCGCTGACGGCGTTCGTCCTGGTGACCGGCCTGGTCGTCGCGGCCGCCCGACTGCGTCGCGGGCCGTCCTGAGACGCGCCAGCGACAGGTCGCCCGAGCGGCCGAGCGGTACCGGGCGCTCCTCGCCGGGACCGGGCCCCTTTTTCGGGTCGCCCGACGTGGCCCCGGTATGGAGTACACTAGACTCGGGTCGACCGGGACGACGGTTTCACAGCTGTGTTTCGGCACCTGGCGCTTCGGGCGGGAGACCGGCGGCGTGGTCGAGACCGACCGCGAGGAGGCCCACGACCTGCTGGACGCGGCCTGGGACCGCGGCGTCAACTTCATCGACACCGCCAACGTCTACGGCAACCCCAACGGCACGAGCGAGGAGTATATCGGCGAGTGGCTGGAGGACTACGACCGCGAGGACTTCGTCATCGCCTCGAAGGTGTATTTCCCCTTCGACGGCCGCGGCGAACCCGGTCCGAACGATTCGGGCCTGGGCCGCAAGCACATCCGCGCGCAGGTGGAGGGGACGCTGGACCGCCTCGACACGGACTATCTCGACCTCTACTACATCCACCGCTGGGACGAGCACAGCGACATCGAGGAGACGCTGGCAACCCTAAACGACCTCGTCCGCGCGGGGACGGTCCACCACCTCGGGGCCTCGACGATGGCCGCCTGGCAACTGACCAAGGCCCTCTGGCAGAGCGACGTCGGGGACTACGAGCGCTTCGAGGTGACACAGCCGCTCCACCACGCCGGCTACCGCGACGACGTGAAGGACTATCTCGACGTCTGCGCCGACCAGGACATCGCGGTCTGTCCGTACTCGCCGCTCGCCGGCGGCTTCCTCACCGGGAAGTACGAGCGCACTGACGACGACGACCCGACGGCCTTCGAGGGGCCGGAGGGCGCTCGCGGCTCGCTGTCCGACCGCTTCGAGGACTTCTACCTCTCCGAGCGTGGCTGGCACGTCCTCGACGAGGTGCGGGCCGTCGCGGACGAACTCGACGCCACGCCGGCACAGGTCGCGCTCCGCTGGCTCATCGAACAGCCGGACATCACCTGCGTCCCAATCGTCGGTGCCCGAACCGTCGACCAGCTCGACGAAAACGTCGGCGCGACCGACATCTCGCTGTCCGACGAGCAGTTCAACCGCATCGTAAGCGCCCGTTACGCCGACGACGGCGAGCGCTGGGGCCACCGCGAGTGACTGTCAGGTGATGTATTCACAGCACCACTCTCAGACAGCGTAGCTACGAACAGCTAGAAAGCCCCGAGGCGCTATCGCTCAGTATCACTGATTCCGTCTCGGGACAGCAGTTCTGAGACGTCGTTCCGTCACTCCGCTTCGGCGGGGTCGACGACCTCACCGCTGGCCGGGTAGACGCCGACCTGGTCGCAGTGGCCCGCCAGCGGGCAGGCGTCGGGGTCGTCCAGGCAGGCCGGCTTGCGGGCGCTGCAGTACTCCCGGCCGAACTGAATCATCGCGGTGTGGCCGAACCCGCACTTCTCGGCCGGCACGTCCCGCTCCAGGTACTCGCGGACGGTCTCGTGGTCGGCGTCGGCCGGGGCCAGCCCCATCCGGCGGGCGATGCGGTGGACGTGCGTGTCCACCGGAAAGACGCTGAAAATCGATGACTTGATGTTAACACTACGAGACCGGTGAGTATGAGTGGCAGAACGACTGATTTGAAGACCTATCACGATTTTCCCGAGGCCGAGAAATGGCTGATGAGGAGAAAGAACCACAACACATCAGAGAACGCCAAGCAAGCCCGGATAGCCCTTGAGCAACTCGACGCATTTCTTTACACATATGTGTTGGAACTGGACGAATTAACCAACACTGACCTCAAAGACTTCTCGTATTTTTTGTCGGATGAGGACTACGGGGGTCTGGCCCATTCAACGGTCGCAAAGCGCTGGTATGCCGTCCGCCAATATTTAAACGACCATATCGACCCCGAGCTTGGCTGGCAGGAGAAAGGATACATCCTACACTGGTTGCAGAAAGGAACCGAGACAGCCCATCAAGAGGGTCCCCGCATCCACTGGTTGCCGCTTGATAAGATTCCAAAACTAATTGAGGGCGCAAGTCGCCATCCGATGACGCCGCTGAGGAACGAAATCGTGGTACGCCTATTGTGGAACACGGGTTGCCGACCGAGCGAGATATGTTCCATCAATCAACAGGACGTAGAACTTGAGAATCGAATGATATATGTTCAAAATTCGAAAGTCGATGATTCAGGGGCGGATAACTTCGAGAAGAAGGTGTTCTTCACACGGGCAACTCGTCGAAAGCTAAAAGAATGGATGAATCGTGGCGGTCGAAGCTCACTCCCTTACTCTGAGGAGACGGACAAACTGATTGTCGGATATAATACGCCCGAAATCAGCCCTCGTCAAGTGAATAAAATCGTACGTCTCGCCGCCGAAGAAGCAGGAATTCAAGAAAATACAATTGAGCGGGCAGACGGTGTATCAAACAAACGAGTGACGCCCAAGGCCCTCCGTCACTCCTTCGCTGTCCATTCGGTTAGAGGTATGGAACGGTCTGGAAGTCCACAGATGGATTTAGAGACCCTGAGAGCTATCTTAGGACACTCAAGTCTCGACACAGTGCGACATTATCTCCACTTCACGGACAGAGGGATGAAAAAGTCGTTCGACGATACGTTCCCCGATAGAGGGTGAGACCTTGCGAAACGCAGGGAGAGGTGGATACCGTGGATACGGTGGTCGCCGGGCACGTCGTATAGGCTACGATGATGCCGGGAGACGTGTCACTCCGACCCGACTGTCACGACCGGCTACTTGACCAGACACCACTCAACGAGCCCGACTACCGCTTCTTGCACGAGTTTCTCAAACGGGCCGACACTACTGGTCGTCGTACTGCGAGTCGTCCGAGACCTTCGCCTCAACCTCCCGTAGACTCTCCTCGGTCGTGATGGGCCAGTCTTCGCCTTCTGCGAGTGTCAGCATATGTCCAAACCTATCGTTCTGCTCGTAGATGAGCTTGCCATCAGAGAGGTCTGCGGCTTTGTCCATCGCTCGGTAAATTTGGACCCATTCAAGCGACTCACCGCACGCATCACGCATCCGGGCCCGCAGGGGAGCTTCCTTATTCGGCTTGGATAGGATGCGAGGGCGACCATCACCCGACGTAACTGCCCAGTCAGCAAAGTGCTTAACAAGCGTCGCCGCCCGGCGAACCGTTGCCGTGTTGTTGGTCTCAGTCACCTCTGGCCCCCAGATGAGATACCGCTCCACGGGCGATAATCGAGCCTCGATGCGATAATCCACGTCCGCCTCAAGCGACTGCTCTAGCTTTGTAACCCGCTTCAGGACAGATGCGAGTCTCTCTTCAGAGTGAAATCGCTGGTTGAGTAGGTCGTCTTCAAGGTCGTCCACGTTCTCCCGAAGTGTCTCTACCTCTTGGGCCTGTGTGACGACAATTGATTCAAGCGACTCTATCTTGTCGTTGAGTTGCTCGTTATCCGCCACGAGCGTGCGGACAAGCTGTTCAAGAGCGTCGATGCGAGTATCAGTATCCGATTCCTTCGCCACGGTAGCGAGAGTCTCGGTTTTGTCGTTGTCTTCTGTCATGGTGTTCGCACACGAACGAGAGGAGGACCGGGGCGATGAACGCCGTCCTATACCTTCTCCAATCCTCGTGATTCCTATCAGATATATTAGACAAGAGGGACTAAATATATGCCGATGACTTACAAACGGTGTAAGTGAGTGAAACCGATAGACAGCGTAGAGATGCCGCCGTATTTCCGAGGTTTCTCCGATGACGGTTGTAAGTGGGAGGCCTCCCCAGCAACCAGAAACCGACAGACAGCGTGAACCTCAAAAGATGTAACGTATAAAGAGCCGTCACTTACAGGTGTTGTAAGTGACAAAACCGGTCTCCGTAACGACGCTTCGCTTCGCTTCGCTGTCGTTACGATACACCACAGGCTAACGAAGAGGCTTACAATAGATAATAAGAATAACATCTATATAAATTCTCTGTCAACCTGAAAAAACGGCTCATTTACCAATATTACTCTAACGCATTAGAATGACCCTTAGTTATAGAACCGCCCCGTCTCACTTACAGACACCATTTCTGCCACTTACAACACCTGTAAGTGAGCGTCTTTTATATATCCCATCCCGACAATCCGCCGAATCTGCACGATTTGGAGGTCTGTACCGGGGAATCTCTACATAGCGGAATTCTCGACTGTTGTGGATGACTCACATCAAGGGGGTAAATCGAGCTTGAATCCCCTCCTTATTGGGTAATATCTTTGTACCCACTTGCTGAAAGTATCAGTATGACTATAAGAGAACACCAACCGGCCACGACCTCCATCCACAAGCAGGGAGGTGACGAATCGTTTGCAACTACCGTGGAGGGCGTCACGGGTATCGAGTTCCCATCTGTCCCGCTTGTTCGACGTGATGGTCACGGCGTGTACGTGACGGACCTCTCTGAACAGTTCCGAGCGTATCTGGGCGAGCGACTCATCGTTATTGACGACGACATCATCCCGGGTCTAGCCGTCTTACCTGACTGTCAGTTCGTGCGGATATACCACGACCCGTTGCACGAGTCGCATGCCGTGTATGCGTTCGACCTTGACGCCGGGGCCGCCACGCCCCTCCTAGACGACCAGCACGTCACGCTCTCGGATGCTGTCGAGCGAGCCGTTCAACACTTCGAGGAGACGGCGGAGTTCATCTGCGACCGAGTGGAAACCCGTCGGAGCGTGTGTCTTGACGAACTGCCCAGCAGGTGAGCGGAATACTTATATCGGAATGAAGGAATCGCTGATTCACTCGTGCATATTGATGAACTGGTTGACGCTATCGGAGAGTGGGCTCATCGGGGAAAACCATCGAACGACTACTACGACATCACGTGCGAGGAACTCCCAGTCACTCATCCCCTCGACTACAAAATCACGGTAAGCGGATACGAGGACAACGAAACCGCCGACGCAGAGCGGGAAGCGTTGTTCGAGTCGGAGTTACTCGACAGGTTTGAGGGGCACTTCGGCGTCTCCGCCGGGATTCTCAACGAACCGTACCATGTGACTGTCTCCTTCGAGCTACCAGAGCGATAAGTCACGCCTTCCCGACGTACTTCCACTTCTGCGAGCCATTCTCGGACCAGACGAGGTACGCATACGGGCCGTGCCCTGTGCCGTTGTTGCATTTACAGTCCGACCCGCACTTCGTGCGCCGGACGACGACCGAGCCCTTCCGGGCGGCTTCTGGGTCGTCTTCCTCGTCGATAATGTCCTCCACATCGAAGTCCTCGTCCTCGTCCACGGGTGTCACGCCCTCGACGCCCTCTTTGTCGATGTCGTCCTCCGACACGGCATGTCGCTTGTGCTCGGCCAGTTCTTCGCAGTAGGAGGCGATGTCGAGCAACGTGAGGGCGTCCTGCCGGTCGAGTCCCTCTCGAACGTACTTCGGGATGCGGTCAGAGGGAACGGGTTCCGGGTCTTCACTGATGGTGTTCATACCTTATCAATACATTCGAATCAATAGGGCATAAGTATTGATAAGGTAGAACGAAACCGCCAGCCAGTGAACGAAACCTGCAGAGAATCAGTCGGCAGTCTACTCGATGAACGCGACTTCCACGTCGGCCTCGACCTCTCCTCCTCATAGTTTGTACGACTTGAGGTCTCGGGGGCTGGCGTACTGTTTAGCGGCCTCCCCGAGGTCGAGTGTCCGATGTAGGTCGCTCACGTTGTGCAGGACAAGGTTCGTCCAGTCCCCGTTATAGTGGCAGGAGACGGCTCGGGCTGAATCCTCGAACGGGTCGAATTCGTTGTCGGGCTGGCACAGTAGGCGATGAGCCCCCACGAGGTCGTTCTTCTCCATAGGCCCCTCCCCGTCATCGGATTTCTCGGCTACAGTCGTGTTGAAACGTTTCTCCACCACCTCGAACAGGTCGAGGAAAGAGACCCCACTAAGCGGCCAGTCCATCTCGTGTTGCTTACACTTCGTCCGCAGGTACGGGAAGTCGAATCCCGACCGCCACGTTTCGGCGTTGTAAGCGATGAGCGTATTGTACTCCTTGTCGAATCGTTCGACGACGAGGTGAGCGAGTTTGTCGAGGAGTGCCTGCTCATCAGGAACGACCCGTAACTCCAGCTTGTTACGACTCATATCCTCGACAACAGAGATGATGTCCTGCTCGTCTGGCTCCCGACACTCGGTGTTCAAGATGACCGAAGCGTTTCGGTCGGGCGGAAGTAGCCCCGCCACTGTGATTGCCTGTGAGGACTCCAGACCGCTTGTTTCGATGTCGAATGCGACGTAGCTTCGTTGTTGGGTGAATGATTGCATTATTACCTATCGGATGGGGCCGAACTGAGCGGCGGCTCGCTCGCTTAACTCTTCTCGACTCTCGTGTGGATACTGGATGAGAACGTGTTCGTGGTCTTCCTCGACGCAATACGTGTGCCGACGATTCGCCGGATGGGATTCAAGTTCGAGGCGACGCACGAGACCTCGCTTCTCCAACTGCCGAAGCGTCTTCACGACGTGCCCGGGCTCGTACGGAGGACAATCCCGCTTGTACATGTGGTCTACCTCGATGACGGCCATTTCCGAGAGGAACCGACAGACTAGCCATGATGCTCCCGGCCCGGTTCCGACCTCTGGAGCGAGGCGTATCCCATGCCCGTGGATGACGTTCTTATGGCACGATTCACAGACAGTACAGAGGTTCGCTGGCTCGTCTCTACCTCCCTCTCGCACGGGCTGGATGTGATGGACTTCGAGATGATACCCTGCCTTCTGGATTTGGAACTCGAAGCGGCGACAGACCGTGCATCGACTTCCATCCCGCTCGATGATGTCGGTACGAACCCGTTCGAACGGAACGCCTCGACGGAGTTGATAAGTCGCTCGGGGCGACAGTTGGATGAGGTGTCGGGCTCGGTCACCCGCCTGCCAACCACCCGAGAGATGTGCTGACCGCTCGACCCATCCCTCATCGGCCCGGTCGTTGAGGAACTGCTCGAAGGACTTCGGCTCAACTCGGGTCGCATCCTGTGGCTTGACGATTCCCTCCTGCGAAATGAGCGATAAGATGCTGTTCCACTGCCGATTCGTCTGGGCTACTGAATTTATTTGATTTTTGTACATGTTTGCCCCTCCAGAGAAGAGGAGTGGTCTGTGAACATACTGTGGGCGAGAGTATGAACCCGAGCCAGCCCCAGTGAAAGTGATTTCCATTTGACTTGTTACCCAAGTTTGCACCCGTCTTAGCCGCATCTTTGCGACGGGCTGTGAATTTACCTCAGGTGCATCTATGCAAGTATGCAAGATGCTTACTGTAATTTGTCTATTTGAGAGCGAAAGTGTTCCAGTATAGCGTTTTTATCATAACTGAAATAAAACATATAGAATGAGTTATGACAATCACTGCCTCTTGTAGACCGCTGATGCAACGAATCACAGGCCTACCCGAAAGATGGCGACTGCCCAACCAGCTACCCAACATCAAGCACGTGGCCCGCATGAAAGGTATCAAGAAAGCTGTTGAATGCCAATATCTGGCGAAGCACTACGTACAGACACATGCTGAAGCCATCAAGGAAGAAATCGGCTTCACAATCCACACGAATATGGACGTGGTTTTCCCCGGCAACATGGTCCCTCGGACGGATTACTGGGGGTTCTGGAACGGCCAATTACTGAACATCGAAATCGAGTACGAACTCTATGGTATGAAAGACCACGAGCACAGGGTAGCACGATTCGAAGAGGTGAAACCAGAACACGTCGATGTTGTCCATCTCGTGTTCGCCTGCGTCAACGGCGAGATGAAACCCCATCTCCACAAGGAAACTGTCGAAGTGATGCTGGACACCCCCATATTCGTGGCAAAAGACATTCCCGAGCTTCCTGACTTCCACGAGTTCCGAGCGGACATAGAACGAAGCCTCATCGCAGAAGGCCTGCCTCTCACCGAGGAGGAGGCTTCCGCAGTAGCGTAAGCACAATCTGTACGGGTACCAGAGCGTTCTTTTGCGAGACAGTTATTTGCTCAGACAAGGATGAGCGGTGAAAGCTCAACGCACATCACGATTCTCGGTGTTCGCCACCCCGACAGACAGGTCCCGTCTATTGCTCCTGAATTCGTCAATAACTCAGTGGATGGCGTATTCCACGAGAGTCCCATTAGTGAGTCGAACCTACTTCAGTACTTAGTCTGGCAGTTGCTGAAGCATCCTCTGGGTATCCTCATCGGTACAATTCGTCTCCTCCGATATTTCGTAGTCCAACTCGTGATACTCGGTGAAATCCTTGGCCAGCGGAAGCGCCCACAGGTACAGTGGGAAAACGGTCAAGCCCAAGGACTGAATGCGGCGAGAAATCTCGCAAACGACCTTGGGACAGAGGTCGAATCCGTCGATATGAATCGAGTAGAGCGGGTCAAATCCTTCCCGATTAAGCTCTCAATCTTCAGTTGGTTCGGTACGCTACTGGGGGTCTCAGCGGTCAGTATCATACTGGCGAATCCTTCAGTTGGCGGGCTCGTTGCGTTCTCGTTACTGTTCGCCTTCGTCACAGTGGTTGCGAGTAGAATTAGTGACGAATTCCGACCCTATAGAGACGAATTCATGTGGGAGAATATCAGTGAATCCATCGACGAGAATGGATTTGAGAACGTGGTTCTGTTCACTGGTGAGAACCACGTCCCCGGCCTCTCGACGCACGCTACCGCCGACGGTGTAGACTCAGATTGTTATTGGCTCTCCTCGTTAGGCGAACTACGAGAAGAGGAGTGACCCACGGAATAGTCAGGCTACACAGACGGGAATTCTTCCTCACGCTGTAACGAAGCAGGGGGTAGAGCTTTCAGAATCGGTTCGAATTACTCCCTATCCGATGTTTTCGGGGGAACGGTCCGCTGGAGCTTCGAGGTCGGACTCGTCGAGGGCGTTCGCCCGCTCGAACCATATTCTCTGCTTGTTCAGGATGCGGGAGACTCGTGAGCGAGCGAGGCCCGTTTCGACGATAATCTCGGTGTACGTCTTCCCCTCATCACGGAGCCGGATGGCGTCCATCGCCGTCTCGAATTCCTCTCGCTCGTCGGCGTCTACGATGAGCGTCCGATTGTCGTCGGCGTAGGTGAGCCCTTCGGTGGTTCGCCGTGGTAACAGTCAGGGTCGTCTACACGCTGGAGAATCGCTTGGCGTGATAGTTCGGTGTCCATACCGTGAACCCCGCACTTACTCCCCTTGGGGAAGTACTCTCGAATCCCTCTGTAGTCCACCTTTCTTGAAGCCTGAATCCACCGCATATCCAACGACGCATTCGGCATCGTCAACGAGTTATCGTAGAGGTAGTGGAGCGACTCTGCCACCTGTTGATGGGAATCCATATCCGAGTGGAGCATACTCCCGAAGAGGAGCAGGTCGTGGTCAGGAGTTAGCCCCGTCGAGACGTATATCTGGAACACAGCTTCAAAGTCGGTCGGTTGGATGTTCATCGGTGCGAAGTCGTGACAGTAGTCACAGAGGGTGGAGACGTTCTCAACGGCATCGATTCCGCCGACCGACAGCGGCTCGATGTGGTGTCCCTCTACGGTTGATGGGTCTTGGAGACCGCACTTCTGACAAGTGAAATCGTCCCGCTCTTTGGCTTCCTCCACAACCTTCGGATTGCGATTCTGACTCATCACGTATCACCGTTCTTCAGCCGATTCGCTCGCTTGAACCAGTCCGCCTGCTTATTCAAGATGCGAGAGATGCGAGCACGGTTGACGCCGGTCTTAGTCTCTATCTCCGTGTACGTACGCCCGTCTTCCCGAAACCGGATGACCTCCATCGCCTCCTCGAACGCCTCTCGCTGTTCATCGTCCACGACGAGACCTCGCTTCGCCTCGTCGTAGGTGAGGCCCTTCGGCGGCTCGCCGTGAAAGCAATCAGGGTCGTCCACTCGCTTCTGTACCGCTTTGCGGGCTCGCTCGATTTCCTTCTCCTTGCCTTTGTGGTCGGAGGCGGCGTGGATTCCCTCGACGCCTGCCGTGTATTCGTCCTCGATGGGAATTCGACCTCGCTCGGTGTCGTGGAGTTCGACGCCATTCTGCCGACACCAGATGATGAACATCTGCCGTTCATCGAAATCTCGCCCGAGCCGCTCAACCCCTCGAATGACCACAGCGTCCACGTCACCCGACTGTATGAGGTCGGTGAGGCGACGGTACTCGGCCCGTGATTCGGTCTCGTAGCCCGTCTGGTGCTGGCCGTCGTCGAGGACTTCGACGAGGTTCAGTCCCTCTCTGTCGGCGGCATAGTCCGTGATGCTCTCCTTCTGGTCGTCGATACTGGTACGAGACTCTTGGGACAGTCGGGTGTATCCGTACGCTCGCAGAGCCTCGGTTCGGGCTTCTGGTTCACTCATCGTTATCACGCCGCTGGACGGTTTTGAAGGTGATTCGAGTGAGCGAGTCGGTCTCGTCCCAGTTGATTGTCGCTCCGTTGAGGCGCATCGCATCGGCCAGCCCCGTGGGGAGGTTGAGCTTGAACTGGTCGTTCGAGGTCTTGTGGATGGTGGTTGTCTTATCGTCGTCGCTCGGGTCGAGGAGGACGCTCACTCTGTCCCGGGATTCGACTCGGTATGCGACTGGCTGTCCGCCGAGGTCGTACTTCGTGCCGAGACGTTTTGGGACGGTGGTCTGAAACCGTCCGTCCGACCCTTTCTGAACGGTGGTTTTGAGGCTCATCCGATTATACCAGATATTTGGTCTAATATCTTATATACTCTCCCCTGTTACGAGAGTCGGGGTTCCTGAAATACCCAAATCACCAGAAATCGTGAAACACACCGGCACTCCCCAACTAGACAAATCCCGAACATCAATTGCTCCTATTCAGTGTACTCGCTCGCTACCGAGAGCTCGCCGTTTTTGATACGCTGGTCAATTTCGAAGACCAACGAGATTGTGATGTACAATCTGACCTTCTTGCTTGGGTAGGCTATTCCCACCGTGTTTACTTCCACCCCGGCTACCGAGGGTTTAACCGGAATTATCGGGAATGTGTGACCATGCCACTCTGCCCGAAGTGTCGTGAAGAAGCCCAGTCTTCGACGCAACAGAAAAACAAACAGAAGTGTAGTCGTTGTGGGAAGAAGTTCTAACGATGCCCCTTTGCTCAAAGTGTCGAGGTGAGTCGGAAACAGTGACTGTACAGGGTGGGAAGATAAAGCAAAGCGGTCAGAAGCCGACCTGTAGCCGATGCGGGAGGGAATTGTAAATGGCGCTCTGTGACGATTGTAAACGAGAAGCAAGTACAACACAAGATGCGCTGGGAGATACGTCGAATGTACCGGATGACAAGTGTAGTCGCTGTGGGAACCCTATCACCTAAATATGCCACTTTGCTCTAAATGTCGGAAGGACGCCGAGTACATGCACCGTGCGAATTCGAAAGGCGACGATACTTCCCAAAAATGTAGCCGTTGTGGGAGAACCATCGGATAATGCCACTCTGCCAAACCTGTGAGGAAGACAGCGATAAAGAGGAGGTAGCAAAGATGACGGGGCTTGTGGAAGACCCTTCAAAGTGTAGTAGATGCGGAACGAGTCTTATCGATGACTGATGGTGGGGAGTTAGAGGCAGAGGTGACTCCCGAAGCTTCGACGGACTCCGAAGCAGATACTGCATCCGATGAGACAGAACAGGCCTTCCACGAGGGTTTCTCCACGCTGGAACTCACCTTGGAAGAAGCTCGTAGAAAGTACGATGACGAAGAAGGCCGTCGGGAAGCAGTTGAGAATAAGATTAGCACAGTTGTCACCGTGGATGCCCTATTCATCTCCTTCGGAGCACTAGTGAACCAAGGAATTCATCCATTACTCCTATTTCTGGTCCTGCTTCCAGCACTCGCCTCGGCTGGCTACGGTTTGTACACGATTCGCTCCCGGGATTACGACCGGCCCGGGAAGGACATCGTTGATTTCCATGACTACCAAGCATTCGACGACGTTGACGAACAGCGGGAACGACATCTGCTCGATTACGAAGTGACCGTCGATTCAAACAGGGAACAAAACGAGACCAAGTACAGGGCATTCAATCGGTGCATCATACTCACCTTCCTTTCACTCATCCTATTGTTGGGGCTTCCAGTGGCAGACCACTTCGGTATTATCGACTTGGTTGTGCAAGAAGCACGCCAGTTACTTACTGTGGCGGGAATCCCACTCTTTTGAACGCCTCACTCGTAAGACAAAGAGCCCTCCACCTCGTCAAAGACTTCTCCATCGTGTAGCAACTGGACACTATACTCGATGAAGTCCGATTCAGTTGATGCGTCCTCAGGAGGTCTCAACCCGAATCCATCCAACCCCGGATAGTGGCCGTGTACTTTTTTGACTGACTTGGAATTCGACTTCGGGCCAGTACTGAACTCAGTCGTTGCTCGAAGTCGGTATCCCCTTTCCGAATTGAGATGTGCGTACCAGATTTGGAAGGAAAGTGGATTCGGTTTGAGAGGGAGCGAGACTTGTGTTACTTGTACGTCTGTGATTTTCGGCTCTGGTTCTGGTGTGGGCGTTGGCGACGAGGTTGGTGACTTTGTAGGCGTTGAGGTTGATACTTCGTCCCCCGAGGAACATCCTGCAAACACAGTCGCAACGACTCCGCAGGCCCCCATGAGTACCCGCCGTCGCTTCATATCATCATTCACAGAGGAGAGAACAATAGGAGTTACTCAACACTCCCCTTTCGAGGTGACGATGCTTTAAGAGGTTGCCAGCAAGAGTATCGGCTAATGACTCGGACGGTAAATATCGAAGTGACCTGCGATTCCGATGGGGACGGGGGAATCGAAACGTTCGGCGTAGCTAGTGAACACCGGCCTGACCTTCCAAAGCCGTTCGACGCCCAATTACAAGTGTGGGTTCTGGAGAGCTTTGAAGGAGAATTGGATAAGGGAGAGACCATCTCGGAGGCTGGTGAAATGGAATACGAACCGAACGGCGAAATCATCGAGTTCAGGAGGAAGACATGAGCATCGTACAAAGTGGACATCGGAGCATCGAAGTCGATGACCGGGTAGTCTGTTCCGACTGCGGGCACGAGAACCACTTACTGGAGTGCGTGGTTCAAGGCTGGACTCACGAACGGCGGGCAAACGAGACCGAGCTTCAGTTCCTCGACCGATTTTTCGACTGGAACGACGCTGGAGGTTCGGGCGAGGTCGAATGTCGATGTGGGCGAATCCTGTGCTGGGAATCGGCCCCCGGCTCGATGGACGTTACTCGTATAGAGTAACCGATGACTGTACGGCGGTTCGAAGTAGGAGATAGGATTCGAGTGGATATACCCGATAGCACCGACCCTGACTTCGACGAGCTTCACGGTAAACGAGGCGAAGTTGCAGAAATCATCGAGGATAATGCAGGTTCAGTGACGGGTGACGAGCGAGATAGCGTACTATATCGTGTGTCACTCGATTCTGGAAAAGTTATAGACGTTCGATGGCGAGACCTCCGACCCTCCGATTAAATTACTCTCCTGAGCAAAGAGGAGTATGAACATCCGAGATGCCAAAATATACACATTCGTTGGGAATCCTAAGCTCGCACTCTTGGTGGATTCGGAACCACCAGCCATCAGCGAAATGCGATTCAATAACGAGGGAAAGTACTGGTACGCTGAGCAGGATGGATGGGTCGGATACTTCAGCGACGGAGGAAAGGGTGGAGTCTCACGCACGGTGACGATAATAGCTGGGGAAGAACGCACGTTCTCGAAGGTGGGTGCGAGCCGAGCGTCGGTATTCAATCGGGAGAATCTCGGGCCCTTCGTCGATGTCAAATACACCACCGATGAGGAGGAGTTCGAGGAAGGACCAACGCAAATGAACAAAGCGACGGTGACGCTCGAAGTGTCAAAGGAGGCGGCAGACCAAATCGGAGTCAAATTGACCCGGGAGACGAATTTCGACGGAGAGGTCAGATGGGTGCCGTCCTCTCTCGGTGAATAGCCAATCGTAGTACCTGTGTTCCTCACAGGTACAATCCTCGTCCACACAACAGAATGGATTCTCGGTTAAATATGTAGCAAGGACTTATAGTGATTTGTTCGGATACACTGGGACGATGGGTTATCAGCAGAAATACGACTCACTTTCATATGGGCAGTTTCCCGACGACGTTCAATCTCTACTGAAGCGGGCGGAAGATGGTGACCCAACCGATGTTCTTCGGTCCGAATTCGATAGCCTCCTTGAAGCGAAGGGTGAAGACGTGCTACGAAGGGCGAACAACCTGCAACACGAGCAGGGAAGGAGGCAATTGCTCGGTTGCTTGGCGACTCTTCTCAGGATACGCAAGTCGCACCAGATGACGGTCCTAAACCGTAGCTTGGTCAAGAGCTTTCGTCTCAACGTCGGGGAGTTATCGACTGGCGACAGGATATATCTCGAATTCCCCGGCAAGAAGTCCATCGAGGACTGGCACTACTTGGGACCGTTCGAACTTGACTACGCAGTAAACGTAGAAAGTTGGGTTAACACTCGGGGCGGCCAAACACCACGTCACGCCGAGATTTTCTCCGACCTGTACTGGAAGACTAAGGAAGCGAAAGTTGAACTAGGGAATCAGCGATTGGCGTCGGAAATGAAGCACGCAGTGAACGAGGTCTACGAAGGTGAATACCCAGCCGATGTGCTTCAGAAGGATGGCTATCTAAACGAATTCAACGTGGGTAATTCCCCCGAGGTACTTCTCCATTCCATCTTCTGGATTGCCATCCAAGAGGATTTCAACTACGCAAAGTACCAAGGTCGAGGGATGTCTCGCACGGTCATCAACCGGATTTGCGATATTGGCACCTCGGAGTTCACGCAGACAGAATCTGCATTTCCCGATACCGTCAATATCCACGACTACCCCGAGTACCTCAATATCATCACTGATGACGACGTGAAGGGTTTCGACCCCGATGACCGGGGCGAGCTACTCCCTGTCGAGGCGATTACTCAGTCGAAATTCGCAATCCAATAGGGGTAACCGTCGTCGGCACTTATGCAGATGACCAGACGAATGAGGGGCCGATTTCCTTGCGTTGGACTTCCCCTTCGTCTACGAGTGTATTGAGCCGCCTGTAGGCTAAATCATAGGAGCAACCGACTTCCTCCGCTATCTCGGTCGTCGTCGCAGTCTTAAGTTGTTCCACGGCCTCCAGAAATGCCTCTTCGGGATACTGCTCGGTGAACTTGCCCGAATCCTCGTCTCTGTCCTGTACCACTGTTGCATTCACGTCAATCTTGATGTCGCTTAAGCGTACAGGGAAAGCAACCGTTCAATACATATTGAACGGATAGATTTAACCCCAAAGCCAATAGACACTGCTAACGATAAATGGTCTCACCGATTCTGAAGTGGGCTGGCGGGAAGAGACAGTTGTTAGATGAGTTGTATCAACGGTTCCCCGAGTCCTATCAACACTTCCATGAGCCATTCTTTGGCGGAGGAGCACTCTTCTTCGACATCGAACCAGAGAACGGCACTATTAACGATACGAACTCTCGGCTGGTGAATTTCTACGAGCAGGTGCGGGACCGACCCGAAGAACTCATCAAAAAGTGCCGGGAGTTTCAGCACCCCGAAGACGACCCAGACCCCGAAAGGGAATTCTCGGAAAGCAACCGGAAGGGGCGGGATATTGATGAGTACTACTACCAGCAACGAGAACTTTTCAATCGCCGCCCACATGATGAAGAATTCGACAAATTGGAGGAGGCCGCTCTGTTACTGTACCTGAACCGCACGTGCTACAACGGGCTATATCGTGAGAACAGTAGCGGTGGATTCAACGTCCCCATCGGGCGGTACAGCAACCCAGATTGGGTTCGAGAAAGCGAGATTCGAAAGGCGAGCCAAGTGCTGGAGGAAACCACGATATTCAACGACGACTTCGATTACATCCTCGATGAGGCCGAAGCTGGCGACCTCGTGTATTTCGACCCGCCCTACGAACCGATGAGTCCAACGGCATACTTCAACGACTACTCTGCAGAGGGATTCGGGAAAGAGGACCAGAAACGACTGCTGGAAACCGCACAAGAACTGAATGAACGAGGCGTCTACGTAATCCTCAGCAATAGCGGTGTGATGTACGAGATGTACGATGAAGCAGGCTTCCACGTTGAGGTGGAAGGGGCCACTCGTGCAATCAATAGTGACGCCGACAATCGAGATGAGGTAGACGAAATCATCGCCACTAACATCCCCGAAAGCGAGCGAGGGTCACGGGGACAAGTATCTCTCGGGAACTTCGAGTAAGATACCGTTCAAGTCATCTGTAACGGATAGTTATTTTTAGTCCCGGTGAGCGACAGATGTGGTCGAAATAGTCAGAGAACTGGACGTATTGGGCTTTGATGACTATCCGCCCGAGGTCGATGCGATGCTCTCACAAGTGGACTGGGACGACCCGCTCAACAAGCTCCGGGTTGGGGTAGTGCTGACCTTTTCGCTAAACGAACATCGTAACGAGCAGTACATTAGCTACGTCGTAGACGAACTGGAGGACGGCACACCCGTCTTCCTCATCCGCCCTGCGTGGCTCAACAAAGGATACGATTTCAAAGTCTGTGTTGAGGGCTGGGAGGAGAGTGCGAACCCCGCTCCATCACACCAAGAAATCTACTCCGACCTGTACTGGAAACGTGAACACGATAGCGAAACAGCGTTCGAAGCAATTTGCCAAGCAGTAAACGACATCCACAAGGGAGCCTCCCCACATGCCGTTCTCGATGAATACGACTCGGAGCTTGACTTCTCCGTCGGGCGGACTCCTGAGGCTCTACTGAAACCCCTCCCTTGGTTGTTCATCGAGCAGGACATCCGCTACTGGAATTATACTGGCCGCAATATGACTATTGAACTTGTCGAAGAATTGTGTGCTGGTGTCCCACTTGAGGACCTTAGCTTGGAACTGCAGGACATCGGTGCGATTCACGAAACCCCACTGGCCATACCAAATCAGTAGTTAGACTTCGCCGGTTTCGAAGAAATTCACCACATCACGGGGCAGGTGAGTTTCTGCCTGCTCCAGATTGTAAAGGTCTACAATATCATCGTAACTCTGCCGCAACACGTTTGCGAGTGATTTTTCCCAACCCTGCCCATCCGTAATCCAGACAAAGGCGATGTCGTCGTTTCGCATCCGTTGAGCGACATGGTTGTACGACCGGCGAATCTCCGAGGGCTTCGACCCACCGACCTTGTAGGCGTTGGCCTCAACGACAAGGCTAAGCTCGCCATCCTCGAACATAGCAAAATCTACGGTCTTCTTCTGGCCCGATTCGTCGTTATACTCTGTCGTGTACTCATCATCCGTTTCGACCGAGTGACCATTCTCTCGAAGTTGGTTCGCAATATGCTCAACCCGTTCCTCGACCAAATTCTCGAAGCAGAAGCCCTGCCTATTCTTCCGAGCGTGTGACTCCATCCCTACGAGCATCCCACGATAGTGGTCCCTGACATCAGCCTCGTCCACAACGTACTGTAGGCCAATTTCCTGCAGGATGTCGGCCAGACTCCGAGCCGACTCCCGGTCTCCCCTATCAATCGCCCGCTGGACATCGTAGAACTTCCAGACCCCTTCGTATGCGGAGTATTTGTTTCCCCGCTCCCCCAATAGCTCGAAATAGAAATCAATCCATTTCCGAGTATCATCAGCATCCATCAGGGCATCAGTGAGGCCCTCAACGAACTCAGACTCAGAAACATCCTCTAAGTCAAGGATAGCTTCAATCTGAGCCTCGTAATTCTCGATGTCAGATTCGATTCCGTCCCAATTGATGAACTCATCCGAAGGAATCGCAGACGGCACAATAGTATCCTGAAATTCTTCAACGAACTCGTCCGTGGGCGGACGGTGTTGGCGAATCGGCATAATGGCATGATGACGGACCGTGTATATACCGGACCATTACATTCGGATTGAATGGACGGTTTTTCGGTTATGACAGGTGAATAATAGTACTGCGTTGCGTATCTGTACTTGCAGGACAAGTAAGCCTTCCACAGCTCGACCAGAGCCAGCGACCTGCCCCTCCGACCGGCGATTCCTTCGCCCTCGGAGACCGTTCTCATGAGTCGCCCCTCACTATACTACGCCCAGACGGATTCCAATTGGTTCGCCCACCGGTTTTAGACCAGCGACGATGGAGTCGAGGTCATCCTGCACCCAGTAACTGGTCACTTGTCTGCAGTCCCCGTCTTTACCTGCGCCCGATGCTTCAGGCTCTACAGCGAAGTACTCGGAGACATCGCATTCAACAGCAACGACGCAGTACACCCCATCTTCAGTTACTCCTTCAATTCGGATGGACGGACGGCTCTCGCCAACGAGACTTCCCCCGAGGGACACAAGCACGAGGTAGTCACTCCGAATGGTCGAGACAGTGACCCCTTGGTAAGCACGTGAAGACATACTAATGAGTACGATGTTTGTCCACAAAGGTACTCGCTCACTCAGAGAAACGTCGCTTCCTGCGAGGCGAGTAATCGAAGCAAGTCCACGTGAACACCGACCGTAAGTCCGGTCTCAACAAGCGGGGGCACGAGGTCGTCGTAATCGGCTCGAACCCAGAAGACAGTCGCCTCCTCACCGTCCATATCTTGCCCCGTCTGTTCTTTGTGCGGTTCGACATCCAAGCGGGCAAGCATCTCCCGAGTGACAGTCTCCGTTTCCTTGTACATCGAGATGATGAACACATCATCTGTGTGAAGACCTCGCCCGTCAAGACGAATTGCTGGGGCATCGTCTCGGGAGACGTGGATAGGTTTGAACGTATCAAGAGCGATGTAGCCGGACTCAGGAGCCTCGAACTCGTGGAGGAGTGTTACTGGGGAAGAGTCTTGCATATTAATTGATGCGAAGTGAGAGTGCAAAGCAGTTCGCCGGGCAGTACGACTCCCTCAGAAGTAGGTCTGGAGAGAAGAGAGAATCAGTCGTCGAGGTGGTCGGGGATATTCGGGTCGATGATGAGCAGGAATTCTGCGGTCCGCTCGGCTTTCTCGGCCTTCTCTCGGGCGTCCTCATACTTTGAATACCGGCGAGTGAGGTACTTGTGGACGGTATCTTCGGATGCGTCGAGTTGGTTGGCTATCTCTTCGTGCGAGAGGCCCGTGGTTGCCCAGAGCTTGAGGACCTCGTAATGCAGTTCCGACAGGAGTAGGTTATCCGGCTCGAATTCATCGAACCGGGACTCTGCATCAGAGTTAACGAATTGATTCATAAATGACATTACGATATTTGTTTGCTTAAGTCTGTGGGTAGCTTGGTTGTACGTATAATATAAGATTCCAGATAAGCGTATGATGTCTATACGAAACTATATTCTATTTCTTGTGCTTCAAGAAGCGTTACTTCTTATCGGAACACCCCTGTTTGGTACAGTGGTCCGACACGTCGATTTTCTCTGGGTACGAGTGCGTCGCCCGCTTAAGCTGGTAGTTGTTCGGCCCGCCGGATTGCCCCCAGTAGTTCTGCCGGGCGTCGATTGTCGTTCGCCCATCGTCTAATGCCACGTCCCCGAGGTTGACGCTCGACTGGACGTTGTTGTCATAGAGTTGGTTGTAGCGGAGGGTCACGTCCGAGGTCGGGAAGTTGTCGTTCAGCATCGTCACCATGACGCCCCCGTTGTTCCCTGTAATGACGTTATTCGTGAGCGTAGCGGTCGAGTGCATAATCTCGACGCCGTACTCGTTGCTCCCTGTGATGGTGTTATCGTGGGCGTCAAGGGTGGCTTTCTGAACCTGCACTCGGGTTATCGAGTTCTCATCGACTTCGACGTTCGCCCCGTTGCCGACGAACAGCCATCCGATGTCATTCTGTACGACGTAAGCCCCGTCTGCACCGTTGTTGACGGCCAACTGATTCTCGACGGTATTACCTCGCACAGTAACATCGGACGAGCGACAGAAACTCAACCTCGTCACATCGTTGCCGATGAAAGAAGCCCCATCCGAGCCCGTGGCCCAGATATTACCGTTGTCGAACGAGGTTGCCTCGATGACGGTATTGTCCGAGTCATAGAGGGCGATGCCCGTATTGTGGTTCGTCCCATCGAATCCTCGGATGGTCACGTCGTCTGCGGTGACAACGAAGCCAGCAGAGGTCGGATTATTCGCCCAGTACTGTGTCCCCGTCCCTTTGAGAACAGCGCCGTCCTCTGCGATGAGAGTGATGCTCTTGTTGATGATGGCGACTGCTCCGTATCCTTCGTATTCGTGCTGACCTTCGTACGTCCCAGTATCCGCTCGGAGTGTGTCACCGGGATTCGCATCGTTCACAGCAGGCTGAATATCGTCGTATGCCGTATCTTGGTCAACGTTGATGACTCGTCCGTCGCTGAAACTGATGGACGGCTCTGCGGTCGGCTTAGATACAGCAGGCTCTTCATCCGGCTCAGATATATCAGAGTTCTCCGAGCCTGAGACGCTATCGTTGGTGGAGTTGTTCTCTGTGGGAGTCGAGACGTTGTACTCCTGTTCATCATCCTCACCACACGGGTCCATCCCGCACGGCTCGTCAGGAGTCGTTTGCTCCTCGACGACCACATCTGAGGACGAATCTCCAAACGGAATTCCTCCTCCTCCAACCATCGCCACGAGCAACAGCAGTACGATTGCTCCTATGATGAGACCGAGACGACGGCCTCGGTTGTTCTGTTCTCCGTCATCCTTCCCTGTTCTGGGCGAGGTCGGAGTTCGTCACTCATATATAATTATTGATGGGAATTATGTACGCATTAGTGTATCTCCGATGATACTTAAGGGAATTCGATACGTTTACGCAACAAGACAGAGGAAATCGACTGACTGAGGCGACCTTATCAACATATCCTACCAAGACGTTCCGATAATCTTGATAAGGTTCGTGGAACAGGGATTATCGCTTTACCGGAGTTTCCGATTACGGGCTGGTCGAACTGCACGACGAGTCGTCACAGTACGGCGAAGTGGAGACGTTTCCGTTCACTTGGTCGTCTGGGTTGGTGTCACCCCACCAGTTCTCGGTCGCATCACCTTGCGTACTCGCCATATATGCGTCAATTCCGTAATTGGCGTTGTTCATAATGGTCGAGTTCTTGACTGCCCATGCACCAGACGTGTACGGTGCTTGAACACCGTAGCCGTTGTCGGTCAACGTAGCGTTCTTGACCGTCCACGTACCTTCAGTATAATCGGCTTTGATGGCCGTGTCGTAGTACTGAATCGTGAGGTCGTCGATGACCACGTTCGAGTACGGGCCGATTTCGAACGCCTGAGACCCACTCCCGAACGAGGACCCATCGAGGACGACGTTAGCACCGTCTTCGGCACGAATTGTTACGTTGTTCTCGATAAGAACGTCGTCAGGAGAATATGTGTCCCCTGTCAGAATGATGGCATCATCATCGGATGAATTACTGACAGCATGGTCGATGGACGTGTAATCTTCCGAGCCGTCTTTGGCGACGACGAGAGTATTCGACGAAATACTACTGCTAGTACCGTCCTGAACAGTCTCGCTGGCGACAACTGTCTGCTTTCCGTCGTTCAGCGCACGCACAGTCAGCTTTGCATCGGTGGCAACGCCCGAGGCCATAAGCGTGTCTCCCGGCGATACGTCGTTCTTCGAGTCTTCAACAGTCGAATCGACGAGGAGGTCGAGCCGGTCAGTTGTCCCCGTGGTTACGAGGACTTCAACATCTCCGGCATTCTCGCTGATTCGAACACCGAGGTTAGAAGACGCCGACGAATCGCTAACGCTGTCTCCTAAGTCGAAGACGAATGCACCGATGATGGCACTTATAACGACTGTCACGGCAACCATCAGAATGACTCCTACGACAGGCGATACTCCATATTCAGGGGTGTTCGCAAGGAACACTTGAGACTTTAAACTCATCAACTAGTTGATATGAACTTTGTACGCATAAGTGTATGCCTGCAAACATGTATATCCAACTGTTAGTTCTCGTTTTGAGTCTTCTCTAGTTCTGCCTCGAAATCTATTCCCTGTTGCTCGAACAGTCGAGTGAGCGTTTCTACCCGACTGTACATCGCTCGCCGGAATTTCGATTGTTGACTCATCGACTCTTCAAGCGTCGCAATCTGATTCTGGAGGTCGTCGAGTTCGTCTTCGAGTTCAGACACTCGCTTGTTAGAGGCGAGTTCGAGCCTGAGACGATTCTCTGCCTGCTTCACGCCATCGAGGGCGTTCTGGGCAAGGTCATACGGAGTTTCCTGCCGGATGTCGGCAGGGTCTCCATACTCGTACTTGACGAGTGACTTCTTCCCATCGCTTTCGAGCCAGTACTGGTAGGAAGCAGGGCGGCCACTCTCGTCGGATTCATCGGGCCGAGTCACCTCGATGTAACCAAGCTCGACGAACTTCTCTCGCTCGTACTGCACGTCCTTGTTCGACAAGCCGGTCGCACGGCGGATATCCGTAGTCGTGAGCGGTTCGTGGTCTCGGTTCTCGTAGAGAGCGGCGAGGAACGCTATGTGCTTCTCGTCGGGCGTCATCTCGTCTCGGTCGAGAGTGCAGACCTTCGTTAGGTTCTTGCGGGAAAGATTCTCGGTCATCGTACTGATGGATAAAATGTCAGTTCCCATATGTATTAGGTAAATTGTAGGTTCTGGTCGTGAACCCCTGCTAATTGTTCAGCGACCGGCACGGCTCTCGACTGAGAATAATTCGGAGGAAGCTATGCTTAGGGAGCGAGACGGCCAGCGTTGAGTTCACGCAATCGTGGTGATGACGAGATACGACGCAACGAACAGTCCACCGAAGACAGTCGTCGTCACAGTCACACCGAGGGTCTGGTAGTTCATATATATGGGTACGAAGTTTGTACCCATAAGTGTTCCCCGACAGACAAGTATTCCGCCCAGCCCTACCGAATCGCCTGATTGGAAGGCTCTGAGTCCCCCCTTGAGGGGGATAGGGGGGTGACAAGAATCCCGTGGGTTCGGGGATTGGTTTCCCCCGAGACGCAACGGGTCCACCCCTCCTCAGAGAGATACTTGACGCCCCTCCTTCATCGTACACAAAGACGCCCACTCTCCTTGCGGGCCACACAGGGGAGACGTGGAGTCGTCCCACCCTGCCGGGTCGAGGCCACACTACTCACAGAGTCATCGCCTCGCATTCGCATCGAGATACTTGCCCCTCATCTCTTCTAGAACAACCTCACCTCCACTCCTTACTACGCTCTACCCACTCCTCCATTCATCGTCTTGGGGAGACCTCGCCCTCTACGTCGTCGCCGTCAGCACGTAGCCTTCATTCCTCACTACGTTCTCGCCACCCAACGTCATCGTGAACACCTGAATCCCACTCCTCACGGAGAGTGCCCGTCACCCACGCTTGCTCTACGTCTCCAGTCTACCGATTCATCTCGGCGTCCACCTCGTGCGCATCAGAGAGACCCTGACCCGTCCTCGTCGTTGATGGTCACTCTCCCTACTGTCTGTCCCAAGGGCAACGCCCTCGTCACGTATCGGAACAGGCAGGAGAAGCTGACTCGGTGAACAGCATCGTGGAAATCCTGCTTCAAGCTGAAGGGGGGCGTCGTCTGTTGGATTGTATAGGTCGGGCGTCAACGTCCACGTCGTCGTTGAACCCCTAGGTTTCTCGTGGAACTCGGGATGGAGTCCAGAGTGGAGCAGAGGGATGCCTCCAACTTCGCTCTCGTCGGAGTCGAGGATTCGGCGTGAATCGTGTCTGGTCTTCAAAGAGTCTGTAATTTCATGACTGCAAATCGAGACCTCGGAGTCGGCCTTTTGAGAGAGGTAGGGGCGAGGTTTCTGAGAGAGAATTCATCCCGGGTAATCATAGATAGATTCGCTCCTGCGTGTTCCTCGGGGCAAGGGGTGCGTTGCCCCCAATTCTTGGGTCAATTGAGACAGGGGACTTTTCGGCGTTCTACGACGGGTCCCCTCGTATAAAGGGTTCGGGGGATTGAGATTAACCCATCTTAGGGATATATTCGCCATTTAATTAGGGAACTCCGATTAAGCGGTCTCTCGTTAAGGTTAGTACAATTAGCTCGTGAAGGGATTTAGTTAGTTTGAAGCCCAATATGTGCGGTCTGAGAAGTTTCCAATTTATCTATTCGTCTTCAAACTCGTTGAGTTTCGTCTGTTCTATTCTTTGTTCCTCTCCAAACATCACTTGATATGCCTGTAAAAACTGCTCTTTATTTTCCATTCTGTCGATATATTGCACTATCAGATGGAGCAAGAAGAGAAAGACCGAGAGAACGACGTACAATAAGGAACCAAGGAGAATACCGGCGAGATAACTGGTGATGAACGGTACAAATCCGGGGCCGGGACGAAACTGTCGGAGTTTCTCGAATCCATATCCATACTTGTTTCCAGTATGGAATATCCCGAGGATTGCAAAAGTGACTCCAAATAAAGAGAGAACAAGGATATACTGCGCAAACCGTACCACGCTCTCGTCTCGTCCAACTTCACCGAGGTTGTCGTCAAATCCTACAAGCGACTCTCCAGTCACTATCGTCCAGAGAACAGTGCTAATCCCCACAAAGACGAGAAATGCCTGACCGATAAGCGACCCAGCGGCTGGATATTGGAATACGACACTCAGTACGGAGATAATTAGCAGGTAGAACGGCACGACGAAAGTGAGAACTCGAAAGCTCTCTCTTCGGGGCTTGATTATAAAGTCGAACAAGCTACTGTCAAATTCTTCCCGCAACCGGTGTCGGATAGAGAAAGCGGCTAAGATGAAAATAATTAGACTCGAAACGATTCCTACGTTGAGCCAGCGGTCATTCGCCTCGACGGGGAACTGGGCCAGATAAAGGGAGACACCTCCAAAAACACCAAGCAGTGTGAAGAGTTTGGACTGCTCCTCCAGAAAACAGGACAATTCGAACTCACTTTTCTCGTCCGTCATCGTGAATCAACTTTGATTAGAAGCATCTGTTCTTAATCAATTGCCGATATATCGATACGAAGCAAGGACCAACAGACCACTGAATATCGGTGGAAGTACGGCAAAGAGCAAGCCAAGAGCATCCGAGAGAAGTACTGGTACTTGCTGTGAGTTGGATAACCAATAGCTGATAAGCAATATTGGAGTGAACACAGCGAGCACTCGACCGGGTTTCTCCCCATAGCGGCTCGTGAAGCCGTACAGAAGATAGGCCGCAAAAGATAGCCAGTCCCTCTGCTTCCAAAGTCGAGAACGCCGGTTATCCAGTTCTCGAATATGGAACTCAGAAGATGATTTATGGTCTCGAATCTTCTCAGCACCGATTCTGGCTCTAAGATATGTGGTTTCCTTCTCGGCCAAGTCCAACTCCTCGAAGAGGCCGTGAGGGTCGTGGACACTACATAAATCGTAGCCACATTCATCTAGTGCCGACCGATAGTTGATGAAATTAACATCATCAAAGTCTGTTTGGTTGAAAATCAGATGTCGCCAATCATTTTGTGAGTTCATGTCCTTGAACTTGATGTCACCCAAGGTCGCCCCACTAAAGTCAAAATGAACAAAACTCGCTTCCGGCTGGCTAAGACTGCCTGACTCAATATCCGCATCTTGCAACGAAATGATGCAGGGCTCCTCAGCAGTGCTCTCAATCGAAACCTGCAATCTAGCGATGTCCCCACTTATTTCTGCGATGTAGTGTCCAGTCGGCTTTTCTTCTGGGACGGTATCTGACTCTGGTACTATGTAGAAGTAGGTGTGGAGCTTCTCGTTGAGTTCGACACTATCCAAGTGAACCGTCCCGCTTGATGTCACCCTTTCAAAATCAAGTACATCGTTGAAAATCGCACTATTCAGATTGATTCCTTGAGAGAAGGTGGACTCCGTGAAAGTGACTAAGGTAGGCCGGTGATTTGCTATTTCCATTCCCTGTTGCGGCAGTTCTGGGTCTACGTTGAACTCGCAACCGTAGAAGCTCGTCTCTCCGTCAAACTGGCACTCTCGAAACTTTGCGAAGCCGTTGAAGGTTGAGTTTCTGAAATTAACGCTATCGTAGAACCTCGCTTCGTTACTCAATATTCCATCTTCGACATCCACGTGCTGAGCAAATAGTCGGCCCTGAAGTACCGTTGCCGGAAGTCGGAACTCCCCGCCGATGTCGGCTCCAGTTAGAAAAAGGGGCTGGGTGATAGTTGAACCACTGAAGTCAAGCCTGTTTTCGAAGGAAGCATATCGAAGGTCGATTGGGTTGTTGTCATTTGACCCGAGTACGAAGTTAAGGATGGCGAGCCTCTCGAATTTTCCTCCTACGAATCGTTTCACCAACGCACCATCGGCACTTACGCAATCAACGAAATGACGGTGAACCTCGTTGGCGTCCTTTTCCGAAGTGGGTAGATGGAAGAGGCACAGGTGCTCTCCTTCGAAGTTATCTTCAGCGTAGTGAGGACAACGCCACTCCTCAGTTATAGATGATTGTGCGACTTCCGGCACATCGCTCTCGTCTGGGTCAAAGACATACTCGCACTGTGGTGGTTCGTCCTCATCATCGTTATCAGACACAGTTCTTCTGCTCCAATCTGGAGAATGTACTTTAATAAGGGTGTCTCCTCCGATGGCACATGAACTCGTTCAGTCCGTCGCTGGTTAGTAAGAATCCGTGAGAAACGTCGGTACACCTTCCGGTATCACTGCTTCAATATGCTCAATAGTGGGCTCCGTCTCTTTCATAATCAGGTCCTTGGCCGAGGTTTCGTAGTACGTTACGAGGAACTGCTGAGCCAGTCCGAAACCGAGGAGGATACCCCATTTCAGTAGTTGAGTCTCCTCGACATCACTTCGGTCACCATCAAGACTTGCACCCTCAATTCTGACTGGGTGAGTACTTCGATTGCTGAGGAAGTTGTATATTTTCCCATACGTAGGGTCCATATCCTTCAATTTCGATTTCTCATCGGAAAGGATGTCGTGGAGGTCATCTACCGACTCATATTCGTGGAGAACTCTCTCCACTTGTCCCTTATCAGCGTCTATATTCTGTATTTCCTCCTTTTGACGCTTAAGTATCCGGGCGGCTTCGTTTTTGTCTCGATTGAGACCCTTGATGACAAGATAGCTCTCAAACAAATATCGAACTTCACGGTATGCGGCATCGTATTGGTTGTGCTTCACCAATCGATAGAGAGCAAATAGTGCATTCACTCCCTTCGAAAAGAAAATGTCCTGATATTGGTGTTGTTCGTCAATTTCGTCGTAGATGTTCCGGTGAACCTTTTGTTGAACACGGGCTAGAACCTCAGCGGTCGTCAAGAGCGTACGCCCAAGCTGACCGTTGGGATGTGAATTGTCGTATTCCTCAGACTCTTCGAGGAGTTTTTGTTCGATTTCGTGGAAACGCTCTTCAGAGTGCATCGGTCTTGATACGAGATGGATTCACAAGGTTATCATGTTTTATGAATACCCTCTTAAACCAGTGATGAATTCGTATTCAGAGGCGACTTGAAGCAAGTACAGAACATATCTCGTTATTCAATCATACCCCCAGAGTTCGGATTTGTGTTCGTCCCACGCCTCTTCAGGGTCTACTGCTCCCGATTCAACCGCCTCGCACACCTTCGGTATCACGTCCTTGTGGTAGCCATCTCGTGAGCCACCTTCGCCCAGTGAAATGCCCTCCCGATAGTATTCCCTATCGTCAAGTAGTCCTAGCTCTTTGATGACAGCTTTCGTTTTCTGCCATGAAATGTCCGTTCCCAGTTCCTCCCGCACAGCATCACGGACTGGATGGGGGTCCAAGGGGAACCTGTCGTGGAGGTTTTTTTCAGTAAACAAGTGAACATCTGAATCCTCGTCAA
This sequence comes from Haloarcula sp. DT43, assembly GCF_037078405.1. Lineage (NCBI taxonomy): Archaea > Methanobacteriati > Methanobacteriota > Halobacteria > Halobacteriales > Haloarculaceae > Haloarcula > Haloarcula brevis. The sequence continues at coordinate 851,355 of NZ_JAYMGZ010000001.1, read as the reverse complement.
TCTCCTCGTATGGCACGTAACTAGCGGGGATACCATCGTCGTTCCCTAACTGGATACGTCTCCCTTCTCCGGCCTTCACATCGCCTGTTAGGGAGGCGAATACATTCGGGAAGACCGCTTCAAGGTTTTCCCCCTCTTCCAGCGAGTCTAGAATTTCGTTTAGCTGTGCCTTCGAAGGTGTTCCTCCTTCATCATCTAATCCCCGTTCGAGCGAATCAAGTGACTTCACTCGCCTTCTTGCTTCATCAACTTCTCCATCATTCAGTAGGTGACGAATTTCCGAAATCTCGGCTTGAATGAGGTTTACCATATCGACCGGCATCATCGTAGCGAGTGGAAGGATACGCTCAGGGAGGTGGTCAGATAGGTCCTCGTCGAAGACCTCCTTCAGTAATTCTGCGAATATCTCCACAGCTTGTCGAGATTGGAGGTACAACTGCTCCTCCTGTATCTGTACCTGTTCGTGTTCAGCGTAGTCTCGTTGATTATTGATGGCAAGGAGAGCGGCGGCTTGTGACCCAGAAAGAACCTTTAGGTCATGATTCCCCCTATCACCATCCCGACAGTAGTTGACGCACTTCTCAAACGAGATTGTGTTCCCTTCACCATCCTCACCTCTGATGTCGCCCCCATTCTCCAATATGGAGGCCTTTAATAGCATCTCGAAGGAATGGTTCAGGAACTTCAGAACCCCAACAATACGACCTCGCTCGGTAGGTCGATTGAACAATTCGACCGCCAGACGGAACGAGTTGATTGCCGTGACTTTGTAGTCCTCTGTGTCCGTCATCTTCGGAGTTATATGTGTGCTTAATTGGGGGATGTGAAATTGTTTGCCAAAGACAGAGCCGAAATCACTCTATAAAGAGAGTGAGAGACCCAGTTCGAATCCCACGTGGACGAAGTATAGGACATAGAGAATCAACGAATAGTAGATGTAGCGTTTCGGCGGTGCAATTTTGACATAGGGTGTTTGCCCGTATCGGCCATACAGGAACCGTATTGAGACGATAAGGAAGTTCACGGCGATTGCAAGGAGCATTCCATCGATGATGACCGATAGCAGGCTTTGACTGGCCACCATCGACGCCAAAATATAAAACCCAGCAAAGGCCAATCCGAAAATAAGAGTCATTCCCATCGCTCCAAGAAATGTTCCAATTACGTTGACAACACGGTCTCGTAAGCTAACATCTGATGGAGAATGACGGTTCACAGACGGTATCTCCTGTACTTCCACCGGCCATTCATGCTCAGGTAGCAAAGACGTAGCGAGGGACTTCTGTGACAACCGGAGAGCGAGGCGACCCAATAGTGTCCCCCGATGGTCAAGGTGAATGTTGTACGCAAACGCCGCAATCAGAAGGAAAAAATCTCGAAATATCGCTTCGTACAGGAGAACCGAACCGAGGACGAATACGACCGTGTAGAGCAATCCGAGCGTAGAGGCACGAGGTTCGATAATCGGGATGTGCGATTGAGTGAAGGTACCGAAGACGAGGCCGATATACAGAAGTCCGAATGCTGTCGAAATCACCAGTGGCGGCGTCGTCCTTTTGAGCAGGTCTTTAGAATATGGGTTGAGAAAAGCCATACGCCGAATCAAAGTGACCGCCAAAAGGAGAAATGCGGAGGCCACTACGACAGGGTGCAGAATGGGGCTTACATCCGGTATGGTGAGCAGAGCCGTCGCAAGCAGGGCGGCGAACGTGATTTCGTAGTCGATGGCGGCCTCTCTATCGATTTCGAGAAGTTCCTCCAGCGAGATATGAGTCATCAAAGAGGTCATCACATCTTCGTCGGATAAATTTGGCCTGATAGGACCAATTCCGGGATGATGGGGGAGAATAAAGAGAGGGGCATGAAAAGATGCTATCGTGATTCCCGAGGCCACATCGTTGTCACTACAGCCATTTTTCCAAACGCTCGCTATAATTCAGACTACTGTTCTGAGTATTATAATCGCAATCTACGCACTCAGTACTCAAATTGCCGCAGATAGATTTACCACTCGTATCATCTCGTCAGTAACAGAGAATTCAGCCTATAGACGAACGATTCTGCTATTTACTGCTTCTATCTTTCTGGACGTATTCGCACTTCTAATCTATCCCGTCTCACCCGTGTGGCTAAATTGGGTCCTCCTGTCACTGGCCGTGCTGGGAATAACCCTGACCTTTGGGTCGCTATTCTATCTCAGAGACGAGCTATTGTCTACTACTGAAGCGCCGTCGGTCGCTGAAGCCATCCGTAGTGGGATTAGCAAAGATGCTTTTGAAAGCGCAGTCGGGGATGATGAAACGACTATTCCGTTCTATAGCTTCTTCGAAGCCGGGCGTTCGGCCATCCAAGAGGAGGACAAGGATGCGGCGAATCAATTGGTAACTGCCCTGTGCGAATCCACGTCGCAATTGTTCAACGAAGTGTACGATGCGGAGGAGACGTTACCCGATAAACAGGAGACCGGCCTCATCCAACTTCTCAGGGAGGAGAAGTCGTTAGCGACTGAAACAATTGAACAGGGGTACGACGGACTAACTGGCTATCTCATCCAAAATCTGGCCTCGACAATTGAAGCATCAATTGAGGATGGACAAGACACAATTGCCGCACGTGGGATTCAGTTGTGTTCCGAGATTAGTGAGGGGGTTATCGAGAGAGACCGCTTAGTGAAACCAGCGTGGCTAATTTGGGAAGATATTCTGGAATCAGCCGCAAGAGATGGACTCGAAGACACTCTGCATGTAGGCACAACATCTGTAAGTAATCTAATCGATATTACAGTTGAGAATAGTGACGAACTCGGTGGGCGAAAGTTGACAATATCACGTATTTTGCTATCCGGCTTTTTGAAAGGGTGGAGTACCTTAGTCGCAAACCACGGGGAACACATCACGGAGGGAGACCGAGTAGATACGGTTCCTGAATTCCTGTGGTACAGGTTCTTCGAACGGAACTTTGAGATTACGTCGAGAATCATCGTCTCCCATAACGCTGACCTACAGATTCCTGCCGCAGGGATGTTCAGACTCCAACAAGAGTTGTTACAGGAACTCTCGAATGTAGCGGTATCTGCGGCTGAAGTCCAGAATGACTATCTAGCACAAAGACTCACTAAGATGGTGATTGAGGCGGGTTTCGGATTTGAGGATAACCAGCGGACCAGAATGCAAATCACCTCTGGACTTAGCGAAATCAGGTCCACGAATGATTGCGGCCAATCAGCGGTTCAGCAAGCTCTCTCCGAACTTCAAACACCCGCCGAAGTGAATGATGATGACCTAATACCGATAACTGCACCGTGGGTACTCAATTTCATCAGATACACTTTTGAGGGGCAGGAGGAGTTCATCGAGGCAGTCAGTCAACTTGAAACAGAGATGTCTTCCAGTGATACTGAATAGACCTTGCGGGGGCAGTTCTATTCAGGAGAGTTATGGTGGATTTCACCTATCTAAACAAGATAAGTGAATAACGTACCAGTGGTATATCGCCAGCATCTGGTGGTATCACTCAAGAGATGTTCTTTGGTTTATGAGTCGTCTGCTGAGTCTAAAAGTGAGGATATATCGACATCCCACATCTCCTCGGTTTGCGCCTCCAGAATCCCCATCATCCGCTCCCGTTCGCTTTCGTCAGAAATAGCAGATACAGCCTTTGCGAAGCCAGTTAGATACTGCTCCACAGCTACTTGCTCCATCTCGTCATCAAGGTCTATATCCGGGTCTACGTGCCTCTCTATGAGTTCGTCAACAGAGAGTGTAAAGTTAGACGCCATGACGAACGAGACTTCCTCGGCAATATCGGGAATATCGTCACGAGTAATCTGGCCACGCCGGACATCGGCAACGTCGAGCTTCACACGCTCAATTGCATCCAACACGTCGTCCATCTGCCTCGATAGTTGCGTCAATTGCTCATCTCCTCCGTCGCCAACTTTGACAGAGTGATAATGTTCGACCGCCTTCCGAATCATCGTCTCCCGACTTCCCAATCCCAAGTCCTCTTGATACTGATTCCACTTCGCCTTCTTCTCAGGCGTCAGCCGAACCGCTATCTGTTTCTTCTCGGTCTCGTCGTCGGTCATCGACAAGACGCACGAGTCAACCCCATATAAATTATGTTATCGTAATGTTAGCAGCCCCTACGGTGTAGACTGGGAAGACGCCACCGCGGCCGCCGGCGAACAGCAGGACGCAGTCGGCGGTCTTCGGGCCGACGCCGTTCATGTCCAGCAGCGTCGACCGCACCGCCTCGGGGTCGCCCTCCCTGACGAACTCGTCGAAGCCCGCCTCGCCGCCGTACTCCTCGCAGATACGCTGGGCGAGGGCGACGATGCGCTCGGACTTCTGGTTGTAGAGCCCTGCCGAGGAGATGGTCTCGGCGAGTTCGGGCTGGTCGGCGTCGGCCAGCGCGCGGGCGAGGTCCCCGTCCCCCGACTCGTCTCCGTACCGCGCCATCAGTTCGTCGTGGGCGGGCTGGCTCGCCTTGTCGGAGGTGTTCTGGCTGAGAACCGTCCGGACCAGGCACTCGAAGGCGTCCCGGCCCCCGTAGGTCTTCTGCCAGTACAGGTCGCCGAGGCGGTCCACGACGGCTTCGGCCCGCGTGCCCGCCGTCTCGGGGTCGAACGTGGCCGACTGACCGCCGCCAGCGGCCCCACCGCTGATGTTCTCCGCTGGTTCCTCGTCGCTCATACCCGGTGTCAGGGCTGGGACCGACAAAACGCCTGTCCCGAATCGCACGGCCGTTCTGTGGGCCCCAGCAAATGCCGGCAGCACTCTCTTGCGGATGGCCGGTCTACGCCGCCGCCCCCGAGTCGGTCGGGCTGAGATTAGACGTACTCTCGGGACACCGGTCGCTGGCGGGAATCGGCGGCTCCGGCGTGGTCCGCGGCGAAGGACCTGAAACGGGGCGTCCTTGGGGCGAGACGCCCACGGGACAGACACGAAAAACTCGTGGCGCGCGGCGACGGGCTATGCCCACGGTGGTCGTCGCCGCTCAAGATGGTCGAGACTGACAGGTCAGCCAGCGGGCACGGCCTGGGTGCTCACCTCCCGTCGGGCGGCGTTTGCGCGGACGACAGGGACGGCAGTACCCGACTCGCTACGGCGACGGACGGTCCGCCTCGACGTGGCCTGTTCGTCCGGCATACACTTGTTTAGGCTACCCTAAAGCACAAAAAGGCATCGGTTTTTAGGCCAGCCGAAAAGATGGCACTACTCTTCGACGACGACGGTGCCGACCATCCCCGCGGCCTCGTGCGGGATGCAGACGTAGGCGTGCTCGCCGGCCGTCTCGAACGTGTGGACGTAGCTCTGGCCGGACTGGACCGCGCCTTCGCCGTTCTCCCACTCCTCGCGCGCGGCCGAGTCGCTCTCGAAGCCGCCGGAGGCCCAGTACGTCGCCCCCTCCGGAAGGTCGCTCTCGACCGCGGTGACCGAGTGCGGTTCGCCGCCGACGTGCTCCCAGGCGACCGTGTCACCGACGCTGACGGTGAGTTCCTCCGGCGCGTACGCGACTGCCTCCATGTCGACGACGTGGTCCGCGTCGTCGGGGACACCCTCGACGACGTTCGGACCGCCGGACAGCGACGTCTCGGTCGCCTCGGACTCGCCGCCGTGGCCGCCAGACCCGCTCGGGGCGCTATCGACAGCGCCGACGACGGCGAAGGCCGCGGTCCGGGCGGCGTCCGCGAACGCGGTCACGCCGTCAGTCGACCCGCTCTCCAGCGAGGTGACGTAGTCGTTCAGCGCGGCCTCGTAGGCCTCGTACGCCTCGGCGTCTGCGTTCTCCAGTTCGTCGTGGACCGCGGCGTTCTCGAAGACGGCGAACACGTCGCTGACGATGCTCGCGGCACTGGCTCCGGTCTCGCCGCCGCTCGACCCGACGACGGCCGTCACTGAGTCGATGGCCGCGTCGGCGAACGTCTTCGCGGCCGCGTTGACGTCGCCGCCGTCATTCGCAGCAGAGATGACGCCACCGAGCGCTTCGTCCTCGAAGCGGTGGTAGAGGTCCTCGTTCACCTCCTCCAGTGCTTCGTGGTAGCCGGCGGCCCCGGATTCAAAGAACGCCAGCGCACTTTGAGCGGTCGAGGCCACGCGGTCGGGGTTCCCGAGCGCGCTCGTCGCCGCGGCGTCGAAGGCGAGGCCGACCATGTACGTCGCGCCGGACCCGCTGGCGACGGCGGCGCTGTGGGTCGACTCGAACTCCAGCAGGGCCGCGAGGACGCCGTCGTGGTGGGTCCCGACCGCGTCGTCGTCGCCGTTCTCGTAGGCCGACTGGAGCCCCGCCAGGTGCTCCTCCTCGAAGCAGTGATAGAGGTCCTCGCTGGTCTCCTCAAGCGTCTCGTGGAAGTCGAGCTGGTTCTCCTCGAACCGGGCGAAGAGGTCCGGGACGAGCGTCGCCGCACGCCCCGCATTGCCCTGGCGGTACAGTTCGCGCGCGTCGGCGAAGCGGGCCCTGAAGAAGCCCGACTGGAGGACCGGCGCGTTCCCGCCGGCCAGCGCCCCGATACCGGCGACGAGGTTGGTTTCGACCGTCTCGACGGCCGATGCGATGCCCTCGGTGTCTCCGTTCTCGATGGCCGACGAGAGGTCCGACAGGCCGGCCTCAAATCCCTCGTAAGCCTCGCCGTCCGCTTCTTCGAGGGCGTCGTGGGCGGCCGCGCGCTCGAAGTGGGCGAACACGTCCTCGACCATCGTCGCCGCGGTAGCCGTCTCGCCGGCGCGGGCCAGCCACGCGGCGTCGTGAACGCGGGCTCGGTACGTGTTCAGCGTCGTCGCGTGGGCGTAGTCCGCCCCGACGCCGCCGCCCGAGGCGAGCGCGGCCGCGTCCCAGCCGCGGGCCTGCATCGCCGAGAGGTGGCCCGCACCGGCGACCGAGTCGGTCGGCGCGATGGCGTAAGCCCCCTGGACGGCCGCGTCGAGCGCGGCACGGGCCTGCTCGGCGACGGCGGCTGCGTCCTCGCTGCTCGCCGCGTCGCCGATGCCGGCGAGCGCGCTCTCGAAGGCCTCGTAGGCCTCGGTGTCGGCCGATTCCACGGCGCTGTAGACGAGGCCATCCTCGAACGCGACCGTCGCTTCCTCGGCCACCGTCGCGGCCCCCTCGAAGGAGCCGAGTTTGGCGGCGACGACCGCATTGCTCGCGCGGCTTCCGAGCAGAAGCAGGTCGAAGGCCCGCGCCGCTTCCTGCCCGGCGGCGGACTGCTGGGCCGTCTGCAGGTTCCCGGACGCCTCGCTCGCGGCGTCGGCCGCGGCCCCCACGTCGCCCTCGGAGAGCGCCGACTGGAGTTCCCCGAGCGCCGCTTCGAAGCCCTCGTAGACGGACTCGGAGACGGATTCCAGGCGCTCGTGTGTGCCGTACTCGCCGGAGGCACCCTCGAAGCGAGCGAAGATGGACTGTGCGACGCTGGCCCCCGCGCTCGGCGCGCCGGCCCGCCCCAGCGCGACGGCGTCGAACATGCGCGCACGGTAGACGTTCCACTCGGCCGCGACGGCGGTCATCGGGCCGACCGCCGCGCCGCTTTCGCCACCGCCGTCCGTCTCCGCGGTTGCCGCCCGCCCCACCGTGTCGGTGTCCGCCGCCGTGTTCGGACCCGAAGACCCGTCCGCCGGACACCCGGCCAGCAGTCCGGTCGCAGCTATCCCCACCGTCTTCAGCAGGTCGCGTCTCTGTGGCATACAGTGGATTAGGCAGACCTAAAACACTTAACTGCTCCGATGTTTTGGCTGCCCTAAATATTGGGCAGGTCGGGAGGCCTCACAGCGCCAGCGTCACCTCGTCCCCGGTGCCGACGCCGAACGCGTCCTCGCCCCGGCCCTGATTGACCGCGAGTTCGACGTTGCCGTGGCTGCCGACCGTGACGAGTCGCTGACCGGCGTCGACCGCGGCGTAGGCCCGGCGAACCGGAGCCTCGACACCGTCGACTGTGACCGTTCCGCCGAACCGGCCGTCGAGCACGTCGCCGGGGACGTTCGTGATGGCGTTGCCGAAGTCGTCGACGACGAGGATTTCACCGGTCGCCCCGTCGGTGTCGACCGACGGCTCGGGGAACCGGAGGTCGACGTACTCCTCGACGGGTGTCGTCTCCGGCCGCTCCTCGACGCGCTCGACGCCGGTGTCGTGGACGGCCGCCGCGGCGGGCGCGAACACGTCCCGCCCGTGGAACGTCGTGCTCGCGGGGTCGTCGTAGGCCCACGTGAACGCCTCGAACGCGTCCGCAGCGTCGCCGTCAGCCGCGGCCAGTTCGCGGGCGACCGGCAGCAGGACGCCGTTGTCCGGTCCCACGAGCGCGTGCTCGCCCGCGCGGACGACGATAGCGCCTCTGTCGGTCCCGACCCCAGGGTCGACGACGACGCAGTGGACCGCCGGCGGGAAGTACGGGAGCGTCTGCGTGAGCCAGAACGCCGCCACACGCACGTCCTGTCGCGGGAAATCGTGGGCCACGTCTTCGATGCGTGCGTCCGTCGCCCGGCAGATGACGCCTTTCATCGCCGCGGGGTACGGCGACCCGAAGTCCGAGCTCAGCGTAATCATCAGTCGTCGAGGTCTTCGATGGACTTCTCGACCGACTCGTCGGCGGCGGCGTACCGTTCGAGCGAGTCGCTGTCGGAGACGTGCTGCAGGCGCTTGATGCCGTGAATCTCCTCGATGACCTCGACGACCGACGGCGGGACGCGGTCGCGCCAGGACTCGTCGTCTATCATGCGCTGGCGGATTTCGCTGCCCTCCAGCCGGTCGCGGTCGAACATCGGCGACTGGCGGACCTCGATGCCGGCCTCCTCGAACAGGCGGACGACCAGCGGGTTGTTCGAGTAGGCCACGTCGAAGTCCGGACACATGCTCTCGACGTGACTCACCCAGACTGCGTTGCGGTTGATGTCTTCGAGGGGGACGACGTACGTCGTCAGGTCGTACTCCGCGACGGCCTTCGTTATCATCATAATCCGCTCACCGGCGGTAAAAGGGTCGTGTGTGGTGTGTGAATCGTCGGCGCTCCCGATGCCGAGGACGAGTTCGTCGACCTCCTCCGAGATGCGCTCGACCATCGAGTGGTGGCCGTTGTGGTAGGGCTGGAAGCGACCGATGTAGAACCCACGCATACTCCTCAGTGGGTGTGGTGGTTTGATAAACCCGACGACGCGATACCGCCGGCACTCTCATCGCGGTATTCGACCGCTGTACGGCGGTTTTTGGGGTGTAACAACGACGGACACGGGGAGAAAGTATATCAGTCGACAGGCCTTCGATGATGATGTTAGCAACGTTTGTATGAGCGACAACACCGACACCGACGCGACTCCCGACCCTGACCGGGAGGCAACCGACGCCGGGGAGGAGGCGTCGAACGGCGGGGCCGACCCCGACGAACCTGCCTCCGAGCCCTCGGCCGACGAGCCATCCGAGGACCGATGGGCCGGCGAGGGAGAAACGTCCGAAACGACACTCGGAAGCGATGTCCAAGTCGACGGCGAGTCCGAACTGGACGGAGACGAGGAGAACCTTCTGGGCGGTCTCGACATCGATTCGACCGCCGACATCGAAGTCCCGGACCGACTCGTCGACCAGGTCATCGGACAGGACCACGCCCGTGACGTGATCAAGAAGGCGGCCAAGCAGCGCCGCCACGTGATGATGATAGGCTCCCCCGGGACGGGGAAGTCGATGCTGGCGAAGGCGATGTCCCAACTGCTTCCGCGGGAGGAACTGCAGGACGTTCTCGTCTACCACAACCCCGACGACGGCAACGAACCGAAAGTGCGCACGGTCCCCGGCGGCAAAGGGGAACAGATAGTCGAGGCCCACAAGGAGGAGGCCCGCAAGCGAAACCAGATGCGGACCTTCCTGATGTGGATAATCATCGCCATCGTCATCGGCTACGCGCTGATTCTCGTCCAGCAAATCCTGCTGGGTATCCTCGCGGCCGGTGTCATCTATCTCGCGTTCCGCTACGGCTCGCGCGGTAGCGACGCGATGATTCCGAACCTGCTGGTCAACAACGCCAACCAGAAGACCGCGCCGTTCGAGGACGCCACGGGCGCTCACGCCGGCGCGCTGCTGGGCGACGTCCGCCACGACCCGTTCCAGTCCGGCGGGATGGAGACGCCGAGCCACGACCGCGTCGAGCCCGGCGCCATCCACCAGGCCAACAAGGGCGTGCTGTTCGTCGACGAGATAAACACGCTCGACATCCGCAGCCAGCAGAAGCTGATGACGGCTATCCAGGAGGGCGAGTTCTCGATTACGGGCCAGTCCGAGCGCTCCTCGGGCGCGATGGTCCAGACCGAGCCCGTCCCCTGTGACTTCATCATGATCGCCGCGGGGAACCTCGACGCGATGGAGAACATGCACCCCGCGCTGCGCTCCCGTATCAAGGGGTACGGCTACGAGGTGTACATGGACGACACCATCGAGGACGACCCCGAGATGCGCCGCAAGTACGCCCGGTTCGTCGCCCAGGAGGTCGAAAACGACGGGCGGCTCCCGCATTTCACCGAGGAGGCCGTCGAGGAGCTCATCCTCGAAGCCCGCCGCCGCGCGGGCCGCAAAGGCCACCTCAGCCTGAAGTTCCGCGACCTCGGCGGCCTGGTCCGCGTCGCCGGCGACATCGCCCGCGCCGAGGACCGCGAGCGCACCGAACGCGCGGACGTGCTGCAGGCGAAGCGGCGCTCCCGCTCCATCGAGCAACAGCTCGCGGACAACTACATCGAGCGCCGGAAAGACTACGAGCTCACCGTCAACCAGGGCGACGTGGTCGGCCGTGTCAACGGCCTCGCGGTCATGGGCGAGGACAGCGGTATCGTCCTCCCCGTCATGGCCGAGGTCAGCCCGTCACAGGGTCCCGGCCAGGTCATCGCCACCGGGCAGCTCCAGGAGATGGCCGAGGAGGCCGTCCAGAACGTCTCGGCCATCATCAAGAAGTTCTCCGACGAGGACATCTCCGAGAAGGACGTCCACATCCAGTTCGTCCAGGCCGGTGAGGGCGGCGTCGACGGCGACTCCGCCTCCATCACCGTCGCCACCGCGGTCATCTCCGCGCTGGAGAACGTCCCCGTCAAGCAGAACCTCGCCATGACCGGCTCGCTGTCGGTCCGGGGCGACGTGCTGCCGGTCGGCGGCGTGACCCACAAAATCGAGGCGGCCGCGAAGTCCGGCCTCGACACGGTCATCATCCCCGAAGCGAACACCCAGGACGTGATGATAGAGGACGAGTACGAGGACATGATAGAGATAATCCCCGTCTCGCACATCTCCGAGGTACTGGAGGTCGCGCTGGCCGGCGAGGCCGAGAAGGACTCGCTGGTCGACCGCCTCAAGTCCATCACGGGCAAGGCCCTCGAACACGAGGTCGGCCGGCAGAGCGGCGGCAGTCCGAGCCCCCAATAGATGCCCGAGTGGGCCGCGTTCGTCGGCCTGACGGGATTCCTTTTAACAGCGCTACTCGCTCTCGCACGTCTCTCACAGGGAGCCGTGCGGCCCGACGGCGGCGTCTCGTCGGCGGTCGACGGCGTCGCCGTGCCCGACGGAGACATGACCATCCCGCGTTTCGAGACGCGCCAGGCGGCGGCCGAGCGAGAGCGACTGACCGAGCGACTCGCACCGGCGGACGTGTCGACGGGCGCTCTGCTCGCCAACGTCGCGTTCACGCAGGGGCTGTTCGGCGTCCTGCTGGTGGCCGGCGCGTTCTACTTCGAGATTCCGGCGGGCGCGTTCGGCGTCACCGCCGACGCGCTCTCGACCGGGCTGCCGGCAGTGGCCGTCGGCGTCGGCGCGGGCATCGGCTTCTGGCTCGGGAACGAGGCCGCCGCCGCGCTGGCCGACGGCTTCGGCGTCACCTTCGACGAGTCCCTGCGGGAACTGCTGGCCCCGGACTCGGCCGGCGGCTGGGTCGTCCTGCTGGGCGTCGTCCTACCGGTCATCGCGGTCGTCGAGGAACTGCTCTTCCGGGCGGCGGCTATCGGCGTCCCCGTCGCGGGGCTGGGCGCGCCGGCGGCGGGAATGGCCGTCGTCGCCTCCGTCGCCTTCGCGCTGGGCCACGGCGCACAGGGCCGGGCGGGCATCGTCGTCACCGGGACGCTGGGGCTGGCGCTCGCGGGGCTGTTCGTCCTCACGGACAGCCTGCTGGCCGTCGTCGTCGCCCACTACCTTGTCAACGCCCTCGAACTGCTCGTCCACGAGGGGCTGGGCGTCGGCCGGCTCTGGGCCTAGAGGCCCTCGACGGCCCGGAGCTTCTGCTCGACGGGCGGCGGCGCGGCACTCGGGCCGTCGCGCACGCGGTGGTCGGGAATCAACAGCGGCACCGGGTTGGCGGCCAGGGCCTCTCGGACCTGTATCTGGTCGTCCTCGTCGTCGGCGTCCAAGTCCGCCGTCATCCGCGCGACCTGTGCGACGGACGCGTCCTCGCCGTAGGGAATCTCGCGGACCGCCTCCAGCACCGCCCGCTGGTCGGTCGGGACCGTGAGGCCGACGGTGACGTCGGCGAAGTCGTCCTCGACACCCTGGAGGTACTCCTCGATGCGGTCCAGCAGGGGGTGGTCCTCGCCGGCGTCGGCCTCGGGCTGGGACGGGAACGACAGCGAGATTATCCGGTCGCCGGCCTCCCCCAGCTGGACGTACCGGTCCAGATACGACGACTCGCGGGCGTAGATTCCTGCATCACCGGTCGGTGCTTCCATACTAGCGTCGTCGGCCGGTCGGCCCTTCAACATTCGGCATCGAGGCTCTCAGTCCTGGAACGACAGCACCGTGGGGTAATCCGAGATGAGCCCGTCGACGCCCGCCCTGACCAGTTCCCGGGCCTGGTACCATGTGGAGACCGTCCAGACGTTCAGCGCCCGGCCCTCGTCGGCGGCGACCGCCGCGAGGTCGATGTCGCGCAGGTCGGCGTCGACGTAGTCGTCGCCGAAGAAGGGGGTTCCCCGAACCATGTTCCGGGGGACGTGCATCGCCTCGCAGTCGTACCGGCGGGTGACTTCCAGCCCCGCCTCGATGCTGTCTCGAAAGAGGAAGGCGACCGGGACCGAGTCGTCGTAGTCGCGGACGGCCGCCAGCGCGGCCTCGTAGAACGACGAGACGAGAATCTCGTTGTCGTACTCGCTGGCGAGGTCGAGCACGCGTTCGGTGTAGGGCCGCCACAGCGCTCGCTGGGCCGACAACGTCTGCTGCGACAGCGGTTCGGCAGGGCGGAGGTCATCGCTGCCGGGGTTTTTCAGCTCCAGATTGACGCCGACGTCCGGCGGAACCGCCTCGAAGACCGTTTCGAGCGTCGGGACCGTCTCCCCGGTCCCGAGGACGGTCGCGCCGGTCACGGTGTCGGTGTCGGTCTCGAAGACGAGCCCCTCGGCGTCGGTCAGGCCGCGCTCGCCGCCGTCGCGTTCGGCCAGCCCGTCGTCGTGGAACGCCACGAGCGTGCCATCGGCGGTCGGGACCACGTCGACCTCTACCATGTCGGCCCGGCGGTGAACGGTGTCCGTCCCCGGCCCGCCGGACGAGGCGGCCTCGACGGCCAGTTCCGTGTTCTCCGGGTAGACGCCCGCGAACCCGCGGTGGGCTATCAGCGTCGCCCGGTCGGTCATCGCCTCGTCCCCGGTGTCGCCCGAGTCCCGAACCGTCGCAGTAGCCGTGACCGAGGAAGGCGAGGGCGGCGGCCGTGCATGGCTTACTCGCCGGCCCGTTCGCGGGCCGCCGCCACGACCAGCGGGAGCGTGATGGTCGCGTCGGCGTACACCGAGACGTTCCGGGCGTCCTTTTCGAGTTTGCCCCAGGAGCGGGCCTCCTCCAGGGTCGCACCCGAGAGGCCGCCGGTGTTCGAGGAGTCCATCGTCAGCTGGACAGCGTAGTCGTAGGCGTCGGGCGAGACGAGCATCGTCTGGAGGACGTAGTTCTTCGGGACGCCGCCGCCGACGAGCATCGCGCCGGCGCTGTCGGCCTCGTAGGCGATGTCCGTAATCGAGGTCATGTCGGCGAGCGCGTCGACGGTGAACTCGCTGGTCTGTGAGTACATCCACGCCTGCAGGCCCAGGACGGAGTCCTGGAACGCCGGGCAGTAGACGGGGACGTCGTTCTCGTAGGCCGCCGCGAGCACGCCGGCGTCCTCGGACACGTCCTCGCGCTCGTTGACCTCGCTGTTGGCCCGACCGAGCTCTTCGGTCAGACGCTGGATGGAGACCGGACTCTCGCCTTCGAGCGGGCCGAACACCTCCTCGCGGAGGTGGTCCTCGAACAGCGCGAAGTGTTCCTGTGGCAGGTAGACGTTGTAGATGCGGTCGACGCCCTCGTCCCGGAGCGTCTCGTCGTGTTCGCGCTCCGTTCGCCCCTCCGGCGTGACATCGCCGTGGTGGTGCTTGCCGCCGATGGCCTCGATGGTGTCGTGGGTGCAGTTCGCGCCGGTGGTGACGAGCACGTCGATGTGGCCGTCGCGGACGAGTTCGCTCACGATAGCCCGCATCCCCGTCGGAACCATCGCGCCGGCGAGTCCGAAGAAGGTCGTCACGTCGTCGTCCAGCATCTCGCTGTAGACATCGACGGCCTCGTGGATGTCGCTCGCGCCGATGCCGGCCTCGCCGTAGCTGTCAGCCAGTTCGCCGACCGTCATGCCGGCCCGGGCTTCCGCGTGGCCGATAGGGTCGTGGTGGAACGTCTCCCGCTCGTCGGTGTGGTCACTCATTGGACGCCAGTCGGGTGCGCCGATGTTTCAACGTCGCGGTTCGCGGCGTCCGCTGAGCGGCCTGTCGACCGATAATAGCCATCGAAAATCACGCACGTCCGACCACACGATAGCAGCGTGATCAGTGTGAAATCGTTTCAATTGGGACGATAACAGTTGTTGTGAATACAGCGAATTATTCACAGCCGTAGCGGTCAGTACATCGGACGAGTCGTATTGGCTCACTCTAACTCAACTATTTCTATCTTTTCGTCTCGGACCTCGATAATGACATTTGGGGCATGTTCTAAGTCATAGTCTCCGATTACCAACGTCTGCGAAACTTCGTTTCCGCCTGAGCGAGAAACTGTTAAGTCGTATTTGCCTTCTTCAGTGATTTGAAGTGGGAATGTTACGGTTTGGCCAATTCCCACCTCAGAGTCTTCCTGCAATATAACTGAATCTGAGCCTTCTACTTTGAGGGATAAGTTCACTTCATTTTCCGTTAGATTTCGGATTTCAAGATACTGGTTTTGGGATTTTTGGGACTCATCAGTCGTGTCTGACGGTGAGCTTGTATTGTCTGATGTAGAAGAACAGCCTGCCAAATAAACACAGGTGGAGGACGAGAGTACGAGGAAATTCCTTCGGAGCATCATTCTATATATATATATTATTCCTGCCATAAGTACATTCTCAAACATATTCCCCGGAGTGGATAACGAAACCGTACGCACAACGCCTGATACTTGCGTGGTCCGTCCCGACCTATCACACGGCAGTCAAAGCGGAGGCCTTAGCGTGCCCGATGCGGACCTACAGCTATGGACACTTCCGCGTTCCGCCGCGGTGCCCGAGACGCGGTGCCGCTGTTGCTCGGCATCGTTCCCTTCGGCCTCGTCGCCGGTATCGCCGCCGTCAACGCCGGATTCGGACTCCCGACGGCGGTCGGGCTGTCCGTGGTCGTCTTCGCCGGCGCGTCGCAGATCGCCGCCCTCGAACTGCTCAGGCAGGACACCCCGCTCTCCGTCGTCGTGGCGACGGCGGTCGTCATCAACCTCCGCTACCTGATGTACTCGGCCTCCATCGCGCCGTACTTCCGGGAGTTCACCGCCAGGTGGAAGGCCGCCCTCGCGTACGTCCTCACCGACCAAGCCTACGCCCTCTCCGTGGCCAGCTACCGGTCCGATCGCCCCGTCGACCGCAAGTGGTACTACCTCGGCGCGGCGGTCACGCTCTGGGCGGTGTGGCAGGTCACCACCGTCGCCGGCGCGCTGCTCGGAACCGGGGTCCCCGACGCGTGGGGACTGGAGTTCGCCATCCCGCTGGTCTTCCTCGCCATCCTGGTCCCGGCCATTGAGGACCGGGCGTCAGCGGTCGCGGCCGTCGTCGGGGGCGCACT
This sequence comes from Haloarcula sp. DT43, assembly GCF_037078405.1. NCBI lineage: Archaea > Methanobacteriati > Methanobacteriota > Halobacteria > Halobacteriales > Haloarculaceae > Haloarcula > Haloarcula brevis. The sequence goes on along the minus strand of NZ_JAYMGZ010000001.1, from coordinate 835,309 downwards.
GGCCGTCCTCGGCGCGGGCCTTCCGCTCAACCTCGGCCTCCTCGTCGGCTCGGCGGTCGGCATCGCCGCCGGCGTGGTCACCGAGCGGTTCCCGGAGGGCTCCGATGGCGACTAGCTACGACCCCGTTGCGCTCGCCGCCGCCGTCGCGCTCATCGGGATCCTGACCTACGCCTGCCGGCTCTCCTTCATCGCGCTGTTCGGCCGCCTCGACGAGATTCCGCCCGGCGTCGAGCGCCTGCTGCGCTTCGTCCCCGCGGCCGTCCTCGCCGCGCTCGTGCTTCCGTCGTTCGTGACGCTCGACGCCGCGGCCTTCGCCCCCGACAAGTTCATCGCGGGAGCGCTCGCGGCGGGCGTGGCCTGGAAGACCGAGGACGTGTTCGCGACGATGGCGACGGGGATGGGCGTCCTCTGGGCCGTCCGACTCCTGTTCTGAGCCGCGCCGTCGGTCAGGCGAGTTCGAGCGCCGCGCCACAGCAGTTCGACCGGTACCGCTCGCGTTGCTCGACGAGCTTGCAGTCCCGGTAGCGGCGGGCGACGCGGTCGCCGCAGTCGCTGCAGGTGAGGACGTGCTTCGGCTCTGCGAAGGCCGGACAGTGCACGTCGGTGTCGAGCCCGTCGGCCCGCGCCCGGAAGGCGGCCCCGTGGTCGGTCGTCCCGTCGCGCTGGTACTGCTCGACGTGGACGAGTTCGTGGCGCAGCGTCGCCGCCCACTCGGCCCGGTCGAACGACTCGAAGGCCGCCCGCGTCAGCGAGACGGTACAGGGGAGCGGCCGGCCGTCGCTCCCGTCGAGAGCGTCCCAGTCGTAGGGCTCGCCGACGGTCGCGCCGTCGAGTTTCGGCCGCTTGACCGCGGCGGCCCGGCGCTTGGCGCGGTGGGACACCTCCCAGTCGACAAGGTCGAACCGGACCGAGACGCCGCGCTCGCGGCGGACTGTGCGGCAGTACTCGCGTGACCACGCTATCAGGTCCGCGTCGGAATCGATACCTCCGTAGGAAACTACCATCGAGGTGGCTCAGAGCCCGGTCGGGCAGTCGATGTAGGTCGTCTCCAGTCCCCAGTCCTCCGCGACGGCCTGGAGCGACTGGACGCCGAACGTCTCGGTCGCGTAGTGGCCGGCGAGGACCACGTGTATCCCCTGCTCGCGGGCCTCGTGGAAGGCCTGCTGTTTCCCCTCGCCGGTGACGAGCACGTCTGCGCCCGTCTCTGCCGCCTCCTCCAGCCAGTCGACGCCGCTGCCCGTGACGATTGCCACGTCCTCGACTGTTGACGGACCGAAGTCCAGCACCTGGACGGACTGCCCGCCAGTGTCGAAGTTTCCTCCGAGGGTATCTGCGAGTTCGGCGACCGTCTGCGGCTCCGCGAGGGTCCCGCGCTGACCGATGTGTTCGCCGCCTATCGACCCGAAGGGCGCGCGGTTGTCGAGCCCCAGCAGGTCCGCGACGCCGGCGGCGTTGCCCAGCGTCTGGTGACCGTCCAGCGGGAGGTGCGCGACGTACAGCGCGAGGTCGTCGTCGACGAGCGGCGCGACCCGGCGGTAGTGAGTCCCGGTCACGCGCTCCATCCCGCCCCAGACGATACCGTGGTGGGTCACGAGAAGGTCAGCACCCGCTTCGGCGGCACGGTCGATGGTCTCGACGGCCGCGTCGACGGCGAAGGCGACGTGTTCGACCGGCTGGCTCGCCGGCCCGACCTGCAGGCCGTTCGGGCTGGCGTCGATGTCGGCGTAGGCCTCGATGTCGAGACGGTCGTCGAGACGGCTCGCGATGTCTCCTGCGTTCATGCCGCGGGCTTCGAGAGGGGCGCTGGTATGCTTTTCTCTACCCGTCGGACTCGACCAGTTGCCCGTTGGCCTGCCCGATGAGGTCCCGGTCCACCGCGGCGTCGATGATGGCGTCGAACTGCTCGCCGTCGATGTCGTAGGCGTTGACCGCCACCTCGCGTATCTCCGCGCGGTCGACCGGCATCTCCCGGTTCTGGAGCAGACGCATCACCTTGTTGTACTCCAGTTTCGTGAGCGAGGGCGAATCGGCGGCACCGTCGGCGTTCTCGCCGGCATCGCCGTCGCTCCCCTCGGCATTCGCTTCGGCCGATGCCGCTGCACGCTCGTCCGGTGCGTCGGCCGAAGCCGTCTCCGCCGGGTCTGACTCCGGTGTCGAATCCGTCTTCGCTGGCCGCCGGCTCCGCTCCGCGACGCTCGCGCCATCGTCACCCAGAAGTGAGCCGTCCTCGGCCGGCTCGATGACGCCGTCGACGGCCCGTTCGCCGTCAGTCGATGTGTCCGAGTCGCCCGACGGCCCCGACGACTCGGCGGGGCTGGGGTCGGAAGCCGCCACCGCCTCGCGGGCGTCCGCTCTCGCCGCCTCGACGGCCGGTTCGACGATGGTCGCGAGCTTCTCCCGACAGGTCGAACAGAGGACGACCGTTCCCTGGTTTTCGGCTGCAGGGTCCAGTGACTTCGGGATAATCGGATACTCGGAGAGCGAGGCGTCGAGGGCACCGCCGCAGAAGTAACACGAGGATAGCTGGTCCATACCCGGAAGGGAGACGGCCCGGTCACTAAAAGACTACCTGGCCCCGCCGAGCGACGCCCCACCGGGCCGACGAGCCGGCAATGTGTTTGCTCTGTACTACATTGGATACGTGTCAGCCGTCGAGGAACCCACGGACCAGTTCGGCGGCAGCGTCGCCCGGTTCCAGCCACGGCGTGTGGCCGTGGGCCGGGAGCTCGTGGAACTCGGCGTCGGGCATCTTCTCCGCGACGGGGCGACCCACGGCGGGCGGCCAGAAGGTGTCCGCTGTCCCCCACACGAACTGCGTCGGGCGGTCGATGCGCACGATTTCGGGCCGAACGTCGAACAGCGGGTGGGCGCGGCCGAACGAGCCCTGTGCGGTCGCCAGCGACCGCTGGCTCTCCCGCCGGCCGGGCAGGTCCTGCCCGGCGGCGAGCAGTTCGTAGAACGCGTCCGGGATGGCGGACGCGTCGACGACGTTGACCCGCGCCATAGACTGCCTGGCGTTCTCGACCGGGTCGCCGCGGCTCATGAGCCAGAACAGGGCGCGGTTGAGACCCCGAACCGTCAGCAGCCGAAACAAAAGGGGGAGGTCCCGCGAGACGCCGCCCGGCGCGCCGACCAGTTGCAGTCGGTCCACCCGGCCGTGGTCGATAGCCAGCAGGAACGCCTGGAGGCCGCCGTGGGAGTTGCCGACCACGTGGGGACGTTCGACAGCGAGGTCGTCGAGCAGGTCCAGCAAGTACGTCACCAGGAACGACCGGAGGTCCCGGTCCCGGTAGCTCGGCGCGGCCGAGAGCCCGAGCCCCGGCCGGTCGGGCGCGTACACGCGGTACTCGTCGGCGAGGTGGGGGAACAGGGGGAGCCACGCCGCCGCCGGCGTCCCGACCCCGTGCAGGAGGAGGACGGCGTCGCCGTCAGGGTCCCCGCCGACGAGATAGTGGACCCGGCCCGCGGCGTCGGTCGCTGTCACTCTGGACTCGACGGCGAGGTCGTAGCGGTCGGCGAGTTGGGCCTGGGCGTCCGCGTAACGTCGCTCCGCCGGACGGGACCAGTCGTCGGGCGACAGCGCGCGGTCCCGGGGTACTGTGGTACCACTGCTCATACGTGGACTGTCCGGTCCCGGACGTATCAGTATACCGCGGTCCGTCGTGTGGCGTCACTCGCCGGCGGCGTGGGCGAACACGAACTCTCGGAGGAGCTTCGCGGCCAGCGTCGCAGCCTGGCCGTCGTCGCGGTCGTTGACCTCGACCACGTCGAAACCGACGCACTGAGGGGCGACGGCCCGGACCACGTCGCGTAGCTCCCGCGGTGCGAGGCCGAACGGCTCCGGCGTCCCGGTGCCGGGCGCGAAGCCGGGGTCGGCCGCGTCGATGTCGACCGAGAGGTACACCCGGTCGTCGTCGAAGTCGGGCGTCCAGTCGGCCACGTCCTCCGGCGGGACGACGGTCACGTCGCCCTCGCTCGCGCGGTCCCACTCGGCCTCCGAGCCGGTGCGCGCGCCGACGACGACGGCCTCGTCGGCCACCGAGAGCGCGTGGCGGGCCACCGTCGCGTGGGAGTACTCGTCGCCGGCGTAGGACTCCCGCAGGTCGAGGTGGGCGTCGAGACAGACGAACACGTCCGGGTCGAGGGCGCGGACGCCGGCGACCGAGACGGTGTGTTCGCCGCCGACGAGGAGCGGCACGGCCCCCTCGCCGTCGAAATCCGAGAGGGTACCCTCGAGGTAGGTGAGGTACTCGGCGGTGTCGGCCGTGGGGCCGATGTCGCCGTGGTCGTGGACGGCACAGTCGGTGAAGTGCTGGTCGGTGCGGCGGTCGAAGTCGTCGAAGCCCTGGGCGAACTGGCGCACGCGGCGCGGGCCGAACCGCGCGCCGGGGCGAAACGAGGTCGAGGCGTCGAGGGGCGCACCCACGACCGCGTAGTCGGCCGCCTCGCGCTCGGCCCCCGCACCGGGGAACATCGTTACGAGCGCGTGATCTTGCGCTGCTCTTCGTACTGGAGGTACTCGATTTCGTCGTCGGGCTGGAGGTCGATGTCCTCGGGAACGCGCATCGTGAACGTGTCGTAGGTGTCGAGGTCCATGACCTGCGCGTCGTTGCCGTCGGTCGAGACGACCTGGCCCTGCTTCCGGTTGATTATCGGGACCCAGACCTTCGCGTCGACCGGCTGGGACAGCGAGCGCTTCTTCTCGTCGAAGACGCCCTTGGCGTCGATTCGGGCCTTGGCGCTGCCGTGCTTGCCCGGCTTGGCCGTGCTGTAGGAGTTAATCTTACACGGCGTGTCCTCGATCATGACGTAGCTTCCCTCGTCGAGCTCTCGAACTTCAGTCTGCTCTCTTGCCATACCGCCGGATTACCCCTGTTTCGGTATAAACGGTTTGGAATGGCGCAAGCCGGGTTCGTCCCAACCGCCGCGCCGTTGCCGGCGTCGGCTGGAGCGGCGCGATCTCACGTCTCCAACGCCCCGACGGCTCCGAAGCCACCCCAACAGTTCAAGTGAGCTTGCACTAACCACACGGGTGTGGCACTCTCGTTCGACCTGTTCGGGACGCTCGTCAGGGCAGACCGACCCTCGGAACCGTGGGACGCCGTCGCAGCGGCGCTTTCCGCCCGGTCGGTTCGGGTCCCGGACGACTGGGAGGCGGCCTACCGCTCGGCCCACCGCGAGTACGACCGCGGCCGGGAAGCGCCGCTGGACGAGCACGTCCGCCTCGCGCTCGCCAGCCGCGGTGTCGAGGTCGCCGCGGAGACGGCGACGGCGGCCGTCCTCGACGCGTTCGACAGCCCGGTGACGGTCCGTGACGGGGCAACGGAGGCGGTAGCCGCCGCGGCGCAGCGGGGGCCGGTCGCCGTCTGTTCGAACTGCAGCGTCCCGGGGCTGGTCGAGCGAACGCTCGCGCGAGCGGACATCGAACGGCGGAGCGGCCGCTCGTTCGACGCAGTCGTCACCAGCGTCGGCTGTGGCTGGCGGAAACCGCACCCGAACAGTTTCGAATCGACCGCCGACGCGGTCGGCGTGGCGCTCGCGGACCTCGTCCACGTCGGCGACGACGCCCGGACGGACGGCGGCGCGGGCCGTGCGGGCGCGGAGTCGATACTGCTGGCGGACCGCTCGCTGCCGACGATAGCCGAGCAACTCCGGGAGGGAGAGCTGTGCTGAGCGCGCTGGCCGTGGCCGTCGCCGGCGGGCTGGAACTCACCGTCGGCGAGCCGCCGACCCGGGTCCACCCCGTCGCGTGGTTCGGGCGGCTCGTCGGGACCGTCGACCGCGAGTGGAACCACCCGCTCGCGGTCGGGGGGCTGGCCGCAATGCTGTTGCCGCTCGGAGCCGCCGCGGCCGTCGGTGCTGCCGTCGCACTCGCCGCGAGCTTCGGGCCGCTGGCCGCCGTCGCGTTCGCCGGCCTCACACTGTTTCTGACCACGAGCCTCCGGAACCTCCTCTCGACCGCGCGAGGGGTCGTCGCCGACAGCGAAGCCGACCTCCCAGCCGCTCGGGAGGGACTGCTCGCACTCGCCGGCCGCGACGCGACGGACCTCACCGCGGGCGAGGTCCGCAGCGCCGCCGTCGAGAGCGCGTCCGAGAACCTCGCAGACGGGCTCGTCGCGTCGCTGACCGCGTTCGTTCTGGGCGGCCTCGTCGCCGCGGGCCTCGGTCTGCCGGCGCTGCCCGTCGCCGCCGGCGCGGCGGCGTGGGTCAAGGCCGTCAACACGATGGACTCGATGCTCGGCTACCGCTCGAAACACGTCGGGACGCCCGCAGCGCGCCTTGACGACGCCGTGATGTGGCTCCCGGCGCGGCTGAGCGCGCTCCTGCTGGCCGTCGCGTTCGCCTCGCCTCGGTCGGTGGCCCGCGCCCGAGCCTGGCTGGACGGCGTCCCCTCGCCGAACTCCGGCTGGCCGATGGGGACGGCCGCCGCGGCGCTGGACGTTCGACTCGAAAAGCCGGGCGTGTACGTGCTGAATCCCGCGGGGAAGCTCCCCGACGGGGCGACGGCCCGGCGCAGTGTGACCCGGGTCGGCGTCGCCGGGATAGCGGCGTACCTATTGGCCGGACTGGGGGCGTACGCGTGGTTCTGACCGCGGTCCGGGGGGCGCTGGGATTCCTCTCGCGGCTTCCAGTCGGGCACAGCGAGCGAGCCTGGGACGCCTTCGTCGGGACCCCGGCGGCGTTCCCGCTGGCCGGCTACGTCGTCGGCGGCCTCGTCGCCGTCCCCTTCCTCGCCGCCGGCCGCCTCCCGGCCCCGGTGGTCGCCGCGGCGTACCTCGGTGCGGTCGTCCTCGTCACCGGCGTCAACCACGCCGACGGGCTGGCGGACCTGGGAGACGCCGCCGTCGTCCACGGCGACCCCGCCGAGCGCCGCGACGTGATGCGTGACACGACCGTCGGCGTCGGGGCCGTCCTCGCGCTGGGGACGGTCCTCGTCGCGCTGGCGCTGGCCGCGCTGGCAGTCGCCGGGCTCCCGCCGCTGGTCGCGGTCGCGCTGGTCCTCGCCGCCGAAGTGGGGGCCAAGCTCGCCATGGCGACGCTGGCCTGCGTCGGCCGGCCGAGCCACGAGGGGTTCGGGTCGACGGTCATCGACGGGAACGGCCCGCGCCAGCTCGCCGGCTCGCTCGCCGTCGGGCTGCCGGCCGCCGTCGTCGCCGTTCCGGCGACTGCGGTCGCAGTTCTCACCGGGCCGCTGCTGGCGCTTGGCCTCTCAAGGTGGGCCGACCGTCGGCTGGGCGGCGTCGGCGGCGACGCCTTCGGCGCGGCTAACGAACTCACGCGCGCCGTCGCCCTCCACGCCGGCGTCGCCGCGTGGTCGCTGTTCGGAACGCCGCTTCGCGGCTGGGAGGTGTTGGCGTGGACGCTCTCGTGATGTGTGGCGGCCGCGGGACGCGGCTGGCCACCGACGCCGAGAAGCCGCTCTTCCGCGTCGGCGGCGTCCCGATGGTCGACCGGGTGGTCGGCGCACTTCGGGACAGCGCCGTCGACCGAATCGTCGCCGCGACGTCGCCGAACGCGCCGGCCACGCGGGCCCACCTCGACGTGCCCTGCGTCGAGACGCCGGGCGAGGGGTACGTCGCGGACCTCGACAGGGCGCTGGCCGACGACCGGCTCTCGCGGCCGGTCCTGACCGTCGCCGCAGACCTGCCGTTGCTCGACGGCGAGACGGTCGACCGCGTGCTCGACGCCCACGGTGAGGGGTCGCTGACGGTCCTGGTGCCGGCCTCGCTGAAACGCGGGCTCGGCGTGAGCGACGACACGACCTTCGAAGACGGCGGCCGGGAAGTCGCGCCGACGGGCGTCAACGTCGTCGGCGAGGGTCCCGACGACGCCTGGCTCACGCGGGACCGGCGCGTCGCGGTCAACGTCAACACGCTCGCCGACGCCCGCGTCGCGGAACAGTGGCTGTGACCGACGGCGGGACGGCCCGCTCGCAGCGCGGTCGGCCGCGGTATCGTGTTGGCAAGCAAATATGACGACGCAGAACATTGTGTGTGGTAATGGCCGACCACATCCGTGTGCTCCACGTCGACGACGCACAGGGGTTCGCCGAGATGACGGCCGAGTATCTCGAACGGGTCGCCGACGACCTGACGGTCGTGACGGCGACGAGCCCCGACGACGGCCTGGCCCGACTCGACGACAGTATCGACTGCGTCGTCAGCGACTACGAGATGCCCGAGCGGAACGGCCTGGAGCTTTTCGACGCCGTCCGGGACCGCTACCCCGACCTCCCGTTCATTCTCTTCACCGGGAAGGGGAACGAGGCCGTCGCCAGCGAGGCCATCACGGCGGGGGTCACGGACTACCTGCAGAAAGACCGGGGCACGGACCAGTACACGATTCTGGCCAACCGCGTCCGGAACGCCGTCGACCGACGGCGCGCCCGCCTGGAGCGCGAGCGGAGCGAACGGCGGTTCGAGGCGGTCTTCGAGGACCCGCAGACGCTGGTCGGCGTCCTCAACCCCGACGGGACGGTCCGCAAGGCGAACCAGACGGCGCTGGAGGCGGTCGACGCACCGCGCGAGGCGGTCGTCGGAGAGCCCTTCTGGGAGCTGTCGTGGTGGCCCGAGGGCCACTCGGCCGAGGTCGAGGAGTGGGTCGAGCGCGCCGCCGACGGCGAGTACGTCGAAGTCGACATCGACCACACCACCGCCGGGCCGGCACAGTTCAGCTACCACGGCTACATCCGGCCGGTCAGAGACGACGACGGCGACATCGTCTCGCTCGTCGCGTCGGGCCACGAGGTGACGGGGAAACGGGAACGTGCCGAGAAGCTCGAGCGGAAGACGGACCTGCTCCGACATGCCCAGCAAATCGCGGACGTGGGCGGGTGGGAACTCGACATCGCGGAGCCGCCCTACGAGGCGACGTGGACCGACCAGCTCTTCGAGATATTCGGGATACCGCCCCAGGACGCGATGACGCCGGACGAGGTGCTCAGCTTCGTCCACCCGGACGACCACGACCGCGTCGCCGCCGAGACGGAACAGCTCATCGAGGCGGGCGAGGGCCTCACACAGGAGTACCGCATCGTGACCGGGGAGGGCAACGAGCGCTGGCTCCGCGTCATTTCGGAACGGCCCGACGACCGGGCGGACGTCATCCGCGGGGCGACGCTGGACGTCACCGAGCAGAAGCAGACGACGCAGGCGCTCAGGGAACGGGAGCGAACGCTCAGTCAGTACAAGGAGTTCACCGACGACATCTTCGACGCCGTCGACGACGTGTTCTTCCTGCTGGACGAGCGCGGCCGGGTCCGGCGCTGGAACGAGTCGCTCGAACGGGTGACCGGCTACGACGGCGACGACCTGTCCTCGATGGACGGCGTCGCGTTCTTCCGACCCGAGGACCGCGAGACCGTCAGGGAGGCGTGCCGGGCGGGCGACACCACGACGGAGCTACCGCTGGTGGCCCACGACGGGGAGCCGGTCCCCTACGAGTTCGTCTTCGACCGGGTCGAAACGCCCGAAGGGGAGCGACGGACGGCCGCCATCGGCCGCGACATCTCGGCCCGCAAGGAGCGCGAGGAGGCGCTTGCCAGGACGAACCGCCAGCTCCAGACGATTCTGGAAACCACGACCGCGCTCGTGTTCCTGAAAGACAGCGACGGCCGGTACCAACGGATAAACGAGCGGTTCCGTGCGGTGCTCATCGACGGGCCGATGGACGTGGTCGGGAAGACCGACGCGGAACTGTTTCCGGACGAAATCGCCGAGCGGATACGCGCCGACGACCGGCAGGTAATCGAGACCGGCGAATCCATCGAGCGGGAGGAGGAGATCCCGACACCCCACGGGCCGCGGACCTTCCTCACGCTCAAGAACCCGATATACGACGCCGAGGGGGCTGTCGCCGGCATCTGTGGCGTCGCCACCGACATCACCGAACGCGCCGAGTACAAGGCCAACGTCGAGCGCCAGAAGGAGCGCCTCGACGAGTTCGCCAGCATCGTCTCCCACGACCTCCGGAACCCGCTCGACGTGGCGCGGGGGCGGCTGCGCCTGGCGGAGTCAGACCCGTCGGCGGAACACCTGGCGGCCATCGAGCGGTCGCTTGACCGCATGCAGGAACTCATTGACGACCTCCTGGCGCTGGCCCGGCAGGGCGAGGCGGTCACCGACGTCCGGCCGGTCACCGTCGAGAACGCGGTCGAGCAGGCCTGGCGGAGCGTCCGGACCGGTGCGGCGACGCTCGAAACCGACATCGAGGGGACGGTCATGGCTGACCCGACCCGCCTCCAGCAACTGTTCGAGAACCTCATCCGGAACAGCGTGGAGCACGGCTCCACGAGCAGTCGGCCGGCGGCAGACGACGATGTCGAACGCGGGTCGACGGCCCCACCGCCAGAGCCGGGAAACGGCGACGTGACGCCGGACTCGGACGGGTCGGTCGCCTCCGGCGGCCCCCGAGCCGACGCGCGCGGCATCACCGTGACGGTCGGGGCGCTCGACGACGGGACGGGGTTCTACGTCGAGGACGACGGGGCCGGCATCCCCGACGACGAGCGGGGGAAGGTGTTCCGGAGCGGCTATTCGACCTCCGAGAGCGGGACCGGGTTCGGCCTCGCCATCGTCCGGGAAATCGCCGAGGCGCACGGCTGGGAAATTACCGTGACCGAGAGCGCCAGCGGGGGCGCACGGTTCGAGTTCCGCGGCGTCGACGGCCCGGACTGACCGCGAAACTTTCTCCACACCGCCGGCCGTAGCCCCTGTCCATGGACCCTGACTCGGTGGAGGGCTTGCGGGCGAGTGGCGGCGACGGGGCCGCGGACGCTATCGGCCCCGACGGGCGCGTGCCACACGGCAGCAGCGACGACCCGGCCCTGCTGGATTTCAGCGCGAACACGAACCCCCACGTCCCGCCGGCGGCCGAAGCGACCTACCGGGCGGCGTTCGGGACGGCCCGCTCGTACCCGGCCGACGACTACCCCGAGTTCCGCGAGGCCGCGGCGGCGTTCGTCGGCTGTGAGCCGGCGCAGGTGATACCCACGGCCGGCGGCCTCGAAGCCATCCGCCTCGCCATGCAGACGACAGTCCGGACGGGAGACAGCGTCCTCCTCCCGTATCCGAGCTTCGGCGAGTACGCCCGCGAGGTGCGCTTGCAGGGCGCGACACCCGAGTTCGTCCCCCACGACGAACTGCTCGACGCCGATCCGACGGGCCACGCGCTCGCCGTCGTCTGCAATCCGAACAATCCGACCGGCGAAGCAGCGGACTCGGCGACACTCCGGGCCTTCGCCAGCCGCTGTCGCGCGGCCGGGACGACGCTGCTCGTCGACGAGGCGTTCCTCGGGTTCACCGACGAGCCGTCGCTCGCGGGGACCGACGGTGTCGTCGTCGCCCGGTCGCTGACGAAGCTGTTCGGCCTGCCGGGGATTCGGATGGGCTACGCCGTCGGGACCGGACGGGAGCGCGACCGCCTCGCGACGGCCCGGCGCGCCTGGTCGATGAGCGCCCCCGCGGCCGCGGTCGGCGCGCACTGCTACCGCCAGGAGAAGTTCGTCGCGGAGACGAAAGCCCGCGTCGAGCGCGAACGCGAGCGCGAACGCGAGCGCCTCGGTGACCGATTCGACGTGTCACCCTCCGACGCGCCGTTCCTGCTGTTCTCGGTCGAGGGGAGCGGGGCCACCGTCGACGAGGTGCTGGCGTCGGCCCGCGAGGCCGGCGTCGCCCTCCGGGACGCCCGCACCTTCCGCGGGCTCGACTCGCACATCCGCGTCGCCGTCAGGACGCCCGCGGAGAACGACCGCCTGCTGGAGGCGCTGGATGTTTGAGACGGCGGTCCGAGCGGGCGTCTGTCAGGCCCACCGAGAGGGGGCACGCTGGCTCTCGACAGCGTGGGACGGCGGCTACCGGAAGCGCGACGCCGTCTACAACGTCACGGTCCCGACGGGGTTCGAGCGGACCGACCTCGACGCCTACCGCGAGGAACGGCTCGCCGACGCCGGCTTCCCGGTCGGTCCGACGCTGCTGACCGGCGTGGACATGGCCCACGCGCGCTGCGCCCGGAGCGGCCCCGTGACGGCGCTGGCGACGGCCGGGCTCTCGAACCCGGCGGCGCTGCCGATGGACGGACGGGTGGCGAGCGGACCCGAAACGGAAGCCGACGAGGCGACTGAGGACTGGCGACCCGGGACGGTCAACGTCGTCGTCGGCGTCGACCGGGCGCTCGATGACGGGGCGCTGGCGACGCTGCTCGCGACCGCCGTCGAGGCGAAGGCCGCGACGCTGCTCGACGCGGCGGGCGTCCCCGGGACCACGTCGGACGCGGCCATCGTCGGCTGCGTCCCGGGCACCGAGCGCGCGCCGTTCTCCGGGAGCGCGACCGAGGTCGGCGCGGCGGCACGGGCGTGCGTCCGCGACGCTGTCCAGGCGAGCCTGGCCGCGCGCTACGACGCGGAAGCCGTTCCGACTGTCGAGGGGGCCGCCCACGGCGTGGTCACCGACCGGCAGACCGATGTGTTCCAGCCGTGAACGAGCGGGTATGACCGACAACACGGCCGGCCCGACCGCCGAACCAATCGAGCCGAGCGCGCCCGACGAGTTCGGACTGGTGCAGGTCTGGTGGGGCGACGGGAAAGGCAAGACGACGGCGGCGCTGGGGATGGCGACCCGCGCCGTCGGCCACGGCTACCGCGTCCACCTGCTGCAGTTCATGAAGGGCGGCACCGGCACCGTCGAGGACGTCCGCGGCGAGTACAACGCCATCGCGGCGCTGCCGGGCTTCTCCTACGAGAACGCTGGACACTACGGCTGGCACGGCTTCATGGACGGGAGTGCCGACGACGAGCACGAGGCCCGTGCGAGGGGTGCGCTCGACCGCGCCAGGGACCTGGTCGACGCCAGCGCGGACGCCGACCTCGCCGCGCCGCTCGACCCCGATGGCCCGCCGGAGGACGGCCTACACATGCTCGTGCTCGACGAAATTCTGTACGCCGCGAACCGCGGCCTCGTCGACCCGGAAGACGTGATTTCGCTGGTCGAATCGAAGCCCGACGACCTCGAACTGGTCCTCACCGGCGGCCACGAGGCCCCCGAGTACCTGCTCGACCACGCCGACCTCGTGACCCAGGTCAAAAAGGAGAAACACCCCATCGACGCCGGGCAGGGCGCGCGCAAGGGGACAGAGTTCTGAACGCCGTCCGTCGAACGTGGGTCGAACACCCGAATCCAGCGCGAGCGATTCGAGCGAAAGACACCAGTGCGTTCGGTGCGCAGACGGAGTGATGGCCGAAACCCTGCTCGTCGCGGGCACCGCGAGCCACGTCGGCAAGTCGACCGTCGCGGCCGGGCTCTGCCGGTACCTCGCCGACCGCGGCGTCTCCGTCGCGCCGTTCAAGGCCCAGAACATGAGCAACAACGCCCGGGCGACGCCCGGCGGGGAAATCGGCGTCTCGCAGTACGTGCAGGCCCGCGCGGCCGGCGTCGCGCCGTCGACCGACCACAACCCGGTCCTGCTGAAACCTCGCGGCGACGGCGAGTCACAGCTCGTGCTGGACGGCGAAGCGGTCGGCCACTTCGAGGCCCGGGGGTACTACGACGACCACTGGACGGACGCGCTGGAGACCGCCCGCGCGGCTCACGACCGCCTCGTTCGGGACCACGACGTGGTCGTGGCCGAGGGGGCCGGCTCAATTGCCGAAATCAACCTCCACGACCGCGACCTCGCGAACGTCGAGACCGCCCGCTTCGCCGACGCCGACGTGTTGCTGGTCGCCGACATCGAACGCGGCGGCGTGTTCGCCTCGCTCGTGGGGACGCTCGAACTCCTGCCCGACGACGTGCGCGAGCGAGTGGTCGGCGCGGTCGTGACGAAGTTCCGCGGCGACCGCTCGCTGCTCGACCCTGGCATCGAGGAGTTCGAAGCCCGGACCGGCGTGCCCGTCCTCGGTGTGCTTCCCTACGACGACCCCGGGCTCCCCGAGGAGGACAGCGTCTCGCTCCCGGCGGTCGGGGAGCGCGCGGTGGTCGGGGCCGACGACGGCATGCCTGACAGCGAAAGCGTCACCGTCGCGGTCCCGCGGCTCCCCCGCATCTCGAACTTCACGGACCTCGAACCGCTCGCCCGCGAACCCGGCGTCAGGGTCGCGTACGTCCCGCCCGAGGCGACGCTCGACGACGCCGACGCGGTGGTCCTGCCGGGGAGCAAGAACACCGTCGACGACCTACTGGCGCTCACGGACGCGGGCTTCGGCGACCGCCTCCGTGCGTTCGAGGGGCCGGTCGTCGGTCTCTGTGGGGGCTACCAGATGCTGGGCGAGGAAATCACCAACGCCGCAGTGGAGGGGACCGGCGACGCGGACCGCGTCGAGGGACTCGGCCTCCTGCCCGTGGCGACCGCCTTCTCGGCGTCCAAGACCGTCGAGCACGTCGAGCGCGACCTGCGCGGCGTCGGGCCGCTGGCCGGCGCGAGCGGGACCGTCGAGGGCTACGAAATCCACATGGGCGACTCGACGCTGACCGGGGACGCGGCCCGCCCGTTCGACGGCGACGGGGCGGCGACTGACGGGGTGCTCGGGACCTACCTCCACGACCTCTTCGTGAACGACACTGCCAGAGTTACCTTCGTGCGAAACACGTTCGATTCGGCCGGCATCGACCCGCCGCCGGCAGCGGAGCGCGACGAGGACGACCCGTACGACCGCGCCGCCGCGCTCGTCGCTGACCACCTCGACCTCGACTTGCTCGGACTACCCTGAGCTCGGGTTTCGTACTCGACGTTATGCAAGAAATTTATATACGGATAGCACGCAATATTCGCCAATGGTCGAAGTGTTCGCAGTCGCCAGCGGGAAGGGCGGGACTGGCAAGACGACGAGCACAGTCGCCCTGGGGATGGCGCTCGCCGACCGCTACGACGTGACGGTGGTCGACGCCGACACGGGGATGGCGAACCTCCTCTTTCACGCCGGCCTCTCGGACGCCGAGACGACGCTGCACGACGTGCTGGCCGACGACGCACCCGTCGAGGCGGCCGCGTACGACCGCTTCGGGCTGACGGTCGTCCCCTGCGGGACGAGCCTCGACGGCTTCAGGGACGCCGACCCCGACCGGCTCCGGGACGTGGTCGCGGCGCTCGCGGCGGACACGGATATCATCCTCCTCGATTCGCCGCCGGCGCTGGACAGCCGTACCGCCGTCCTCCCGGTCGTGCTGGCCGACCGGGTCGTGGTCGTCCTCCAGCCGACGATTCCCGCCATCTCGGACGGGCTGAAGGTCCAGGAGTACGCGACGACCTACGACACCGGCGTGGCCGGCCTCCTGTTCAACAAGGTCCGGGAGTCCGAGTCCATCGAGTCGGTCTCCGGGAAGACCGAGCGGTACTTCGACGGGCCGACGCTGGCCGCGGTGCCCGAGAGCGAGCGCGCCCGCGAGGCGCGCCGTGCTGGCCGGCCGCTGCTGGCCCACGCACCCGAGTGTGCGGCGGCGACGGCGTACCGGGATGCCGCCGACGCGCTCACGGTCCGGGACGGGCCGGCCGCCGACGCCGCCGACCGGTTCCGAAGTGCCGTCATCCCCGAGTCGCTATGAAGCTCCCCCGTGGCCGACTCGACAAGTCGCGGGTCGTCACGGACCCGCGGGACGCGCTGGCCGACGCCCTCGACCGCGAGCTGACCGGCTACGCCGTCTTCGAGTCCCAGGAGACGCTCTTGCTCGACGGCGAGGGGCGGGGCGTCGTCACCTTCGCCGAGGGCGTGCCCGTGCTGGCCTACCACACCGGCACGGACCGTGGCGGCCCGCCGGCGCTCGCGGACCTCGCGGTTCCCGGCCCGTACCACGTCTCGCTGTACGCGCTCGACCCTGCCGACCTCGAACCGGCCCACGACGCGGACGACCTGCGAGTCCCGCCCGGGATGCCGGCCGAGCGGCTGGGCGGCGACCCGGCGCTGGCCGACAGCACGCGGCGGGCAGCCCCCGACGAACGACTGGCGGCGGCGACCGACGACGCGCCGGCGGACGAGGACGGACCAACGGAACAGAGCGCCGTCGAGGCGTTCCTCGACGATGCGGAGAAAATCGAGGCCATCAAACAGCAGGCGCGCTCGGAGGCCCGCGAGCGCGCCCAGCAGTGGGACTTCTAGGGCCGGTGATCGCTCGCGCGATACGACCCCCACGCTGCCGGTGCGCTCTGCTACAGGAGCGTCCCGACGCCCGAAGCAACCGCTGCGACGGCTCAGTCCGTTCGCACGGGTATCCACCACACCCGCGACCGTCCCCCGACTTTCTTGCTCGTGATGTCGGTCTCGGATTCGAGGTCGTGGAGCTTGTTCAGCGCGGTCCGGCGTGAACAGCCGAGCCTGTCCGCCACCTCCGACGCTGTGAGCGGCTCCGCGTAATCGTTTCGGTGTTTGAACACCTCGATGACGTCCGATTCGGTGTACTGGACCTCCCGTCCGGGCGGAGACATACGTTCTGGTAACGAATGCCACACACTTATACTGTCGGCTAGTATTTCAGTCCAGATGACGGTTCAGACAGGCCGTCCGGCGGCGTAGTCGAACGGTGGTGAACGCCGGAGGGCAGGACCCGGCAGCTGTTACAACCCCTGTAACATGTTCCGGCTCCGCGAACAGTTACAGTGAATAAGTATAGGCATCAGCCAGTGATACGGTAGCCCGGGGATATACCATCCCGCCCTCCAGTGAGTGCTGGAGCGCCGACCAGTGCTCCCTTCGGCCCTTCCATACCAGACTTCGGTTATCGGTTGTTCTCGCCCATCGACAGAACCGCCGCGAGCGGCTGTGACCGCGCCTTGTACCCGTCGAAGACCGATTCGGCCCACCGATACACCGGCTCGGCGTCGGACTCGGCTATCGCCCGGATGTTGTTCCGGTCGTCGTAGGCAGCCAGGCAGACCCGCGAGCGGTCCAGCGCGAGACCGATGTCGAGCGGGCTCTCGTGGACGTACGTGTCGATGTTCTCGTGTTCGACGCTTCGCTCCAGCGCGTCCGAGAAGTCGGACGCGGACCGTTCGAGCACGCTGTGGTCGATGATGAACTCGATGTGTGTCCCCGTTTCGAGCAGCCCCACGGCGACATCGTTGAACACCGAGGTCACGATGGGCGAGATGGCCCGGACGTCGCCCTCGACCTCGTCCAGCCAGCCCGTGAACCGGTTGATAGCGGCCAGGGGGTTCTGCTCGGAGGTCGTCGTGAGACAGGCCGGGTCCAGCAGGTCCGCCGGAAGCTCGCCAGCGATTGCGCCGAGGTGTGCGGCTAGCGGTCCGGCCGCCCGCGCCCGCTCGACCTCCTCGACGAGCGCCCTGTACTGGTCGAACACCCGCCGTCCGGTCACCGTGAGCTGGTACTCCCCGTCCCGTTTGACGACCCATTGTCGCTCGGAGAAGCCCGCGAGTATCCGCTGAATCGTAGTCCGCGTCGCGTCCACCGTATCACACAGGTCGGTGGGCCGTGCCGGACGCTCCCGGAGCTGGGCCAGCACCGCGAACCGCTGGGGTGACCCGGTGAGGAACCGGCAATCCTCGAACGCGGCGTCGTCCGTACCCGCCGTCATTGCACACGTATCGGTGTGCGACCGTCTTAGCCTCTTTGGCGACTGGGAACACTGCCCGAGTCTTCGCGGCCTACTCGTCGCCGAACGAGTCGAGGCTGGTCTGGGTCCCGCCGTCCGCCGCGTCGTTCGACGCCCCGGTCCCGTGCTCGGCGGCGATGCGTGCCGCGGCCTCGCGGCCGCCGGAGAAGGAGACGCGGCGCGCGACGGCCGGGTCCCGCCAGGGCGTCGGCCGCGTCGGCGCGGACCCGCTCGTAGCGCCGGCGGAACGCCTGCCGGGCCGCGTCGTAGTCGACGACTGGACGTGGGTAGTCCTCGCCGATGTCGACGCCACAGGACGCCTGCACGTGGACCGGCGTCCCCTCGGGCCGGTCGAGGTATTCGTCGGGCAGCGCGTCGAGTTCGGGCACCCATCGCCGGACGAACTCGCCGTCCGGGTCCTGGTCGCGGACCTGTTTGCGAGGGTTGTACAGCCGGAGGGTCGGCTTGCCGACCAGCCCGCACTGATACTGCCACTGGGTGTAGTTGATGGCCGCCGAAGCGTCGACGAGATGGTGATAGAACCAGTCCGCGCCGATTCGCCAGGGCTGCTGGAGGAGGTGGAAGTACACGGACGCACAGAGCGCCCGCATCCGAAAGTTGAGCCAGCCCGTCTCCCTGAGACACCGCATCGACGCGTCGACCATCGGGAACCCGGTCCGTCCCTGCTTCCAGGCGGCCACCAGGTCGGGGTCGTATCGGGCTGCGTTGAATCCCTCGAACACCGGGTTCACCGCCGTGTCGAGCCAGCCGGGCCAGTCTTCGAGCTTCTGCTCGTAGTGTTTGTTCCAGTACAGCCGCGAGACGAACATCTCCTTCCCGCGGCCGTCGGGCGCGTGCTCGTCGACGTACTGGAAGGCCTGCCGGACGGAGAGACAGCCGAAGGCGAGATACGGCGAGAGTTCGCTGGTCCCGTCCCGTGCGTCCGTCGGCGCTGAGATGTTCCCCGGGTAGTCGTCGATTCGCTCGACGAACGCCGACAGCTGGTCGTGCGCGGGGCCGGTCCCGCCGCGTGGCACGTCGGCTTTCGACGGCGAGATGTCGTATCGCTCCTCGACCGCCTCAACGTCGACGCCGGTGTCGAAGCTCCGGGAGGTGACCGTCGTCGGGTCCCAGTCATGTGTGTCGGCGTCGAACCACGCAGCGACGTCGTCCTGCCACCCCTCGCGGGTGTCGGTTCGGTCCCGGACCAGCCCGTCGCCGTCGACGAACGTCACGTCACACTGTTCCCGCGCGCGTCGGTCCCGCTCGCGGCCGTACCGTCCCGTCGGCACGGCCATCGTCACGATATCCCAGCCGGCCTCGCGGAACCGCGCCAGCACGTCCAGCGGGTCCCCATGGGCGTAGGTGAGCCCGCGACCGGTCGCGGTGTGGTACTGGTCCGAGAGGTCGGCCAGGCAGTCGTGCAGGAACCGGATACGGCTGTCACAGGCCAGCCCGTCCGCGCCGTAGAACGCCGGATCGAACACGAACAGCGGGGAGGACGTACTCGGCCGCCGCGGCCCTGGCGACCGCGGCCTGGTCGCGCACCCGCAGGTGCTCACGGTGCCAGACGACCGTCCCCGACCGGTCGCTGTCGAGCGTCGGAATCGCGTCCCGCTCCGGCGTGTCCCCCGGCTCCAGTCTCGGCATGCCGTTATTCACTCACAGTTGGCCCACAGCTACCACTGTCTTTCGGCTGTCGAGGCGATATCCGAACCAGGAGCCCCGACGGTCGGGACAACGAGGTCCGCAGTCGTATCAGAAGGGTTACCCCTCGGGACCCGTGCTAGCCGACAATGGAATTCGAGTCCACGCGCCGCCGCTTCATGCAACTCGCCGGAACGAGTGCGACGGTATCGCTCGCCGGCTGCAACGCCCTCCAGGGAGACACCAGCGACGGAACCGAGTCGGGGACGGGACCCCAGAGCCAGACCGCGACCGCGGAGCCCGCCACGGTGACGGTCGGCGTCGAACCCGACCAGGAACAGCTCCGGGAACGCCAACAGGAGATACAGTCCGAACTGCAGGCGGGCAATCTCACCCAAAGCGAGGCCCAGGCGGAGTACCGCACCGCACAGGAGAGCCTCATCGAGGAGGCGATGACCGGCTTCGAGGAGCGCGCGACGGCCGACCTCGGACTCACCGTCGACGATTCCGTCTCCGAGGCGGGTGCGCTGCTGGTCACTGGTCCGCCGGCCGGACTCGTCGAGGCACTCTCGGTCGACAGCGTCACCGGTCTCTTCCCGCGAGCGACGTTCGAGCAGATACGGTCCCAGGTCCGAACCCAGACGCCGGGCGGGACGGAGTGACACGCTGACCGAGTCGACGAATCACGGCTCGCGTGCCGCTTTTGACTCCCCACCTCACCGCGAGGACCGCCCGCTCGGTTCGACAACGACGGTCACGGTGGTTTCGCCGCGTTCTGTCGTGGCCGTCACGTCGAAACCGACGGCGAGGACGTGTGTGCGACCGACGCGGTCCTGCACGACGATACCACGGGTGGCGACACAGTCCCCGAACTGCCGGTCCGGCCCGGACGGACAGTCGGCGACGCTCCACTCTCGCGCCGCAGTGCCGTTGTAGGAAACATCGTAATAGACGCCGGCCTCGACGCGCGACGTTCTGAGGCGGTCGAGCCGCGGTTGCAATCCCCCGCGAACGGCCGCCGTCGCTGAATCCCTCGCGGCCCAGGCGTACTGCTTCGGAACGGACGCGCTCTCGGTCGCGACAGCGCGTTCGAGGACCCGGAGCGCGTCGGCGGTCGGGTCGTCGTCGTAGTCGGCCGTCGCGCGGACGTCGTCGTGATACCCCAGTTGCAGGGACGCCACGAGAATCGGGACGAGCGCGACTGCCACGACCGCGGCCGCCACGAGGACCAGCTGGCCGCGCCGGGTCATGCGTACCACACGACGATTCGGACGTCCCCGTGTCCCGTCGGGACCGCCGCCGTGCCGATGCTGACGCCCCGCGGCGTCGGCGTGCCGACCGCCCCGTGGGGAGTCTCGACCCGGAACAGGACGTTCTCGGGGAGGATACGCGCGACGCGGCTCGCGAGCGCGTCCCGTTCGCGGTCGAACGACGCCTGACTCGCCACGACCTCCTGGAGGCGTGTCGCGCCGCCGTGTCGCGGCGGGTCGGTCGCCAGGAGCGTCGCCGTGTCCGAGGCGTAGGCGTCGAGCTGTGGTTCCTGCCCGTCCGGCGCTGGCGTCCCCAGCGCGAACCCGAGCGCGACGCCGAGAATCAGGACGGTCCCGAGCGCGACCTCGACGAGCGACAGCGGCAGTTGGGCTCTACGCATCGACGGTCACCACCAGGGTTTCCTTCGTGGACCGCGGGGCGGCGTAGTCGATAGTCACGTTCCCGGGTTCGAGCCGGCCGGCCCGCTGGAAGCGCAGCGCCGTCGTCTCGTAGGGCACCAGCGGGACCTCGTAGCTACCGTCCAGCCCGCTCCGGTTGTGGAGGACGACGCGGTCGTTAGCACGAACGGTCCAGACGGTCGTGCCGGGCGGCGGGTCGATAGTGACCGTGGCGCGTGCGCTCCGGCGAGGGAGCGTCACCGCGTCAGTCGTCGTCAGGTCCGGCCTGAGCGTCCGCGACTCGCGGGCCTCGACGAGGACGAGCCGGCTGATTCGGGTCCCGCCGCGAACCGGCCCGGTGCTCGCAACCGTGTCGCCAGCCAACTCGACCGTGACTTCGGACTCGGCGGCCGGCGGTGCGGTCCGTTCGAGGGCAGCCCGGTCGAACGCCCTGACCCGGGAGCGGTTGAGGACGTTGCTGCGAGCCGCGAGCGGGCCATCGGCCGCGACGAGCCTGTCCGCGACAGCGGCGGCGATTCGCCGCTCGTCGGGCGTCCGTTCCGCACCGATAATCGCGGCGTCGGCCATCGCGACGCTCAGGCCGGTGACGACGGTCAGCAACACGAGCGCGACGCCGAGCGCCGGGAGCGACGTCTGTGCGCGCGCGGCTGTCTCCGTGAGCCGACTCGCCCGTGTCATCGGTTCTCTCCCAGGCGAACTGTCACGCTCCCCCGTGTTCCGGAGACGACGACCACCGTCCGGCTGCCGCTCTTCCATTCGCCCTCGAAGGTATCGACTCTATCGGGCAACAGCGGCCGCGTCCGGCCGCTGATTTCGGAGTCGGGGTGGTCGAGCACCAGGTCGTCGCCGTCGGTCCGGATGCTGTATCCAGTGCCGTCGATAGTGTCGGGGAGAGACACGCGGACGGTAGCCGAGACGGCCCTGGCATCCGGCGGGACGGCCTGTTCGATGCGGGCTGCCGCTTCAGCGAGCGTCCGGTCGCCGAGTTCCGCACCGACGGCGGCCTGGTACGCCGGGACCGTCCCGCCGTACAGCGTGGTCGTCACGAGGCCGATGTACAGCAGTACCAGTCCCATGCTCAGCAGTTTCTCGACGACCGTACTGAGCGCGCGGTTATCCATGCATCACCTCCGTCCGCATGTCGTGGCGGACCAGGTACAGCGTCCGGCGGCCGGGGAACGTCGCCACGACGCTCCGGACGCCGTCGCCGTCGATATCATCGACTCGCGTGGTCGCACCGACCCGCCGGAAGTACGCGGCGAACGGCCGAGGCGTCGCCGTCTCGATGGCCACGCTGTAGTTGCCGGCCGGTAGCCGCTCGCGTTCGTGGCTGACGTTCCGGCGAACGGCCGCGGACACGCCGCCCGTCCCCGATACCGTGCCCCCGCTGGCGTTGACCACCGGTGCGCCGACGATGACTGCCGTGTCGTCCCGGGTCGCCGTCACCGGCGGGTCGGTTTCGAGCCACGCGTTGCCTGCTGTTCCGCGCACGACGCTGCCCCCGAGAAACCGGACGCGCTTGTCGCCGGAGTCGTACACTATCGCGTCTATTGGAACCGTTCGCTGGACCGCGGAGTCGTTGAGCACGCGCAGTTCACGCTCCACGGTTGTCAGTCGACCCTCGGTGAACCGGACGCGAACGGTTCGGTGGCCCGTCCGCTCGACCGGCCGGAACGCCGTCTCGAAGGTGTTCGCCACGCGGGTCTCGTCGGCGGTCGCGGTGTGGCCGTCGACGACGCTCCCGACGACGGCCGTCAGTCCGCCGAGCGCGACGACCGTCAGCCCCAGCAACAGCACGACGCCGACGACGTGTGACTGGGCGTCGGTGTCGGGGGTCAAATCAGGCCCACCCCCGCGAAGACGACGTAGGCGACCAGCACCAGCCCCGAGGAGTGCAACAGCGCTTCGTAGACGCCGCGGCTCGCCGTGCCGGCGAACCAGCCACAGGCCAGCATCGTCGCCTGCGTGACGACGTAGAACCGGTACCGCTCCCGAACGGGGTCGATTGCCGACGGGTCGAAGGCGATGTTCGCACCGCTCGAAACCGACGACAGTTGCGCGAAGCTATCGAGGACGTAGACGTTGACGGCGACGGTGATACCGACGACCAGTAGCGCCGTCGTCCAGCCCACGGCGACGTAGACCAGGAGTGCCGAACGGATGGACTTCCGGAGGTGGTAGAGCTGGCCGATTTCGGTCTGGAGCGTCTCGAAGACGTCCTCCGCGTCGCTGCCCGTATCCAGCGCGCCGACGACCAGCCCGATGGTCTGTTCGGCCATCGGCGTCCCGACGCGGTCGACGAACTGGTCCAGCGCCGCGGCCCGCCTGTCGGCCGCGGAGTCGCTTGGGCTGTCGCCGAGCGAGAGCGTGAACGCAAGCGACTGGACGTCGCTATCGAGGACGCCGAGTTCCACGTCTTCGGCGACGCGCCGGACCGCCTCGGGGAACGGACGGCCCAGCGCGACGTGACCGGCGACGGCGTGGACGAAGTCCTGAATCTCCCGGTCTTTCGCGTCGTCCGCTCTGGCCCGGCGGACCGTTACCGCGCCGACCGGAACGCCGACGGTGGCATACGAGAGGAGCGCGACGTTGACCGGACGGTAGCCGAGCGACCAGAGCCCGGCCGCGACGACTGCACCCAGCGGCGCGCAGGCGAGGAGCGCGCTCGCGGGGTTCGAAGTGATGGTCGCGAGCACTGCGACCGGGCCGTCCGGCAGACTGTAGCTCGGTGCGGCCGTGTTCCGCGGCCGGAGCGCGGCGACGACGAAGGCCGCCAGCAGGCCGGTTGCCATCACGAACGCCGCACTCCCGTAGACGACGATTGCACGGACGGTCGTCTCGCCCAGCGGCGTCGCGACGGGCTCGGAGAGGCCGGGCGCGAGAATCCCCATCACGGTGACGATGAGGACGACGAGGGCGGGCAACACCAGCAACACGACGAACAGCTCCGCGAGGAGTTCGAGGTAGCCGGTGGCCCGCTCGTGTTGCCGGCTCTGCTCGTGTGAGAGCAGGCGGCCCTCCATCTCCAGGTACCCCTCCAGCGCCTCGGCGCTCTGGTTCGCGTGCTCTCGGAACTTCAGCAGAAACGGGGCCAGCAGGTCCCGCGAAGGGGTCTCGCTGGCGACCCGCTCGATACCGGTGTCGAGACTGCCGGTGAGGATACCCTGATTGAGCGCGCGCCGGAAGGCGACCGCCGTCTCGCCGTAGGCGTCCTGTTCGGCGACCGCGCGTAACATCTCGCGCCGGTCGTGGGTCCCCGAGGCGAGCACTCTGAGGTACCTGACCGCGCCGGGCAGCGTGGCTGCGATGTCGGCGCGCCGCGCGCTGGCGGCCCACGAGAGATACCGGTTGCCGGCGACGAACACGCTCCGCTTGAGTGCGAGGCCGGCGACGGTTCCGAGGACGGTCGCCACGAGGAATCGCGGGACAACCGGCAGCGCCACCCGGTTGAGGACGGGGAGACTTCGCTGGAGCACCGCGACGAACGCGTCGAAGGTCCCCGGCGGCACGAACAGCGCCGTCGTCGCCGTCCCGACGAGCCCGACACAGAACGCCAGCCACGAGAGCCCGTACACTCTGGCGACGTAGACGCCGAAGCCGGCGCTCGGATAGGCCGCCCGATAGCGGTCGCGCGTGCCAGCGTGGCGGTCGTCCTCGGCGTGGTGTGCGAACAGGGCGTACAGGCCCCGGTCGAGCAAGCCGAGCGTCCCGCCGGCCTCAGTCGTCACCGGTACCGACCTCCAGATGAGGGTCGTCCGGGGCCCCGCCCTGCCGCCGCAGCCGCTCGACGGTCGCTGCCTCGTTCGTCTCCAGGTCGGCCAGAACGTCGAACAGGTCGTCGAAATCGGTCACCCCCTCTCGAACGAGGTACTGGACGTAGCGGTGGCGGCGGTGGAACGCGTCCTCGACGGCCGACACCGGCTCGTCCCGGAGGTCCGAGAGCCGGTCGAGGACAGCGGTGTCGACCCGTCGCCTGTCGTCTCCGAACTGCGGGTGGTCGTAGGCGAGCTCGAAGCTCCCGTCGGGCCGCCGCCGGCAGACGCTGTTCCAGTGGATTGTCGTCCCGTCCTTGTGTATCGTCCCGCTCCGGTCGCCCCCGCTCTCGACGACGGACGGGTCGTCGACGAACTCGACGACGTCGCCGACGTAGCGCTCCCCGTCGACGTGCCGGGGGAAGACGACGACATCGATTTCGTCGAGCAGGTAGGCCGGCAGCCCCTTTTCGACGATGCGGTTGACGAGCGACTCGATGTCGTCGGCGTGTGTCGTCCCGATGACGCCGTGGCCGGTGTTGAGCGTCTCGGCGAAGGTCTCGAAGGATGCGGCCGTGTTGATTTCGGCGATGACTTCGACGTCCGGATTCAGATAGTTGCACTGCGTCATCAGGTCGGCCATCGTGACCCGGCGGTGGTCCCGCTCGTGGTCCCGCGTGGTGAGCGAGACCCCGGTCTCGTGGGGTATCCGGACCTCGCGGGACCCTTCGTCGATGCTGATTGGTCGGTCCCGGTACGGGATGAACGGCATGTGCGCGTTCATGAGCGTGGTCTTGCCGGCCCCGGTCGGGCCCGAAAAGAGAACGACGCCGTGGGACTCGTACAGGAGCCACAGCAGCGCGACCAGTTCCGTCGGCAGCGAGCCGCGTTCGACCAGGTCCACCGGGGTCATCGCGTCGGCCGACTGCTTGCGGATGGAGATGTGCGGGCCGTCCTCGCTGATGGTCGGCAGGGCGACGGCACAGCGGATGGTGTCGTCGGCGTCGTGGAGGCCGTCGCCGTCGGGGTCGATGTTGACCTTCGCGCTCGGGTTCGAGGCGTTGAGTTCGACGCCGTCGTCGGCGGCCAGTTGCGTGACGACGTTGACGAAGGCCGCCTCTGAGTCGAAGGCGAGGTTGGTCGGCACCCGGCCGTCGTGGCCGAGGTCGGCTCGCGGGAGGACCTTCACGCGTTCGCCGACCCGATTGGCCTCGATGTCTTCGAGCGTGTGGTCCCGAATCGGGACGGTGAGCTTGCCGTAGCCGACTAGGTCCCGGAGGACGTAGTACAGCAGGTCGTCGAGGCGGTCGTCGGCGAAGCGGTGGTCGACCGGCGGCACGGCGAGGTCGAGTTCGGCCAGCGCCGACCGGAGCCGGTAGCGGGCGGTGTCGACCCACTCGGTGGTGTTGCGGACGGTGAGCTGTCTGGCCAGGAGCGACCGGGCGCGCTCCCGGACGAACTCGACGCGGTCCTGGACGACGCCGTCGACGCCGGTCTCCCAGACCCGCTCCTTGCACACGTCGATGAGTTGCTCGTCGCCGGGGAGCAGGTCCGGCTCCCGAACCGCGTACTTCGTCGTGAACGGGTCCGCGCCGAGGAGGTGCTCGCGGTAGACGACGACCGGTATCTCGAACCCCTGGAACCGGACGGTGTGTTGCTCGACGCGCTCGCTCGCGAAGCGGTTGAGGTAGCTCGGATCCGGTCCCAGGTCGGTCTCGGCCGGGGCGTAGTCGTCGGTGTGAACGACCACGCCGTCGTCCGTCACGTCGGCGACGTCGATGCGGGAGTCCAGCGCGTACGGCGTCAGTTCGTCGAAACACGCCAGCGACGAGAGCGCGTGGTACTCGATTCGGCGACGGCTCGCCGGCGACGCGTCGATGAGCCGGTCGATGACCCGGTGATGTTTCGGGTCGAAACCCCCGTCCATGCGCTCTACCGCCCCCTCACGCGTCCGCGGTCGCTCGATGTTCGCCCCCGAGAAGTGCGACTCGACGGTCGACAGCGCGTTGGCCTCCGCGACCGAAAGCACCGGTTCGCGGACCGTGTACCGGAACCCGCTCCGGTCCCGTCGAACCGTCACGACGACGCCCGGATACACCTCGTCCTGCTCGCGCACGTCCGGCGCGTACCAGGCGTCGGCGGCATCCGGCGGCGTCGGTGCGGGGACCGCCGGCGCACCCTCCGTGGCAGCCTGTCCGGTCATACGCGGGTTTAGATTCTCCTTTTCACTTAAAGTTGTAGACTTGCTTTTCCGAAATTTATACTTGAACCTATACCAGTGCAGTATGCTTATAACGGTCCGTTCGGTCCTCTCCGGATGCAAACGACCGTCGACACAGCCGAGGACTCGCCGGGTTGTCCGCAACCGGAACGGACACACGGTCGCCGAGGACGCCGCCGTCGGTAGAATCTTACGTCAGCTGTCCTACTCGTAGACATGACGATTCACACGGACGCTCTCGTCGTCGGTGGCGGCGCGACCGGTGCTGGCGTCGCTCGCGACCTCGCGCTCCGCGGCGTCGACGTGGCGCTCGTCGAGCGTAACGGGCTGACGAGCGGGACCTCGGGGCGCTCGCACGGACTGCTCCACAGCGGTGCCCGCTACGCCGAGGCGGACCGGGTCGGTGCCGAGGAGTGCATCGCGGAAAACCGGATACTCAAGGACATCGCCGGGGCCTGTATCCGCGACACCGGCGGGCTGTTCGTCCAGCTCGCCGAGGACGACCCCGACCACTTCGAGGCCAAGCGGGCGGCCTGCGAGGAAATCGGCATCCCCGTCGAGACGCTGGACGGCGACGCGGCCCGCGAGCGAGTCCCCGACCTCGCCGAGGACGTCGAGCGCGCGTTCGAAGTCCCGGACGCCGTCATCTACCCGTCGCGGCTCGTCGCTGCGAACGCCGCCGACGCCCGCGACCACGGTGCGGCGATACACCCGCACGCACCCGTCGAGGACGTGCTCGTCGACGGCGGGCGAGTGACCGGCGTTCGGGTCGGCGGGGCGGTCGACAACACCGTCGCGGCCGACTACGTCGTCAACGCGACCGGGGCCTGGGCCGGCGAGTTCGCCGCGATGGCCAGCCTCGACGTGGAGATGCGGCCGACGCGGGGCGTGATGGTCTCCGTCGAGTACGACGCCCTCGGGCCGGTGCTCAACCGCTGTCGGGACCCCGACGACGGCGACATCGTCGTCCCACACGAGCGCGAGGTCGTCCTCGGGACGACGAGCGTGCCCGTCCGCGACCCGGACGAGTACGAGACCGAGCAGTGGGAAGTCGAGAAGAGCATCGAGGAGTGCGCGGCGATGCTCCCCCCAGTCGCGGACGCGCCCGAGGTCCGGACCTGGTGGGGCGTCCGGCCGCTGTACGCGCCAGACGAGGACGAGCGCTGCGGCCGCGGCATCTCGCGCGGGTTCTTCCTGCTGGACCACGCCGACGACGGCGTCGACAACGCGGCGAGCATCGTCGGCGGCAAACTGACCACCTACCGGCAGATGGCCGCGGCGACGGCCGACCGGGTCTGTGCGGCACTGGGCGTCGACGCCGACTGCCGGACCGCCGAGCGGCGGCTCCCGGCCGCCGAGGATCCGGAACGGGTGGACGAACTCGTGGCGGAGTTCGACGGCCAGGGACCGACTGACGAAGACGTGGTCGGGTAGGGCCGAGAGACCGGGTGACGGCTGTACCGTTATATGGGTGGCAGCCACAGGTAGAGGCATGATAAACGAGACCGTGCGGCAGATAGAGGAGATGGACACACAGAGTTCCTCGATTGCCGCCGTGAAGGCCGCCGAGGCGCTCCGTGAACTGACAGACCGCGAGTGCCACACGGTCGAGGACTTCCTCCGCGTGGTCGAGCAAAACAGCAGCGCGCTCCAGCGGGCGAACCGCTCGCATGCGCCGCTGTACACGACACAGCAGCGCATCGTCACGGACCTGCGAGAGGCCGACCCCGACTCCGTCCCGGAGGCCAAGGAGCGACTGCTCGAGGCAATCGAGGCGGTCGTCACGGAGATAGAGACCAGCAAGGACCGCGCGGCCGAGCGGGCGGCGACGCTCATCGACGACGGCGACGTGCTGATGACACACGAGAACTCCTCGACGGTGATGGCGACGTTCAACGCGGCGCTCGACGCCGGCAAGGAGTTTCACCTCTACGCCAGGGAGTCGCGGCCCCACTTCCTGGGCCGTCGCACCGCCCGCCAGTTGGCCGACCGGGACGGGGCCGACGTGACGCTCATCGTCGACGGCGCGGCGGGCCACTACCTCTCCGAGGCCGACCGCGTGTTCGTCGGGATGAACTGCCTCATCGACGACACGGTGTACAACCGCGTCGGGACGCTGCCCCTGGCCGCCACGGCGAACGAACTCGACGTGCCCGTGACCGTCGTCGGGTCGTCCTCGAAGTTCATCGGCAGCGGCTTCACCTTCACGAACACGTTCCGGTCCGGGTCGGACGTGATGCTCGAACCGCCCGAGGGGTTCGACATCGGGAACCCAGGCTACGACGAGACGCCGACCCGCCTGCTCGATACGGTCGTCACCGAAGACGGCATCCTGCAGTTCTGACCGCGCTCAGCGGATTGTCCTGTCGGTGACCCGGCGGAGCCGCTCGGCGACCTCCTCGTCGAGGGCCGCCTCGGTCACCCGCCACTGCCAGTTCCCGGTCGCCGTGCCGGGGACGTTGAACCGGGTGTCGCTGTCGAGGCCGAGCAGGTCCTGGACGGTCGTCATCGCGACGGCCGCGTTCGAGTTCCACACCGCCTCGATGAGGTCCCAGTTGATTTCCTCGCCGTCGGTGCCGAGGTTGTAGTGCAGACAGTCCCGTTGCCGGTCCGAGAGGTCCCGGTAGTAGCCGACGACGGTGTCGGTGTCGTGGGTCGAGGTGTAGCCGACGGACTGCTCGGGGTAGTGCATCGGCTGGTACATGTGGCCCTCCTCGCACCAGTCGGCGTACTGGGGCACGCGCATGCCGGGGAAGCCAAAGCGGTCGCGCAGCGCGACGATGCCCTCGTCGAGAAAGCCCAGGTCCTCGACGAGGAAGGGCAGTTCGCCGAGTTCGGCCTCGACCGTCTCGAAGAAGTGCGCGCCGGGGCCGTCGCGCCACTGCCCGGCGGCCGGGTCGTCGGCCTCGGCGGGAATCGACCAGAACTCGTCGAACCCTTTGAAGTGGTCGATGCGGGCGACGTCCACGAGGTCGAACAGCCGCTCGAACCGGTCGACCCACCAGCCGTAGCCGTCCTCGCGCAGCGTCTCCCAGTCGTAGACGGGGTTCCCCCACCGCTGGCCGTCGTCGCCGGGATTGGGCGGGACGCCCGCTACTTCCGCCGGCTGGTGGTCGTCGTCGAGCCGGAACACCTCGGGATAGGCCCAGACGTCCGCCGAGTCGAGGCCCACGTAGATGGGGAGGTCGCCGACGAGACCGATGTCCCGCTCGGCCGCGTACTCGGCCAGTGCCCGCCACTGGCTGTCGAAACACCACTGGACGAACTTGTGATAGCGGACGTCATCGGCCAGTTCGTCCCGGTACCGCTCCAGCGCGTCCGGTTCGCGCGTCCGTATGTCGTCGGGCCAATCCATCCAGCCCGCGCCGTCGAACTCGGCTTTCAGGGCCGTAAACAGCGCGTAGTCGTCCAGCCACCCCGCCTCGCGGTCGCAGAACTCGGCGAACGACTGCCGGTCCGCGTCGTCCGCGTTCTCCTCGAAGGCGGCGTAGGCGGTCCGGAGCCGGGCCGTCTTGAACTCGGTCACGCGGTCGTACGCGACGCGGTGCGGCGAGACGTCCTCGGGCGGTTCGACCTCGGCCTCGGAGAGATAGCCGCGGTCGACGAGGGCCCGGAGGTCGACGAGTAGGGGATTGCCCGCGAAGGCGGACGACGACTGGTACGGGGAGTTTCCGTGGACGCTCGACGTGGGGCCGAGCGGGCAGAACTGCCACAGCGACTGGTCGGCCCGGTCGAGGAAGTCGACGAACGCCCGCGCGCCGGCACCGAGGTCGCCGATGCCGTGTGGCCCCGGGAGTGACGTCTGGTGCAGGAACACCCCGCTCTGTCGTTGGAATGTCATACGCGTCTGTTGCCCTGACAGGCATTTCAATGGGACGGGTCGCTGGAGACCGGTGGCGCGGAGGGCGAGAACGCTCACGTCCCCGGAGCTGCGAGTGGTCCCCACAGGAACGTGTCAGACGCCAGCGACGGCGCACGCAAACATATATATTGTATCCATATGATGCTACGAGGGAGCCAGTTACAGAGATGCCACCGAACGTGCTGATGCTTGGCTGGGGGTTCCCACCTAACATCACCGGCGGGCTTGATACCGCTATCGGGGAGCTGTTCGAACAGCTCGAACCGAGAGACGACGTCGAGTTCGAGTTGGTGTTGCCCGACGAGTACGCGCCGCCGGACCGCGACGGCATCCACGGCGTGCCGACGGGCAGCGGCGACATCATCACGCGCATCGGCCGGCTGGCCGGGGAGTTCGCCGACCGGGCGGCCGAGGCCGACATCATCCACACGAACGACTGGTTCGGCTACAACCCCGGCTCGCGGGCCAAAGCGTCCCACGAGGTCGAGTGGATATCGACGTTTCACTCGCTGTCGGCGGACCGCAACGTGAACCCGCCACAGCGGGAAGTCGAGACCGAACAGCGCGTCGCCAACCGGTCGGACCACGTCGTCGCGGTGAGCAAGTTCACGCAGCGGCGCATCCGCGAGCAGTACGACGCCGACTCGACGGTCATCTACAACGGGTTCTCGTCGGTGGAGCCGACGGGCCGTGACATCAAATCGGAGCTTGGCATCGACGGGAAGATGCTGTTTTTCGTCGGCCGCCACACCGACCAGAAGGGGCTGTCGTACCTGCTGTACGCGCTCTCGAAGCTCGACCGGGACGACGTCAGCCTGGTGCTGGGCGGCTCGGGCCACCTCACCGAACAGCTCGAACGGTTCGCCGAACTGCTGGGAATCGACGACCGGGTGTACTTCCCGGGGTATCTCCCACAGTCGGAACTCGGGGACTACTACAACAGCGCCGACCTGTTCGTCTCGCCGTCGCTGGCGGAGCCGTTCGGCATCACAATCGTCGAGGCGCTCTCGGTCGGGACGCGCGTCGTCGCCTGCGAGAGCGGGGCCGCGGAGCTGTTGAACGAGAACTGCGTCATCGAGGTCGAGCCGGACTCGGACTCAATCGCCGACGGCATCGAACACGCGCTGTCGCTGTCGACGCCAATCGAGTACGACGTCCGGACCTGGGAGGAAGTCGCCGACGAACACGTCGAGTTCTACCACGAGGTCTTAGACGAGGCCTGACGGGCGGCCGCCGCCTATCTGAGAAAGCGAACGTCCGTGACCGGCTCCGGGTGGACGATGAGGTACCCGTCCGCGGTCGGCTCCAGCCCCGTCACGGACGTTGTATCGGTCCGGGTCCGGTACGGGCTGTCGGCGGTCCCGTCGGCCGACTGGTAGGGGCTGTCGTAGGGCGTCTGTCTGTCCTCCGGCGGCCGGTCGAAGTCCTCCGGGGGCAGGTATATCTTCTCGCCCGATTTCGAACGGACGACGACGGCCGTGTCGCGGTCGCCCGAGACGTCGATTCGGGTCCGGCCGTCGTCGATGGTCATCTCGAACGTGACGTGCTCGGTCTCTGATTGGCCCATGGTATCGGATGACTCACTCATGGCGAGTAGACGACGCTGTGTCACTTAGTCCTTCGCCAGCGGTCCGGGGGGCAACAGGAGCCCACAGCGGCGTCGGTCGCCGACGCGGACGAGTCATCGGCGGTTGATGACGAGCGAGCCCGCCATGTCGAATCCCTCGACGCCGACGCGCTCGCCGAGAATCGTCTCGTCGAGGTCGCAGTCGTGGACCTCGGCGTCGGGGAAGACGATGGTCCGGTCGAGGGTACTGTCGGTCACGTCCGCCCCGGCCATCACGTGGACGGTGTCGCCAATCTCGGAGTTCTCGACGGTCGCGTCGGGGTGGACGAGCGACCCGCCGTCGAGCTTCCACTCGACCGCCTCGAAGTACGACTCCGGGGTCCCGATGTCGAACCAGACGTCGTCGAACGTGAACGCGTACACCGACTCCTGTTGCTGGAGCCAGTCGATGTACCAGCCGGGTTCGTCGGGGTTGTTGTCGCCCGAGAGGTACTCCTCGAACCGGAGCGAGTCGGCCGGGAACGCGTAGCAGGCGATGGAGACGAGCGTGCTCTTGGGGTGGTCGGGCTTCTCCTGGAAGTCGACGACGCGCTCGCCGTCGAGTTCGACCAGCCCGTAGGACTTTGCCCGCTCCCGCGAGCCGACGTCGTAGGCGGCCAGCGCCGGCCCGTCGTGGGACTCGAAGAAGTCCAGGAACTCGGCGGGATCGAAGCCGATGAGGTTGTCGCCGCCGATGACGAACAGGTCGTCGTCGATGCCCTCGCGGTCTATGAGCTGTGCGAGCGCGCCGACGACGCCGAACTTCTCGTCTTCGCCCTCCGTGCTCTCGACGGAGAGCTGGACCTTCTCGTACCCCATCTCGTCGATATGGGCCTCGAAGTCCGCGGCGAAGGCCTCGTTCGTGCTCAGGTAGGTCGTGTCGACCCGGTCGTCGGCTTCGAGCGACTGCAAGACGCCGTCGATAACGGTCGTCTCACCGACCGGGAGCAGCATCTTCGGTCGTCGCCGCGTAATCGGCCACAGTCGTGTCGCGTAGCCGCCGGCTAGAACTATCGCGTCCATACCCCCACAGTCAGCCCCGAATTATAAAGTGGTAACTACTTATCGGCGACCCTAGAGGTTGAGCTGCCAGACGGTCGTGCCGGCGGTGACGAGGTCCTCGTCGTCCGCGGCGGCGACGATGACCTGGTTCTCGCCGGGGTCGACGTCGACCGCGACCTCGAACGCCCGGTCCTCGACGGGGATGTACACGATGTCGGCAGGGGTCTTGACGACGACACAGACGCCGGTCGTCTCGCCGGAGACGACCAGTTCGTTCCCGCGGAACTGCGTGTCGACGCGCAGTGCCGGGCTCCGGTCGTGGGTGTGCGCCCGTCGCTCGCGGTATCGCTCCTCGACGAACGTGGGCGTCTCGACCGGTTCGCCGGCGCTGATGCCGTGGGCCAACCGCACGTACTGGGCCATCGACCACGCGAGCGGCGTCGCCGAGCCGGTCCCCTTGGCGAACTCCCACCCGTAGTCGGTGGCGTGGCCCCGGTCCCATATCTGCTCGGCGAGCATCCGCCCGGAGTTCGCCACGTCCTGCATCATCCGGAGGCAGTTCTCGGGCCGGATGTCCGGGTCGTCACGGTGGAGTTCGTACTCGCCGCGCTCGCCGGTCAGCAGCGGCCAGAGCCGGCCCTTCCCCTTGTGTTCGACTGTCCACGGCGCGCCCTGGTCGCCCCGGCCGCGCTCGCCGTAGCCGTCGCCGTTGTACCGGTAGAAGCCGGGTGCGTACTCGGTGTCGACGCTGATGGTGTCGTCGACCTCGGCGACGGAGTTCCGGATGGCCTCGTCGTCGTCGGGCTTGATGCCCAGCCGCACGAGGTCGAGGAACCCGCCGTCGATGATGTTGCGCTCGTCGAGCGTCGGGCCGTCGTTGGCGAGCGTGCGGAGGTGGCCCGCGTCGGGGTTGCCGTCGAGGGTAATACGCGTGTAGTAGGGCGTGTTGGTGTGGCGCTCGGTCCCGGTCTCGGTCGCGGTCCAGGCCTCGACGTTGTTGGCCCACTGGTCGGCCAGGGCCAGCCAGACGAGGGCGTCGGCCTGGTGGCCGGTGTCGAGCGCGAGCTTCGCCGCGCACGCGAGCCCCGCGATTTCGGCCGCAATCGAGGACGGCGAGAAGCCGGCCTCCTCCTCCCAGCGCTCCTGTGCGGTCTCGGGGCCGTGGCGGACGACGTACTCTGCCGACCGCCGGACGTTCTCGTAGCCGTACTCGACGTCCTCGAAGTCGACGCCGGCCTCGGCGAGCCGGTAGGCCATCACCTGCGGGAACGAGATGTTGTCCATCTGCTCGCCGCCCCAGCGGGTCGTCCCGTTGACGTAGGTGTTCTGCGGGATGAAGCCGGCCTCGTCCTGCTGGTACTCGTAGATGTACTCCAGCTGGTCGGTGGCGATGTCCAGCGACCCGATGGCGTCGAAGACGCTGAACACCTGATACAGGTCCCGCGACCAGACG
The DNA here is from genome assembly GCF_037078405.1 of Haloarcula sp. DT43. Lineage (NCBI taxonomy): Archaea > Methanobacteriati > Methanobacteriota > Halobacteria > Halobacteriales > Haloarculaceae > Haloarcula > Haloarcula brevis. The sequence continues at coordinate 800,561 of NZ_JAYMGZ010000001.1, read as the reverse complement.
AAGTTGTAGCCGTAGCCCTTGGGTTCCTCGGCGTGGACGGCCTCGCCCCACGGCACGGACGGCGAGGCGATAGAGGCCCCGTGGTAGGTCTTGTCCTCGACCGCGAGCAGCGTCATCAGCGCCGTTCTGTACTGGTTCGCCAGCGTCTCGTCGTCGGCGACCGAGTCCGGGAGTCGCTTGTCCGCGAGGAACTCGGCCCAGGTGTCTGCGTACTCGGCGCTGACCGTCTCGTAGCCGCGGTCGAGCGCGCCGTCGGCCTCGCCCAGCGCGGCGGCGGTGTCGGCCTGGCGCGCGAACCCGAGCGCGACCGTGTCGTTGATGCGGCTCCCCGAGTCCAGCCGGCCGATGAGGACGAGGTTCGTTCCGTCGATGGACTCGACGGGGTCCGGGAGCTCGCCGTCGGAGTACAGCCCGTCCAGGCGGTCGCTGCCGGCCGCGCCGACGGTCGCCCAGTCGAAGCGCCCGGCCGCGGCCATCGCCACGGCGATGGAGTAGGCGTCGCCGTTCTCGTCGACGAGCAGGTCGTTGTCCGTCTCGTCGGTGTAGGCCAGGGGGTTCCGACCGACGAGGTGGTAGCTCCCGGGCTGGCCGTACCTGATGGCGCGGTCCTCCGACACCGTGCTCGTGAGCGCGATGTCGGCGACGGAGAACACGTCGTAGGCGTTGCCGTCGTCGGCGCTGAAGGACACGTCGGCGACGATGGCGTCGTGTTCGGGGTCGGTCGCGTAGTCGACGGTCAGCGTCCACTGGTGACCCCGACCGTCGCCGGTCTCGGTGAAGACGTGGCGATAGAGCAGCGCCTCGTCATCGACCGGTTCGACGCGACGCCGGACGGTGTCGTCGGTCCGGCGGTTCTCCCGGTGGGTCCGGACGGCGTAGTCCGTCTCGTCCGTACACCGGACGAGAAAGTCCAGCGTCCGGAGGTTCATCAGGTCGACCTGCGGGTAGCGGGCCTCCGTCAGCGCGCCCTCGGTGAGCGTGAACCACACCCGCGAGGGGTCCGACGCGTCGTGGTCGGCGACGGTGCCGACGCCGTACTTCTCCCCGGTCGTCCAGGTCGGCCGCTCGCTGGGCCCCTCGGTGCTTGCCGACGTCGTCGGGAGCGCGTTCAGTTCGCCCAGCCGGGCGGTCGCGTGGAGTCGGAGCGCGTGCGACCAGCCCAGCGGCGTCGCGCTGTCGAGGTCGCCGTCGTCGAAGGCCTGCTCGGCGAGGTAGCCGGCGTCGGTCGTGAGCGGCCCGTCGTCATCGAGCAGTTCGTACAGGTCGCTCGCGCGGTCGAGGTAGGCGTCGCCGCGCATGTCCCGCTCGTTCAGCATGTCGCCGACGCGGGCGGCGGCGAGCGTCCCCATGGCCGTCGTGACGGTCCATATCTTCTCGTTGTCCTGGTGGCCGGTCCGCCAGCGGTCGCCCTCGTAGCGGGCCAGCCCCGCGACCCGGCTCTCGGTGGGGTTCCGGAAGAGCGTGTCGAGCGTCGTACTCACGTGGTCGGCCAGGCGAGTGAGGTGGTCGTCGGTCAGCGTGGCCGAGTCGACGCTGTCGTACTCCTGTAACGCGTCCGCGAGGTGGAGCCCCGCGGCGTCGATGCGGTGGTCCGGCGTCCCGTTGGTCAGCCCCATCACGTACACGCCGAGGTCGCCGTCCCAGAGGGTATCGAGCCCGTCGAGCAGTCGGTCGGCCGCCGTCAGACTCCGCTCGCGGACCGACTCGGCCATCGGCGCGCGCGCCACCGCGGCGAAGGCCTCGATGAACGTCGCGGTGGTGTGCGTGAACTGGCCGACGGCGTCCTCCCAGACGTTCTGGCAGGGCTCGGGCAGGTCGTTGGCCGCGATGTCTTCGACGAGCGTATCGACGGCCGCCTCGATAGTCTCCCGGACCGTCGCCGTCAGTTCGGCGTCCATCTTGCTGCGGTGCGTGCGCAGCAACGTCGCGAGGAAGGCGGTGACGGTCGCGGTCTGGTCGGCCTGGTACTCGGGCGACTCGGCGTTGTGCTCGACTCTCGCGTTGGCCCAGCCCGGTGCGATGGCCCCGCTGTCGGCCCAGACGCGGTGGGGCCAGCGGCCGTCCGGGAGCTGACTGTCACAGAGGAACTGCGCGCTCTCTGTCAGCATCCCGTCGGTGTCGATGTCGATCCGGTCGCCGGCTTCGAGCAGGTGCCGGGAGACGGAGGCGTCGTCGCGGAACCAGACGTAGCCGTAGCCGCCGGAGTTCGAGTAGAAGGGGTCGAACTCGGGGGCCGCGATGCGGCCGCCGGACGGCGAGGACAGCAGGTCCAGCACCCGCAGGTCCATCCGTATCGTGTCCGAGCGGGGCATCGACTCGGCCACGTCGATGCGCGTTCGCTCCCGCCCGGCCTGCCGGAGGTCGTCGGCGGTCGTGTGCTCCCGGACGCAGTCGGCGAGGTCCAGAAGCGCCGTCTCGCGGTCGACCTCGTCGTGGTTCGAGAGCTGGCTGACGAGCGTCGTGTCCTTGCTGCGCCCGGAGCGGTCAAGCGGCGCGGTCACGAGGAAGTCGCCGGTGAGCCGCGTCTGGTCGCGCCGTTCGACCGGGTCCGACCGGGGGAAGGTCACGGGGCTGTCCTCCAGCATCTCGACGAGGCGCTCCGGCCGCTGCCCGGCGACGGCCTCCAGCCCGGTCGAGGAGGCGAGGTAGTCGTGTTCCTTCCGGTGGTACACCTCCAGGACGCGGGAGTCTCGGGGGCCGGCGTCCTCGTGAATCAGCGAGCCGATGCCGCTGTCGCTGCTGTCGGGAGCCAGCGTGACGAACGCCACGAGTTTGGCGTCCTGTGGGACGGCCCCGCGCATCGCGACGTGCGTGACGTGTGCCCGACCCAGCGTCAGGTCGTACTGGTGGACCGTGAACGACCCCGCGTCGTACTCGGTCTCGACGAGCCGCGTCTCGCGGTAGTAGTGCTGTCTGATAGTCTCCAGGTCGCTGAACCACCGCGTCTCGTCCCCGAGCATCACCCCGAGCCGGGAGCGGTCGATACCGGAGAGACCGGAGAGTGAATCGGAGTAGTCTTTCAGCGTGCCGTCTTCGCCGACGTGGACGAGGCGGTCACCGTGTCCGGAGAAAGAGCCTGAAACAGTCCTTCGTTCCTCTGGAAAGCGCTCGTGACGATTTCGCTTGTACTCGTTGAGCGCTGTCGAAAGCCGCATACCTATCAAAGCAGACCAATCTCTATAAACTCCTGTGGTTCGTACAAATTAGTGATATCTCGGCGTACTGACTTGACGGCCCCCGGCAGGACCGCTCGACGGGCTACCGATGCAGATTGCCGTCGGCGGTCGGGAACACGCCGACGCTGTCGACCGTGACGGTCGTGGCCCCGTCGCCGGTGGCCCCGCGCGGTTCGCCGGACACGAGGTCGGTTTCGTCGGCCTCGACCGGCAGTCCGACGGTCGCCCGCTCGCCGGCGAAGTTGAGCACCACGACGGCCGCGTCCGCGCCGGTCGTCCGCGCGTATGCGACGACGCGGTCGGCGGGGCCCTCGTGCACGTCGTACGGGATGCGGACGAGGTCCGCGTCGGCCGACAGCGCCGGCCGGGCGTGCCTGGCCGCCGAGAGGTCGGCGACGAACGACTGGAGCGCCTCGTCGGTGTGGCCCCACGCGAGGTCGTCGCGCCGGCCGCGCTGGCCGAACTCCTGGCCGGCGTACAGCAGCGGCGCGCCCGGTAGCGTGAACAGCGCCCCCGCGGCGGCCTCGGCGGCGTCGCGCCCGTAGTCGACGACGTAGCGCGTCTCGTCGTGGTTCTCCGCGTACAGCATGAACGACGCGTGCTCCGGGAAGCCGATGCGCGCCCGCTCGTCGATGGCGTCCAGGACGGCCCCGGCGTCGGCACCGCCGCCGACCTGCCGGAGCGCGGCGTAGGTCGTCGAGTCGAAGTGCATGTCGAACAGCCCGGCCTGGAACTCCGGGATGTACGGGATAGTCTCGTCGAGCAGCAGGAACTCGCCGTCGCGGTCCTTGCAGTAGTCGTGAATCTCGCGCCAGAAGCTGTTCGGGACGGCCCAGGCCATGTCACACCGGAAGCCGTCGACCAGTTCGGCCCACTGGGCGACCGCGTCGAGCAGGTGCCGCCGGACCGGCAGGTGGTCGAAGTCGAAGTTGGCGATGTGTTCCCACTCGAAGTACGTCTCCGGTTCGGTTTCGGTGCGCCACTCGTACCAGTCGCGGTACTCGCTGTCCGGGTCGTCTCGCGCGGCCTCGAAGTACGGGTGGGTGCGCGCCGAGTGGTTGCAGACGAGGTCGAACAAGACCTTGAACCCGCGGTCGTGGGCCGCGTCGACGAACCGCTCGTAGTCCTCGCGGGTGCCCAGGTCCGACGCGATGTCGAAGAAGTCCGTGATGTTGTAGCCGTGGGGCGCGTGGTCGTTCTGCAGGACCGGCGTGAGCCAGAGCACGTCGACGCCGAGCGAATCGAGGTAGTCCAGGCGGTCGACGATAGCGTCGAAGGGCGACTGCTCGCTGTCGCCGGCGAACGTGCGGACGTAAATCTCGTAGATGACCGCGTCCTCGGCCCAGTCCGGCGCGTCGTACGGGCGGGCGGCGGCGACGCCGGCCCCGCTGGCCACCGTCTCGACCCCGTCCGCGGTGCGCGTGAACTCGACGGCGTCGGGCACGCTGTAGCCGTGGTCCCCGACCGCGACGCCGTGGATGCGGGCGCGCTCCGGGAGCGCGTCGAGGGGAATCCGGAGGTCCGTCCCGTCCCGGGTCACCGCGTCGGCGTCGATGTCGTCGCGGTCGTCGAACAGGAACTCGACGGCGAGGTCCGCGGCCGTCTCGGTCCCTTCGGGGTGGGGGCTGCGGTCCGCGCGGACGACGGCCTCGTCGCCCTCGATGGCCGGCCGCAGGGTCAGGCGCGGGCGACCGCCGCCACCGTCGCCGTCGCTGCCGTCCTCGGCGAGTGTGTACGCGTCGCTCCCGCCGGAGCCGCTTCGCCCGCCGGAGACGCCCCCGCGTCCCCCGCCGGAGCGACCGGACCGCCCAGAGGTGTGTGGCCCGCTGGATTCGAGCCGCCCCGGGAACGCGCGAACGGTGAGGTCGTGCTTGCCGTCCGGCGCGGTGAGGCGGACGATGTACCTGCCCGGCGTGTCGGGGACGAAGTGTTCGACCGGGTCGTCACCGAGTGTAGCAGTAGACTGTACCGGCGCACGCGCGATGTGCCAACTGTAGTCCGCCGCCGGGTCCGGGTCCCGGGGCGCGAGTTCGACCTCGTCGCCCGTCGCCACGAACCGCGGCGGTCCAGGATGGTGCATAGGTGCACTGCGATTGTCAGTGTCTTTGTAGTTGGGGTCGCCGAAAAGGTCCCCGGCAGCAGCGCTTTCCGACTGCGGCCTGTACCGCCCCTGTGCCCGAGTATCGACGCGACGCCGCGTTCGCCCTGCTCTGTGGGCTTGTGCTCCTCGCGTACCTGCACTGGACCGCCGCGGTCGAGACGCTCCGGTCCGGGGCCGCCGTCGCCGTCGGCGTGGCCGGCGCGCTGGGCGTCGAGGCGCTGTTCGTGCTGGACACGCCCGTCGCGTCGCTGTGGGAACGCCGTGGCGTGCGGACGGCGTCGGCGGTCGCGCTCCTGGTGTGTGCCGCCGGCCTCGCGGTGTTGTTGGGTCCGCTCGTCGTCGCCGCGGCGTGCTGGGGCCTGGCGACGTACTTCGTCGTTCTCGCGGTGAGTCTGTCCAGCCGGTGACCATCCATGGCCGCTCCGGCCACTCGACGGTCATCATCGTTCTCATGAGGGCATTCACATACGAAAGGTTCGTCTTCTACATAGATTGAATAATATAGAGGTAAATAGCGCCTCTACAAAACTATGAAACCAATTTAAGACCAAATATTCTTTTATTTTGGAGATAAAGAGCCAAATAGGCTAGAATCGACATATAGATGGTGTCGAGACGACTTTCGGTGCGTCGACAGACGAGCGGTCGTCAGACTGTCCCGGCTTCGAACACCACCGCGGCTGGCCGGGCCTGGTCGCCGGATAACAACTGTACTGTTATTAGACTGCGTCAGTCGCCGTCGAGACAGCCGCGGTGGACCGGACGAGCCGTTATCCGTGGGCCAGGTTGACCTCGATGACGTTGGCGGCCTGTTCCACCGTGTCGACGAGCTGGGCTTTGCGGCCCGGGGACTGCAGTCGGTTGATGGGGGCGGTGATGCTGATAGCGGCTTCCCGGCGGTCGCCGGTGTCGATTGGGACGCCGACACAGCCGGTCCCGTCGACCCGTTCCTCGGTGTCGTCGGCGACCCCCGTTTCGCGGATGGTTTCGAGTTCGGCGAACAGCGTCTCGCGGTCGGTGATGGTGTTGTCCGTCTCGGCCGGCAGCCCGCGGGTGTCGATGATTTCCGCGACCCGGTCGTCGTCGAAACTCGACAGGAGCGCCTTGCCGATGGCGGTCTTGTGGAGGTGGATGCGCTTCCCGAGGCGCGTATCGAGCGCGACTGCCTGGTCGCCGCTGGTCGTGTGGATGTAGATGCCGTAGCCCTGCTCCTCTATCATCAGGTTCGCCAGTTCACCGGTCTCGACGGCCATCCGCCTGACCTCGGGCTTTGCCACCTCGTAGATGCCGTCGTAGCGCTGCGCGATGCCGCCGAACTCCAGCCACCGGAGCCCGATGCGGTACTCGCCGTCCCGTTCCACCACCAGACCCTCGTCTTCCAGCGTCAGCAGGTGCTTGTATATCGTGCTCTTGGCCGGCTCCAGCGAGTCGGCGAGTTCGGCCAGCGTGGCGCTCCCGCCGAGGGACTTGATACCCGAGAGTACCGCCAGCGAGGTCCGCGTCGCCCGGACCGAGTCCGTTTTCGCCCGTGTCATTGGATACCGGTTCTACTGCCACGCGAATAAAATTGCCGTATCGACGGTGTCAACGCCTCTGCCGTGGCTACTGACGGACCGGAACTGGCGTCCGACACGCCGGAGACCGCCGAAACCGTTCGAAATGACGAAACGAAAAACGGGGGTGAGCGACACGGCGGCGACAGTCGGACTCGCTGGCAGTCCGATGCCGTAGCGACCGAGCGCGCTCTGGCTACCGACGAACGGTCACGTCCCGTCACTCATCCGGCGGTCACGCGACGAATAGTCAGCTATCGTGTGCGTTTCGTATTATCGAATCGGCTGAGAGGCGATGGGACGGGGATGTTCGCCGGCGTCTCGGCCGGTCGTGGACGGTAGATTTAAGCGGTTCCGTTGGGTTCTTTGAGGTGAGTTATGAGTGTGACCCGACACTACGAGCGCGAGTTCGTCAGAACGTTCTTTACCTCGCCGACAGCGGTGGACGGCGAGGACGATTCAGCGAAGATGCTGCGAAGCGCGGGCCAGCTCCGCGGCCTGCAGGCCCCGGACGTCTGGGTCCCGGACAACGAGGACGCGACGGCCCCGAACATGCGCGAGGAGGGCGTCGAGAACATCATCGACGTGGTCTCCGAACAGGGAGCCGACTTCCCCGGCGAGATACATCCGCGCGTCGTCTGGCACCGCGAGTCGCCGACGACCCGCTACCAGGGCTTCCAGCAGATGCTGGAGATAACAGACCCCGAAAACGGTGCCGTCGAGCACATCGATGGCTTCGTCATCCCGGAGGTTGGGGACATCGACGACTGGAAGAAGGCCGACGAGTTCTTCACCATCATCGAGAACGAGCACGGGCTCGAAGAGGGGAGCCTCTCGATGTCGGTCATCGTCGAGAGCGGCGAGGCCGAGCTGGCGATGGGTGATCTCCGCGACGAGATGGGCAAGCCCTCGAACAACCTCGAACGCATGTTCCTGCTGGTCGACGGCGAGGTCGACTACACGAAGGACATGCGCGCGATGACGCCCACCGGCGAACTCCCGCCGTGGCCGGAACTGCGCCACAACACCTCCCGGGGTGCCAGCGCCGCTGGCCTCATCGCCGTCGACGGCCCCTACGACGACATCCGCGACGTCGAGGGGTACCAGGAGCGGATGACCGACAACCGCGCGAAGGGGATGACCGGCATCTGGTCGCTGACGCCGGGCCAGGTCGTCGAGGCGAACACGGCCCCGCTCCCGCCGAAGACCGGGAGCTGGCTACTCGAAGCCGGCGGCCAGGAGGTCGAGCTCGAACAGGCGGACGGCAAACAGGTGTACGACGGCGACGACCTCTCGCTGGAGCCGGACGGCGACGGCGGCTACGTCCTGCGAGCCGGCGGTGAGCGACTGGAACTGGACGAGGACGAACTCACCGAGGAACTGCTCGACCGGACCGCGTACGTCCCCAGCATGAACGACATCGTCGACTCCATGGAGGAGTTCGAGGCCGCGAAGGAGGCCGGCAAGGGGGCCATCGCAATGACCCAGTCCGCGACGCTGGTCATCGACGGCGTCGAGGTCAAGGTCAGCAAGGACCGGATGTGGGACGAGGCGACCTACCAGGCCGCCCAGACGCCGATTACGCTGTTCCAGGACGTCTACGAGCACCGGCCGGACCAGCACGAAGAGCTGGAGGAGATGTACGGGGCCGACGTGGTCGAGCGGGCGACCGCCGTCGGGAACTGACGGGGCCGTTCCGTTTCGTCATTCGAAACGCCGTGGGTGCGGTTCAGTCGTCGAGCGGTTCGATGAGTTCGACGTGGTGACCGTCGGGGTCCGCGACGAAGGCCGTGTACGCGCCGGCTTCCGGCTGTGGGCCTGGCTCTTTGACGACCCCGTGGTGGTCGATGCGCTCGACCGTCGCGTCGACGTCGTCGACGCCGAGCGCGAGGTGGTCCCAGCCGGTCCCCATCTCGAAGCTCGTCTCACCTTCCGTCTCCGAGAGCTGTAGTTCGACACCGCTGTCGTCGGCCACGTAGTAGTTCGTCGTCTCGCCGTCCGGCGTGGTGAACTGCCAGGACTCCTCGAAGCCGAACTGTTCGTAGAACGCAATCGATTCCGCCGCGTCGGCGACGTTCAGGCACATGTGGAGCACGCTTGCACTGACCATACACCGCATCCGACGCCCCGGGGCAAATAGCTGGCGGGCCAGATAGAGAACGATGTCACCGCATGCCCTAGACTTTAATGATTATTGCCCCTGATTGCTTGTATGGCGATTGACAACGTCGAGGACACCTGGTCAGCACAGGAACTGGACCTCGACCGACCGGACGTGGACGAATATCGGGACCTGGCGGCGGAACTCCGCTCGCGGGTCTCCGGTGGGGTCGAGTTCGACGAGTACGCGCGGATTCTGTACGCGACCGACGGGAGCATCTATCGGGCCGAACCGGCCGGGGTCGTGTATCCGACCGACGTCGACGATGTGCGGGCGGCCGTCGAGGTGGCGACGGACCACGGCGTCCCGGTGATGCCCCGCGGGACCGGGTCGTCGCTCGCGGGCCAGACTGTCGGGCCGGGCTGTGTCGTCCTTGACATGTCCCGACACATGGACGGCATTCTCGACGTCCGCCCGGACGAACAGACCGCGCACATCCAACCGGGCGTGGTGCAGGACCACCTTGACGACGCCCTGGCCGAGTACGGCCTGAAGTTCGCGCCGGACCCCGCGTCGTCGAACCGCGCCTCGGTCGGCGGCGGCATCGGCAACAACTCCACCGGGGCCCACTCGGTTCGGTACGGCATCACCGACGCCTACACGGACGCGGTGAAGGCCGTTCTCTCGGACGGGTCGCTCATCCACGCCCGCGAGGTGGTCATCGACTCGCCGGAGTGGGAGGACATCGTGAGCAAGGACGACCGCGAGGCCGACATCTACCGGACGGTCCGCGAAATCGTCGAGGAGAACGCCGAGGAAATCGAGGCCCGCTACCCCGAGCTCAAGCGCCGGGTGTCGGGCTACAACCTCGACCGCGTCGTCTACGAGAACGACGACGGGGACCGGGTCATGAACCTCGCGAAGCTGTTCGTCGGCAGCGAGGGGACGCTGGGCGTCATCGTCGAGGCCGAACTCTCGCTGGTGACGGTCCCCGAGGAGACGGCGCTGGCGCTGTACTGCTTCGACACGCTCGCGGACGCGATGAAGGCCGTCCCGGTCGCGCTCGAGTACGACGTCAGCGCGGTCGAGTTGATGGACGACGAGGTGTTCAGGCTCGCGGCCGGCTCCGACGGCTACGCCGAGTACGTCGAGCCGATTCCCGACCGTGCGGCGGCGGCGCTGATGCTCGAATACGACTCGGAACTGCACGACGACTTCGAGGCGGCCATCGCTCGGACCAACGAGCGGTTCCTGGACGAGGGGGCGGCCTTCGAGGTCGTAGAAGCCTACACCGAAGAAGACCAGGACGACCTCTGGAAGCTCCGGAAGGCGGCGATTCCGCTCCTGATGTCGATGGACGGCGACCCCAAGCCGTACCCGTTCATCGAGGACGCGACGGTCCCGCCCGCCGAACTGGCCGAGTACGTCGAGAAGTTCGAGGCGATACTGGCCGACCACGACACCTCCGCCGCGTACTTCGCCCACGCGGGGTCGGGGACGCTCCACATCCGCCCGATTCTCAATCTGAAGGAGATGTCGGGCATCGAGGACATGCACTCCATCGCCGACGACGTGACCGACCTCGTGCTGGAACACAACGGGTCGTTCTCCGGCGAGCACGGCGACGGGATGGCCCGGACCGAGTTCAATCCCAAGATGTACGGGGACGACCTCTGGGACGCGTTCAAAGAGGTCAAGACGGCCTTCGACCCGCAGTGGTGGCTCCACCCCGGCAACGTCGTCTACCGCGACGGGCCGGACGACATCGGCCCCGACGCCGAGCGAGGCGTCGGCGCGGACATGCGCGAGAACCTCCGGTACGGCCCCGAGTACCAGTCCCTGGAGCCACAGACGACGCTCGACTTCGAGGACGAGGGCGGCTTCTCACACCTCGTCGAGCTGTGTAACGGCTGTGGCACCTGCCGACAGACCGACGGAGACGTGATGTGTCCGACCTATCGCGCCTCCGAGGAGGAGGTCCAGACGACGCGCGGGCGGGCGAACCTCCTCCGGTCGGCTATCAGCGGGGACTTAGACGAGGGCGAGATGCACTCGGACCGCTTCCAGGAGGAGGTGCTCGACCTCTGTGTCGGCTGTAAGGGCTGCAAGAGCGACTGTCCGACCGGCGTCGACATGGCCAAGCTCAAGACCGAACTGAAACACCAGCACCACCAGGCAGAGGGGACCAGCCTCCGAGAGCGGCTGTTCGCCAACATCGACACCGCCTCGAAAATCGGGTCGGCGCTGGCACCGGTCTCGAACTGGGCGACGGACATCCCGGGCGCGCGGGCGGTCATGCAGAGGGTGTTCGGCATCGCGCCGGAGCGGGAACTCCCGACCTTCCGGCGGGAGACGCTCCGGGACTGGTTCGACGCGCGCGGCGGCTCGGCCGTCTCGCGGGCCGAAGCGGACCGCAAGGCGCTCCTGTTCCCCGACACGTACACGAACTACTCGTACCCGGCCGCCGGCAAGGCCGCCGTCGAGACCCTCGAAGCCGCTGGCGTCCACGTCGCCATCCCGGACGACACCGCGCCGTCCGGGCGGGCCGCGTACTCCTCCGGGATGCTGGACCTGGCGCGTGAGCGCGCCGAGGCGAACACGAACCGGCTCGCAGGGCGTGTCGACGACGACTGGGACGTCGTGTTCGTCGAGCCCTCCGACGCGGTGATGTTCCAGGACGAGTACCGCGACCTGCTCGACGGCCCTGCGGTCTCGCAGGTGGCCGACAGCGCCTACGGCGTGCTGGAGTACCTCGACACCTACCGGCTCGACGACGCCCTGCCGGTCGAGGACCGGTCGCTCGGAGCCGCCGGCGCGGTCAGCTACCACGGCCACTGCAACCAGAAGGGGACCAACAAGGACCACCACGCCGTCGGCGTGATGCGACGGGTCGGCTACGAGGTCGACCCGCTGGACTCGACGTGCTGTGGCATGGCCGGGAGCTTCGGTTACCACGACGAGCACTACGACCTGTCGAAGACCATCGGGCGGCTGCTGTTCGACAAGGTCGATGAGAGCGACGGCGACCGCGTCGTCGCGCCGGGCGGGTCCTGCCGCTCGCAACTGGGCGACCGCGACGGCGTCGACGACATCCCACCCCATCCCATCGAGGTCGTCGCCGAGCGAGTGTCGGACGCGACGACGGGGTCGGTGTGACGGGCGCAGTCGCTGGCCGGCGACTCGCGGCGGGCCGGTACGCCGACTGGTCTCTCAATCGCGCGTGAACGACGCCGTGCCGTCGGCGAAGGAGAGTGACACCCGGTCGGTGACGGTGGCGGCGGTCGGCAGGGCCTCGACGAGCGGCTCGGAGACGCGGAGCGTCGAGAGGTCCTGCGTGTTCCGAATCCAGACGATGCGGACGGTCTCGGGGTCGTACCCGCCGAGGGCCGACAGCGCCGTCCGGACGGCGAACTCGTCGTCCGGCGCGACGAGCGGGAGCTTCGCCTTCGCCGTCGACCCGCTCGTGAGCGCGTTCGCGTACGTCTTCCGCAGGTCCAGCTGGTCGACAGCGGCTTTCCGGGTGACGTCCGCCAGCCCGATACCGATGCCGTTGCCCTTCGTGGCGTCTGTGAGTCCACGGGCGTACAGCAGATTGATGGCCGGCTCGTCCGGGTCCGGGGCGTTGAGGACGCGGTAGCGGCCGACGACGTTGGTGTCCATCCCCGCGCCGGAGACGTCTTTGCCGAGTTCGTCGACGACGAGCAGGTCGATGTCGTCGACCGGGAGCGTCGCCAGCTCGTCGTAGGCCCGCTCCAGCAGGGCGGGCTCGCGGTCGGTGAACGACCCCGCCGGAATCGCCTCGATGTGGGCCGTCTCCTCGTGGAAGTTCTCGACCAGCGCCACGCCGCCGACCAGCGGCAGGGCCGCTTCGACGACCGGGAGGGCGGCGTCGAGCGTCTCGGCGTAGCCCGCCTCGATAGCGGTCGAGTGGAACGCCTTCGCGCCGCGTTGCTTGCCCAGCCCGACGACGGCCATCTTCGTCAGGCCGCTCTCGACGCGGCCGCTGTAGTTGGTGTGTGGCTTCACCCGGTTCAGGACGACCACGGCGTCGGCCGCCCGCGCCGCCGTCGAGACGTGGACCGGCATCGCCGTATCGCCGACCGTGACGGTGTCGACCTGCTCGGTGTCCATCCGGGCGTCGATGTCGGCGTCGAGCCGCGACTCCGTGATGCCGAGACTCTCCAGAACCTCGCGCTGGCCCTCGGACGTCGCTCCACCGTGGCTCCCCATCGCCGGGACGACGACGGGCTCGAACCCCCGGTCACGTATCGCCGCGACGACGGCGTCGGCGACGTCGTCGATGCGGTGGATGCCGCGGCTGCCGACGGCGACGGCGACGGTCGCACCCGGCTCCAGCCCGTCGAAGTCGAGCCGGTCGAGTTCTGTTCGGGCCGCGGCCGGCGGGTCCGCTACGGCGTCGGTCTCCGGTTCGTAGCGGACGCGGGCGAAGTCCGGCAGCGGCTGTGGGTCGATGAGGTGGTCCACGTCGCCTCGGTCGGGGAAGTCCATAGCGAACGGTTAGCACCGAGGTATACAAAAACCGGGGTCGGACCCGGCCGCAGGCACGCGCGCCTCCCGGCCGGGACCGCGCTACTCGAACGCCGGGATGCCGGTCAGGTCATGCCCGACGATGAGCGAGTGGATGTCGTGGGTTCCTTCGTAGGTATACACGGTTTCGAGGTTCGTCAGGTGACGCATCGGGGAGTAATCTGCCGTGATACCGTTGCCACCGAGCATCTCGCGGGCCACGCGCGACTGCTCGCGGGCCATCCGCGCGTTGTTGCGTTTGGCCATCGACACCTGCTCCGGGCGGAGGTCGCCGCGCTCCTTCAGGTCGGCGAGTCGGTGAGCGAGCAACTGACCCAGCGATATCTGCGTCGCCATCTCCGCGAGCTTCTCCTGCTGGAGCTGGTAGCCGGCGATGGGGTGCCCGAACTGCTCGCGGTCGGTGGCGTACTCCAGCGCGGTCTCGAAACAGTCCATCGCGGCCCCGACCGTCCCCCAGGCGATGCCGTAGCGGGCCTGCGTGAGACAGGACAGCGGCCCCTTCATCCCCTCGACGCCCGGCAGGACGTTCGCCTCGGGGACGCGAACGTTCTGGAGGCGTATCTCGCCCGTAATCGACGCACGCAGCGAGAGCTTCCCGTCGATTTCGGTCGTCGTGACGCCGTCGCGGTCGGTCTCGACCAGGAAGCCCTGGACGGGGTCGTCGTCGGCCGACGTGACCTTCGCCCAGACCAGCGCGAGGTCGCTGATGGGCGCGTTCGTAATCCAGGTCTTCGAGCCGTTCAGGACGTAGCCGTCGGCGTCGCGCTCGGCCGTCGTCTCCATCGCCGACGGGTCCGACCCGTGTTCCGGTTCCGTCAGGCCGAAACAGCCCACCCGCTCGCCGCTGCCGAGCGCCGGCAGCCACTCCTCCTTCTGGGCGTCGCTGCCGTAGGCGTGAATCGGGTACATGACGAGCGCGCCCTGGACGCTGGCCATCGAGCGCAGGCCGCTGTCGCCGGCCTCCAGTTCCTGCATCAGGAGGCCGTACGCCGTCTCGCTGACGCCCGGCAGTCCGTACCCGTCGAGGTTCGGGGCGTAGAAGCCGAGGTCGCCCATCTCGGCGATGATTTCCGTCGGGAACGTGCCGTCAAGCCAGTGCTGTCCGACCTCCGGCTTGACCTCGTTCTCGACGAAGTCGCGGGCCGTGTCACGGACCAGCCGCTCTTCCTCGCCGAGGTCGTCCCCGAGGCCGAAGTAATCAATCATACCCGGTCTGGGGCCGGATTTCAATTAAGCGTTTGCCCGGGGAATCCCACTCCGGAGCGACTACGGCGGAACTGCGGCTGGAGGAACATTCGAGCGACCCAGTGGTATGCGGTGTTCGTCGATAAGAAGGAGGTGACGAGTTATCCCCAAATAGAAATTAAATACATCTATCTAATCACTCTGAGAGATAATTATAGAATTATACCCATATATGCAGCTTGTTTGGGCACAAAATGGAGTTATTTAAGTATTTTTGATTCCTAATTCCCTCAAATTATAACCATAATTTCGATTTCGGAACCATATTCTAGGAATTATTTTGCAGAGAAGCAACGGCAAGATACACACGTCATTCCAGGTATAGAAACATATTTCTGCAAGTGTGTACACATTTGCCTCTATGGGAGACGAAGAAGACATCGAAGACGAGACCGTATCGGTATCGATGGAGATTTCCGGGAATTACGACGAAGTCATGTCGAAACTGGCAACAGATGACGATGGGTCGACATCGCTCGTCTCGCTGCTGGACGATCTCGAACAGTTGCTCGACACGGTGGTCCGGATGAACGGTGGGACACGCAGCGCGATTGCACAGCAACTGCCCGAGGACATGACCGTCTCCTTCGACGCCCAGGCGGTCGTCGATACGCTCCAGGTGCTCGAACGGTACGACCTCGTCGTTCTCGAAGGCAACACCTGGAAGCCCGGGCCGAAACTCACGACGGAGGAGTAAGGTACGGCCGTCCGCCAGAGGGCGGCTTCGTCGGCTGGACCGTGGCGGTCCGAGCCCGACGTATCCACTCGGTAACGGTCGAGTAGTCGGTCGCAAACCCCGTGTCCGACCGCCAGGGGACCTGTTGACGGCGCATGTGCTGGCGGTACCCGGCTGGAGCGGCCGTCGGCCAGAGCGGATTTAGTGTCCCCCTGCCGCTCGGTCTGCCCAGTGTCGCTGCGTAAGAGCCGTATAACAAACACCGAATGGGTGCGAGGAGCGTACGCGAGCACGGTGCGTGCTCGTACTCTCCCGACGCCCACCGTCCCCTGCTCCCCTGTACGGGACGGTGTCAGCCGGGTTTTCCCCTCCCGGCACTAGTTCTCCGAGCCGGTTCGACGACATCGGGCTCGGAGCCGGCCGCGAGGCTCCCGCGACCCGGCGCTGACTTTCGCATGCAAGCTACAGTGTCGTATGCGAGAGACGGTAACAGCGACTGCAATGTCACAACCCCTCACCGAGGCGACGCATCTGAGTGAGCGCGAACGCGAGTGCCTGGACCTGTGTCGGCAAGCAGTCGAAGTGTGCGAGTGGTGTGCCGACGAGTGTGCGGGACGCGACGGCATGACCGAATGTGTCCGCCGCTGCCGTGACGTGA
This sequence comes from Haloarcula sp. DT43, assembly GCF_037078405.1. NCBI lineage: Archaea > Methanobacteriati > Methanobacteriota > Halobacteria > Halobacteriales > Haloarculaceae > Haloarcula > Haloarcula brevis. The sequence continues at coordinate 784,503 of NZ_JAYMGZ010000001.1, read as the reverse complement.
CGGACGTCGCATCGCTTCACTGCAAACTCCTCGCACGCGGGTCCCCTCACCGGGAGGCGCTGGCCGGACTCTGTGCGACGGTCTGTCGGGAGTGTGCCGAGGAGTGTCGACAGCACGACCACGACCACTGCCGGGCCTGTGCGAAGGTCCTGGCGGAGTGTGCCGAGGCCTGTGAAGCGATGGTCAAGTAGCGACGACGGTCTCCGCTACGGCTCCGTCGTTCTCCGGCCGCGAAAAGTTAGTGGCGGTGCGGTACCCCGACACTCGGCCTCCGACAGCTACAGGTCCGAGCTGAGTCGTATCTGTTCGTCGGTAATCGTGGCGACGGCCTCGGTCTGGAGCGGATAGCCGTCGTCGTCGGTGTCCTCCCAGCCGAGTTTCGTCACGAGCGTCGTTTTCAGGTTGGGGTCGGGGTCGACGTAGGCGGTACCGTACCGGTACCCGCTGACGATGCCGACCTCGTCGCCGGTGCTCGTGACGACCGTCTTGCCGATGTCGTCGTCGGTCAGTTGGATAGTAGACATTGCGGTCGTCGCTACCGGCGTGACGGACATCACCGACGTGCTTGCACACGCAGTCGTCCGGGCGAGGAAGCGGTCGCGTGACACCCGGCCGGATAAGTCAACGGAAAGACATACCACCGTGCCACTCGCAGTTCGGGTATCCATGCCCACCATCGTCTCCGGGACGGTTCCCGCCAGCGACCTCGCGCTCAACCATTCCCTGGAGCAGCTACCGGAACTGCAGTTCGAAATCGAGCGAATCGTCACGAGCGGTGACGACGCGCTCATGCCGATGCTGTGGGTCCGCGGGAGTCAGCGCGAGGACATCGAGCGGACACTCGGAGCCGACCCCACCGTCGACAACGTCGAACTGCTGGGCGACTTCGAGGACGAGTGGCTGTTCAGGATGGAGTGGGTCGACCACGTCGACCTCATCGTCCAGATGCTCACCAACTCGGAGGCGACGATTCTCGACGCCGTGGGCCAGGGGACCGCCTGGAAACTGCGCGTGCTGTATCCGCGCCGGTCGCTGTTCTCCAAGACCCACGACTTCTGTGCGGAACACAACCTCGCGTTCGATGTGTCGTCGATACGGGAACTCGACGAAGACCCCGCGGGCCGCTACGGGCTCACGTCCGCACAGTACGAAATCCTCGCCGAGGCGTCCGACCGCGGCTACTTCCAGGTCCCCCGCGAGGTGAGCCTGGCGGAACTCGCGGACGAACTGGGCATCACGCACCAGGCCGCTTCAGAACGGCTCAGGCGCGCGACCGACGCCCTCGTCGAGGACGCGCTGTTCGTCGACTTCGACGGCTTCGACTGACCCCGCTGCCTGCGAGCACAATATATCATTCTGGTATCACGTCGACGACAACACCGAGGTACCCGTAGGCCGTACCGTCCGACCGCGTAGGAGACGAAAATCGGCTGTGGCCCACGTAAGCTCTGCTGGGGGAGAACTATAGTAGCCATTGAAAATCAATGCACACCTGATCGCACGAGAGCAGTGCGATCAGTGTGTAAATCGTTTCAATTGTTACTATAGGCCGCGACGCGTTACCAGCGATGGTGGACCGCGTCGAAGACGTGCTCCTCGTAGATGTCACGCACCGCACCGTGGACCTGGTTCGACAGCGGGGCCATCTCGCTGACCGCCGCGTTGTCCTGGACGTGGTCCGGATTGGTCGAGCCGGGGATGACCGTCGACACCGCGTCGTGGTCCAGAATCCAGCGCAGCGCCATCTGGGCCATCGTCATCCGCTCGGGGACGTGGTCGCGGAGTTCGTCGACGGCGTCGAAGCCCGCGTCGACCGGGAGACCGGCGAAGGTCTCGCCACGGTCGAAGGCCTCTCCCTCGATGTTGAAGTTCCGGTGGTCGTTCTCGGGGAACTCCATGTCCCGCGAGAGGTTGCCGGTCAGGAGCCCGGAGGCCAGCGGGACGCGAACGATGACGCCGACGTCGCGGCGCTTTGCCTCCTCGAAGAACAGCTCCACGGGCCGCTGGCGGAACATGTTGAAGATTATCTGGACCGTCTCGACGCCCGGGTACTCGATGGCTTTCAGCGCCTCTTCGACCCGCTCGACGCTGACGCCGTAGTGGTCGACCTTCCCCTCGTCTCGCAGCCGCGCCAGCGCGTCGAAGGTCTCGGGCTGGTAGTAGGCGTCCGTCGGCGGGCAGTGCAGTTGCAGGAGTTCGAGCGAGTCGACCCCGAGGTACTCCCGCGAGCGGTCGACGTGCTCCGAGAGGTTGTCGTAGTTGTAGCGGTCGGCGGTGTGCGGGTCGAGCCGGCGGCCGGCCTTCGTCGCGACGGTCACCTCGTCGCGGACCCCGCGCTCGTCGAGTACCTCGGCGATGCGCTGCTCGCTGAAGCCGTCGCCGTACACGTCGGCGGTGTCGACGAAGTCGATGCCCGCGTCGAGCGCGGTCCGGACCGTCTCCCGGCCCTCCTCTTCGGAGACGTCGCCCCAGTCGCCGCCGATGTTCCAGGTGCCCAGTCCGACATCTGTCACGTCGTACCCCGTCGTACCTAACTGTCGTCGGTTCACGTCCGACCGTACTGCCGGCGGTTACTTGGTGGCTGTGGTACGGGACAACACTCCGGGCAAAAAAGGGCGTGTAGCCCGATAGCAGGCGGTCCGGTGGACGTGCCAACGTGGACGCCGGGGGCTACTTGAGCCACTTCGTCCGGCGGATGTCGTACGCACCGCAGTCCGGACAGGAGTGGTACTGAACGTCGAACGACGCCCGACACACCAGACAGGTGTACCGGCGTCTCGGTTCCTCCCCAGGGGACGCAGCGTTATCGAACAATCCCATCGACGACCACACACCTCCTTTGCAGGACGAGGATAAAAACAGGGCAGATAGTTCACGGATTACAGGTCGCCGCCGTCCTGCGGTTGCGATTATGGGTACGGGTAGGGGCAGCGAGGAGTTCCCCACCGTGGGAGTGACAATTGGGAGATAGTTATGCGAACCGCCTGCCTATCGGGGCCACGTGGCCGCCAGAGAACTGACCGCGGCATTTACAATCCAGTCATCGAGTAACACGTGATATGGACGAGCCACCTGCTGTCGGTGAGTTGACAACGCCGGACCGAACACTGATGGGTCCCGGCCCGAGCGACGTGCACCCGCGCGTACTCAGGGCGATGAGCACGCCGCTGGTCGGCCACCTCGACCCCTCGTTCGTCGAAATCATGGACGAGGTCCAGGAGTTGCTGCGGTACACGTTCCGAACGGACAACAAGTGGACGATTCCGGTCTCCGGAACCGGCTCCGCGGCGATGGAGGCGGCCATCGGGAACGTCGTCGAGCCGGGCGATACGATGCTCGTTCCGACCAACGGCTACTTCGGCGACCGGATGGCGAGCATGGCCGAGCGGGCGGGCGGCGAGGTCGTCACCGTCGACGCACCGTGGGGTCGGCCGCTGGACCCCGCCGCGGTCGAAGCCGCCTTCGACGAACACAGCCCGGACGTGTTCGGGTTCGTCCACGCCGAGACCAGCACCGGCGTCCTCCAGCCGTCGGTGCCCGAACTGACCGACATCGCCCACGCGAACGACGCGCTGGTCGTCGCCGACACCGTGACCTCGCTGGGCGGCGTCGAACTCCGCGTCGACGAGTGGGACATCGACGTGGCCTACGCCGGCCCCCAGAAGTGCCTCTCCTGTCCGCCGGGCGCGAGCCCGCTGACCCTCAACGACGACGCGATGGACAAGGTCCTCGCGCGCGAGGAGGACCCCCGGTCGTGGTACCTCGACCTCTCCCTGCTGGAGGGGTACTGGGGCGAGGAGCGGGCCTACCACCACACGGCCCCGATTACGAACGTGTACGCGCTCCGTGAGGCGCTCCGACTCGTCGCCGAGGAAGGCATCGAGAACCGCTGGGACCGGCACCTGCGCGTCGCTAGTGCGCTGAAAGCCGGCGTCGAAGGGATGGGACTGGAGATGAACGCCCCCGAGGAGTTCTGGCTCCCGAGCCTGAACACCGTCCGCGTCCCCGACGGCGTCGACGACGACGCGGTCATCCAGCACCTGCTGGACGAGTACGACCTCGAAATCGCCAGCGGCCTGGGCGCGCTGGAGGGCGACGTCTGGCGTATCGGCTGCATGGGCCACTCCGCGCGCCGCAAGAACGTCAGCTACCTGCTCGCGGCGCTTGGCAACGCGCTCGGTGAGCAGGGCGCGGCCGTCGACGCGAACGCCGGGCTGGCGGCGATGAGCGAACGGTTCTGAGAACGTGGTTCGACGGCGACATCGCGGACGCTATCAGCCACAGTTCGACTGAAAACCAAGTCCGCCCTCCCCGATTTGAACGGGGGACAAGTCGATCTACAGTCGACTGCTCTACCAGTCTGAGCTAAGGGCGGTCGACACCCGAAGATACCCCGCCGTCCGGACTTAAGGATTGTTATTCACAGAGGGTTCGCCGGACGGTCACACGACGCGGAGTGGCACACCGGCCGGCCGTCAGACACGTCTGACCCGCCGCTCGTCGGACCGCGAGAGAGGGAAAGACAGTCTACGGGCGGGACCCGACTGAGAAGAGCGGGCCGAGCGTCGGGCCGATAGCTGACGGGCGTCAGACATCGCGGGAAGATTAAAATACCATCATGTACAACACACGTCCGAACTCGATGAGTAAGATAACGTTCCGCGCTGACGACGACCTCATCGACCAACTGGAGGCGTTCGACGCCTCGAAGAGCGAGGTCATGCGCGAGGCGCTCCGGGAGTATCTCGGGGACGCGTCACCGTCAGCCACGGAATCGCCGTCGGCCGCGTCGGTGCCGGACTCCGACGCCGAGACCATCGACGAACTCATCGAAGAGCGTGTCGACAGCATCATCGCCGACCGGCTGGGGGCGCGACGCCCGCGCTCGCAGCCCCAGGACGTCAACGTAAACATCTCGTTAGACGGCAGTCACACAGAGGCCGCGAGCGCCGAAACCGAGCGAGGGCGCGCCGCTGAGCGGAGCGGGAGTGCAGAAAGCGGACAACCCCGCGGCGACAACCAAGCACCCGGGACGGACGGGCGTAAGACAGAGGCCGAGACAGAGGACCGGGCCGACGTGGAACAACGTAAGACGTGCGCGCAATGTGGCGAAAACCTGGGTTCTGACCACGTTTACTGCCCGAACTGCGGTGAGAAGGCGTCCCGCAGAGTGTTCTGCGATTGCGGCGACGAGCTCCGGTCGGACTGGGGTTTCTGTCCGGGCTGTGGGCGGCGGACCCCCGCGGCGGACGTACTCGACCAGACCTGAACCGTCGTTTACGCACCACAGAAGGGCCCAGATACCGTAAACGGGAAAGTGTATGACACTGCCCGTAAGTTTTAATACATCAGGGTCAGTGGGTTATTCTGCGTAAGACGGTCGTCTTACACAGCGGCGAACGCGAGGGGATGACGCTCTCGTATTGCGGTTTCGCTGTGTAAACACTCGTGCGGGTCGTAAACAGACCCCGTCCGGGCCGTCTTACCCAAGGGGAAACTACCAAACATGGAGCGTGTGACACTACGGATTCCGAAGCAGCAGATCGAAGAGGTCGAACAGATGGTCGAGACGGGCGAGTACCCCAATCGGAGTGAAGCGATTCGCTCGGCGGTCCGGGAGATGCTCGCCGAGGAAGGCTCCGAGCAGGCCTCCGAGAAGAAGCGGTCCTGGGCCAAGGTGTAACGATGCAGGATATCGTCAACGAGGCCCTCGAACGCGACGAGCAGGAACAGAAGCGGATGTCCGACGAGGATGTCGACGGGTTCGGCGACCCGCGCATCGTCATCGTCGGCTGTGGCGGGGCCGGCAACAACACGGTCAACCGCCTGTACAACATCGGCGTCGAGGGCGCCGACACCGTGGCCATCAACACGGACAAGCAGCACCTCAAGATGATAGAGGCCGACACGAAGATTCTGGTCGGCAAGTCCCTCACCAACGGCCTCGGGGCCGGCGGTGACCCGTCGATGGGCGAGCGCGCCACGGAGATGGCACAGGGGACCATCAAGGAAGTACTGGGCGACGCCGACCTCGTGTTCGTCACCGCCGGCATGGGTGGCGGCACCGGGACCGGCGCGGCCCCCGTCGTCTCGAAGATTGCCAAGGAACAGGGCGCAATCGTCGTCGGCATGGTGTCGACGCCGTTCAACGTCGAGCGGGCGCGGACGGTCAAGGCCGAGGAAGGCTTAGAGAAGCTCCGCAACGAGGCGGACTCCATCATCGTCCTCGACAACAACCGCCTGCTCGACTACGTCCCGAACCTGCCCATCGGCAAGGCGTTCTCCGTGATGGACCAGATAATCGCCGAGACCGTCAAGGGCATCTCCGAGACCATCACCCAGCCGAGCCTCATCAACCTCGACTACGCCGACATGACGTCCATCATGAACCAGGGCGGCGTCGCGGTGATGCTCGTGGGTGAGACCCAGGACAAGAACAAGACCGAGGAGGTCGTCAAGGACGCGATGAACCACCCGCTGCTGGACGTGGACTACCGCGGCGCGAGCGGCGGTCTGGTCCACATCACCGGCGGCCCGGACCTCACGCTGAAGGAGGCCGAGGGCATCGCCCAGAACATCACCGAGCGCCTGGAGGCCAACGCCAACGTCATCTGGGGCGCGCGCATCCAGGAAGAGTACAAGGGCAAGGTGCGGGTCATGGCCATCATGACCGGCGTCCAGTCGGCCCAGGTGCTCGGCCCGACGACCCAGAAGCAGGCCAACAAGTCCCGCGAGGCGATTCAGGAAGTCGGCGACGACACCTCCTTCGACGCCTCCGACAACGTCGAGAGCTTCGACAGCCCCGCCCCGAACAGCGGGAGTCAGAACAGCGGCGGTCGCAACGCCGGCTACAGCGAGACCGACGGCGGGCAGGACCAGCGCGAGAAGAACAACGGACTCGACGTCATCCGGACGAACAAGTAACCGCGGTTCTCCTTTCCGTTTTCCGGCCCACGTATTGTGCGACGAGCGGCGCGCGGCGTCAGACCGCTTCCAGCGCGTCCAGCAGATTGCACTTCCGACAGAGGTCCCGCGCCGTCGGCGCGCCGCAGTTCTCGCACTCGCCGTAGTCGGTGTCGCCGTTCTCGCCGCCGTAGGTGTCGGCGGCCAGCGCCGCGAGCTTCTCGTAGCCGGCCATAATCGAGTGGCGGGTTCCGGGGTGGTTCTCCTCCAGGCCGAGCATGAGCTCCTGTATCTCGCCGCGGTAGGCCTCGTCTGCGTGGGGGCATTCGGTGATGTGTGCCGGCAGGTCCTCGAAGCGGGCGTACAGCGCGACCTCTTTCTCCGGGATGTCACGGAGCGGCTTCGCCCGGGGGATGTGGTGGTCCTGCGCGTCGCGGGTGCGCTCGGTCGACGCGTCGCCGTCGTCGAACGGGCCCAGCGACGCCTCGAAGTGCTTGGCTATCTGTTCCACGTCGCCCTCGAGGAAGTTCATCAGCGCCGTCTCGGCCTCGTCGTCGAGGTTGTGGCCGGTCAGCAGCTTGTCCGCGTCGAGTTCCTCGGCGTACTTCGAGAGGAGGTCGCGGCGGAACACGCCACAGTAGGCGCAGGCGGCCATCCCCTCCGGGTCGTCCTCGACCACGTCGTCCATCTGGACGCCGAACTCCTCGGCGTAGGAGACGGTCACGTGGCGGATGCCCAGGTCGTCGGTCAGCTCCTCGCAGGCATCCAGGCTCGCGTCGCGGTAGCCCTCGATACCCTCGTGAATCGAGAGCGCGACGAGTTCGATGCGGGGGTCCTCGGCGAAGGTGTCGTGGAGAATCTGCGTGAGGACGACGCTGTCCTTGCCGCCGGAGAGCCCGATGACCCACGTCTCGGGGTCCTCGACCGTGGCGTCGTCTGGCACGAGACCGTCCTCGCGGATGCGACGCCGGACCCGCTTCGTGACCGCTCGGCAGAGGTGTGACTCACAGAGGTGGAGCCCGGAATAGGCCGCGTGTAACACCGCGTTCTCGCCGCATTTGTCGCACTCCATCGTGACGAGGAGTCGTGGCCCCAGTGGTGAGAGGGTTTCGTCTCAGCCCCGCCAGGCCAGCCACGCGCCGTGGGGTTCGTCGTCGACGAGGTGGGCCGTCGCCGGTCCGACATGTCGCCCGGGAGACAGCACAGGCCATCAGTGTTTGCGCCCGGAGAGTCAGCGTTTAGGCCACCGAACCGGTAGAGGGGGCAATGAGTCTGGACCGTCCGGAGGCAGTCGAGCGGGTCGAGGAAATCGTCGCCACGGTCGAGTCGGAGACGATGCCGGTCCCGGTCCGGGAGGTGTGGGTGTACGGCGACGCCGCACTCGGGCTGGACCCGGTCGAACGGCTGGACGTCTACGTCACCAAGGACATCCTGTTCAAGGACGCCCCGGAGCGCGCCGAGGAGTTCCAGCGCAGTCACGGCGTCGACGGCGTCGGCAAGACCGTCCGGGCCGCGTGGGCCGACGAGTATCCCGAGTACATCCGGGCGAACGCCAACGGCCACGCCGCGCCCGAGAAGTGTCTGGCCGCCCACCTCCTGGACGACGACGAGCCGGTCCACCTGGAGGTGTGTAACGCCTCCTTCGAGGACAACGTCACCCAGCGGCTCAAGGGAGCGACGATGCGAGACGACTACGAGCAGATACTGGACCCGCGCGGGGCCTGCCTGTGGCTCGACGGCGAGCGCTCGGCCGAGGCCTTCCGGAAGCTCCGGGACAACGAGTTCGTCTTCCCGACGCTGTCGCAGTCGCTGTCGATGCTCGGGCTGGACGACGACGAGGCGGGCGAGGCCGCCGAGGCGGTCAAGGAGTACCGGAAACGGCAGGAAGGGGCGACGGTCCGCGGCGACGTGGTCTGACCGGAGCTGGCGAGCGCGGGAGAGCCCGGACGTCACTGCAGCCACGGCCCGTCGGCGACGGCGAACTCGTGGCCGCAGTCGGGACACGCCACGCGTCGCGGAGCACCGTCCTCGACGACGGCGAACCGGCGGCTCCAGCCGAGGTGACCGCAGTCGGGACAGCGGCGGACGAGCGGTGGAATCATCGGTGCAGACGGCTCACCGTTCGATAGACGGTCGCCGGACAAGGGCCTACCGGCGCGACCGCTGGGGCCACCGCGACGGCGCACAGCTACAACACGGTTTTGAGCGTACGGAAGGGATACACCCGCACCGCACGGAGCGTGTGGTATGCACCGAACGAGACGCGAGACGCTGGGCCTGGTCGGCGGCCTCGCGGCGACCGCCCTCGGCGGCTGTCTGGCTCCCGGGGAGGGCTCCGGCGGGAGCGGCGGCGGCGAGACGACGCCGACCCAGTCGACGCCTCGGAGCGGGACCGACGAGGGCACGCCGACCGACACCGAGGGCGGACCACCGACCGGGACGCCGAACGGTCTCCCCGAGGGTGTCGAGCGGGTCGACACGCCACCCTACGACGTCGAGGAGCCCGAGTGCACGGGAGACGGACGGGACGAGGACTACGACGCCCTGTACCTCTGTGCGAACATGCCGGCCGAGCCGTCGCTCTCGTTCCAGCAGCGGCCGGCGCGGGGCACGGTGTTTCGCGACGAGGGGCTCCAGTTCTCGCCCGGCGACGACCCGTCCGGCGAGCAACTCTACGCGACGCTGCTGACCGACGCCGAGGACGTCGACCGAATCGGTACCGAGTGGGACGATATCCGCGCGTTCGTATCCGAGACAGACTTCGAGCGCCGCGCCGTCCTCGTCGTCCAGACCGGCTGGGGGTCGGGGTCGATACTGCCCCACCTGAAACGCGTCGCGGCGACCGACGATGGTATCCACGCCTACGGCTGTTACACCCGGCCCTGCGCCTACACCGCGGACTACACCGCCCGCGCGACTGTTGCCCGGTTCGAGCGTCCGGACGCGCTCGACACCGGACTGGTCAGCCTGACGGTCGACCCCGCGACGCGCTACACCGTCGCGACCGACGAGGGCGTCGTGACCATCGACGGGTGACGACTCCCGCTCTATGGGCCCGCGCCGGGTACGTTCGGCCATGGGTTCCCTGTCGTCCCTCGCGCCCGCGAAACAGTTCGAATGGCTGTTCCGGGGCGGAGTCGGCGTGCTCGTGTGCACCAGCATCGGCAGTCTCGGCGCGCCCGGGGTTCCGGGTCCGGAAAAACAGGAGCGACCGGGTCAGGCAACCGCGCCGACGGTGACGAAGAACGGGACCGTCTCGCGGCGCTCGTAGGTCTCCTCTTGCATCTGCTCGACGACGTCCCGCCCCATCGACCGCCAGCGCTCCCGGAGCGCGTCGTACTCGGCTGGCGTCGTCTCGCCGTTGAGAATCGTCTCGCGGTCGTGGGCCAGCCCGGTCCCGGTCGCCTTCCGCCGGGCTGCCGCCATCGCCGCGTCGTCGTAGGGCGGCTCGATGCGCCGTTCCTGGTCGTACTGCGTCGTCGAGACGACCGAGAGGCCGGCGTCGCGGAACACGTCGGCTGCGTCGCTGCCGAGGGTGACGTCGGTCCGCACCCCGTCGAGGAACAATCGGCGGGCGCGGCGGGCCAGCACCGGTTCGGCGTCGACGGTCGACTCGACGGTGACGGCGGCGTTGTTCGGCTCGATGGCGGCCACCCGGTCGGTGGCGACGCGGGCGAACTCCCGGACCGCGAGCACGGGGTCCGGGAGGTTGATGAGCAGCGCCTGACACACCACCAAATCGAAGGTGTCGTCGGCGAACGGGAGCCGGGTCGCGTCCCCGCAGACGGCCGGGTCTCCGGCGGCGGTCAGCAGGTCCGTGTCGGCGTCGAGCCCGACGACGGTCCCGTCGGTCTCCTCGCGGAGGACGCGGGTCAGTTCGCCGGTGCCACACCCCACGTCGAGGACGCGCTCGCACTCGCCCAGCCGCAGGTCCGAGAGGGCCTCGCGGGAGTCGCTCCACATGCCCCGGCGGGTGGTTTCGAGGTAGTCGGCGGAGAACCTGCGCACAGGTCTTGGAAGTCGGGTCGACCCCAAAAGTACCGCGGTCGCTCAGTCTCGGCGGAGGTCCTTGACGCGCTCGATGTTCCAGGCGAAGCTCCGGCCGTCTTCGGTCGGCGTCTCAAGCACCAGCGGCACGTCGCGGATAGCGTCGTGGGTGACGAACGCGCGCATGCCGTCCTCGCCGATGTGGCCCTCGCCGATGTGGGCGTGCTCGTCCTTGTTCGTCCCGCACTCGTGTTTTGAGTCGTTGAGGTGGACGCAGGCGAGGTCCTCGAAGCCGACTACGTCGTCGAACTCGGCGAGCGTCGCCGCGACCGCCTCGGGCGTCGAGAGGTCGTAGCCCGCGGCGAACATGTGGGCCGTGTCGAGGCAGAACTCGATGTCCTGGTCGGTGCGCTCGCGGACGGTCGCCAGATGCTCGAAGTCGCCGCCGAGTTTCGTCCCGCTGCCGGCGTCGGACTCGACCAGCACGGTGACGCCGTCTGGCACGTCGAGGTCGTCCAGCACGCTCGCGGCGTTGTCCAGCCCGCCGTCGACGCCCGCGCCGGTGTGGGCCCCGAGGTGGACGTTGACGTACTCGATGCCCAGTTTCGCGGCGGCGTCGACCTCCTTTTGCATCGAATCGAGGGACTTCTCGCGGAGGTCGTCTTTGGGCGTACAGAGGTTCACCAGGTACGACGAGTGGATGACCCACGGGCCGACCCCGTGTTCGTCGGCGAGGTCGCGGAACTGTTCGGCCTCACCGTCGTCGATGTCCGGGTCCTGCCAGACCTGCGGCGAGTGGGAGAATATCTGCCCGCAGTTGCCGCTGTACTCGACCTGTTCCTCGACGGCGTTGTAGACGCCGCCGGCGATAGAGGTGTGTGCCCCGACTCGTACCATGCACACCGGTCGGTGATACCCGACAAAAGAGGTTCCGGAGTCAGACCCACTCGCGAACGGGCGGGATTATGCGGAGGCTCGATAGCGCGAGGTATGCACCGAACAGGACAAGTACCACACCGATAGCCGCCGAGAGCGGTTTTGCCGACAGTAGTAACGCCGTACCCCAGGAGGCCAGGACGACGCCGATACCGACCAGCATGAGCGTCCCGAGCGCGCCGAGCACCGCGTCTTCGGCCGCGACACGGACAACCGCGTACAGTTCTTCCTCTGAAAGGGCTGTGGCGCTGCCGTCGGTTGCCGGAGGGTCAGTGGAGGTGTCGGAAGGGTCGTCATCAGCGGGAGACGAGACCATGTCATCGCTTGGCCGGGGTGCCACAAAACGGTGACGTGGATCTGTTGTCACGGCTGTTGCCCAGTCCGCCCTCGTCGTCCCGTCACTGCAGACGTGAGGGCCACGGTGAATCGACAGCTCACTTTATCAATAGCTAAGTAGACAGATCGAAGTGATAGCAGCGCACTAGGAATCGACTTATAGTACAGTTCCAAATTTAGTAATAGCCAAATGACCGAGACTCAGCCGACGGTCGAAGAGACGCGCGAGTTCGAGTTCGTCCTGCAGTTCGACGCAGGCACCGACAGCCTGATGGACGTGTTCCGAGAACACGAGAGTCTCTCGGTGTGGTCCTCGGCCATCTTCGTCGGCGACGACCACATGTGGCGACTCGACCACGCGAAAGGGACGCCCGAGGCCCTGCGTGCGTTCGACGACGTCTTTCTGGACGAGGACCGCTGCAACGAGTGTTTCGATGTGGTGAGCTGTGACACGACGCGGACGTACCACGTGCTCGACCGCAGTGAGACGACACGGACGGTGTACACGCTCCGCCGGGAAATCAGCGGCTGTCAGTCGCTGCCGAGTTTCCTCCACCGGCACGTCCGCGAGGGCACCGTCTTCGAATCCCGCCGGACGGGCAACGAGTACCGCTGGCGCGTCCTCTATCCGGGGGCTGCCCCCATCGGCGAGGTTTACGACAAAATCGAGGCGAGCCTGCGCGACGGCGTCACGCTCTCGGTGTCTCACATCACCAGCGCCGGGAACTGGAAGGCGACCGAACGGGTCGCGACGAACTTCTCGCCCCAGCAGTGGCGGGTGCTCGAAGCCGCCGTGACCCACGGCTACTACGAGCGGCCGCGAGCGGTCTCAGTCAAGGACCTCGCGTCGATACTGGACGAGCCGCGCTCGACCGTGCAGTACCAGCTCCGGACCGCCGAGGACCGACTCGTCTCCCAGTTCGTCGAGGAAACCCTCTGAACGCGGGCGACCGCTACTCGGAGTATTCGAGGTCGAACCGGTCGAGCCGCATCACCTTGTGCCACGCGTCGACGAAGTCGTCGACGCGGGACGCCTCCCACCGCTCCGGAGTATCTCATGGCGACCGTCGAATCCACTCGTCGGTGTCGTACTTCTCTTCCGCGTGCTCGCGTGCGCGGGTCAGCTCCTTGTCCGTCCACGAGCCCTCGGTCGCATCGACCCACTCGGCCAGCGTCGACTGGAGCGTCTCGACGACCTCGCCGCGGTCGACGTCGGCGTACTCGTCTATCGCCCCGACGCGCTCCGTGAACCGCGCCGGGTCGGGATCGGCGGTGAAACAGCCGCAGTGTCGCTCCGGCCGCAACGAAACCGACAGGGAGCCGTGCTGGATGACGGCGTCTTTCTGTCGGTACTGGGCGTTCCCGCTGAGCTTCCGGCCGTCCGGGCCGACGATGTCGTGGGCCGGGTGGAGTTGCCGCAGGTAACAGGCCGGCTGGTGGACCGCCGCTCGCTCGTCGTCGGCGAAGGCGGCGTCGACGCCCAGGCGCTCGAACGCCGCGAGCACCGGCTCGCAGAACCGCTCGTAACACGCCATCAGGTCGCCCGGCACGGCGTCGGCCGGCGCGACGATGCCGTAGGAGACGTCCGCCACGCCGTCGTGGTATATCGCCCCGCCGCCGGTGGGCCGTCGCGTGACGCCGATGCCCTCGCGCTCGCAGTAGTCCCAGTCGACGGTGTCGGGGTCCTGCCCGTAGCCCAGCGACAGCGTGTCGGGCCAGGTGTACACTCGCACCGTCGCCGGCCCGCCCGCGGCGACGGTCTCGGCGGCGGCCGCTTCCAGCCCCATCGTCATCGGGCCGGGCCGCGTTTCCTCGCCGACGACGCGCCACTCCAGGTCGGCCAGTGACATAGCCGGTCTTGGTGGCGCGGTGCGATATGCGTTGTGGGCCTGCGATTTGCCCGCGGCGTTGGCACGGCGTGGCCCTGGGCTACCCGGACCCGTTCCGCTGGTCGAGCAGGTCAGCCATCACATGGGCCTCGGCTTTCCGGAGGTGCTGGGCGGCGGTCCCAGGCGCACAGCCGAGTTCGTCGGCCACGTCGTCGACGCCGCCCTCGCGGGGGTCGGCGTAGTACCCGCAGTCGACGGCGGCGGCGACGGCCTCGAACTGCCGGTCGGTCAGCGCCGCGCCGGTGTCGAGCCGTCGGCTGTCGTACTCCCCGACCTCCCGCACGTCGACGGAGACGCCGTCCGGCACCGTCTCGACGGCCTGCTGGACCGTCCCGCCCGGACCGACCAGCGTGAGCGCGACCGTGCCGTCGGCCCGGTAGGCCACCGGCGAGACGATGACGAGGCCGGCCCGCGTGAGCGCCTCGACGAGGTCGTGGCCGGTCGCCGAGGGCGAGTCCTGCACGTAGAGGTAGAACGTCTCGTCGGGACAGGGCGAGATAGCGTACTCCCGGACGGTGTCGGCCCGCTCCAGCGCCGCCCGGTATGGCTCCGGCGGGAACCCGTCGACGTGAAACAGCAGCGTCTGGAGGTCGGTCCCCACGTCGTTGCCCCGGAGGAGGTAGCTGGCCTCGTAGCCGTCGTGCTCGACGACGAACTGGTGCATCGGATGCCGGACCTCGGGGGCCATCCACAGCGAGAGCGAGACGTACTTCATACCGGGCGTTTCCGCTGTCGAACTTAAAACAACCTCGGCAGTGAGGGGACAGGCCGAGGGACGCGGCCGGCGAAGCCCGACCACTGAGATGCCCCGGACAGTCCACCGCACCGACGACACCCACCCGCTCGTCGAGCCGATTGCCGACCGCGTCCTCGACACCGAGCACCACGAGAACGCCCCGGCCGTCGTCGTCCGCGCCGACGAGGTGCAGGCAGTCCTCTCGACGCTGCGAACCGAGGCCGACCTGGACCACTGTGCCTGCGTCACGGCCCAGGAGTACGCCGACCGGTTCGAGACGATATACCACCTGCGGAAGTACGACGACCCGACACAGGAACTGTCGGTCGTCGTGCCGACGCCACAGGCGTCCCCGGTCAGCGAGTCGGCCGCCCCCGTCTACCCGACGGCGGCGTGGCACGAGCGGGAGGCCTACGACCTGGTCGGCATCGACTACGACGACCACCCCGACTGCCGCCGCATCCTCCTGCCCGAGACCTGGCAGGGCCACCCGCTACGCCGGGACTACGACCAGGACCGGCCACAGATAGTCTCCTTCCGGGAGCACGAGCGCCTGCTCGAAGACCGCCGCGAGGGGCCGGAGACGATGCATCTCAACATGGGCCCACACCACCCCTCGACCCACGGGGTGTTGCACCTGAACGCCCAACTCGACGGGGAACAGGTGGCGGCTGTCGACCCCGACATCGGCTACATCCACCGCTGTGAGGAGCAGATGTGCCAACAGGGCACCTACCGCCACCAGATAATGCCGTACCCCGACCGCTGGGACTGGGGCGGAGCCGGCCTGCTGAACGAGTGGGCCTACGCCCGCGCGGCCGAGGACCTCGCCGACATCGAGGTCCCCGAGTACGCGCAGGTCATCCGGACGATGGGCGGGGAGCTATCGCGGATTCTCTCGCACATGCTCGCGGTGGCCACGTACGCGCTGGACGTGGTCGGCGAGTTCACCGCGGTCTTCCAGTGGGGGGTCCGGGACCGCGAACTCGTCCAGGACATCCTCGAAGACCTCACCGGCCAGCGGCTGATGTTCAACTACCTCCGGCTGGGCGGGGTCGCCTGGGACCTGCCCGACCCCCGCGAGGCGTTCTTCGAGAAGATACGAGCGTTCCTCGACGACCTGCCCCACAAGCTCGGGGAGTACCACGACATGCTCACCGGCAACGAGATTCTCCAGCTCCGGACGATTGACACGGGCCACCTCCCGGCCGAGACCGCGAAAGCCTACGGCTGTACCGGCCCGGTCGCGCGTGCCTCCGGCGTCGACTACGACCTCCGCCGGGACGACCCGTACGGCTACTACGACGAACTCGACTGGTCGGTCGTCACCGAGCAGGACGGCGACAACTTCAGCCGCGTGCTCGTGCGCCTGCGCGAAGTGGAGGAGTCCGCGAAGATAATCCGCCAATGTGTCGACCTGTTGGAGGACTGGCCCGAGGGCGACCGCGAGATACAGGCGAACGTCCCCCGCACGCTCCGGCCCGACCCCGACGCCGAAATCTACCGCGCCGTCGAGGCCGCCAAGGGCGAACTCGGCATCTACATCCGCTCCGACGGGACAGAGTCCCCCGCCCGGTTCAAAATCCGGGGCCCCTCCTTCTCGCATCTCCAGGCGCTGTCCGAGATGGCCCGCGGCGAGTACGTCCCCGATCTCGTGGCGACGATAGGCAGCCTGGACACCATCATGGGCGAGGTCGACCGGTAGCGGCCCGTGAGTTTTGTACGCCGGGCACGTATGTCGGGTGATGACCGAACAAGCGACGTTCGCGGGCGGGTGTTTCTGGTGTACGGAATCGGTGTTCAAACAGGTCGACGGCGTGACTGACGTGGTGTCGGGGTACGCCGGCGGCCACGTCGCCGACCCGAGCTACGAGGCGGTCTGTCGCGAGGAGACCGGCCACGCCGAGTGCGTGCAGGTCACCTACGATCCCAGCGTCGTGAGCTACGAGGACCTGCTGGCGGTGCATTTCACGACGCACAACCCCACGACGAAGGACCGACAGGGCAACGACGTGGGTACCCAGTACCGCTCGGCCGTGTTCTACCACGACGAGGCCCAGCGCGAGGCAGTCGAGGCGTTCGTCGAGGAGATACAGCCCGGCTACGACAGCGACATCGTCACCGAGGTCGAGCCGCTCGAAACCTTCTACCCCGCCGAGGAGTACCACCAGGACTACTTCGAGAAGAACCCGAACCAGAGCTACTGCCAGCTGACCATCCCGCCGAAACTGGAGAAGCTTCGGCAGAAACACGCGGAGTTGCTGGCATGAGCTTCGAGTACACGACCGACGTCGAGGTCCGATACACGGACATCGACACCTACGGCCACGTCAACAACGCGACGTACGGAACCTACCTCGAGGAGGCCCGCATCGACTATCTGCACGACGTCGTCAGCGCCGACGAGGCCCTGCTCTCGGGCGGGGAGTCGGGGACCGGCATCGTCATCGCCAACCTCGAAGTCGACTTCGTCCGACCGGTCCACATCAGCGACGCCGTCACCGTCGCCGTCCGGGTGCCCCGTCTGGGCGAGAAGAGTTTCCCCTTCGAGTACGAGGTCCGGACCGGCGACGGCGTGGCCGCGACCGGCGAGACGACGGTGCTCACGTACGACCGCGACGCGGAGACCTCACGCTCGATTCCCGAGGACTGGCGGGACGCGATTACGCAGTTCGAGGGGCTGTAATCGCCCCACAGGCGAGGAACCGCCGCCCGTCTTCCGTCGGCGGAAACCGGCCCCACCGGTGGTTTTATTTTTTGTCGAAAAGTCGTATCGAAAACATATGCAATACAGTACCGCCCTCGGACGGCGTGCCCTCCTCGCTCTGGCCGGCGTGGCGCTCCTCGTGGTCGTCGGCCTCGTCCTGTCGCAGTTCCTCCCGACGCTCGTGTTTACCGTCTTCCTGTACTACGCCAGCCGCCCCATCTATCGGCGGCTCGGGCGGCTCCCGCTGCCCGAGTCGTTCCTGAAACGGGCCGTCCCCTATCAGAAGCAGATACACGCGGCCGCCACCATCTTCTTCTTTCTCCTGCCGTTCGTGACGCTGGTCGGCTACACGCTCGTCCTCGTCATCCCGGAGTTGCAGGCGTTCTTCGGCGAAGGCGGTCTGGGCGCGGCGTACCTCTCCCAGTTTCAGGAACTCCAGGGCGGGTCGCTGCCGGGACCGCTCGCCGACCTCGGCTTCAGCGAGTTGCTGACGATGGGCCCGTCCGAGGTGTTCGACCTGCTTCGGAACGCGACCGTCCAGTCGTGGCTGGGGCGCGTTTCCGACACCCTCGTCGGCTCGGTGAGTCTGCTCACGTCGCTGTTGCTCCGCGTGTTCATCATGCTCGCGGGGACGTACTACCTGCTCACCGACGGCCCGCGGCTCGTCGGCTGGTTCCTCGACACCTTCGACGGGTCGGGCGTCCTCCGGGAGTACGCGGCGGCGGTCGACGAGGAGCTCTCCTCGATTCTCTTCGGGAACATCCTGAACGCGCTGGTGACGGGCGTCATCGGGATTTTCGTGTTCACGCTGTACAACCTGGTCGCGCCCGGTGCGGTGCGGATTCCGTTCGCGCCGCTGGTCGGCGCGCTGACCGGCATCGGGAGCCTCATCCCCGTGGTCGGGATGAAAATCGTCTACCTGCCCGTCGCCGTGTTGCTCGGGGTCTCCGCGGTCGTCTCCGGAGAGGCGACGGCCCTGGCCTGGGTCGCTCTCTTCCTCGTGGTCACGCTGGTCGTCGTCGACACCATCCCGGACTTCCTGATTCGGCCGTACGTCAGCGGCGACCTGACCCACGTCGGCCTGCTGATGTTCGCGTACATCCTCGGTCCCATCGCGTTCGGCTTCTACGGCATCTTCCTGGGCCCGATTCTGCTGGTCCTCGTCGCCCAGTTCTTCCGCATCATCGTCCCCTACGTCATCACCGGCTCGGTCGAAACGACGCAAACGTCGCTCGCGGACTACGACACGGAGTCGTAGCTACCCCCTGGCCAGTCTGGCTCTGGCGGCACCGAGGTCGAGACAGCGGCTGTTCGTCGTCGAGTCGACCCGGTCGAGCCACCGCAGTTCCATCACCGAGAGCCGGTAGTGACACGCTGACGGTTCGAGCTGTTGCCAGTAGATGTACCGGACGTCGGGTGCCGACTCGCTCCCCTCGTAGGCGTCCGGGAGGTCGGTGGTCTCGAGGTCCGACATCGGCACCGGTCCCGGGGTATCGACGGGCGTGAAGACGATGCCGACGCTGCCGAGGACGGCGACGTTCACGACCAGGACCAGCCCGAGCGCCACGGCGAGAGACTGCTTCTGATGGTGGTCACGAAGCGTCGTCGCGACTATCCCGACGCCGATTGCGACGAACGCAAGCCCCGGAATGAGGTCGGTGTAGCCGCCGGTCTCGAAGTCGACGAAGAATATCAGGAACGCGAACCACGCCGCGCCGACCGGAATCCACCAGTCGGTACGCCCGACGACGCCGTCCTCGCCCGTGAGACAGCCTCGGGCGGTGCGTGCGAGACCGAGGCCACCGAGCGCCACGACCGGCGACGCCCACTTGAAGTGGATGACGCCAGCGACGAGTCGGGTGAGCAGCGACGTCTGTTCCTCCGTCTGTAGCGGCACGAGCAACACCTGCACGACCATCTCGGAGGCCGAGTGCCAGAGGAGAAACACCGGCGCGAGCATGACGACGGTGAACCCGAGGCCCCCGGCGACGACGCGTTCGAGCGCCTCCACGTCCCGCTGCTGGATGGCCAGTCCGAGCACGACGAGCGGGAAGATGGCCCCAGCCTGCCAGTACCCGACGCTGGCCGCCGCGGCCACGCCGCTCAGCGCCGGGTACCCGCGCGTGTACAGGTATATCGCCAGGAGCCCACAGAGCACGAGGAGGTACTTCGCTTTGAAGCCATACGCCGGTCGGACGGCGAACCCCGGCAACAGGAACATCGAGAGGCCGGCCAGCGGCGCAGCGATGTCGTCGCCGGTGATGTCGTAGACGAGTATCACGACGAGCCCGACGATTGCACACACTGCCACGCTCATCAGCACCACGCTGAGGAGGTGGAGGTGGTACATATCACCGCCGGACAGCAGCGCCAGAACGCCGGTCGTTTCGTAGGACAGCGGGAGCTTCGGCTCCCAGGCGTCGACGTACAGCCGACCACCTCGTGTCAGATACCAGCCGAGATGCTGGAAGATGCCAGCGTCGGGGGCCATTGGAGGACGAGCGGAACCGAGTGTGATTGTCAGTATGAAATACAGCTCAGCACCGACGGCGAACAACACCGGGAACGCGAGCCGCCGGTCGCGAGGATGGAAGGCGAGGGACCGAAGCAGGTCCCTGAGCCGGCCTTTGTTTCGTCTGCTCACGCGACACGTTTGTGCTTAGATGAGTAAAAGTAGAAAGTAATTTAGGGAACGTACGGTCGACAAACGCAATCGCCGTTCGCATTACATATACAGCCACCGCGGTTAGGTGCGTATTTTCGAACCGATGCCCAACTTACTGCTTCTTTCAGATATATCGAAAATGAAGGGAGTTTTCGACCGTCTAACGCCCGTTTTCGTGAACCATCAGCCGAGTTTTGAGTGACAGACACGGCAGTACAGTAGCAGTAACAGACAAATAGTACCAGACGGGGACAGGTGAGTCTGTGGACTAAAGGGTTCCTTATCTGGCGACCAACCACCGGACTGCGGTTTCGGTCGAACGACCGACCCCGTAGTTCCAGTGCCGAGATGCAGTGGCGTGCTATTCGAACAGACAGCGGCCCCGAACACCGCACTACCTCAGCAACACCAGACCCACGACCGACTCAATCAGTAGACGTGTCAGCCGTTGCTGAACCAAAGCCGAGACAAACGTGGCATTTAGTATAGCGGCAAGTGATTTATCTACGCTATCCGGCGAACGCGTCGGCCTTTTACCAGTCCACCGAGTAGAGAACGCTAATGGTCCAGAACGTGGCTTCAGTGATGGCGGAGCTGGAACCCGAGGACTTCCATCTGCTCTCCGGCGTCGAGCAGGGGATGCGGTTCTCGGAGTTCGTCGCCCGCGAGAAGCTGACCGAGTTCTCCCGGCTGACGGCGGAAGACGTCGACTATCGACTCGACCGGTGTGCGGACCGGGGGCTGGTCGAACGGAAGACCATCCAGTACGAGGGGTTCAAGCTCACCTTCGAGGGGTACGACACGCTCGCGCTCCACACCTTCGCCGAACGCGACACCATCGAAGGCGTCGGGTCGCCGCTGGGGGTGGGCAAGGAAAGCGACGTGTACGAGGCCCAGTCGTACAAGCCGGTGGCCCTGAAGTACCACCGCGAGGGGTACACCAACTTCCGCGAGGTCATGAAAGAGCGGGAGTACACCGCCGACCGGGACCACGTCTCGTGGCTCTACACTGCCCGGAAGGCCGCCGAGCGGGAGTACGACGCCCTGGAGACGCTGTATCCCGAGGTGTCGGTCCCACAGCCGGTCGACACGAACCGGCACGCAATCGTGATGGAGAAGATAGACGGCGTCGAACTCTCCCGGACGAAACTCGAACCCGAACAGGTACTGCCGATTCTGGACCTCGTTCTCGAAGAGATGCAGGCGGCCTACCGCGAGGGATACGTCCACGCGGACATGAGCGAGTACAACGTCTTCGTGACGAACGAAGGCGTCGTCGTCTTCGACTGGCCCCAAGCAGTCCCGACCGACCACGAGAACGCGAGGGAACTGCTGACTCGTGACGTCGAGAACATCGTGAGCTACTTCGGACGGAAGTATCCCCAGAAGATAAGCGGCGTCGACGGGGACGCCGTCGCCGAGACGCTGGCCGCCGACTCCTTCGAGTCTATCTCCGAGTTCCTCGAATAGCGCCGTCACACCGGCTGACGGCCGCTGTCGACCGTCCACGGCTGAGCGGGAGCGGGCCCGCGCTCGGCCTGATAAATCATATACAGCGATATCAAATCGGCGCAACACCTATTCGAGATTGGGGGCTGATAACCGTTAGACCATCACGGTTCTACACGTCCGAACTTCGGACAATATTGTCAATCGCCTCTGCTAAGTAACGACGAACCCGGCAGAGCTACCAGAATTCTAGAAGGAAGTGAGGTCTGTCTGGCTCTCGTCCACCCCAGTGACGCTCTGCCGCCGTACCCCCTCCGGCGGCACGATCTCCCCAGCCTCCAGAGAGTCCGTGAGCCACGCCGCCTGCTTCCCGACGTCTTCGAGGACGTCGTAAGGGAAGCACACCTCGGGGTCAAACCGCTGGAAGACGACTCGGAGGGACCGCCGGAACGCGTTCCGAGTCTCGATGTCCAGCAGCGCGGGCTCTACGAGGATGTACATCTCGTCGTCCTCGCTCCAGTCGCGGTCGCGCGTGGAGCTGTAAACGGTGTTCGCCAGTTCGGTCGGAGTGAGGTCGCCGATCTCCTCGCCGGGCTCTTCGTCGAGGCCGTCCGGCGTGAGGTAGAGCAGCTGGTCGCAGAGGTCAGCCGCGAAGCGGCGCTCACGGGAATAAAGTGTCGAGCCGTCGGGCGGGCTGAGAACGGCGTACGTCGTCACAGGTCTGCATGAGCTACCCGTCTCGTCTTATTAGTCGCTTGGAAAACTGTCCTGCTCTACGAAGGGACGTTCCGTGCCGTCCACGCCAACACGGCCCCGATGATAACACCGACGAGAGAAACCCCGACTAGCGGGGCTATCGACTGGAGAACCACGAGACCGCCCAGGACGACCAGTAATCCGATCAGGACGACCCCGCCAAGCGATGTGACCGCGAACACGGGGAGACCCGCGGTGAACCGTTGAGTGACTGTACCGCCGAGGTACGCGCCGCCAGCGAGAAGAACAGCGAGGACGATAATCATCGCTACACCTGGCTGTGCTTCGGAAACGACGAATGCCAGAAGCCCCGCCGCGAGGTATCCTGTGAGGAGCGCGCCACTGTTCTGAATGAGGTACTTGAAGCGGGTCGTGTAGTTCAGAGCCTCGACCATCATCACTCCTCCGAGCGCGGTCAACAGGATCGGGACGACCCGCAGACTCCGCAGTGTCGGCACCTGTGCAATAACGTCCACCTGGGTGAATGCAGAACTGAGACCGCCTAACTGAAGGCCAGATATTGAAACGAAATGTGCACTGAGGAACACCCAGAGTGTCACCTTCCAGCGTGGAAACTCTGCCAGAAGGTCAGAAGGTGTGAGAACGTATGTAATCAACCAACCGACTAAGAACGTGGCTAACCCGAATACTGTTCCGTACAGGAGCTGTCGCTGGCGAATCCGCATTTGTATGTCGCAACGACAGACTACAGTATTATAACAGTTCCCGGTAAGGATTCAGAAGAGATTAGCTACTGGTCTTTTGAATCCTGACCGAACCCGTTAGGTAGTTCTTCCAGCTCATAGAGACCGTGCCCGAGGTTGTTCACGTACTCGGCTGCAACGAGTAGCTGGAGGCGCTGGTGGACATACTGCCGGGAGTAATCCAGTTTTTCAGCCAGCCAACTCGGATTCCGGACACCGTCCTCAAGGGCGCGCAGGATACGCTTGTCCGCGCGGTTCAACTCGTGTGGCACTGTGATAGACACGTCTCTGTCCTCTATGTTGATGTTGTCCTTTACGCTTGTATTCTTAACGGTGTAATTGACATCGAACTTTACAACATATAGATTTATAGCGATGGGAACGATTGTGTGGATTATGGCGACGGCCTCAACTAAATCGATGATTGAACGCCCATTCCCGAAAGTGAAGGATCGCCCTACATCTGATGTCCCAGCAATCGCCAGAGACGGTGAATCTGGAATGTATGAGGTTATTGAGTGTCCTGAGTGCGGCTCAGAGGCCTTTGCCTATCTGCAGTTGCGGTATGCTTGCCGCGAGTGCAAAGTTGGCTCAAGAATCCTTCAAAAGGAGGTTAATTACGGTGGGCGATGGGAGCGCGTTCGAGAATGGATTCTGGAGCGAGATAACGATCAGTGCCAGAGATGTGGGGATTCCTCCGTTGGATTACAAGTACATCACAAAGAGAAACTTGTATGGTTTGAATCAATACAGGAAGCAAACACCCCTAAAAACCTCATCTCGTTGTGTGAAGATTGTCACGGGGAAGTTGAAGAACAGCCAGAGATGGCCTGTCTTCCAGTAATGTGAGTATAATGACGTTCGAACACACGCCGAGTTAGAAAGCCCAACCAATTTTAACAAAACATGGTGGATCAGAAAATACTCAAAAGAGCGTTAGAAGCAGAGGAAACGGAACAGACGGAGTGTCCTTTTTGTGGTGAGGTAATTCCAGCGTTCGAACTGAAGACTGACCATGCGCACCCAAGAGAGCAATCCGAATTAATCTTGACCCTTCTGAAGGAGACGGAGGAATAATATTCTGGGGCAGGAGACTTATATACTAACTTGAACTAAAGCCGGCCAGACGTGGTCCAACGAACGCTGTCCTCCTATCAATCGCCCTCCCAATCCTCTTCCTGCGGTCCATCCCCTCCCTCACCTCAAGGTCCGACTCACTATTTCTCACCGGGCCGTGAACTGACTGAGAAAGACGAATTCCGGCACTTAGTGTATCAGACGTACAAAGAGACCTATCAAGACGAAGGACATCACCCCCACCCAATTTTCACGAAGCTTCGGATCAACCGTCCGAAGCATGTGGCGATGCAGATCTACGCCGGGCTGATGAACGGTCACTCTCTCACCGAGTGCGTCGCCACTGCTGGTATCGATCTCGCCCGATTCGAAGACAGGAAATGGAGTGACCATCCCCGGATTCACAGCTTCGAGGCCCTCGTACGCTCGTATATCTGGGGGAAGCTTCGCGGCATCGAGTACCGGAGCCACATCGTCTCCGAGCTCTCTGACCGGCCAAACACCCGTCGAGAACTCGGTTACGGCACCTTCAACGGAACGCGCCGGTGTCCGCACCAGACGAATTTCAACGAGGCGTGGAACGACCGCTTCGGTCCCGATCTCCGTGCGTTCATCACCGAAGTGGTCACGTATGTCCGCGAATGGGCGTACGATAACAACCGACTTATCGAGACGACCGAGCTCCTGGTGCCCGACGAACGTGACGAGACGCAGGAACTCACGAAGGACCAGATCCGCCGCATCGTTAACGAGATGGTCGGCTACATCACGCCGAACTACTCGTTCAACAGGGAAGGCGGCGTTTCGCACGACAAGAACGTCTTTTTCAAACTCCTCGCCCACTGCGCGCTCACCAGCTCCAGCGTCCACGGGGGCGGAGACACCTTCGAGTGGCAGCAGATCGATGACGACGACCCGCCACACGGTCGAACGGTCCTCGACCTCGTCAAGAGCCTCTCTGCCGGGGAAATGCTCTCCATGTACGCCGACGCTATCGACGGTGTCGTGGAGGCCCTCGACGAGCAGGTCGGTCTCTACGACTCGCCTGTCCCGCTCGCTATCGACACGACAACCATCGAATCGGACGCGAAGTGGAAGCGCGTCACGATCCCCTCCATCGCCGATCCCAAGTTCCACAGGTGGAGCGACCGGAAAAAGAAGGACACGTACGCGTACATCGAAGAAGAGGGAATAGAGTGCCTCGTCGGCGAAGACCCCGAGAAGATCCGAACGGCCAACTTCCACGACGACGAGAAGCGGGAAGCGGCTGAACGAATCAGCGACGTCGTTCGGTACGTCCACGGGACGAAGAGCGGTGACGACTTCAAGTACGCCTGGGAGTTCGGTGCCGCCGCCATTGCGCACCCGTCGTGCCCGCTGATCTACGCGATGGAGCCGCTCGAACGGAAAGACCAGCTGGAGGATCACGTCGAACGCTTCATCGAGCGCGGGCAAGAACTCGTTACGGTCTCGGAGGTTTACATGGACTCGGCGTACTCGCAGGTCGCCGTCCAGCAACTCTTCCACTACGGGAACGCCTTCCGTACTGAGGACCAGTTCAACATCCCGTACGTGATGAACATCCGCGAAGAGGACAGCGTCAAGAAGGCCGTCCTCCAGGAGAAGCCCGGTCGCGGAGACATCACTACGCGGATGGGCGAGAACGACGGCGACATCTCCGTGGTGAAGAACTACCGCCAGCACAGCCAGGAGCACGGCTACGGCGCGACCACGCTGGTCGGCCTCCCGAAGCGGGACTACGAGAATGGCGGCGTCGTGGACGTCGAGGACCCGGTGACCGACCGAGTGGCGTTCTCGACGAGCCGGACGGACATCGATGCCGGGAACGCCATTGAGTTGCTCCGTGGACCCGATTCCGAGTCGTTTAGCGATCCGGTTCGGAAGCGGAAGGCTAAGCACGAGCGCGGGTACACGAATCGGTGGCTGATAGAGATCGGCTTCGAGAAGACGAAGGACTTCCTCGCGTTTACGAAGAGCGGTCACGGCGGTGTACGGCTGTTCTACGTCCTCTACGCGTCCCTTCTGTTCGACGTGTGGATGACTGTGGACCGCGCGATCAAGCACGAAGAGTACGAGCTGGGCTTCGATGTTGAGACCCACGACGAAGACGACTCGGTCGTGTACGCGACCTCACCACGAATCTCGGCGGACGTACTCTCTACGATTGTAGCAAACTACCTG
Organism: Haloarcula sp. DT43; assembly: GCF_037078405.1. Taxonomy (NCBI): domain Archaea; kingdom Methanobacteriati; phylum Methanobacteriota; class Halobacteria; order Halobacteriales; family Haloarculaceae; genus Haloarcula; species Haloarcula brevis. Next base: position 758,156 of record NZ_JAYMGZ010000001.1, on the reverse strand, counting down.
CGACCGGTGACTTAAGCTGAAACGTAGCTCTCTCGGCGTCCGCGACTACTGAGTAACATCTCTTTCTCTCGCCCGTTGTTTTCACCGAAACACATAGTGTAACCGCCAATTTCGTGAGAAGTTGATTTCCTGACCGAGTAGCATCGTTTATTTCACTACTTGATGCCGCTTTCTAACGGTTATATTTCGTCAATCTCGAATAGGTGGGCGCAACCGGACTAAACACAGTCGATGGGTGTCCGCGGTTCCCTCAGTCGTATTAGGCAGTCCTAAAAATCGGAGGGGTTTTGTATCGTTAGGCAAGCCTAAACCATATGTCAGGCGACGCCGGACACGGGTCGCAGGTACAGCCAGCCCTCTCACACGGACCGGCAACGGCCCCGTCACGGGCGTTCACAGCCGGCAGTGCCCGAAGCCTCGGCGAGAGGGACACGGGCGCCAGCATGCCCCGCTGACGGCGGGCGGTTGGTCGACTATCGGCAGGCCGAACCGCCGACGAGGACTCCCAGGTGAGAACCGCCAGCGTCGAAAGTGGCGGTCGGACCGAAGACAGTGATGAACGGGCGGCCGCGACGGACGCGGACTCGTCGGTGTCGACGGGCAGCAGCCTTCGGATTCGTCGGGAGCAGGGGACCGGAGTCACCGGACCGATGAGCACGGCCCCGCAGTACCTGCTGGCAATCTACATCGCCCAGCATCGAGACGGACCGCCGGTGTCACCGGGGACGCTGGGAGAGATGGTAGACCGGTCGCCGGCGGCGGTGACGGAGATGTGCCAGCGGCTCGCTGAGCGGGGGCTGGTGTCCTACGAGCCCTACGACGGCGTGACGCTCACGAGTCGGGACGCGAGGAGGCCGCGGAGCTACACGAGACGTACGTGACCGTCTCGTGGTTCTTCCGTGGCGTGCTCGACCTCGACGACTACGAGTCCGAGGCGATGGAGATGGCCGGTCTGGTCAGTCCGATGGTCGCCGAGCGGCTGGCGGCGACGCTCCCGTGTGACGCCGACCCGGTGGACGCTGCGGACCCCGTCGAGTCAGAATCGACCCCGTCCGGGACGGATTCCGTCTGAGCGGCTCCCGCGGGCGTCTCGTTTTAGGCCGTGCAAAAATACCAGTTCGAATAGAGTAAGAATTTAGATATCCGAAATAACCACTTTATAGGGCCCCAAAGCACTGATTTCGAAGTGTAAAAAAGAGTGCTTTTATGATATAACGGCGCGTAGATGCAACTGTCATGAGCGCAGAAGGACGCGAACGACGACGCGGAACTACCTGATTCTGAGCCCGCAGTCGCGGCTCGGACCTCGTCTCGTCCGGGACGGCGTTTTTTCACCGGGAGGGTCTCACCGGCAGTCGAAACACCCGTCCGGGGGTCGGCCCCGGCGACTACACCGGTAGCGAGCTCTCGGGCACGGTGCCGTCGTCGGCCCAGCCGCGCGCGTCGTAGTACTCGTCGAGCGCGGCCTCGAACGAGGGCAGCGAGTACGGGAGCGCGTCGTCCGTCCGGTCGAAGCCGCGCTGGTTGTTGAAGTGGCGTTCGAGCGTCACGGTGCGAGCGCCGACGGCGAGCAGGGCCTCGAAGTCGGCGTCGAAGAGCTGTTCGTAGCGTTCGGGCGTCATGAAGTCCCGCGAGAATTTGCAGACGACGCCGCTGTCGTTCAGCGCCATCAAGTTCTCCCGCTCGACCAGCACGTCGGCTTTGCCGAGCGTCCCCTCCGGAGCGACCGCCTGGTCGTCGGGGACGAGCGGGTACTCGACGGAGTAGAAAGTCGCGTACATGTGGTCCGCGCCGCGGTTGGCGACGGCGTACGAGAGCCCTTGCCCGTGGAGCACGCGCCCCTCGTGGGCCGCGAAGTCCATCCCCTTGACCGTCCAGTTCTCGACCCCGAGGTCGTCGTGACAGCGGTCAATGCCCTCCGCAAGCGTGTCGCCGACGCCCTCCCGGTGGGCGATTTTCTCGACGGTCTCGTGAATCAGGTCGGTGTCGCCGAAGGCGTCCTCGCTGTCGAGGTAGGCCGCGACCGTGTTGCCCGCGGAGATGGCGTCCAGGCCCAGCCGGTCACAGAGTTCGTTCGACTGCATCACGTCGACGATGTCGTCGACGCCGGAGTTCGACCCGAAGGCCATCGCCACCTCGAACTCCGGGCCCTCGGTCTCGACGCCGCGCTCCTCGTCGCGGGTGGGGAGCTTGCAGGCGAAGGCACAGGCCGAACAGGTGCCTTTCTTGTACTTCTTGGACTCGACGGCGTCGCCGTTGATTCCCTCCACGCCGGCGAAGGACTGCTCGGAGAAGTAGTAGGACGGCAGACCGTCGATTTCGTTGGCGAGGTCCATCACCGAGACGGTCCCCTGTCGTTTCATGATGTGGTCCGCCGTCGCGGCGTCGCGGTGGACGTCCATCTGCATCGCCGGAATGTCGATGGCCGGCGGCGAGTCGCCCGCGAACGTGATGCCCTTGAGGTTTTTCGCGCCCATGACCGCGCCGAGGCCACCGCGGCCGAAGGCCCGCTCCGCACTGGTCATGATAGACGCGAACCGGACCGCGTTCTCGCCGGCCGGACCGATGACCGCCGTCTGGTCGGACTCGATACCGTGTTCGGCGTCGAGATAGGCCAGCGTCTCGGGGACGGTCGCGCCGGCCAAGTCGGGGACGGCCTCGAACTCGACGCCGTCGTCGCGCACGTGCACGACCACGAGGTCGTCGCTCTCGCCGGCAATTTCGACGGCGCTGTAGCCCGTATCGGCGAAGTTCCGAGACATGAACCCCCCGGCGTTCGAGGAGAGCAGCCCGTCGGTCAGCGGCGAGACGCCGGTGCAGTTCATCCGTCCGGTGAAGCTCATCTGCGCGGCCTGCATCGGCCCGGTCGAGAACACCAGGCGGTTCTCCGGGCCGAGCGGGTCGGCGTCGAAGGGTATCCGCTCGTGGGCCAGCCGCGTCCCGACGCCGCGGCCGCCGAGGTACCGTTCGAGCACGCCGTCGATGGCCCCGGTGGTCGTCTCGCCGGCAGTCAGGTCAATCGTCAGGAGCGGCCCCACTGAGTGTATCATTAACGTTTCTCACAGACACACGGACTTAGCGGTTGTGCCCGCTGCCGATACCGGCGGTTTAATCAGGGGACGGCGACGGGGTACTGCTATGGTTCCGCTCGGGACGACACCGCCGGCGTCGCGCCGGTGGGCGGATTCGCGGTCCCCGTCGAGGAGCACGTACGTTCGCTGTCGGTCCGGGGGTGGCGTGCGAGCGGCCAGCCGACCGAAATCCGAGGCGAAACCCACTCAAGACGGTGGTGTCGCCCGGTTTCGGGGCCGCGGGCGTCGTCATGCTATAAGTGTGTGGGAAGCCAACACGTTACACAAGTCTGGGGTAGATGTGAATGTCTTATGACGCAGATACCGATACGAGTACAGTGTCTCGACGGCGCGTCCTCGAAGCGGCGGGCGCGTCGACGGTAGTGGCGCTCGCCGGCTGCAACGCCGGCGGCGACGGCGAGAGCGGGGGTGGAGGAAGCCTCGACCCGGTCCGGGAGCGGGCGGAGGTCTCCGTCGACGAGATTCAGGAGGGTGGGACGCTCCGGTTCGGTCTCGGGGCGGGCATCGATTCCTTCGACCCGTCCTACAGCACCAGCGCCCCGTCGGGGAACGTCCACGGGCTCGTCTACGAGGGCCTCATCACACAGGACGCCGCGGGGACCGTCTACCCGTGGCTCGCGCGGACGTGGGAGCGGATGGACGTCCGGGAAGTCGAGGACGGGGCCTACGAGCCGTACATGGTGCCGGCGGAGACCGACGACGACGGCAACCTCGTCGCCGACGACCAGATTATCATCAGGAACCCCGAGGCCGGCGAGGTGCTGACGGTCAACGAAGCGCCCGACGCCGTCGCGGACGGCACCTTCGGGATTCAATACCGGGCCGAACTCCACGAGGGAGTCACCTTCCACAACGGCGAGGAGATGACCGCCGAAAACGTCGCCCGCTCCTACGAAGTGCTGGAGAACTCCTCGATTTCGGCCCAGACCTTCGACTCCTTTCTCTACGCCGAGGCGGTCGACGACTACACCGTCGACATCTACGGGCAGGAGCCCGACGCCGAGGCCGACAGCCAGCTCCCGACGACGGTCTACCCGATGGAACACATCGAGGAGTACCCCGACAGGGGGGCGGACCCGCGCAACGACCTGACGCCCATCGGGACCGGCCCCTTCGAGTTCGAGTCCTACGAGGCCGAACAGCGCGCCCGGTTCAGTACGTTCGACGACTACTGGCTCGACGACCTCGGCCTCGACGCCCTGGAGTGGTGGGACGGCCCGGACGGGTTCCCGACGAGCCCGGTCGTCGACGAGGTCACGGTCGCTATCGTCACCGACGACGCGACCCGCGCGGCCGCGCTCAACAACGGCGAGATAGACCTCACCTACGGGCTCACGAGCGACACCTACGGCGAGTACCGGAGCGCGGAGGACTACCGGCTCAGCGTGACCAACGCCGGGGCGTACAACTTCCTCCAGTACCCCGTCACCGTCTCGCCGTGGGACGACGAGCGGGTCCGCCGGGGCGTCAATCAGCTGCTTCCCCGCGCCCAGATAGCGGAAAACATCTACAACGGGTACCGGAACCCGGCGTACACGCCGCTGCCGGAGCTGGCCGCCGACGAGGGGTCGGCCGACTACGACGCGCTGGTCGAGGAACTGCGCCCACAGACAGAACAGGACACCGAGGCCGCGACCGAACTCCTGCAGGAGGCCGTCGACGACCTCGGCGTGGAGACGCCCATCGAGGCGACCATCGAGACCAACACCTCCGACGACCGCGTGCGCGAGGCCGAACTCATCGCCCAGGTGATGAGCAACACGGAGTTTTTCGATGTCAGCGTCGAGACCTTCGAGTTCACGACGTTCGTCCAGCGCATCCTCGGCCCGGAGTACTACCAGCAGGGCAACATCGTCCTCATCGGCCTCTCCGGGACGTTCAACCCCGGGAGCTTCTACGACGCCGTCAACTCCATCGACAACTTCGGCCAGTGCTGTAACTTCCAGCGGGTGGACACGCCGGACCTAAACGAGATAGCGACGGAGGCGCGGTTCTCGGTCGACGCCGTCGAGGACCCGCAGTTCCGCGGCGAGCAGTACGACCGGGTCTGGCGGGGACTCATCGAGCAGGCCCCCAACAGCTACACCGTCTTCGGGACGAACGTCTCCGCGCTGTCGACCGATTACGTCGGACACAACACGTACACGTTCTCCAGTGGCATCCTGCCCTACGGCCTGCACGACCCGACGGACCAGCAGGTGGCGTACCTGGACCGGGAGACATGAGCCTCAGACGCTTCATCGCGGTTCGCGTGGCGGCGACGGTCCCGATACTGTTCGGCGTCTCGGTGTTTACCTTCGCGCTGGTCCACCTGACGCCGGGGGACCCAATCGACCAGATGGTCGCCCTGAACCCACAGATTTCGGCGGCCGAGGAGGCGGCGATACGCGCCAGGTACGGCCTCGACGGCCCGGTCTGGCAGCAGTACCTCACGTGGATGGGCAACGTCCTAGAGGGCGACCTCGGGACGGTCATCAGCGTCGATCAGCCGGTCCTGCCCTACATCATGGCCCGGCTCCCCGAGACCGTCGCGCTGGGCCTGTTCGGCTGGGCCATCGCCCTGCTCATCGCCATCCCGGCCGGCATCTACGCGGCGGTGAACAAGGACACGCTGGGCGACGACCTCTCGCGGGTGTTCGCCCTCTCCGGCATCTCCCTGCCGAACTTCTGGCTCGGCCTGATGCTCATCCTCGTGTTCGCGCTCTGGCTGGACCTCTGGCCCGTGCTGGCCCCGGACAGGCCCCTGCTGTCGCCGGCGATGCTGTGGTATCTCGTCTTGCCGGGGGTCACCATCGGGACGGCCTCCTCGGCGACGCTGATGCGCGTGATGCGGTCGTCGATGGCCGAGGAACTGAACAAGGAGTACGTCACGGCGGCGCGGGCGAAGGGACTGCCCGAGCGGACGGTCGTGCTGAAACACGTCCTGCGGAACTCGCTCATCTCGGTGACGACCATCGCCGCGTTCCTGACCGCGAGCATCTTCGCCGGGGCCGTCGTCGTCGAGCAGGTGTTCGCCTGGCCCGGCCTGGGACGGGCCTTCGTCGGCGCTATCGTCGGCCGCGAGGTCGACCTCATCATGGCCATCACGCTGTTTACCGGCGTGACGATTATCCTGGCGAACCTGCTCGCCGACATCGTGTACGCCCTGCTGGACCCGCGAATCCGCTATGATACATGAGTACTGACAGAGGACGCATCCGGATAACGGGGTTCGACGCCGACGCCGTCGAGCGCCGCGAACCGCTGTCGGACTGGACAGAGACGAGAGACACGGGGACCGAGAGCCGCTGGGCCCGCGCCTGGCGCGAGTTCCGCCGGAACCGCAGCGCGATGCTCGGCCTGTACGTCGTCACGGCGATGGCGCTGCTGGCGGTGTTCGCCCGCCCGATTACGGTCGCGGGCGTCACCGTCCAGCCGTTCGCGCTCGCGCCCTACCGGCCCGACGCCATCCTCTACGTCCAGGGGCTGGACGTGACCGCCTACGAGGCCCCGTCGCTGGCCCATCCCTTCGGGACCGACGGCTCCGCGCGGGACGTGTTCTCCCGCGTGCTGTACGGCGGCCGGTTCAGCCTCTCTATCGGCTTCATCGTCGTCCTCGTCACCGCCGCCATCGGGCTGGTGTACGGCGCGGTCGCCGGCTACTACGGCGGCTGGGTCGACGAGGTGATGATGCGGATACTCGACCTCATCTTCGCGTTCCCGGGCCTCCTGCTCGCGCTCATCATCGTCGCCGTCCTGGGCAAGGGCTACTGGGAACTGGTACTCGCCTTTACCGCCATCGGCTGGGCCGGCTACGCCCGGCTGATACGCGGTGAGATTCTGAAGGTCAAGGAAAACGAGTACGTCACGGCGGCGAAGGCGCTGGGCGCGCGGGACCGGCGGGTCATCTTCAGACACGTCGTCCCCAACGCCGTCGCGCCGCTGGTCGTGCAGGCGTCGCTGTCCATCGGCACCGTCGTCATCGGCGTCGCGGCGCTCGGCTTCCTCGGCCTCGGCCTCCCGCCAGGGTCGGCCGAGTGGGGCACGATGCTGGACCAGACCCGCGAGACCATCGTCCAGGGGCCGGGCGGGTCGATTCCCTGGTGGGTCACCGTCTTCCCCGGCGGTGCCATCTTCCTGTTCGTCATGTCGATGAACCTCATCGGCGACGGCATCAACGACGCGCTCGACGCACAGGAGGGCGAGGACGTGGCCCGCGGGGGCGAGGTCTGATGGCCCTGCTCGAAGTGGAGGACCTCACGGTGAACTTCTACACGGAGGAGGGCGTCGTCACCGCCGTCGAGGACCTCTCCTTTCGCATCGACCGCGGCGAGAAGTTCGGCGTCGTCGGCGAGAGCGGCGCGGGCAAGAGCGTCACCGCGCTGTCGGTGATGGACCTCATCGAGGACCCCGGCCGCATCGAGGGCGGGACCGTCCGCTTCGACGGCACTGACCTCCTAGACCTGTCCGAGTCTGCGGTACGCGATATCCGCGGCAACGGCGTCGCCATGATATTCCAGGACGCGGGGACCGCGCTCAACCCCGTTTACACCGTCGGCGAGCAGATAGCCGAGGCGATACGCCACCACCTCGACTACGACGACGCGGCCGCCCGCGACCGGGCCGTCCGCCTGCTCGACGACGTGGGCATCCCGGAGCCGGCGGCCCGGTACGACGACTACCCCCACGAGTTCTCCGGCGGGATGCAACAGCGGGTCGTCATCGCCATGGCGCTGTCCTGTGACCCCGACCTGCTCATCGCCGACGAGCCGACGACGGCGCTGGACGTGACCATCGAGGCCAAGATTCTCGACCTGCTGGAACGGCTCGCCGACGAGTACGACACGGCCATCCAGCTCATCACCCACGACCTCGGGGTCATCGCGGAGCTGTGCGACCGGGTGATGGTGATGTACGCCGGCCGTGCCGTCGAGAAGGCGTCCGTCGAGGAGCTGTACTACGACCCGAAACACCCCTACACGGTCGGGCTGATGAGCGCCATCCCCCGCATCGGCGACCGGCAGGACCGCCTCCAGACGATTCCGGGGACCATGCCGGACCTCGTAGAGGTCCCGTCGGGCTGTAGCTTCCACCCCCGGTGTCCGTTCGCCGAGGAGGCCTGTACCCGCACGCGCCCGGCGCTGGTCGACCCCGAAACGGGCGAGCGAGCCGGGCCCACCGACCGGGCGGCCGCCTGTCTGGCCTACACCGGCGACCTGGACGGCGAACTCGACTACGAGGTCGAAGTGAGGGGGCGGGACGACAGTACGGTCGACGCAGGGGAGCGACGATGACTGCGACCGACGACCCAATCCTCGAAGTCGAGGGCCTCACGAAGTACTACGAGTCCGGTGGGGGCATCGTCGATACCCTGCTGGGCCGGAGCCGGGAGGTGAAGGCCCTCGACGGCGTCGACCTCGAACTGTTCCCCGGGGAGACGCTGGGCATCGTCGGCGAGTCCGGCTGCGGCAAGACGACGCTCGCCCAGAGCCTGCTGCGGCTCATCGAGCCCACGGCCGGCACGGTCCGGTACAAGGGCGAGGACCTGACCGCCGCCTCCGACGGCCGACTGCGGGCGCTCCGGAAGGAGGTCCAGTACATCTTCCAGGACCCCTTCGCCAGCCTCAATCCGCGGCTAACGGTCGGTGACATCGTCGGCGAACCGCTGGACATCCACGACATCGCGGCGGGAGCGGCCCGAACCGAGCGGGTCCACGACCTGCTGGAGACCGTGGGGCTCAATCAGCGCCACGCAAACCGCTACCCCCACGAGTTCTCGGGCGGCCAGCGCCAGCGCATCGGCATCGCCCGGGCGCTGGCCGTCGACCCGGCGGTCATCGTCTGTGACGAACCCGTCTCGGCGCTGGACGTGAGCGTCCAGGCCCAGATTCTGAACCTGCTGGAGGACCTCCAGGACGAGTTCGGCCTCTCGTACATCGTCATCGCCCACGACCTCAGCGTGGTCGAACACATCGCCGACCGCGTCGGCGTCCTCTACCTCGGGGAACTCGCCGAGGTGGGACCGACCGAGTCGGTGTTCCAGCCGCCGTACCACCCCTACGCGGAGGCGCTGCTGTCCGCCATCCCGGAGCCTGACCCCGGCTGGGAAGGGGACCGAATCCTCCTGTCGGGCGAGGTGCCGTCGCCGCTCGACCCGCCCTCCGGCTGTCGGTTCCACACCCGCTGTCCGAAGGTCATCCAGCCGGAGGGGACCGACATGGCACAGCCCGAGTGGCGCGCGCTCATGGACCTGAAACAGCGGCTCCGGAGCGCCGATTCGCTGGAAGCGGTGACCGCCCTGCAGGAGGACGCGGACACCCGGCAGCTCTCGCCGTCGGCCCTCGGGACGCAGGTCCGCGCCGAGTTCGGCCTGCCGGACCAACTCGGCGACGGGGCGGCCGAGGCGGTGTTCGGGACGGTCGTCGACCACCTCCACGACGGGGCCTTCGAGGCCGCGCGAGCGGCGCTTGACGACGCCTTCGAGTCCCCCTGCGAGCGGACCGACCCCGCACTGGTCGACGCCGGCGAAGACCACCGCATCGCCTGCCTGCTGTACGACGACGCGGGTCCGGACGCGCCGGAGCGGCCATAGGCCGGCGGCGACCGCCCGCTACTCGAACTCGACGCCGGTGATTTCGAAGCGCGCGCCGCCGTCGTCGCTCTCGCCCACGTCCACCGACCAGCCGTGGGCCTCGGCGATGCGGTCGACGATTGCCAGCCCGAACCCGGAGCCGTCGTCGGCGGTCGAGTAGCCCGGCTCGAACAGCGCCTCGCGGTCCACTTCCGGGAGGCCGGGCCCGTCGTCGGCGACGTAGAAGCCGCCCTCGGTGGTGCCGACGGTGACGGTCACGCCCTCGCCGTCGGCGGCGTCCGCTGGCTTCGTCTGGCTGCTCGTCGAACCGTGGTCTATGTCGGTCTGTGCCTGTTGTGGCTCCGGCGAACCGCGCTCGGAGCCGCTGTCGTCGGCCCCTGTCCGACTGCTCGTGGAGCCGTGCGCCACGCTGTTTCGGAGCAGGTTTTCGAGCAGTTGCAGCAGGCGCGGCCGGTCGGCGATAATCGTCACGTCCCGCTCGTCGAGGTCGGCGAAAGCGAGCGTCCCGTCGCGGCCGCCCCGAGAGACCATCTCCCAGGCGTCTTCGACCGCCTCGCGGAGCGAGACCGGGTCGGTCTCCCCGATGTCCCGCCCCTGGCGGGCCAGGAGCAACACGTCGTCGATGATGCGCTCCATCCGTTCGAGGGCGGTCGCCATCTGCTCCAAGTGGGACTCGTCGTCAGTCGAGCGGGCGAGTTGGAGTCGTCCCTGTGCCACGCCCAGGGGGCCGCGGAGGTCGTGGGAGACGACGCTGGCGAACTCGGCGAGCCGGTCGCGCTCGCGCTGGAGCTTCTGTTCCTTGCTCCGGAGGTCGGTGATGTTGCTGGCGACGCCGAACACGGCGACCGGGCTGTCGGGGTCGGACCGCTCGCCCGTGTCGTATATCGGGACCTTCTCCGAGAGGTACTGGTACGTCTCCCCGTCGACGACGATTTCTTCCTCGACTTCCAGCGGATGCCCGGTCTGGAGGACCGCGCGGTCGTTTGCCCACACCCTGTCGGCCATCTCCTCGGGGAACAGGTCGTAATCCGTCCGGCCGACGATTTTCTCGTCGGCCAGACCCGTAAGCTCCCGGTAGCCGTGGTTGACGAAGATGTACTTCCCTTCGTCGTCTTTCATGAACATCGGGGTCGTGGTGTTTTCCAGGATGGCCTCGAGCCGGCGCTCCATCACCTCCAGTTCGCGCTCGCGTTCCTTTTGTTCGGTAATGTCGTGGTGAACGCCGACCATCAGCGTGTCCCCGTCGTGCTCGACGGGCTGTCCCCGGACGGAGCCCCACCGCACGTCGCCGTCGGCGTCGATGACCCGGAACTCCCCGTCGTAGACGCTGTCCGTCTCGACCGCCTGGGTCATTTGCTCGCGGACGTCGGGGCGGTCCGCCGGGTGTATCACGTCGAACACGGCCGACAGCGTGCCGTCGAACGCCCCGGGCTCGAACCCCATCAGCCGTTCGAGCGTGTCGTTCCACGTGACCTCGTTCGTCGCACAGTTCCACTCCCAGACGCCCGTTTCGCTGGCTTCCAGGGCCAGTTGCAGTCGCTGCTCGGTCTCCTGGAGGTCCCGCTTCCGCTCGCGCTTGCCGGTGATGTCAGTCAGCGTGCACACGACGCTCTCGACGCGGCCGTCGTCGCCGAACAGCGGCGCGCCGTTGACCGAGAGCACCTTCTCCGTGCCGTCGGGCCAGCGCACCGTGTGCCGGGCGTCGTACAGGGGCTCGCCGGTTTCGAGCACCCGCCGGAACGGCAGTTCCGCATCCGGTATCGGCTCGCCGTCGAGGTCCCGAATCTCCCACTCAGGGTCGTTGTACGTCCGGTCCGTCACTTCCGACTGCGTGAGGCCGAGGACGTCGACGGCGCGCTGGTTGGCGAAGACGAACTGCCCGTCGGGGTCGAGTTGCACGACACACGACGGGACGGTCTTGAGAATCTGTTCGAGGCGGTGTCGCCGCCGCTTTGCCGCCGTCGCCGACTGCCTCGCCGCCACCGCGTTCTCGACCCGGTTCGCGAGCAGCGTGTACTGGTCCGTCCCGCCGTCTTTCTGCAGGTAGTCGGTGACGCCGGCCGAGATGGCGTCGCTCGCGACCTCCTCGCTCCCCTTGCCGGTAAACAGGATGAGCGGGAGGTCGGGGTACTCCTCCCGGACGGCTTCGAGGAACTCGATGCCGTTGCGTCCGGGCATGTCGTAGTCCGACACGATGCAGTCGAACGTCGCCGCGTCCAGCCATGCCAGCGCTTCGTCGGCGTTCGACGCCGTCTCGACGCTGAAGCGGTCGCTCTCGCGCTCCAGAAACGCGGCGGCCGTCGCCGCGAAGTCCGGCTCGTCGTCGACGTGCAGTAGCCGAATCGTGTCGCGTGTCGAAGTCATCGGGACGAATAGCTTGGTGACATCTCGGGTGGCAGGCCACTTAGCCTGTTTGGCTGTGTGTCACACGCATGGCTTGTCCCCTGGAGACGGGTCCGAACAGCCCCGCTATTCCGGCGGCTCGCCCGTCCTGTGTCAGTCGGTTCACTCGAACGCAGTCGGTCGGGACCCGGAGAACGCTTTTGCGTGTGCCGGCCGACACTCCGGCAATGCGTCGCATCTACGACTCGGGGGCGCTCCACCGCGACGACGCGGAGCCACAGGCCCCGACCGAGCGCGAGGCGCAGCCACGGGCCACGCGCAGCATCGACGGCAGGGCCTGGAGCGACCGGCTGGTGCCGACGTGGCTCCGCTATCGCGCGGTGTCCGTCGACGTCGAGGCCCCCCGGACCGCGGGAGCCGAGGTGCCGTTCGTCGTGACGATGAAGAACGCGCTGCCGGTGCCGATAACGCTCCCGACGGACTCGCCGCGACCCTGGACCTGGTACGTCGACGGGGTGCCCGAGGCGTCCCACGTCGACAGCGTGCCCGACGAGGCCGGCAGCCTCCGGTTCGACCGCGGCGAGCGAAAGCGGTTCCGGCGGCGCTGGGACCGGCTGTTCCGGGTCAGCGACGACGAGTGGGAGCCCGCGCCGGCCGGGGAGTACACCATCGGCGCGGGGCTGAGCGTGGCCGACGCCGCCGAACGCGGCCTGTACAGCGAGACGACGGTGCGTATCGGCGAGCGGTAGCGCCGCGGGAGTGGTCAGAACCCGCTCGGGGTGGGCGTCGGGGTCGGTTCGGGGGTCGGCGCTGCCGGCGTTTCGGCCGGGGTGGCGGAGCCGCCGTCGGTCACGAACCCGGCGTCCGGCGCGTCACCGCCCGGTGCCTCGCCCTCGAGGAGGAACGCGAGTAAGTTCCCGACGAACACCTCGTTGTCGGCGTCGTATATCTCGGAGCTCCGGATGAACGTCGAGTCGGTGACGAACACCATGTTGTCGTTGCGGACGACCGTCGGGTACGTGCCGGTGCGCCGCGTCTCCAGCGTCCGGGTGCCCTCGGCCGCGGTGAACGTCGTCTCGGCGTCCCCGTTCACGACCGCGTAGCCGGCGGTGTCGAAGGTTATCGTCTCGACGCCGTCGGTCAGTTCGCCGTCGCCGCTCGGCGTCGCGTAGATGGCCTTGAAGTTGTTGTCGTTGGCCGCGTCGTCGACGTTGTACAGCTGTTCGGCACCCATCCGGACGCCGTACTGCTCGGTGGCGTTGTTGGCCCCGAACGACACCGTCGTCGTCGACTGCGTGAAGCCGGTCGAGAGCTGCGTCTGCGTCGGCTCGGCGAGGACGACGACGCGCCCGCCGTCCTCGGTGTACTCCCGTAGCGCCTCGCGTTCCTCGGGCGAGAAGCTCCCGAGCGGCTGGACGACGAGCACGCCGTCGTACTGCCCCAGCGACTCGGCGAACCCGCCGGTGCCCGACGTGCCGTACTCGACGGTGTGGCCCGCCTCGAACACGGCTTCGGTAATCGGTTCGAGCTGTGACTCGGACACCTGGTTGCCGTGGCTCGTGTCGACGAGGATTCGCTTGTCCTCCCCGTCGGCGTCGACGGATATCTCCCCGTCCTCCGGGTCGACGGGGGCGTTGACCGCGTCGGGCTGGTACTGCGACGGCGACTGGCCGTCGATGGACGCGCCGTCGGGCGGCCCCGACGACCCCGGGCCGGCGACCGCGAGCAGGAACGTCCCGCCCAGTATCACGACGAGGACGACGATGAACACGGCGAGCGGTTTGACGATGCGGCCCTCAGTCATTGCGAATCACCGTCGCGTTGTCGCCCTTGGCAGGGATGCCCCAGACGGCGTAGTACTTCACCGGCTCCCGGAACGTCGTCTCGTCCTCGGAGTGGACGAGGTAGGTGACGTTGTTCGCGCCCTGGACGGTCTCGGCACCGGCGGGGACGACGATGACGTTGACCGCCGCGCCGCCGCTGCCCAGATACGTCACGTCGTAGCCGTCGCCCTCGATGTCGTCAGAGAGCGCGGCGGCCCGCTCGATGGCCAGCTCGGAGTCGCCGATGCGGTCGGCGAAGCCGTTCTCGGTCGCCCGTGCGCCGAGGTACGTGTTCCCGTTGGCGACCTCCTCGCGGGAGAGCGACAGCTGGTCGCCCCGGTGGCGCATGACCGTCCCGACGAACGAGCGCTGGAGCACCTCGATGTCCTCGCGGAGGCCGTCCTTGCTCACCTGGGCCTTGTCCGGGCCCGAGCGGACGAACGTCTCGCCTTGCTGCTCGGTCTGCTCGATGAGGCTCAGCGGCGCCTGGACGATGACGCCGATGCTGCCGACGTTGGAACTCGGCTTGACGACGATTTCGTCGGTCGGGACGATGCCGTAGTAGCCCCCGGAGGCGGCCGTCCCCTCGACGTAGGCGACGACCGGCATCTCGCTTGCGGTCCGGTTCACCGCGAGGTAGAACTCCTCGCTTGAGTCGACCGGCCCGCCGGGGCTGTCGACCCGGAGGACGACCGCCTCGATGGATTCGTTGGTGCGCGCCTCGCGGAGGTCCTGCCTGACGGCGTTGACGTTGGCGTCGGTCGTCCCGCCCCGCAGGGTGACGACGGCGACGCTCGGGTCGTCGTCCCCGCCGCTCGGCACGCCGTTCCAGACGACCGGCGCGAATATCGCGGCGACGACGAGGGCGAGCGTGACCGCGACCACGTACGACGCCGTCATCGCCGAGAAGACTTGTTCTCTGCCAAACATCTATACGGTCCGTTCGGACTGAAAGAGTAATAAACCCCGGCCGCGCCCTGACGCAGTCCGGCGCGGGCAACCAACGATTATTGGTCTCCGGATCGTGCGGTCCGTATGGAGACTCGAGTACTGGGCGAGACTGGACAGGAGAGCACGGTACTGACGTTCGGCACGATAGCACTCAACTGGCTCGAACAGGAGGGCGCGAACCAGATGGTCGAGCTCGTGTTGGACCACGGGGTCAACCACTTCGACGTGGCACCGGCCTACGGCGACGCGGAGCTGAAACTGGGGCCGAAGCTCCGGCAGTACCGCGAGGACATCTTCCTAGGCTGTAAGACCCAGGAACGCGAGTACGAGGGGGCCGCGCGGAAAATCGACCGGTCGCTCGACCGGCTGGGCGTCGACACAATCGACCTCTACCAGATTCACGGCCTGGAGTACGAGTCGGAACTGGACACCATCACCGGCGACGGCGGCGCGCTGGAGGCGATACGGGAGGCGAGAGACGACGGGAAAATCGACCACATCGGGCTGACCAGCCACGGCGACCCCGGGCTCATCCTCGACGCCGTCGACCGCATCGACGACCTGGAGACGGTGATGTTCCCGCTGAACCCCGTCGTCGCCGGCAAGGACGACGGCGAGTACGACTACGAGGCCGTGTTAGAACGGTGTGAGGCGGAGGGCATCGGCACGCTCGGCATCAAGGCCTTCGCCAAGGGGTCGTGGCCGCCGACCGACGAACTGGCAGAGGCCGACCGCCCGTACGCGAACTGGTACGAGCCGGTCGACACGCCGGAGGTCATCCGCGAGCGGTTCGACTTCGCCGCCGCCCAGGGCCTCGATACCGTCGTCAGCCCCGGCGACCCGAAGCTCGTGAAGATGGTGCTCGACGCCGCCAGCCGCTCGGAGGGGATGGACGAGGCCCGTCAGCGCGCACTCATCGAGGAGGCCCGTCACGACGACAGCCCGGTGCCCGAGCAACTGCACCACTGAGCGTGGACGGCGTTCCGGAGACGGTGACAGCCGCGCTCGCCGACCGGCAGGTCGAGGGACGGGTCTGTCTCGAAGCCGGGGCCGGCGTCGGCAACACGACGGCGGGCCTGCTGGCCGCGGGCGCGGAGCGGGTGTACGCGGTGACGAACGACGCCGACCACGCCGCGGCGGTCCGCGACCGCGTCGGCGACGGGACCGCCGACCGACTCGCCGTCGTCGAGGCGGACCTCCGGGCGACGCCGCTTGCGACCGACAGCGTCGACCTCGTCACCGCCCACGGACTCTGCAACGTCCTGGCGCCGACCGACCTGGACGCCGTCGCGGCCGAACTGGCGCGGGTCGCAAAGCCCGGCGGCGGCCTCGTCGTCGACGACTACGCGGTACCGCCCGCCGATGCGGCCGTCACCCGGCTGTTCGCGCTGGAGAACGCCGCCGCGCGGGCGGTCGACGGCCGGCCGGCGCTGACGTTCTACCCGCCCGCCGTGCTGGCCGCCGTCTTCGCCGACCACGGCTGGACCGTCGAACGCAACGAGACGCTGCTGGACCCGGTGCCCTGGACCGCGGCGCATCTGGACGCCCACGCCGGGGTGGTGCGTGCGTACGCCGCGGGGCTTCCGGATTCGCTCGGGGAGCCACTGGCCGCGATGGCCGACGATTTGGTCTCGGCTATCGGCTCCGAGCGGACCGGCCGGATGTACAGTCTCGCGTTCCGGCTCGATGGGTGAGTCGTGTGAGCGTTTCGTGAGCGGAGTTCGAAGGGCACACCGACCCGGACGAACAGACACAACTGTGCCTGGCAACCGAACGGCTAAGGAAGCCCCGGCCCACGTGCCGGTATGTCACTCGACAGACTCTCGCAGTTCGACGCCGACCCGGACGCGGGCGAGGTCATCGACGGGGAACTGGCCGTGACCGACGACGTGCTGGTGAAGGCGTTCGCGCTCGGACCGGACGCGAGAATCGAGCCGCACGAACACGACGGCGCGACGAACGTGTTCCACGTCGTCCGGGGAGCGGTGACGGTCCAGCAGGACGACACAGCGGAGACAATCGCCGCGCCGGGAGTCGTGTTGAACGAGCGCGGGCAAGCGCACGGCGCGCACAACCACACCGACGAGGTGGCCGTCCTGACGGCGAGCCTCTGTCCGCTTCCGGGGCAGTAGCGGGTCGCCGCAGTCCCGGGTAACTGTTTCCGCATCAGGCTTATGAGCGTTACACTTCACTGATATGTATGACCCAACCACTGCCGACGAACAGGCTTCGCCAGACGGTCGAGAGCGGCGGCGTCGCGCTGGGCGTCCTCGATAACACCTACAGTCCGGCGCTGGTGGAGTTCTACGGCGACCTCGGCGTCGACTTCGTCTGGCTCGACTTCGAGCACGGCGGGCCGGACCCGTGGGACGCCACCGCCGTCGAGGACCTGCTGCGGGCGGCCGACGGGACCGGGACGGAGCTTCTGGTTCGCCTGCCGGACACGTCCCCGACGCTGGTTCGGAAGGCGCTCGACCTCGGTGTCAAGAACCTCTTCCTGCCGCGGGTCGAGACCGCCGAGGAAGTGCGCGAGGCGGTCAAGTCGGGGCGGTTCCGCTACGACGGCGGGGCCGGCGACCGGGGACTGGCCGCGCCCCGGGCGCGCCGCTGGGGCCTGGGCGAGAACTACGTCGAGGCGTCGGACGCGGAGACGCTGGTCGGGACCACAATCGAGACCCGCGAGGCGGTCGAGAACATCGACGCCATCCTGGACGTGCCCGAACTCGGTTTCGTGTTCATCGGCCCCTTCGACCTCTCGGTGTCGCTTGGCCATCCCGGCGAAATCGACCACCCGGAGGTACAGGACGCGGTGGAGACGGTCCGCTCGGCGGCGGTCGAGGCGGGCGTCACCGTCGGCGGTCTCGGCTTCGGGATGGACGACGTAAACGAGAAGGCCGAGTCGGGGTATCAGATACTGCACGTCGGGAGCACGACCGGCGCGATACAGACCGTCGTGCGCGAGTGGCTAGAAGCGTTCGAAGGCGAGCGACACTGAGAGCGGTGGCCGGCGTGGTCAGGCGCTCGCGCCGGGTTCGGCGCTGCCGGCCGCGTCGACGGCGCTGTCGTCGAGTTCCGCTTCGGCTTCCAGCAGTTCGCGGTAGCGCTCGCGGATGGTGACGGTGCTGATGTCGGTGGCCTCGCTGACCGTCTCCTGGGTCATCTCCTCGCCGAGCAGCAGGCCGGCGGCGTAGATGGCCGCGGCGGCGAGGCCGACGGGGCTCTTGCCGCTGTGGACGTTGGCTTCCTTGCCGGCTTCGATGAGGGTGCGGGCCTTGCGCTCCAGTTCGTCGTCAGCGTCGAGTTCGGAGACGAACTTGCTGAGGTAGGTCGCGGGGTCCGGCGGGCCGACCTGCAGGGAGAGTTCGCGGTTGAGATAGCGGTACGCACGGGTGAACTCCATCTCGTCGACGCGGCTGACGACGGCCATGTCGTCGAGCGTCTGCGGGAGGTTCGCCTGCCTGACGGCGGCGTACAGCGCGGCGGTCGCCATCCCCTCGATGGAGCGGCCGGGGAGCATGCCCTCGTCGAGGGCGCGCCGATAGATGACGCTGGCCGTCTCGCGGGCGCTCTCGGGGACGCCGAGGGCGCTGCCCATCCGGTCAATCTCGCCCAGCGCCTGCTTGAGGTTGCGCTCGGCGTGGTCGCGGGTGCGGAACCGCTCGTCCCAGGTCCGGAGCCGTTGCATCTTCTCGCGCTGGCGCGTCGACAGGGAGTTGCCGTAGGCGTCCTTGTCCTGCCAGCCGATGTTCGTCGAGAGGCCCTTGTCGTGTTTCAGTTCCGTCGTCGGGGCACCGACGCGGCGCTTGGCGTCCCGCTCCTGGCTGTCGAAGGCGCGCCACTCCGGCCCGTGGTCGATTTCGTCCTCGTCGACGACGAGACCGCACGACTCGCAGACGGTCTCGCCGCGACTGTCGTCGGTGACGAGGCTCCCGCCACAGTCCGGACAAGCGTGGCCGGTGCTCGCCTCGGACTCGGCCTGTTCGTCCACACTCTCACCGCGTTCGTCGGGGGAATAGATGCTGCGTGTCGTCATAGTGTGTTTGCGAGCGTGGGGCCCGCGGTCGTACCCAATTGTAGGGGTGCATCCCCCATGACGACTCGTTTGGCGTATGCCAAAGTCCGGTCGGCCGCCGCGTCGCCTACACGCCCGAGCGGCCGATGCGGAGCCGCCCGCCCTCGGCGACGTCCTCGTCGGCCTGGACCGGCCCCATCGACCGGGTGACGAACGAGCGGACTATCCACGCCTCGGCCCGCTGGAGGCGGTACTGGAGCGTCGAGCGCGACACGTCGAGCGTCTCGGCGAGTTCGGTGAGCGAGGTGTCCCGCGGCGTCCGGTAGTAGCCGTGTTCGACGGCGGCCTCGACGGCGGCCTGTTGCTCGGGCGGCAGTTCCGCCAGCGTCACGGCCTCGTCGACCCAGTAGGACGGCGAGCTGAGCTGGCGGAATTCGACGGTCAGTCCCTCCCGGAGCTCGGACTGCATCTCGTCGAACAGCCCGTCGACGCCGGCGTCGCTACAGAGGAGCAGCCGCCACTCACACCGGCTGCCGCGGCGCTCTGTCTCGACGAGCACGCCGCGGCCGACGTGGTCGATGGCCAGCCGCGGAATCGAGTGGCAGTCGCCGGCCTCCGACCGGTAACTGTACACCGTCCGGACGCCGGGGTCCGAGCCGATGACCTCGTAGGTCCAGTCGGTCTTGCAGTTCCGGGTCCCGATGCACTCGGTACACTGGACCGGGTCGTCGTACACGTCGTCCAGTTGTTCAAGGGCGGCCTCGGGCCCGGCGACCCGTTCGAGCCGCCACATCCCGTCTTTGGTGACGTTACACGCGATAGTCCGGGAGTGGGTCTCCGGGTAGTCGATAAACACGTCCATCACGGGGTCGACGTTTCGCTCGTAATCGATAGTAAAGATGAACTCTCGCACGTATACCCCCTTGCGCGCCGAGCCGTTTATACGCACGGTGTCGTTCGGCGCATGCCAAACCAGCCGTGATTATCACGGACGGCGACAGTACGAACATGTCGTGCTCGCTCCCTCCATCTCCCGGCGAGTCCCCCGGTGGCTCCGTCACCGGCGGGACGCCCGCCGACCCTCCATCGCGACGACGTGGCTACGAACTCCCGGCGCACAACTGGCGACACACCGTCATCTACGGAGTGGTGTTCTGGACGGTCGTGGCCGCGGCGTGGCTCGCCGTCCCGGCCGGCCACCCGTTCCAGTTGGGCGTCACGCTGTCCGGGTTGTTCGCGGCCCCGCTGTTGCCGGTCGCGCTCTGGTGTGACTACCGCCAGGCCCGGCGGGTCGGCACGTGTGACCCCGGTCCCCGGGCGTACCTCTCGAACCTCGTCCGTGACATCACCACCGCGGCCACCGGCCGGAGCGCTCTCGGCGACCAGCGCCGGGAGTTTCTCCGGTGTTGAGACCGCTTACGCGGCCGTCTGCTGGGCCCGTGCCTCGTCGAGCCAGTCCGGGTCGGGGACATCGGTCGACCCGACGCCGGTGACCTCGTAGCGCCACTCGACGGCGACCGTCTCGCCGTCGTCGGTCTCGCCGGTCAGCGTCCAGGCCGTCTGGCGCGCCAGCCCGTCCCCGTCGACCAGTATCACGACGGTGAAGTCGGTCACGGTCACGTTCCCGCCGGACCCGAACGCGCCGGCACCGAACTGCCGCCAGGTCGAGAGCTCCGAGTACTCGTAGCGGTCCACCGTGACGCCGTCGAAGGTCTCCGTCCCAACCAGGCGGGCGTCGTCGACGGACTCGTAGCTGAGCGTCCCGCGGTCGACGGCCGACTGGAAGGCGGTGTCGTCCTGTGGCCGGACCTGGTAGAACGCCTCGCCGTCGGTCTCGTACCGCGTGTAGGCCGAGCCGTCGGCGACGAACGTCTCGAAGTCGGTCGTGGCGTCCGGTCCGGACATCGAGAACGTCTCCAGCGAGCGGTTCGCCCGCAGGTCCACGCGGTAGGCGTTCGTTATCGTGGCCGTCTCGTCGGCTTCCGTCGTCGAGTACGACCACGTCGCGGTGAAACTGCCCGCGTCACGCAGGAGCTGGTCCGTCGCCTCGACCGAGAGGCCGTCGCGGTCCGCCGGAGCGGCCCCGCCGTCGCCCGCGTCGTTCCCGTCGTCCGCCGCCGGGTCCACGCCGACACAGCCGGCGAAGACGACCAGCGACACCACCAACACAGTGAGTAACCTCGCTGTCATGTCTGAGAGGAAGCTGTCACGGGAGATAAGCTAGTACGGTTGCCACGACGCGGGGGCTCGCGCGCTCGTACAGCCAGCCGGCGTCCGGCCCGCCCTACAGCCAGTCGGTGTCCGGGTCGATGCGGTCCGGCGGCGTCTCGCCGGCCAGCGCAGCCCCGACGTTCGCGGCGACGGCGTCGTTCAGGTCGTCGCGGGCCTCCTCGGAGTACCACGCCGCGTGTGGCGTGACGACGCAGTTGTCCAGCCCGACCAGCGGGTGGTCCGCCGCCGGCGGTTCCTCGGCCAGCACGTCGAGGCCGGCGGCCGCGATTTCGCCGTCCTCAAGCGCCGTCCGGAGCGCTGCCTCGTCGACGAGCCCGCCACGGCCGCTGTTGACGAGAATCGCCCGGTCGCGCATCGCGGCGAGCGCGTCGGCGTCTATCATCCCCGCCGTCTCCTCGGTCAGCGGCGCGTGGAGGGAGACGTAGTCGGCCCGCTCGTACAGTTCCTCAAGGGTGACTTTCTCGACGTCCGCCGCGACCATCTCCGTGGCGTCGACGTAGGGATCGTACGCGACGACGTCGAGGTCGAAGCCCCGCAGCTGGTCCCGCACCCGCCGCGCGATTGGGCCGAAGGAGACGAGGCCGAGCGTCCGGCCGCGGACTCGGTGGACCGGGCGGGTCCGCTCCCAGCCCCAGCCGCCGTCGCGGACGTCGCGGTCGTAGGCGGTGAGCGTCCGCACGCAGTCGAGCAGCAGCGTCACCGTGTGGGTGGCGACCTCGTCCGTGCAGTACTCGGGGACGTTCGTGACGGTCACGCCGTTGTCCGCCGCCGCGGCCACGTCGATGTTGTCGATACCGACGCCCGCCCTCGCGACGACCTGTAGCTCGTCCAGCACGTCGAGCACCGCGGCGGTGACCGGCGTGTTCACGTCGACGACCAGCGCCGCCGCCCCGGCGGCCGCGTCCCGGAGCGCCGCCTCGGAGCCGGTCTCCGCCGCGACGACCTCGGCGTCGAGGGCCGTCCGCAGTCGGTCGACATCAATCATCGGGTCATCGCTCGCGACCACACGTTCCATATCCGGGGTGAGGGACTGGGACGCTAAAACGGGTCGAAGTCGTTCCCACCGGATAGGAATTCGAGGTCGATGATAGATTGCGTACGTCGACGGCGGGCCGTCGCCGGGGCGCGGTCCGAGCGCGGTGATTTAAGCCGCTCGGTCGCCAACCCAGCCGTATGCAAATCGAGCTGCGGTTTTTCGCCAACTTCCGGGAAGCCGTAGGACAGAAGACGCTGCGGCGCGAGTTCGAGGACGGACAGCGGGCCGGCGACGTGCTCCGGGCCCTCTCCGAGGAGTTCGCCGAGATGGACCTGTTCGAGGAGGGGGAGCTGCGGGAGTACCTGACGATTCTCCGGAACGGCACGGACATCACCCATCTGGACGGGCTGGAGACGGCCCTGGAGGACGGGGACGAACTCAGCGTGTTCCCGCCGGTCGCCGGTGGGTAGGCCCGGCTCAGCAACAGAAGATGAACGGGAACATCAGCCCGACGCGGTCGCCGGCCGCCAGCTCCGTGTCCAAGCCGTCGAGGTGCTCGTTGAACTCACCGTTGACCGCCACCCGCGCGTAACATCTGGTCTGTTCGCCCTCGGGGTTTTTCGCCCAGTCGCCGGGCAGGTCCGTCATCTCCGGGGCCCATCCCTCCGTGGTGGCGTCGGCTTCGGTTTCAGCGATGAGCATATCGCTCACGTCGTACTCCCGGAAGAAGGCGTCGAGGAAGTCACGCAGCGTGTCGCCTTCGAAGGGAAACGACAGCGACGGTTCGCCGACGACCCGACGGACGTGGCCGGTGCACCTGACTTCGACGGTGGTCAGGTCCGGCGCGGACGCCTGCCGTTCCAGTGTCTCACTGCTCATACTCACGGTAGGGCTCGCCGCCACAAAGCAGTAGAGGCGAACATGTTCACCCATCTCGAGGATTTATCTGCTGCGAACCACGTGTAGCAGTATGGACCACATCGAACTCGGGATTCCGTCGGGAATCGTCGAGTCGCTGCCGCCGGACAGCGAGGACACCAAACGCGATATGGAACAGGCCGTCGGCGGCTGGGAGCGGGAACTCAACGCCGCCCTCGACTCGGCGGAGCCGGCCAGCGCCGTCGTCGACCACATCGAGCAGTTCGAGAGCCGGTGGGAGGCCTACGACGAGTACGTCGTCGAACTCCGCGCCTGGGGCCAGTCGCCCATCTACGCGATGGCCTGGCGCGACCTCCACGCCGCCGTCATCGCCCAGATATACGACCACGAGGACTTAGACGAGCGCATCAACCGCGAGCGCAACGCCCGCATCGTCGACGACGGCATCCGGTCCAGCCAGGCTAGCGACCGTCGATAGGTTTAGACGACCGCACCCGTAACGGAGACGTAATGGAGCGTGAACGGAGTTTTCGCGGTATCTCGGTGCGGGCTGCTATCGGGTACCTGGAGAACCTGGGCGGCGAACGCCGCGGCGAGGCGACCGTCGAGGGCGACGGCTGGACGGCGACGCTCTCCGAGGAGAAAGTCGCCATCGGCCCGAGCCTGCAACTCAACGAGGTGACGATTCGGTTCGACGGCGACCCGGAGACCCTGGAGCCGCTCATCGAACAGTTCGCACAGAAGGCGATGCGGGCGGGCGGCTGACCGGGGTCGATGGCCGACCCGACCTACCCCATCGAGGGGCAGATAGTCCTGCTGGCCGGCACGCAGGCCAGCGTCCCGCTGGACCGCCTCCCCGACCTGCTGGAACGGGTCCAGACGTATCTCCGGGAGAACCGCGCGACCTACGACAGGGAGTACGAGCGCATCAGCGGCCCCAGGGAGGCCGACTACCTCTGTGCCGAGTCGGGCCACTGGGACGCTATCGGCGAGGCGCTCGGGCTGGGCGACCGCGAGCGGGACGCGGTGCGGCGGGCCCACGTCGCCCAGTTCGAGCGCGACGGCCGGCGGCTGGACAGAAGCGAGGAGTTCGAGGCCACGCTGGAAATCAGGGACGTGCTGGCGGTCAGTTCCGCACCGTAATCGTCTCCAGCACGCGTTGGGAGAAATCCGTCTCCGAGAGGTCGCCGTTCTCGAGTTCGTCAATCCACTCGCTGTCGACCGACCACTCGCCGAGTTCGGTGTCTTCGAGGTCTGTCACGGTCGCCTCGATGTCGATTCCGGACCAGTCGTCGGCGTGGAGGTCCCGGAAGACGTTGATGACGCGACCGATTTCGCGGTGGGGGATGACGGCCGCCTCGTCGGCCGAAATCGATTCGTACGTGAGCCGGTACGTGTCGCCCTCGTCGGCGAAGTCGGTGACGTAGACGCCGTGGCTGGTCAGTCGGGACTCGACCTGGAATTCGAAGTCGTCGATGTCGTCCTTGCGCATTCGAAAATTGGAGTCGGCAGTCGGCGCTGTCTCAGTCGTCGCTCGGTGCCGCCGCGCCGCCGGAACTGACGCCGGTTCCGGGGCCGATGTCGATGCCGAGTTCGTCGAGTTTCTCGTCGGTGACGACGCCGTTCTCCCAGTCGCGCACCTCGTAGTACTCGTCTTTCATCTTCGAGAGCTCCGCGAGTTCACCTTCGGAGCCGCCCTGGGCCGGAATCGCGTGTTCGTCACCCTCGACGAACCGGTTGGGCAGGTCGTCGTCGGAGCCGTCGAAGCCGGCGAGGTTGTTGTAGTACCGTTCGAGGTTGTAGACGCGCTCGCCGGCCTCCATCAGTTCCTCCTCGCTCACGTCCAGCCCCGTCATGCCGTTGTACTGCAGGACGTACTCCTCGATACCCTCCGCGAAGGCGTTGAACTTGCAGATGTCGAAGGAGTCGCTGATGGCGTGCAGGTCCTGGAAGGTGGCGCACAGCTCGCCTTTGCCCTCCCACTCCCGCGGGTCGACCTTCTCCGGGATGCCGAGAATCTCCGCCGCGGGCGTGTACCCGCGCAGGTGACACGCCCCGCGGTTCGAGGTGGCGTAGCCGATTGCCATCCCCTTCATGCAGCGCGGGTCGTAGGCGGCCATCGTCTGACCCTTGACCGCGAGGGAGTTGGTGTGGGCGTCGAACTCCTCGGCGAGGTGGTCCGGCCCCTCGGCGAGGTGGTCCGCGAGCTCCGTCTCGCGGTGGGCAATCATGTCTATCATGTCTATCATCGTGTCGGCGTCGCCCCAGTCGATGCCGTCGCCGAGGTCGTCGAACTTGCCCTCCTCGGTCATCTCCATGGCCATCGCCATGGTGTTGCCGACGTCGATTGTGTCGACCCCGACGTCGTTACACCGTTCGAGCATCACGGCTATCTTGTCGCGCTCGACGTGGCCGGAGTTGGGGCCGAGCGCCCACGCGGATTCGTACTCGTAGGACTCCGTGCGGACGTTCATCTCCTCGCCCTTGTGCATCGCCTGGACTTCGACCTCCTTCTTGCAGGCGACCGGACAGGAGTGACAGGTCGGCTCGTCGACCAGGATGTTCTCCCGGACGTTCTCGCCGGAGACGTTCTCCGAGTCGATGATACGCTCGCCGTCGCCCTCGGCCTCCGAGTACGACCGCGTCGAGGAGTACCGCGCGTTCTTCGTCGGGAGCCCGTCCATCTCCTCGGTGAGGTTCATCAGGACGTTGGTGCCGTACATCGAGAGCCCGCCCTCGTTGGGCGCGGTCACGTCGGACTCCTGGATGACCTGCATCGCCTGCTTGTGACCCTCCTGGA
The DNA here is from genome assembly GCF_037078405.1 of Haloarcula sp. DT43. Lineage (NCBI taxonomy): Archaea > Methanobacteriati > Methanobacteriota > Halobacteria > Halobacteriales > Haloarculaceae > Haloarcula > Haloarcula brevis. The sequence goes on along the minus strand of NZ_JAYMGZ010000001.1, from coordinate 732,477 downwards.
ACGTCTCCTGGTCTTTCGGCTTCGGCATCCGGGTGTTGGACTTGACGACGACGGCCTTGAGGTTCTTGTTGCCCATCACACAGCCGGTGCCACCGCGGCCCGACGCGCGGTCGTCCTCGTTGACGATGCAGGCGTACTTGACCTCGTTCTCGCCGCCCGGCCCGATGGCCATCACGGAGAGGTTCTTGCCCAGCGAACCGCCCTCGATTTCGGCTTCGAGGTCGTCGATGGTGTCGTGGATGCCCTGGCCCCAGAGGTTGGACGCGTCGCGCAGTTTCACTTCGCCGTCTTCGACGAGGGCGTACACCGGCTCGTCGGCCTGCCCCTCGAACAGCAGTCCGTCGAAGCCCGACCACTTCAGCCGCGCCCCCGACCAGCCGCCGTGGTGGGAGTCAGTGACCGTGCCCGTCAGCGGCGACTTCGTACAGATGGCGATGCGACCGCTCATCGTCACCTGCGTCCCCGTCAGCGGGCCGTTCATGAACGCGAGCAGGTTCTCCGGCCCCAGCGGGTCGACGTCCGGCCCCTGGTCGAAGACGTACTTCACGCCGAGTCCGCGCGCACCGATGTACTTTTTCGCGTCCTCCTCGTCGATACCCTCGTAGGCGACGTTCCCGTCCCCGAGGTCGATTCGCGCCACGTGGTCCTGGAAGCCACCAAGGTCTGTCATGGTAATACGTGACTCTGGGGCTGGGAACAACTTAACCATTTGTGTTGCAATATTGCAAGTATCCGAGGGGTCTGCCGGTTCTATCCCCCGCGTGACCGGCTCACAACCGCGAGTCCGGTCCGAACGGTTTAAGCGTCCGAACGGCAAACTCCGGGTAACTCGCTGGACGACGGGCACCAGCGGGCACCTGCGTGTGCAGGTCGGGATGTGAGTCGCGGGACGCGACTTGAACCACGCAACGCCCGTGGTGAACACATATGGCACGAAGCGCATATTCGTACATTCGAGACGCCTGGAAGAACCCAGGTGACGGACAGCTCGCTGAACTGCAGTGGCAGCGCCAGCAGGAGTGGCGTGACGAAGGGGCCGTCGAGCGCATCGAGCGCCCGACCCGCCTCGACAAGGCCCGCGCACAGGGGTACAAGGCGAAACAGGGCGTCGTCGTCGCCCGCGTCTCCGTCCGCAAGGGCAGCGCACGCAAGCAGCGACACAAGGCCGGTCGCCGCTCCAAGCGCCAGGGCGTCACGCGCATCACCCGCCGGAAGGACATCCAGCGCGTCGCCGAGGAACGCGCCTCCCGTACCTTCCCGAACCTGCGCGTGCTCAACAGCTACTCCGTCGGCCAGGACGGCCGCCAGAAGTGGCACGAAGTCATCCTCATCGACCCGAACCACCCGGCCATCCAGAACGACGACGACCTGTCGTGGATATGTGCCGACGACCAGGCCGACCGCGCCTTCCGCGGCCTGACCGGTGCCGGCCGCCGCAACCGCGGCCTCGGCAAGAAGGGCAAGGGTAGCGAGAAGACCCGTCCGTCGCTGCGCAGCAACGGCGGCAAGGGCAAGTAACGCCGACGCGGCCGTTTTTGTCCAGTTACGACGCGCTCGCTAGCCGGTGGCGTCGCCAGATTCTGGTACTCCGCGTCTAACTGTACCCATCATTAATGGACGAATGGACTATTATGTATGAAAAGTTTATACGCTCGGGCGATAAAGAGAGAGTTAATGAGAAAACCACAACTCAAACTGTTGTCCGAAGACCTGAAGAAGTGGCTTGGCAAGAAGTTCAAGCGGTCCACGGGACTGGACGCGGCCGACGACCGGTCCACCGCCCTGCGACTGCTCCCGCCGGGCGGGTTCTGAGCGGCCGTCGAATCGGAATGGGACCGCTGGCGCGTTTTTCTCCGAAGTCCCGGTAACGCACCTGCTCCTGTAGTCCGGACGGACTACGCCCAGATGCCCTGCTCCTGTGCGGCCCGGACGGGCTACGCCCAGATGCCCTGCTCTCTATCCATCACTGTCACGACCACCACGTGGGGGAGCGTGACGACGGCGATGAACACCAGATAGAGCGCGACCCACTCCGGGACAGACGCAGGTGGGTTCGGGACCAGGAAGTACAGGCCGCCGAGCAGAGCGAGTGAGGCGGCGGTCAGGGGGGCGGCGTCGCGAGCGAATCGGGCCAGCGCCGCCGCTGGGTCGCGGTTTGCGAGCGCGGCAGTGGCGTCGTCGTCGACCAGAAGCAGGCGAACGACGTGGCGCAGCGAGTGCCAGAGACAGAAGTACACGCCGATGGCGAGCACCGGCGGGACGAGCGCGAAGTACGCGAGCAGACCCAGCGTCTCGCCGGCGTCGAGCAGCCACGGCCGGCGGGCGTCGGCGCGGGCGAAGCCCACAGCTAGCGTAACCACGACGAGCGCGCCGTAGGCGACGGCGAGTCCAGTTCGCACGTCCGTCCGGAACGCCCACGCGATGGCGGCCGCGGCGTCGGGCGCGAACAGCGACACCAGGTCCGTGGCGACGCGGCGGTACCACTCGGGGAACGCGAGCAACGGGACCAGCATCGGCAGGCCGCCCCGGACGAGGACGGCCCCGACTCGCTGGGGGCGCGAGCGGAGGTGGTCGGCGTCGGCCAGCGCGAGAAGCGCGTACAGGTCGCCCTGGCCCCAGTGGAACCACGTCACCGCGATGAACAGGACGAACGCCGCCGCGGGCGCGAGGAACCAGACGAGGGCGTAGGCCCCGCCGACGACGCCGTAGAGCGCGAACACGCGGGCGATGGCGCGCCAGCCCGGGCGCTGGCCGCGGGTGCGGGCGACCGCGAGGTGGTCGACCGCGCCGTGGGGCAGCCCGAGCAGGACGACGCTGACGACCAGCGGGCCGTACTGGAGCGGGGGCGGTACCGGGAGTCCGGCGAGGAAGGGCGCGACGGCGGCGGCGCTGGCGACCCAGCCGGGGACCAGCGCGACCCGGCGACGGACTGCCGACCCGACGGCGGTGTGGTGGTTCAGTTCCATCTGTCGACGAGCCAGACGTAGAGCACGACCCCCTGGACGACGAACAGTGTCGTCAGGAAGAAGAAGACGGCCTCTTCTATCGGCAGGCCGAGCAGGGGAATCACGTATCCGGTCGTGAACTGGTCCGAGAGGGTCCAGACGCCGAGCCGGATGGCGACGCTGTCGATACCACAGAGGTAGGCCGTCGGGGCGAGCGTCGCGCCGACGACGGTCCGCCACTCGGCGACGAGGAACCGCCACCCGAACAGCCACTGGATGGCGAGAATCGGCCCGCTCCAGACCAGCAGGGACCCGAGGTACAGCCCCGAGTCCGAGCGCAGGAGCGCGAGGCCGACCAGGACGACGACCAGCGCAGCGGCGAACCCGACGAGCCGCGTCCGCAGCGGCGTGGCCAGCGGGCGCTCCGTGTCCACCCGAAACCGGGCCACCCACAGCCCGACCATCGCGGTCTGCAGGACGAAAAAGAGGTACTCGCCGAGGGGAATCGACCAGAACCGCACCAGGACGGCCCCGTCGCCGTACCACCAGACGCCGTGCCGGATGAGCGCGCCGTCCCACGGCGTCGTGTAGACGAGGGCCAGTCCCGTCAGGATGGCCGTCCCAGTGAGGGTGTCCCGGCGGCTTCCGAGGCGGTAAGTGGCCGTCAGTGCCAGTCCAGCCACGACAGGGACCACGAACAGCGCGTGGAACTGGAGGTACGTGAGCGTGGGCACCATCGGTTCAGCGGGCCGACGCCCGACGGGGAGCCGTCATCCACGCCACGCGGGTTGGCCGTGGCCGTGTGCGTCCGTCGGCGTCTCGCCCGGCCCGCGTTCGGAGACCGCGCTCACGGTGTAGAACGTCGCTTCGGGGTCGCCGTTGCGCCGCCAGTGCCACCACGTGCGGGCGAGGAGCCACAGCCGACGGCGGCGGGTGAGCTCCGGCGTCGCCGTCAGCACGTCGTAGCCGCGGTCGCGGATGAGCCGGTGGTGGTCGGCGTACAGGACCGCGGCGAGCAACACGCCGAACTGGCAGTCCTCCGGCAGGTACCGGATGCCGGCGACCCCCTCGCGGTACAGTTCGTCGGTCCGGGCCAGTTCCTCCTGCATCACGGCGCGGAAGGCGTCGTCGACCTCGGCGTCGGCCAGTTGTTGCTCGGTGACGCCGTGGCGCTCCAGGGTCTCCTGTGGCAGGTACACCCGCCCGTAGTCGTGGATGTCCTCGCGGACGTCCCGCAGGAAGTTCGAGAGCTGGAAGGCTTCGGCCAGCGCCGTCGCGTGGGGCAGGGCTTCGGCCTTCTGTGGCGGGTCCATCACCTCGGTCATCATGTGGCCGACGGCGACGGCGGAGCCGCGCATGTACTCCCGGAGGTCCTCGAAGGTCTCGTAGCGGGCCTGTGCGATGTCCATCTCCATCGCGTCGATGAAGACGTTTATCGTCTCCTCGGAGATGTCGTGGCGGTCGGCGTGGTCCTGAAACGCCGCCAGAACCGCCTCGTGGTCGGTCTCGGCCGGGTCGACGTTCCCGAGCGCGGCCTCTCGAATCACCTCCAGTTGCTCGTGCTGGACGGTCGGCGGCGGTCCATCCGTCCGGTCGACGACCTCGTCCGCGACCCGGAAGAACGCGTACATCACGTAGGTCGGGTGGCGGATACGCTCCGGGAGCAGCCGCGTCGCGAGGTGGAACGTCCGTCCGGTCTCCTGCTGTATCGATTTGCTGGTTTGGATGTTGTCGGAGTGCATTGAAAGCTATCGGGCGGTCATTCGGCGGGCGATGCCTCGCGGTTCTGTCTGCAGGCTGTCCGTCCCACTCCAGACCGCGCCGCTGTCACGAAGGGCCGTGTCCCGTCCGCTCGACGGGGGCAAACAGGACACTGGTTCGGTATCACTACACGAACATACGGTTGTGACCCGGATAAGCGGACTACCAAACTGCTTCGGGAACCGCACAAAAGGTCCGTGGGCAGCGGTGGGGGTCGAAAGCACTGGTTACCAGTTTTCGAACACTTCTTCCAATAACTTTCGCTCACCCGCACGGAGGTGCTGGTGGAACGTCGACGGACAGATGTCCATCGACTCGGCCAGTTGCTCGCCGGACACGTCCCGCGGCCAGTCGAAGAAGCCGCCGAGAAACCCCTTCCGGAGCGCCGTCAGCTGGCGGTTTGTCAGGCGGTCCTCGACGTTGGCGATGAACGCCTGCCTGGAGACCGGCGGTTCGTCCCGCTCGCGCACGGACAGCAGTTCCGTCTCCGGGTACCGGTCGCGGACCTGCTCGACCACGCTCCGGGTCTCCATCGACGCCGGGAGCGCGACGGTCACCGTCGCCTGGCCGGGTTCGACCAGGATGTCGCCCGCCTGTGCGCCCCGGTCGGCGACGACGGAGACGACCGGCGGGTCCGAGACGGTGAACTCGAACAGCGCCGCGTCGTCCGCCGTCGAGACGTGCGAGACGCCCGAGACCTGCGGGTGGTCGGCGGCGACGGCGCAGACCGCCGAGGGGTCGTCGGTCTCGACGAGGAAGAACATCACCGTCTCCTCGCCGTCGGGGACGCTCCCGCCGTACTCCATCGAACAGCCGAGTTCGCTCGCCACGTCGATGTAGAACACTCCGGGGTCGGTGACACGCAGTTCGAGTTCGGTGACGTTGTCGGCGGTCAGCAGCCGACTGGTCTCGCGGGCGTCGATGGCCGCCGCGGTCGCCCGACCGATGGTCCGCAGCACGGCCCGTTCGCGGGGGTCGAACACGTCGTCGCTGTCAGCGTAGACGGTGAGGACGCCGTACAGCGATTCGCCGGAGACCAGCGGGACGGCCGCGACCGAGACCACGTCCGAGTCAGCGAGGCGGCTGTGCCGGTCGTCGATGTCGCCGGTCACGACCTGGAGCGTCTCCGTGCGGGCCGCCTCCGCGACCGGGTCGTCGGCGTCGAGCGGGATAGACAGCATCGTCGGGCGGTCGGCGGACAGCGCCGTCGAGGACAGCGTCTCGTCGCGCAGGTCGAGTTCGGACACCCAGGCGAACTGGTAGGAGTCGACCGCGGCCAGGCGGTCGCAGACGGTCTGTTGAATCGCGTCGCGGGAGTCGACGGTCAGCACGTCGCCCATCACCGCCTGCAGCAGGCCGTCGACCCGGTCGACGAGCTGTTTGAGGTTCTGGCGTTCGGCCTTGAGCTCCTCGCTCCGGCGCTCGGCCGCCAGTTCGGCGAGCTTCCGCTGTGTGATGTCGATGTGTGCGACGACGGCGCTCCCGGCCTCGTCGTCGGGCAGTGGCGCGACCCGCATCAGGAACCACTGCTTCTCGTCCGGGGAGTGGCACGGGTACTCCATCGTAAAGAGGTCCTGCTCGCCGTCGATGACCGACTCGATGCCACCGAGGGCCTGCCCGGCGTACTCGTCCGCGTCGACGTCGGTCGTCGCGAAGTAGTTCGTCCCCTCCATCTCCCCGTCCTCGTCGCCCGCGAACTCCCGCCAGGCGCGGTTCGTGAACAGAATCGTCCCCTCGTCGTCGAGGACAGCGATGTTGATGGGCAGCGTGTCCAACGTCGAGTGAGCGAGTGTCTCTGGTGGCTTCATTCAGTGTCCCTGGCTGCGGATAGCCGATACACTGTGTAATAGCGGCTGGTGAATAAACGTGTGGCCCGGAACGGGGGACTGTTGCCTGTGCGAAAAGCTCTAAACAGTGTCACCGACAACGCACGGGTATGTTCGGGTCCCGGAGCCCACAGGGGAAGTCGGTCACCTGTATCGCGTGTGGGGAGTCCGTGCCACGGTCCGAGGCCCGCGAGTACGACAAACACGGCGACCGGTGGGACCGGCGGGACAAGGAGTTCGAACACCTCTGTAAGGCCTGTTTCGCGGAGCTGTGCCAGCAGCCCCGTGACGGCCTCGAAACGACGCTCGACGCCGCCGGGGCCGGCGAGGCCGACCGGGCGACGTTTCTCGAACGGTTCCGGGAACTCTCCGAGACCGAGGCGCGCGAGGAGTGACTGGGCGAATCCCACCCCGACAGCCCTAACTACGCCCTGTTCGTACCCGGCTACATGACTACCGAGGACGCGCAGGCGGCTGCCGGGACCGCCGAGGGACAAGGCCCCGTCGAAATCGACCCGGAGATGGCCCGACACTTGGAGAACAAACGCGAGGAACTGTTCGAGAAGTTCGGCATCCCCGACGAGTTCCCGCCCGAGGTCCTGGAGGAGGCCAGAGAACGCACCCAGGACGTGCAGGCCGAAATCGAAGACGAGGTCGACGAGCGCGAAGACCTCCGGGAGATGACCACCTGGACGACCGACCCCGTCGACGCCCAGGACTTCGACGACGCCATCTCTATCGAGGAACGCGAGGACGAGGTCGTCCTCTGGGTGCACATCGCCGACGTGACTCACTACGTCAACCCCGACACGAAGATGTGGGAGCAGGCCGTCGAGCGCGGGAACACCGTCTACCTCCCTGCCTACACCGTCCACATGCTGCCGCCCGTCCTCGCCGAGACCGTCTGTTCGCTGGTCCCCAACGAGGACCGGCTGGCCCACACCGTCGAGATGCACCTCGACAAGGAGAACCTCGGCTACGAGGAGATTAACATCTACAAGTCCGTCATCCGCTCGGACGCACGGCTGACCTACACCGAGGCCGAGCGCCTGCTCGACGAGCCCGAGACCGCGGCGGACGTGCTGGAAGACCAGAGCGTCGACCTCGCGGAGAAGACCGAGCGCGTCTGGGAACTGGCCGACCGGATGCACGAACAGCGCAAGGAGGAGGGGTCGCTCGTCCTCAACCCCGCCCGCGACCGCGCCCACACCATCATCGAGGAATGCATGCTCAAGGCCAACAAGGCCGTCACGCACGAGCTGATGTGGAACCGGGGCGTCGAGGCGATGTATCGGGTCCACCCCCAGCCCAGCCCCGACGAGTGGGACGAGGCGCTGGTCGAGATTCAGGAACTCGACGGCGTCTCCATCCCCGGCGACGCCTGGGACGACCCGCGGAAGGCCGTCAACGCCACGCTCGAACAGGCCCCCGGTCGCCAGCTGGACAAGATTCAGTGGGCCGTGATGAAGGTGATGCCCCGCGCGAAGTACATGAACGACCCGTTCGGCGGCCACCACGCCCTGAACTTCGAGATTTACGGCCACTTCACCTCGCCGATTCGCCGCCTGTCGGACCTCATCAACCACTGGATAGTCTACACCAACGACGTGCCCGAGGACCTCGTGGCGCTGTGTGACCGCGCCAGCGACCGGCAGAAGGACGCCGAGCAGTGCGAGCGCGAGTACAAGAACTTCCTGCAGGAGGTCGGGCTCGACCCGTCGGCGGTCAACAACCGCGGCATCGAAGTGGTCGAGGACCCCGACGAGGAAGAGGCGGACGCTGACGCAGCGGACGCGGCCGTCGAGGAGTAACGCCGACAGCGCCGTCGGGCGGCCCCGACAACGGGAAGAGCTTTTCACGGTCGGGTCGACAGGGCCGGTATGTGCCCTCCAGCACCCGCAATCGTCACCGAGGGGCTGACGAAACGCTACAGCGACACGTCGGCGGTCGAGGACCTCGACCTCACCGTGCCCCGCGGGAGCGTCTTCGGCTTCCTCGGCCCCAACGGTGCGGGCAAGACCTCGACGATTCGCATCCTGACGACGCTGACGGAGCCGACCGCGGGGACGGCCCGGGTCGCGGGCGAGTCGGTCGCCGACCGCGCCGCGGTAGTCGAACACATCGGGTTCCTGCCCGAGGAGCCGCCGCTGTACGACGAACTCACCGGCCGCGAGCAACTGGAGTACGTCGCGGGCCTGCGCGGCCACGAAGACTGGGACCGCGTCGAGTCGCTGCTCGACCGGTTCGACCTCGCTACGGACGCCGACCGCCGCGTCGAGACGTACTCGAAGGGGATGAAACAGAAGCTCGGCCTCGTTCAGGCGCTGTTGCACGACCCCGAGGTGCTCTTTCTGGACGAGCCCACGTCGGGACTGGACCCGCGGGCGGCCCGGACGGTGCGTGACACCATCAGCGAGGTCGCGGCCGCGGAGACGACCGTCTTCCTCTCGACGCACATCCTCCCCGTCGTCGAAGAGCTGGCCGACACCGTCGGCGTCCTGTACGACGGCGACCTCGTCGCGGAAGGGTCGCCGGCGGAACTGACCGACGAAATCGCGTCCGGCGGCACGCTCGAAGACGTGTTCCTCGACGTGACCAGCGAGCACCCGGGAGAGCGATGAGACGGCCGGACGGGCGGCGCGTCCACCTGATAGCGCGGACGGAACTGCGACGCACCTGGCGCAAGCTCCTGGGCACGACACGCGGGACGCTCGTGCTGTTTGGGGGCGGCGCGATGCTCGTCGCCTACAGCCTCGCCATCGGTGCGGGGGCGTTCTTTCTCGGCGGCGCCCTCACCGGCAGCGAGGCGCACACCGTCAGGCTTGCGACGACGGCGGGCATCGTCGGGCTGCTCGTGGTCGTCGGCTTCGTCACGCTCCAGCACACGGTGAAATCCGCCGGCGATCCCGACGCCGCCGACGGCCTGCTGACCACGGTTCCCTACGAGGACGCGGCGGCCGGGCTGCTCGCCGCCGAGGCCGGTCGCGTCTCGCTTGCCCTCGCCGTCCCGGTACTGGCGCTGGCCGGCGGGCTCGCGGCCGGTGACGCCGGAGTGCTCGTCGCCGCTGTGACCCTGGTCGGCTCGGCCGCGGTCGCCCTGCTGGGGACGGTCCTGGGATTCGGTCTGGGACTCGTGGCGAAACTGGTGGCGAACCGCTCGACCTTCGTCGCCAGCCACCGGGCGAGCGTCGGAGCCGTCGTCTCGCTCCTCCTGCCGCTTGGCTGGGTGGCGATGACGGCCGTCCCGACGGTACAGCTCCGCGTCCTCGAACTTGCGACCCAGTCCCCCCTCTCGTGGCCCGCCGACGTGGTCCTGCTCGTGCTGGGGAACGGCGGCGACCCCGTCGCTGCCGCCGTCGCCACTGTCGGGGTCTTCGGCGCGGTTCCGCTGGGCGCGGTCGCGTGCCTGTGGCTGGCCGGACGGGTCTGGTACGCCGACCCGGTCCAGCCCGACCACGAGTTCGACGCCGACGAACGGCCGCTCTCGGACCGCCTCCTCCGGGGCCGGGTCCCGACGGCCACCCGCGTGGTCGCACAGAAGTCCTGGCTCCGGGCCAAGCGGGCACCCGTCACCGTCCAGTTCGCGGTCATGCCCTTCTTCTTCCTGGTGTATCACCTGCAAATCGTCGTCCTGGAGCGGGTGGTGCCGCCGACGCTCCCGCTCGGTGCCGGCCTCGCCAGCGCGGCGGCGTTCGGGGCCGCGTTCTCGCTGAATCCGCTCGGCGGCGAGGAGGGCGTACTGCCGCTGACGCTGACCGCGAACGTCTCCGGCCGCGCGTTCGTCACCGGACTCGTCCTCGCGGGCGCGCTCCCCGGCGTCGTGGTCACGACGCTGCTGGTCGTCGGTCTCGGCGTCGCCGCCGGCACGCCGCCGGTCACGCTCGCCGTCGGACTCGCGACCGCGCTCGTCGCGACCATCGCCGCGCCGGCCGTCGCCGTCGGGGCTGGCGTCGTGTTCCCGAAGTTCGAGTCCTCGTCGGTGCAGGACCGGGAGGTGGTGGTCCCGAGCGGCTGGGCGTTCGGGCTGTACTTCCTCGTCCTCGGCGTGACCGTCGCGCCGGGGAGCCTGACCTACCTGCTCGCCGTCCGCGACGTAGTGCCGATACCGGTCGGTGTGACGTGGCTCCTCGGCAGTGGGCTGGCGGCGACCGTCGCAATCGCCGTCGCCGGCGCTGTCGCCGGCTTTCTCTATGCCGCCAACCGCGTGGCGACCTACCGACTCGACTAACAGACCGGCTTCGGGTCCAGTCCCATCGCCGCCAGTGCCGCCGCGTACTCGTCGTACGCCGCCGTAATCGCGTCCGTCGCGGCCGCCGCGGCCGTCTCGCGCTCGGACTCCGAGAGCTGACCGAGCGCGGCCTCCCCGTCGTCAAGTGCCGACGCCGTCCGGCGAATCTCGCGGAACGTGTCGGCCCGCTGCTCGTCGGCTTCGTTGACGAAGAAGCTCACCACCTGCAGGTAGAACCGGTCGGCGACCAGCGGCGCGGCGACGAGGCCGGCCCCGACCCGCTCGGCGGTTCCGTCGACGCGTTCCAGATGGTCGATGAGCCCGTCGTCGGCACCGGCTGCCGCCCCGATACGGTCCGCCCGCTCGGCCGCGGCTGCGGCGGCCGTCTCGAACCGCGCCGCCACGGGGCCGTCGCTTTCGTCGACCCACCCGTTCAGGACGGCCGCGAGTCCCGACTCACGGGTCGCGGCGGCCGCGAGCACCGCTTCCGTCTCCAGCGTCGCGTCCGTCGCGGCGACGAGCGCCTTGTCCGATCCCAGCCTGTTGCGTTCTGTTTCGGTCCGGTCGCGAACGGCGTCGATAGCGGCCCCAGCGTCCATACGTCCACTGGGCGCGGCACGGGCTTGAAATCCCCGCCCGATTTATCCCCCGGGCAGCGCTACGGTGCGTATGGCAGAGGACTACCCCGACCCGCCGACCGACCCCCCATCGCTGTCGGCGGCGGCGCTCCAGGCGAAACTGGACGACGGCGAGCCGCTCCGGGTGCTCGACGTCCGCGACCGCGACGAGTACGACCAGTGGCGGATTCGCGGCGAGTCGGTGACGGCGACACAGTTGCCGTTCACGAAGTTCCTCCAGGCGAAGGTGACGGGAGAGGTGGACCCCCTCGTCGCTAAGGTGGCCGGCACCGGCCCGATAACGGTCGTCTGCGCCCGCGGCGAGGCCAGCGCCTTCGTCGCCGGGCTACTGTCGGACCACGGCGTCGACGCGCGGAACCTCAGCGACGGCATGGAGGGGTGGGCGCGGCTCTACGAAGCCCGAGAAATCGACTGCGACGCCGCGACCGTCCTCCAGTACCGCCGTCCGTCGTCCGGCTGTCTCGGGTACCTGGTCGTCAGCGACGGCTCGGCCGCCGCCGTCGACCCGCTCCGAGCGTTCGCCGACCGGTACGTCGCCGACGCCGCCGACCACGGGGCGGCACTCACTCACGCTCTCGACACGCACGTCCACGCCGACCATGTCAGCGGAGTCCGCCGGCTCGCCGCCGAGACCGGGGCCGAACCGGTTCTCTCTGAGCGAGCGGTCGCCCGCGGCGTCGAGGGCGTGACTACACTGTCTGACGGCGACCCGCTGGAGGTTGGGTCGGCCACGCTGGAATCCTGTCCACTACCTGGTCACACGACCGGCATGACCGGCTTCACCGTCGGGGACGTGCTCCTGGCCGGCGACAGCGTCTTCCTCGACAGCGTCGCCCGCCCGGACCTCGAAGCCGGAGCCGACGGCGCTCGCGACCTCGCCAGCGACCTCTATCGCACACTGACCGACCGCCTCGCGGCGCTCCCCGACGAGACACTCGTCGCTCCGGGCCACTACGGCGAGTCGACGACGCCGGCCGCCGACGGCACGTTCACGGCCACCCTGGGGACGCTCCGCGACCGACTCCCGGCGTTCGCGATGGCCCGCGAGGCGTTCGTCGAGTACGTCTGTGACGACATCCCGCCGCGGCCGGCCAATTTCGAGCGGATTATCGCCATCAACCTCGGGACGGCGACGGCCGACGACGACACCGCGTTCGAGTTGGAACTCGGCCCGAACAACTGCGCGGCCGCGCCGCCGGACGCCTGACGCAACGCGACTACAGCGGGAGCCGCTTGCGAATCTGGTCGAGAATCGATTCGTCCTCGTCCGGCTGTGACTCACCCACCACGCCCTCCCCCGGCAGGATGACGGTCCGCTCCCCGTTGTCCTCGACCTCGATGAGGCCGTCTGCCTTGAGAGACGCGAGCGCGTCCTCGATACGGTCGATGTTCTCTTCCGTCCGCGACCGAAGCTCGAAGACGGTCATCCCCTCATCGCGGCGGTCAGCGAGCGCGTCGAGCACCGCAACCTCGGTGTCGTCCCGGTCGCGATACTCCGGCTTCGCTTTCATACGTCCTACTAAAACCGGCTGGGTCTAATCTTTGTCCCCCACACGCTGAGATGTACACCCCGCTCGCCACCGACGGCATGTGCCGTCTCATCGGGCCACTGTGGACTCTGTCCGCACTTCGAGACGCGGTATGGCTTTTCGTGCCGCTCTGGCGAGGGACCGCAATTCGAATCGGTTACACCGCACCGAAACTGGTCGGAAAATCTACCCCTGCCAGCCCTGTGTCTGTTACCGCGGTTGAACCGACAGCGAGGCAATAGCAGAGACATTCGCCGGCCTCAGACTGTCTGTGACGGGTTCCTGAGCAGCGTGGTCGTCACCGGCAGAGGACTACTGTCCTATAACACCGAACTGTGTGGTTTGTCACCGCCAATTCTCATGGTAGGCCGCCCCCTCTTCGGTGGTAGAGCCATACTTTGCCATGAGGTGTCGGAGCGACCACTCGTCGGTGTAGTACTTGTACGCCCAGATGTATTTGATGTGGGTTGTCTCAAACACTCCGCCATCTTCCGTAGTGAACGTTACATTGACTGTATCGGGTATGTACGTGTGGTCTTGTTCGTCGTTGTTGTTATACTCCTCTACAATGATGTAGTATGTCCATAGCGGATCAAGCCGGTCGTTTCGGGTTTTAGTGAAGTTTGTTGTATCTCTCATTTCATACGTCAAGTGATAGGAATCGTTCTCAGGGAAAACCTCTCCTGCAATAGAGGCATCATCTCTTGAAAGGTATTCCATCTCTTCATCAAACTGTTCAAACTTCTTTGCTGTGCTTATCTCATCTTCACTGGCAGACTCGGTCTCTGTTCCAGGTTCTTCCGTAGAAATGGGTTCCTTCTCAGTTTTCGTAGCTACGGACGTTGGGGCCTCAGTAACTTCTGGCGTAGATTCCAGCGTCTGCGTTGACGTAGCTGTATCTTCGGTTGGTCCGCTGTCCCCCGCAAATGTGGAACAGCCGGCAGAAATAATTAAGAGTGCGATAGCGACGGTGCTAATAATAGTTCTGATGTTACTCATGCTTCTGAGTCTCGTGATTGAGGTCTATTTTGTTTCTTTCTTCTACAGGTGGAAGATTCGAATCTCCAATCGGGGTTAGCAATGGATATGGGCTCAAACTAGTTTCCGACACTCCGTCCACTGCCGCCGATAGTGAATTAAGCGCAATCCCGCCAGCGGATGCAAACGCAGTCGAGACACTGACGAAACTATTTTCGGACAAGATATCAGGGACCTCGAAGTATTCATCAACATACTCACGGGCGTTCGTGACCATGATAACCGGAACGACGACTAGGAGCGAAGGGGCACCTGCAATCATCACTAGTAGGTAGGCAACTAGCTCTCGGATTTTTCTATTTTCATTCATTTTTCTTATATTTATTTTATATTCAAATTTATTTTCATAGGGCGTTTTTTAAGCTATTACCAGAAACCCCAACCCCCTCCATCATCACTGTCACTTCCATCGTCACTACTACCACCATTATTGTCACTACCATCATCGTCACCACCAAATAAACCGCCGAGCAGACCGCCATCATCATCGTCGTCACTACCGTCATCATCACTGCTGCTGCCACCGTCATCACTGTCGTCATCAAATGGGCCGCCATCATCGTCGTCACCACTCTCAAACGGATTGTCGTTTTCTGCCGATGGCTCGTCGGGTAGTGAAGCACTCTCGTCACCACCATCGGCCCCCCTGTCTGGGTCCATTAGGTTATTCGGTACGCTAGAGTCTGGCCGGGTAGTACCGGAGTTGGGGGTGTCATCATCACTGCCATCATCGTCACTACTCCCATCATCACCACTACTCTCATCATCATCCTCACCACTGCTACCATCATTATTCGCTTTCTTTCTCTTTTGTCTTAGCGCCGCTTTTTGCTCGTCAATAGTTTCTTTACTGAACGTGCCTCCGTTACCGTTCTTGGAATACCTGTTCATATTCTCCTGTTCGATAACTTGAGTGAGTTCATTGTTCACATATATCCATAGACCATCTCGTCCGTCAGTGTCGACAATGGTATCGCCAATGGTCATAGCGGCTGAAGTACAGCCCTGATTCTGACCATCGACGTAGTAGTTTCCACTGCCACCTGGACAACCGTTGCCGCCCCCACCGCCACCGCCACCGTTCCCGGACGGGGCGACGACCCGAACGGTTCGGTTGGAGACGCCACGCCGTCCGGCAGCGTCGTAGGCGACCGCGCGGACGGACACGTTGCTGGCGTCGTCGAACGTGTGAGAAATCGTCGAGGTGCCGTTCGAGCCGGCGACCCGCGTCCGGTTCCGGACGGTTCCGTCGACGACCCAGGCGAGCGTCCGGAGGGCGGCGTCGCCGGCGGTCACGTTGGCAGTCAGATTCCGCCGGCCGCCGGTCGGGAGCGCGGTCGGGGCCGAAACCGAAACTGACGGCCCACCGGGAGCCGCGACATCGACGTGGAGCGTGTCCGATTGTGAGACGCCGTCGTCGTCGGTGACGGTAACGGTGACGTCGTACTGGCCGGTTTCGGCCGGCTGGAACGTCGTCCGGACACAGGTCCGGCAGTCGGGCGTGCGTGTCGTGCCACTCGGCGTTTCGATGGCCCACACTACACTCTCGATTGCACCGTCGGGGTCGCGCGAGCCGTTGGCGTCGAGGTGGACCGTCGTCGCTCGTTCGGCGGACTGGTCGAGCCCGGCGTCGGCAAGCGGCGGCTGGTTCCCGGTCGCCATCGCGGTCCCGCCGAGCAGGGCCGAGAGGGCGACGACCGACACCACGAGTGCCGTCGTCCGCTGCATGGGTGCATCGTAGCACCAGTACGGGTTATAAAATTTCGCAAACCAGTTTGAAATTAACACGGTACCGGTCCGAAACAGGCCGGCCCCTGTCACGAACGGTGGAGCCAACGGGCAGGGTTTAAGTACGCCACGGTGGGAAGTTCTGGCAATGGGTCTCAAATGTTCCGTCCTCGGGCACAAGTACGGTGAGACCACCGTCGAGCGCGAGCGCGAAGAGCAGGGTAGCGAAGTCGTCATCACCATCCAGGAACGGGAGACCTGTGAGCGGTGTGGAAATACGCGGATCGTCTCGGAGAACAAGGAGGTCACGGCAATCGAGACGCCGTCGGACATCGCCAGCGACCTCGTCGACGACGAGTCCGAATCCGCGTCCGAACCGGCGGCGGCCGAGTCGACGCCGGAAGACGAGCCGACCGACGACGCGGCCGACTCCACCGACGAGGGAGCGGAGCGGTCGGACGGTTGGGACAGCGTCGACGACCCGGTCGAAGCGCCGGGGGACGCGGGAGTCGACGGCGCGGACGACGGGGAGCCGGTCGACCCGTCCGCCGACGACGCCGAGATTATCGACGACGGCGACGACGGCGAGGAAGAGAGCGGGGACGTGGAACTGGACGAGCCGACGACGACGGTCGACGTGCCGGACGCCGAAGGCGAGGAGCCGGTGACAGAAGACGAGACAGACCCCGAAAAGGACGACGGGCTCATCCTCGGCGAGGAAGAGGAATCCGAGCCGGTCGGTGGCGACCGCCAGCCCGGCGAGTGGCCCGACGAGCCCGGCGACGACGGCGACGACTGGTCGCCGGAGACGATGCCGGTCGACACCGGAACGGACGACGAGTCGGGCGTCGAGTCGGCCGGCGACAGCGCCGTGACGGTGCCGGAAGGCGAGTTCGCCTGTCCGGAGTGTGGGTTCACCACCGAAGTGGAGTCGACGTCGCTGCGCGCCGGCGACTTCTGTCCGGAGTGTCACAGGGGCGCACTTATCACCCGGGACGAGGAGTGAACGCAAAGGGTAAGACAGCCCCTCGCAAAAACTCGCCCATGCGAGAGTACAAGATGCGACGGGGCGAGCATCTCGAAGACCGCGTCCCCGACATGGAAGCGTTCGTCGAGGAGTACTTCGGCGAGGTAACCGATACGGAAGACTACGAAGGCAACGACCTGCTGGTCGTCGACGACCCGGACAACCCCGTGTTCGAGCGGGTCGTCGCGGGCCGCGTCGAGTACGGCTCGAAGAAGGACAAACTCGCGCTACACATCGACGAGCGCCCCGCGGAGGAAGTCATCGCCGAGGGGAACGTTGACGCGGCCGAGGACGCAGTGGCCAAGAAAAACGACTTCCTCGAGGAGGCGACGGACCGCGACGCGAAGGCGCGCCGCGACTCGCTGAAGCGCTCCGTCGAGGACGACGCCGACGCCCCGGACAACGTCTGACGCCGGTCGTCGGGGAACCGTGAGTGCCGGCGATACCGTGGCTCGTAGCCGCTGGTTCTTCCGGACCGAGTACCGCCAGTATCACACAGCGTCAGACGGGCGTCACATCTAAATACGCTTGTGGCATACATTCACATACGCCTCGCCCGGAGGCGCACAGAAGTATCCGGGTCACGAGACACCCTCGTGTTGCCACGGAGCCAGCTCCGGGGCAGCCTGTCATAGTTTGTCCGCCCGCCGGAGCGGACCCAATCCGGCATTCGAGCGGCCAGGTCAGGTGCCGAGCCCGCAGCCCTGTTTTACCGGCATCGGAGCGGAGAGACGCCGCGCCGCTATTCGGCGAGCCCGTAGCCGCGCTTGAACAGCAGGAAGTCGATAGACAGCACGACCACGGTCGTCCCGGTCAGGACGGCCAGCGACGTGTTCGGGTCGATTTCCGTGACGCCTATCATGCCGTAGCGGACGCCGTTCACCATGTATACCATGGGGTTGAGCAGTGAGACGTTCCGCCAGAACGCCGGCAGAACTTCCAGCGAGTAGAACACCGCGCCGAAAAACACCAGCGGCCGGAGGATGAACTGGTTCATCACCGTGAGGTAGTCGAAGTCGCTCGCCCAGAGGCCGCCGATGACGCCGAGTCCGCCGAACAGCGTGGTAATCACCAGCAGGAACGAGACGAGATACAGGGGGTTGGCGACGGGGACAGACGTGAATATCAGCCCGACCCCGACGATGAGTAGCGACGTGACGATGCCCCGGAGCGCGCTGGCCGAGACGTAGGCCGCCACCATGCTTCGGTTCGACATCGGTGAGGTGAGGACGGCCTGAATGTAGTCGTTCCAGCGCCCGTGGAAGATAGTGAAGGAGGCGTTCTCGAAGCTGTCCGAGATGGCCCCGAGCACGACCAGTCCGGGCAGGACGAACTGGAGGTAGCTCACGCCCGCAATTTCGCCGATTCGGCTCCCGAGGATGACCCCGAACACGGAGAAGTACAGCGCGTTCGTGATAATCGGCGGGAGGAAGGTGTTGTACGGACGGCGGACGAACCGCAGGACCTCCCGTCGGGCCAGCGTCAGGAACTGCGTCGCGTTCGGGTTCATGCCGACACCTCCGCGTACTCGCGGTCGTCGCGGGTCATATCGACGAACACCTCTTCGAGCGACGCGCGACGGATGTCGAGCGAGGTGACGGTGTGGCCCTGGGCTTCGAGTTCGCGCATGATGGCCGGCGCGGTCTGGCTCCCGCCCATCGCGGTGACGGCAAGCCCCTCGTCGGTCAGTTCGACGTCGGTGATGCCCTCGACGTCGAGTCGAGGGGCTGTCCGGGGGGTCTCGGCGAGTTCGAGGACGATAGTGTCGGTGCCCCGGGCCATCAGGTCGTCGGGTGTCGCCACCTCGACTTTCCGCCCGTCGTCCATGATGGCGACCCGGTCACAGAGCCGCTCGGCCTCCTCGATGTAGTGGGTCGTCAGCAAAATTGTGGTCCCGGCGTCGTTCATCCGGTTGATGATGTCCCAGAGGTCGTGGCGGAGCTGGACGTCGACCCCCGCCGTCGGCTCGTCGAGGATGAGCAGGTCCGGGTTCGAGACGAGCGCGCGGGCGAGGACGAAGCGGCGCTTCATCCCGCCGGAGAGCCAGTCGAAGCGCGTGTCGCGCTTGTCCCAGATGCCGACGGTCTGCAGTGCATCCTCGGCCCGCGTCCGGGCCTCGGCACGTCCGATGCCGTGGTAGCCGGCCTTGTGTTCCAGTACCTCGATGATGGGGAAAAAGCGGTCGACGTTGAACTCCTGTGGCGCGACGCCGATTCGGTCGCGGACCTCCCGGTAGTCGTCCTCCACGTCGTAGCCGAACACCTCCGCGGTCCCCCCGTCCTTGTGGACGAGGCCGACCAGCGTGTTGATGAACGTCGTCTTGCCGGCCCCGTTCGGGCCGAGCAGCCCGAAGAACTCGCCCTGCTCGACTGTCAGCTCCAGGCCTTCGAGCGCCTGGACGTCGCCGTAGCGCTTCCGTAATCCGCTGGCGCGTATCGCCGGTTCAGTCATTGCCGCTCTTAGCGTGGCGACACCGAAAAACGCATTGAAGCCCCCGAAAACCGGCAGTTAGACTGATACAAGCTGACAAGAACGCGGCGGAACGGCGACAGGGCGTTACCGACCGAGGCGTTCCCGGGCGATGCCGACGCCAGCCGGCGTGATGATGAGCTGGTCGTCGTCCTTCTGGACGATGTCGCCGCCGACCTCGTTGGCGACCTGCTTGAGTTCGTCGCTGATGTGTTCCATCGTCCGGTCCTGCGTCGAGTGGCGCGTGATGTCCGCGACGACCACGTCGCCGTCGTAGACGGCGTCCTTGATTTCGATGACGTCCTGTTTGTCGCTGATACGGGCGATACGGACCTGGCGTTCGAGTTCCGTCCCGGCCATCTCGAATTCGTTCGCGTCTAGTTCGACGTAATCCTCGGTGTTCCGAGAGGACCCAGACTCCCCGAGAATCTTGCTCATCAGTCCCATGTCACTCACGGCGTGCGCTACCCGTTTCAACTTTTCGTCCATCGAATGTATCTCCGACGCGCCTGACCGGCCGCCGTGTCGCTTGGCACGACATCTCCTGCACGAAACGGTATTCACCGACGGTACGTGGGCCGACAGCGATGTGTCCGCCCGCCATCGGGACGACTCCCCGTACCGTCGCGGTCGGCGGCGGCGCTCTCTATGTGGCCGCCGTGCTGTCGTGGCTGTTTGCCAACGGCGTCCACTTCTCGTCGCAAGGCCCGACGGCCCTCGCGTTCGGGGCCAGCTACGCCGCCGTCGGGCTGTTTCTGACCGGTGCCGTCCCGCTGTATCTCTGTAGTCGCCTCTCGCTTGTCACGCCGGTGCTCGTGACGCTCTGGCTGCTCGGCAACACGGTGTCCGAGTGGCGCTACGGGACGCACCTCCACCCGCTGTCGTCGTATCTCACCGTCTGACCCCTGTTGCTCGGGGTTGCGGTGGGTGCCGGCGTCGTCGAGGCGGCGGTCAGAATCGGTCTTCGCCGCGGTGTCGGCCGGTTCGGACTCCGGCCGCTGGTGTGACTGGAGCGAGGACAGAACCGCGCTACACCGAGAACTCGAAGAGGTCGTCGCCGACGTGGTGCAGCGACTTGACGACCTTCCCGCTGTCGCCGACCATGTCGTCGCCGTCGGTCTGTGCGCGGCCCACGGCCAGGAACTTCCCGTGGGACTCCTCGTTGATTACGACGAGGTCGCCCTCGCTGATGTCGGCGTCGGCCTCGGTGATGCCCGGCCGCATGATGTCCGCGCCGTCCGAGACGAAGGAGACGGCCCCGGCGTCGACGGTGACGATGTGTTTCTCGGGCGGGTGCTGGTTGGCTCCCTGTACTGTGAGGAACGGCTCACCATCGAGGTAGAGCACGAGCGGGTCGCCGTCGACGAGGACGACGTCCCAGTCGCTGTCGTCGAACTCGACCTTTTCGAAGCTGTCCGCGTCGAGTTCGACACCGAGGTTCTCCGACAGCGCCGTCGTGATGGTGTCGACCTCGTCCGAGCGGAGGTGGTGTCGGGACTTGACTTCCATGCCCGCGTCTCCTCGGCGATAGAGGGTAAGCGTAACGAAGCGTGCGAGCGGCGGACGGACGCAGGTTTTTGTCCGCGCGGTCCGAGGTCGGGATATGCGAGTCGTCACGCTGCTGCCCTCGGCGACGGAAACCGTCTACGCGCTCGGCGTCGAGCCGGTCGGCGTCTCACACGAGTGCGACTACCCGCCGGCGGCCCGCGAGAAGCCGTCGGTCAACCGCTCGCGCGTCGACCCGACGGCATCGAGCGGCGAGATAAACGAGCAGGTCGCGGCCGCCGAGGAGGGCGACGGCGTCTACGCCGTCGACCGCGGGACGCTGGCGGAGCTGGACCCCGACCTCGTCGTCACCCAGGGCGTCTGTGACGTCTGTGCCGTCGACCACGTGCAGGTCGCCGAGGCCGTCGCGGACCTGGGACTGGACGCCGAGGTGCTGACGCTGGACGTCCACAGCCTCGCCGACCTCTTCGACTCCATCCATCGGGTCGGCGCGGCGGTCGGCCGCGCCGACCGCGCCGCGGAACTGGTCGCCGACCTGCGGGACCGCGTCGCGGCGGTCGAGACGACGGCGGCGCGTGCCGAGACGCGACCCCGGGTGGCGGTGCTGGACTGGCTGGACCCGGTGATGGTCGCCGGTCACTGGGTCCCGGAGATGGTCGCGACGGCCGGCGGCACCTACGGGATGGAGGCGGCCGGCGCACACTCCCGGCCGCGCGAGTGGGCCGAAGTCTGCGAGTACGACCCCGAGGTGCTGGTGGCCGCGCCCTGTGGCTTCGACGTGGCACAGACCCGCGAGAACATCAGCGACCTGACCGACCGCCCCGGCTTCGACGACCTGACTGCCGTCCGCGAGGGCCGTGCGTACGTGCTGGACGGCCACCACTACGTCAACCGGTCGGGGCCGCGGCTGGTCGACACGCTGGAGTTCCTGGCGGCGCTCGTCCACCCGACCCTGTTCGAGACGCCGCCGCCGGACGCCGCCGTCGAACTCGGGACCGTCCGGGCCTAGGCGGCCGCGGCCAGACCGACGTAGGTGTTCCCGAGGACGACGACCGCGCCGACGGCGACGACACAGAGGAGCCAGGCCCGCCACAGCGGGACCCGCTCGACCACGTCACGACACTCCAGTAAGACGACGCCGACGTAGAGGACGACCGCCATCTTCAGCGCAATCACGAGCAGCGGCTCGTGGACGAGCAGCGTCCGTATCCACGGGTTGGCCTCCAGGCCCGGCCCGGCGAACTGCGCGGCGAACAGCGTCGACAGCGCGTCGCCGAAGCCCCAGACGAGCACCAGCGAGAACACCAGTTCGACGTAGCCGGGCTTCTGGAGGCGGACCGAAAAGGGATGGGGTGCGTGGTCGGGACGAGACATGTGGAACGTTGTCCCGACTCGTGGCTATCGGGGCATAAACCTCGGTTCCGCAGTATCAGCCGTGAGAACAGCGGGCCGGTCAGTCCTCGGCGAGCGAACAGCGGCCCTCGTAGCTGGCGTCGGTGACGCTGGCGATGGCCGGGTCGTCGCCACACACCGGGCAGTCGGGGTTAGGGGCGACGGGGATTTCCTCGAAGGCCATCTCGGCGGCGTCGTAGGCGATGAGTCGGCCCTCCAGGGTCTCGCCGTAGTCCATGGCGAGCTTGACGACTTCGGTGGCCTGCATGCAGCCGATAGTGCCCGGCAACACGCCCAGCACGCCCGCGGTCGCGCAGTCGGGAACGGTCCCCTCCGGGGGCGCTTCGGGGAACAGACAGCGGTAACACGGGCTGTCGCCGGAGAACGTCGTCACCTGTCCCTCGAACTGGAAGATAGCGCCGTGGGAGAAGGGCGTGCCCGAGAGCGTGCAGGCGTCGTTGACCAGAAAGCGCGTGGCGAAGTTGTCGGAGGCGTCGACGACGATGTCGTAGTCGGCCACCAGGTCGGTCGCGTTCTCCCGGGCCAGCCGCAGTTCGTGGCGGTCGACGCTCACGTCAGGGTTGAGGCCGGTGACGAACTCGGCGGCGCTGTCGACCTTCGGCCGCCCCACGTCGTCGTCGCCGTGGATGACCTGCCGCTGGAGGTTCGACCGCTCGACGGTGTCGTCGTCGACGATGCCGAGCCGGCCGATACCCGCGGCCGCGAGGTACTGGAGCACCGGCGCGCCGAGGCCGCCGGCCCCGACGACCAGCACGTCGGTGTCGAGCAGCGCGGCCTGGCCCTCCGGCCCGACGTCGTTCATGATGATGTGCCGGGAGTAGCGGTCGAGCTGTTCTGGGTCCAGATCCGGTCGCATACCGGCCGTACGCCACCCGGAGAAATAAACGGCGGGTTCGCCCCGAACGCTTCGGACCGTGGAGCCGACGGAGCGGGCCGGGGTCAGCTGTTGCGTTCGAGGTCCGCCACGAGGTCGTCTATCGCCTGATTGATGTCGCCCAGCAGGTCCGTCTGCTCGTTGGAGCGGTTGGCGATGTCGGCCGTGCTGTCGGCTATCTCCTGGGCGGCTTCCGTGGACTGGTCTATCATGCTGGCCACTTCCTCCGTGGAGGCGGCCTGCTGGTCTGTGGCCGTGGCGACCTCCTCGATGCCGTTGTTGACCTCACGGACGGTGTCGTCTATCTCTTCGAGGATTTCCGTCGACTCCTCGACGGTGTCGATGCCCTCGTCTATCTCGTCGTTGCTCTCTTCGAGGCTTTGGACGGCGTTTTGCGTGTCCTCCTGGATGCCGTCTATCATCTCCTCGATGGTCGTCGCCTGTTCCTGGGACTCCTCGGCGAGGCTCTTGACCTCGTCTGCGACGACGGCGAACCCTTCGCCCGCTTCGCCCGCCCGCGCGGCCTCGATGGAGGCGTTCAGCGCGAGCATGTTCGTCTGGTCCGCGATGTCGTTGATGACGTCGACGATTTCGTCGATTTCCTGGACGCTCTGCTGTATCGTCTTGACGTCCGCCGCGACGCTGTCGGCGGCCTGCTGGATGTTCTCCATGGCCTCGTGAACGTCGTCGGCGTTGCCCTGCCCGCGCTCGGCCAGTTCCTTCGCCTCGCGGGAGGCCGCGGACACCTCCTCGGACGAGGAGGCTATCTGTTCGACCGACGCCGAGAGGTTCGACACCTCGTTGGCGATTTCGGTTATCCCCTCGTACTGCTCGGCGGCCTGCTCGCGGATGTCGTCGGTCTCCTCGGCGATGCCGACCGACGAGTCCTCCACTTCGGCCAGCATCGTCTGAATCTCGCTGGCCGCGTCGTGGCTGTAGCCGGCCTCCGTGTCGATATCCTCAGCGATGTCGTCCTCGATGTCCGCGTCGATATCGTCGTCGATACCTGTTTCGTCTGCGACACTCTCGACAGGTCTCTCTGCCATATACTAGTTGGGTCGTGACGGCGATATAAAAACGGGATACCCAATGGTATCAGAGACGATATCTGGAACGGCCCTCCGCGTCAGCAGTCGTACAGCGCGCGGTACTTCTCGTCGACGTAGTCGAGGAAGTGGTCGGCGGTGAACGACTCGCCGGTGGCCTCTCGAACGAGGTCGTCGGTCTCGTAGCGCGCCCCGTGACGGTGGACGTGTTCGGTGAGCCAGTCGTGGATGGGGTCGAACTCGCCGGCGCGGACGTGGTCGTCGAAGCCGTCGATGTCCCGGCGGGCGTGGTGGTCCAGTTGCGCGGCCAGCACCGACCCGAGCGTGTAGGTCGGGAAGTAGCCGAACGCGCCGTTCGTCCAGTGGATGTCCTGCAGACAGCCCTCGGCGTCGGTGTCGGGCCGGACGCCGAGGTACTCCTCCATCTTGTCGTTCCAGACTTCCGGCACGTCCGCCACGTCGAGGTCCCCGCGGATGAGGTCGCGCTCGATTTCGAAGCGGACGATGATGTGCATGTGATACGTTAGCTCGTCCGCCTCGACCCGGATGAGGTTGTCGTCGTACACCTCGTTCGCGGCCTCGTAGAACTCCTGGGGCGACGCATCGGTCCCGAGGTGGTCGTTGGCCGTCTCGGCGAAGAAGTCCCAGAACGGCTCCGAGCGGCCGACGTGGTTCTCCCAGAAGCGCGACTGGGACTCGTGGACCGAGAGGTCGCGGTTGTCGCCAAGCGGCGTGCCGTACTCTTCCTGTGGCAGACCGAGCGTGTAGGTGGCGTGCCCGAACTCGTGGATGGTCGACCCCAGCGCGTCCAGCGGGTCGTCGGGAGTGAACCGGGTAGTGACGCGGGCGTCGAACTGCGTGCCCATCGAGAACGGGTGGGGCGCGGTGTCCAGTCGACCGCGGTCCCAGTCGTAGCCCAGCGTGTCCAGCGCGGTCTCGACGAGGCCGTGCTGGGTGTCGTCGTCGTAGGTCCCCTCGAACGGGTCAGCAAGCGTCACGTCGCTGTCGGCGATGTCGTCGATGAGCGGCACGAGCGCGTCCCGGAGGTCAGTCAGCACCGCTTCGGCGGTGTCGATGCCGAGGTACGGCTCGTACTCCTCGAACAGGACCTCGTAGGGGTCGCGGTCGGGGTCGATGGCCGCGGCGTACTCCCGACGGAGTTCCACGAGTTCGTCGAGCGTGTCCGCGAACGCGTCGAAGTCATCCTCGGCCTTCGCCTCCTTCCAGACCGGCAGGGCGTTCGAAGACGCCTCCGAGAGGCGCTCGACGAGGTCGGCGGGGACCTTCCTCGCCCGCTCGTGGTCCCGGCGAACCTCCCGGACGACGGCCGCCTGCTCGGCGTCGAGGTCGGCCTCGGCCAGGTCGTCGAGCCAGTCGGCCAGGTCGTCGTCGGTCAGCAGTTCGTGATGGAGCGTCGAGATGGCGGAGCTCTGCTTCGCGCGGGCGGGCGTCCCGGCGTCGGGCATCATCACCTGCTGGTCCCAGTTCAGGACGCCGCCGGCGTCCTGGACGTAGTGGAGGCGGCGGACGTGGTCGAGGAACTGCTCGTACGTGGACTCGGTGTCCTCGCTCGCTGTTGCCATACGCCGTGGTTAGGCGGGCGTCCCTAAAGACCCGGTGCCGCCGGTAAGGAGTGCGCGAGCGGCGCAGGATGTGCGGTCGGCGCGGCACGCTCGCGTCCCCGGACTCACGCCGGGGGCCACCGTTCGGCGACGCGCTCGTAGATCTCGCGACAGCGCTCCAGCACGGCGAGCGAGACGCTCTCGTCGGCGGTGTGTGCCTCGCCCGGTTCGGCCGCGCCCACGACGACGCAGTCGGTGCCCGCCCCCGCGAGCCAGCCGGCGTCGGTCGCGTGGGGCTTGACCACGTGTTCGGGCGCGCCGTCCTGCGCTCCGGTAGCGGCGTCCAGCACCGCGTCGGCGAAGTCGGCGTCGCCACAGGCCATCGGCGGGAGGTCCTGGTCGACGCGCCAGGTGACGCCGTCGACGGCCTCGGCGCGGGCAAGCGGCGCGCGCTCTCCGGGGACCGTCCGCTCGTCGACTGTGACCTCGCATCGCTCGGGGATGACGTTCCAGGCCGAGCCGCCGTCGATTTCCGTGACGGCGACGCTCCCGCTCAGCTCGTGTCCCAGCACGGTCGTCTCGGGAAAGTCGAGGTCACGGACCACGTCGACGGCGTCGGTGGCGCGGTAGATGGCGTTCGCGCCGGCGTCGGGTTCGCTCGCGTGGGCCGCCGCGCCCTCGGCGACCAGCGTCGACCCGCGCCGGCCCTTGTGCGCGACGGCCACGTCGGTGACGCCGCCGGCGGAGTAGCCGGTCGACCCCTCGCCGACGACGGCGTAGTCAGGCGCGAACCCGGCCTCGATGGCCGCCTGACAGCCCAGTCCGCCCTGCTCCTCCCCGACGAAGGAGGCGAAGACCAGTTCGCCGGCGGGGTCGGCGTCCCGGAAGGCCAGCATCGCCGCGGCGACACAGCCTTTCATGTCGGCCGTGCCGCGGCCGTAGAGGCGACCGTCGCGTTCCTCGACGACGTACTCGCCGTCGGCGTCAATCTGCGACTCGTCCGGGGGCACCACGTCGTGGTGGCCGACGAGGGCGAGCGACGCGTCTCCCCGCCCTTTGCGAGCGATGACGTTCCCGTGGTCGTCGCGGGCGACTCGCGCGTCGGTGTGGTCCCGGAGCCACGATTCGACGAAGTCGCCGGCGGCCGCGTCGTCGTCGTGGCTCGGAATCGAAACGAGGGCGCGAGTCAGCGACGGCAGCGTCTCCATACCGGAGATCGGGTGCCGGGACGGGAAAAACTCCGCGGCGACCTCGCGGTGCCGGGAGACGGGGCGCGGAAGCGCGGACTCCATACCCTTATCAACGGCAGTCTCCAACGGCCGGATATGGAAATCGTACCGGACACGAGCGTGGTCATCGACGGCCGCGTGTCCGACCAGGTGGAGGCCGATGCCGACCCCGACACCGACGTCGACGGCATGGGCTTTGCCGGCGCGACGGTCGTCGTTCCCGAGGCCGTCGTCGGCGAACTCGAAGCACAGGCGAACGACGGCCGCGAGACGGGCTGGGAGGGCCTCGAAGAGCTCCAGACGCTCGTCGACCTGGCCGAGGACGGCCTCATCGACGTGGAGTACGTCGGCCGGCGACCCGACGCCATCGAGAAGCGGGAGGCCGGCGAGGGGCAAATCGACGCGCTCATCCGGGACATCGCCGGCGACCGCGACGCCACGCTCGTGACCAGCGACGACGTACAGGCCCAAGTGGCCCGCGCGAAGGGGCTCGCGGTGGAGTTCGTCGAGCCGATAAAGCGGACGGTCGACCGGCTCCAGATAGAGAACTTCTTCGACGAGGGGACGATGAGCGTCCACCTCAAGGTCGGCGTCGAGCCCTACGCCAAGAAGGGCTCTATCGGCGACATGCACTACCAGCCCATCCGCGAGGACGTCGCCACAGAGGCGGAACTCCGGGAGTACGCCGCCGACATCGAGGAGAGCGCGCGCGCCTCGCCGGACGGCTTCCTCGAACTCGACGAGCCCGGCATGACCATCACCCAGTTCCGTGACTACCGAATCGCCATCGCGCGGCCGCCCTTTTCGGACGCGCTCGAAATCACGGCCGTCCGGCCCATCGTCAAGACCGACCTGGACGACTACGAGTACGCCGACGAGCTCCGGGACCGCTTCACCGAGCACCAGCGCGGCGTCCTCATCTCCGGGTCGCCCGGGGCCGGGAAGTCCACCTTCGCCCAGGCCGTCGGCGAGTTCCTCGTCGACGCCGACTACGCCGTCAAGACGATGGAGAAACCGCGGGACCTCCAGGTCGGGCCGAACATCACCCAGTACACCGAGCTCGGCGGGTCGATGGAGAAGACGGCCGACTCCCTGCTGATGGTCCGGCCGGACTACACCATCTACGACGAGGTGCGCAAGACCGACGACTTCGAGGTGTTCGCCGACATGCGACTGGCCGGCGTCGGCATGGTCGGCGTCGTCCACGCGACCCGCGCCATCGACGCGCTCCAGCGCCTCATCGGCCGCGTCGAACTCGGCCTCATCCCGCAAATCGTCGACACCGTCGTCTACATCGAGGCCGGCGAGGTCCACACCGTCTACGACGTCTCGACCGAGGTCAAGGTCCCGCAGGGCCTGATGGAGGAGGACCTCGCGCGACCGGTCATCATGGTCAAGGACTTCGAGACCGGCCGCCCGGAGTTCGAGATATACACCTTCAACCGCCAGGTCGTCACGGTGCCGCTGAACGACGACGAGGACCAGCCCGACTCCGGCGTCGACCGCCTCGCCAAGCAGGAGGTCGAACGCGAGATTCGCTCCATCGCACGGGGCCACGTCGAGGTCGAACTGCGCGGGCCCAACACCGCCGTCGTCTGGGTCGAGGACGACGACATCTCACAGGTCATCGGCAAGGGCGGGGGCCGCATCTCCGACGTGGAGAACCGCCTCGGCATCGATATCGACGTGCGCACCTTCGAGGAGCGACCGTCCGGGCCGTCGGGCGGTCCCCAGACCGAATCCGGCGGCAAGCAGGGCGAAATCGTCCAGCCGGAAGTCACCTCACGGCACGTCATCGTCCCGCTGGACGGCCACGCCGGCGACACCGTCGAACTGCAGGCCGACGGCGAGTACCTCTTTACCGCGACGGTCTCCCGTGGCGGCGAGATTCAGGTCTCGCGCGGGTCCGGCATCGCCGAGGAACTGGAGCGGGCCATCGACCGCGGCAGCACGATTACCGTCGTGCCGTCGTAGACTCGCGGAGCGGTCACGACCTATTCTGCTACCGGTGTGCCAACCGAAGCGAAGGGGGCTTCACCGACGGGAGGCCGGAGGCCGAACCGTCGAAAACGACAGCTAAATTCCGGTGTAGCCCCACAGTCAGCACATGACCGACACAGTCGTCGGCGGGCTGGTAGACCAGGCGACGCTGGCCGACCGGGTCGAGCGCGGGGTCGCGCCCGACTGGGTCGCCGACCACTGGCGGACCTTCAGCGCGGGACTGACCGGCGAGCGAAACGGCACGCCGTTTCCCTGCTTTTTCGGCGCGGAGTCGGTCCGCGACGGCGAGCCGCTGTACACGGCCGTCCCGTCGATGAGCGACCCCGACGCGCTGTTCGACCTCGGCCGGACGGTCCTGGAGTACCTGGACACCTACCGGGACCACAGCGAGCGGGCGTCGCTGGTGACGTTCTTCCGCCCGCCCGAGCGGCCGCTGACCGAGGCCGAGTACCACGACCGCCTCTGGCACGTCCTCCAGTTCCTGCACGTCCACGACCCGGAACCGTGGCCCGCGGATATCCCGACCGACACCGACGACCCCTACTGGGAGTTCTGCTTCGGCGGCGAGCCGATGTTTCCGACGTGTCGCGCGCCGTTCTACGACACGCGGAAGAGCCGCTACTGCCCGGTCGGCTTGGAGATCACGTTCCAGCCGCGGTCGCTGTTCGAGGAGCTGGACGTGACGGCCGACACCGAAGCCGGCCAGCACGCCCGAGAGGTCATCCAGGGCCGCCTCGAAGAGTACGACGGCGTCTGCCCCCACGCCGACATCGGTGACTGGGGCGTGGAGGGCGACCGCGAGTGGCCCCAGTACATGCTGTCCTCGGACGAGGCCCAGGCCCCGGACGAGTGCCCCATGACCGTGACGCGAGAGCACCCGAAATCGAAGTGGCTCGTCGACACGCCGGCCCCGGAGCCGGCGGACTGATGCCGGCGCTGTCACTTTCGGCGGCCCCGGTGCTCGTGCTGGTGGACTTCCAGCAAGGGTTCGGCGAGTCGGGGTGGGGGACGCGGAACAACCCCGACGCCGAGGCGAACGCGGCGCGGCTGCTCGCGGCGTGGCGCGAACGCGACCTGCCCGTGGTCCACGTCCGCCACGACTCGACCGAACCGGACTCGCCGCTCCGACGGGGCGAGCCGGGCTTCGCGTTCAAGCCGGGGCTGGCTCCCGAGGCCGGCGAAACGACGTTCGAAAAGCGCGTCAACGGCGCGTTCGTCGACACAGACCTGGAGGCGTGGCTCCGCGAGCGCGGCCACGGGACGCTCGTCGTCTGCGGGCTGACGACCGACCACTGCGTCTCGACGACGGCGCGGATGGCCGAGAACCGCGGGTTCGACGTGGTCGTCGCGCGGGACGCGACGGCGACGTTCGACCGCGCGCTCGACGGCGAACAGTTCGACGCGCCGCTGGTCCACCGGACGGCGCTGGCGCAGTTACGCGGCGAGTTCGCGGCAATCGCGGCGACCGACGACGTTATGGCGTCGCTGTAGCTACCGGCCGCGTTGCGAGACACCACAGGAAGAAAGCGACGTCAGTCCGAGACGGCGGCGTCCGCTTCCGCCGGCTGGTCGGTAATCTCGTAGAGGTTCTGTCGCGCGTCGGCGAAGTACACGTCTTCCTCGATGACACCGACTTCGTCGAGTCGTTCCAGAGCGTACCGAACGGTCCGGGCGGAAAGCATCGACTCTTCGACGATGCCTTTCTGCGTCAGCGGGCCGTCGTACTCCAGAACCTTGTACACGAGCTTTGCGCTCGGCGGAAGGTCTGCGATGGCCTCCCCATCAGAGTCCGTCATTACGCGTAATCACAAGCGCCGGGCGCATAAAGATTGAGGAGTCCGTCCCGCCGGCACGGCCACTCGCACGCGCCACAGCCCCGAACCGCGCCCCTTTTGGTTGCGGGTAGTGGAACGTGTGGTATGGCTACGGAAACGGCGGACGGGATGAGCTCTCACATGCGGGGGCTCACTGTCACGACGCTGACGGCCGTCGCTGGCATCGCCGCCGCGTTCGGTTCCAACGCGTTAGCGGCCGCGCCGGACGACCCGCAGGGCATGCTCGTCCTCGCGGTCGCTATCGCAGCACAGTTCCCGATTCTGCGGGTAATCGGCATCGATACGGACGACCTCTCGGCGAAGGACGTGCTCTACATCGGCTTCATGACCTTTTCGCTGTGGTTCGTCTCGTGGGGCATCCTGCTGACGACGGGAGCGTAACGATGGCCGAGGACAGTATCGCCGTCGTCGACCTGGAGCGGTGCCAGCCCGACCGCTGTAACTACGAGTGCATGAACTACTGCCCGCCCAACCGCAGCGGGAAAGAGTGCATCGTCAAGCGGGAAGACGAGTACGAGGAGGACGAACCCTTCGAGGGCCAGCCCGACCAGGTCCGCATCTCCGAGGAAATCTGCCTGGGCGAGTCCTGCGGTATCTGCGTCAACAAGTGCCCGTTCGACGCCATCGAGATTATCAACCTCCCGCAGGAGCTGACCGACGAGCCGGTCCACCGCTACGGGGAGAACGCCTTCGCGCTGTACGGACTCCCCAGCCCCGCCGAGGGCCAGGTCACCGGTATCCTGGGCCCGAACGGCATCGGGAAGACCACCGCCGTCCGCATCCTCGCCGACGAGATGCAGCCCAACCTGGGCCGCTACGGCGCACAGCCGGACTGGGACGAGATTCTCGACGAGTACCGGGGGACCGCCCTCCAGGAGTACCTCGAACAGATGCGCGACGGCGACGTGAGCGTCGCCCGCAAGCCCCAGTACGTCGACCGGATTCCGGACCAGTTCGACGGGAAAGCCCGGGAGCTGCTGGACCAGACCGACGAGCGCGGCGACCTGGACTACCTCATCGAGCGGACCGGCATCGAGCCGGTCGTGGACAACCACATCGACGACCTCTCGGGCGGGGAACTCCAGCGCGTCGCGCTCGTCGCCACGCTAGCCCGTGACGCCGACTTCTACTTCCTCGACGAGATTACGCCGTACCTGGACATCGGCCAGCGGATGACCGCCGCGCGGCTCATCCGCGAACTCGCGGAGGAGGGAGACCGCTCGATGCTCGTCGTCGAGCACGACCTCGCCATCCTGGACCTGCTCGCGGACAACATCAACGTCGCCTACGGGACCCCCGGCGCGTTCGGTATCATCACGCCGCCCAAATCGACGAAGAAGGGCATCAACGAGTACCTCTCGGGCTACCTCGAAAACGAGAACATGCGGATTCGCCAGACGGAAATCGAGTTCGAGGAGCACGCCCCCCGGACCGCCTCGACCGGCGACGTGGTCATCGAGTACCCCGACCTCCAGAAGAGCTACGGCGACGGCGAGTTCTCGCTGGACGTGGAGGCCGGTACCATCCGCGAGAGCGAGGTGCTGGGCGTCGTCGGCCCGAACGGCATCGGGAAGTCGACGTTCGCCAAGATGCTCGCCGGCCGGCTGGAACCGACCGCGGGCGAGGTCGACACCAGCCTCGACATCGCCTACAAGCCCCAGTACATCGAAATCGACCAGCCGATGCGGGTCGACGCCTTCCTCGCGTCGATTACCGACGACTTCGGGAGCTCCTACTGGAACACCGAAATCGCACAGCCGCTCCAGCTTGAGTCGGTAATGGAGCAGCAACTCACCGACCTCTCGGGCGGGGAGCGCCAGCGAGTCGCCATCGCGGCCTGCCTCTCGAAGGACGCCGACCTCTACCTGCTGGACGAGCCCTCGGCGCACCTGGACGTAGAACAGCGGGTGATGGCGACCTCCGCCATCCGCCGGTACGCCGAGAACCACGACGCGACGGCGATGGTCATCGACCACGACATCTACATGATAGACCTGCTGGCCGACCGCCTGCTCGTCTTCGACGGCGAGCCGGCACAGAGCGGCCACGCCGCGCCGCCACAGGGCATGCGCGAGGGGATGAACGAGTTCCTCCGGAACCTCGATATCACGTTCCGCCGGGACGAGCGGACCTCGCGGCCCCGCATCAACAAGCCCGACTCGCAACTGGACCGCGAGCAGAAGAACGCCGGCGAGTACTACTACGCGCCGTAGGACCGGGACGCAGGCGTCAGGCCGCCGGGTCGCTGCCGCCGTCCGCCTCGGACCCCGCGACCGCGTCGTCCAGGCCGTCGACGACCTCGTCCGGGTCGAACTCCTCGTCGGGGTCGAGTTCGCGGTCGGATTGCTCGTCGGCCTGGCGTTCGGTTACCGATTCGTCGCCGGTGACCGACACGAAGACCTCTCGCAGTTCCGCGACGCGTTCGGGGGACTGGCTCTTGCTCATCGTGTATGCGTACAAGTACCACAGAACTGTAGGCGCTGTACCGAATCAGTTTGGTATCAGTTCACAAACTACAGGACGTTCCGCTGACAGGAGCCACACAGCGAGACCTCTTTCACGTCGACCTGACGGACGGTGGGGGAGAAGTTCATCACGCAGCGCTTGTTGTCACAGTGTTCCAGCCCGAGCGTGTGGCCGACCTCGTGGACGACCTCCTTGCGGACCCGCTGGGAGAAGATTTCGCCGGCCGAGCGGTTCGAGAAGCCGCCGTCGGAGGAGGTCTGGAGCCGGTAGGTGGAGATGACGCTGCCGGAGCCACCGAGGTACGCGAGCCCGAAGACGTAGTTTCGCCGGCGATAGAAGAGGTCTTTCGGCGTGATAGCGATGTTCTTGCCGCCGGAGCCGACCCGGCGGGCGAGGTCGATGAACTCCTCGGCGCGGTACTGGTCGCGGTCCCCATCGTACGCGCCGGCGGGAATTGACTGTGGCTCGTGCATCGAGACCTCACAGTCGTAGACGGAACGGAGCCCGTCCGAGGCCTCGCGTTTGACCTGGGCCGAGACCTCACCCACCGGCACGATGTCGACGTGCATGGGAACGCATATGCGCCCGCATGTCATAAATTGTACGACGTGACCGACACCACCGACCCGCTGGTCGACCGCCTCGCGTCCGTCGATTCCGTCGTCGAGGTCGGCGTCGGAAACCACCCTGACGTAGCCGGCCGACTGGCCGAGCGGGGCGTCGACGTGACGGCGACCGACATCTACGAGCGGGAGGCCCCCGACGGCGTCGCGTTCGTCGTCGACGACGTGCTGGACCCCGACCACTCGGTGTACGCGGGGCGTGACGTCGTGTTCGCCCGGAACCTCCCGCCGGAGCTGCACCGGCCGACGCTGGCGGTCGCCGAGGCCGTTGGGGCGGCGTTCTGGTTCACGACGCTGGGCGGGGACCAGCCGACAGTGGCCGTCGAGCGCGAGCAGCTCCCGGGCGGGGAGACGCTGTACCGGGCGAGAGATAGCAAGGCGCTTGAGTGAGGCCCGCCTTCGCCCGCCCATGCAAGTCGACGCGGTCGTCCTCGACATCGACGGGGTGCTGGTGGACGTGGCCGACTCCTATCGCCGGGCAATCGTCGAATCCATCGACCGGGTGTACGGTGACACCATCGAGAAGGCGGCGGTCCAGCAGTTCAAGGACGCCGGCGGGTTCAACAACGACTGGGAGTTGACCTACGCCGCGGCGCTTTTCGTGCTCGCCGGCCGCGAGTCCGCCGTCTCCGACCTGGCGGCGTTTACCGACGCCATCGCCGAACGGGGCGGCGGCCTCGACGCGGCCGAAGCCGTGGTCCGTGACCTGCTCGACGACCCGGCCGAGACGCGGGTCTTCGACGCCTGGAACCCCGACCGGCTCCGTGACGTGTTCCAGGCGCTGTATCTGGGCAGCGACCTCTACCGGGACATCGAGGGCGGCGAGCCGCCCCTCGCTGCGCCGGGGTACATCCACGACGAGCCGCTGCTGGTCGACGACGAAACGCTGGCCGACCTGCGGGACCGCTTCGCCGTCGGCGTCGTCACCGGCCGCCCCGCCGCCGAGGCCGACATCGCGCTCGAACGGGTCGGCCTCGACCTGCCCGACGAACACCGCTTCACCATGGACGACTGGGAGGAAGGCAAGCCCCATCCGGCCGCCCTGCGGACCCTCGCCGAGCGGTTCGACGCCGGGCGGGTGGCCTTCGCCGGGGACACTCTCGACGACGTGGCGACAGCGGTCAACGCCGACGCAGCCGACGACGACCGCGTCTACTACGGAATCGGCGTCCTGACCGGCGGGCTGACCGGCGACGCCGGCCGCCGGACGTTCGCCAACAACGGCGCGAGCGCCGTCGTCGAGTCGGTCACCGACCTCCCCGACCTCCTCGAGGCGGCGTAACCGTCGGCGGCGACACCCGACCGCAAACGGCAACTGTTTCACTGCCGGGACA
Source organism: Haloarcula sp. DT43 (assembly GCF_037078405.1). Classification (NCBI taxonomy): domain Archaea; kingdom Methanobacteriati; phylum Methanobacteriota; class Halobacteria; order Halobacteriales; family Haloarculaceae; genus Haloarcula; species Haloarcula brevis. Next base: position 697,399 of record NZ_JAYMGZ010000001.1, on the reverse strand, counting down.
GAGACCACGGGTATGCGACGACTGCCGACCTTCGGCTGGGCGTTCCTGGTGAGCATCTGGGCCGGGCTCGTCGGGGGCGCGGTCATCCGCGAGCCGTCGGTCGACCTGGTGCCGCTGTACGCCATCGCCTGCCAGGTCATCGGCCTGGGCGCGACCTACTGGACGATGCGCGAGTACGGCGACGTCCTCGATTCCATCCACCGGCCGGGCCGCGTCGGGATGTTCGTCATCGTCCTGTTTTTCCTGACGGTCCCGATTTCGACGGTGTTCGCCCTCGCCGTCGGCCACACCTCGGCCGTCGGCGTCGCGACCCAGTGGCTCAGCTACCTGCTCGGGCTCGGCGGCGCGCTGTATATCACCTTCGCCGGCGGGTTCGACCGCGCCTGGGAGGAGTACACCTGAGCGGGACACCTGTCGCACAACGTTTATTCAGTGGTCGGCCTACGCCGTAGATATGGACATCGCGTTGCTCGGCGGTACCGGAGACATCGGCCAGGGGCTCGCCCTCCGCTGGGCCGACGACACGAACCACACGATAATCATCGGCTCGCGGAAAGCCGAGAAGGCCGCGAACAAGGCCGAGGAGTACGAGACGGAACTGGCCAGTCGCGGCCACGACGACGTGTCGATTGCCGGCCTGGCGAACGAGGACGCTGCCGCCCGCGCCGACGTGGTCGTGGCCGCCGTCCCGGCCTACCACCTCACCGACACCGTCGACGCCGTCGCCGACGAACTCGACGACGCCACGCTCGTCGCCCCCGCGGTCGGGATGCAGCGCGACGAGGACGGCTTCCACTACAACCGCCCCGGGGCCGGCAGCGTCACGCAGCTGGCCGCCAACGCCGCCCCCGACGACACGCCCGTCGTCGGCGCGTTCCACAACCTCGCGGCCGGCCGACTGGCCAACCTCGACGCCGACCTCGACTGGGACACCATCGTCGTCGGCGACGACACCGACGCCAAGGACACCGTCTGTGAACTCGCCGAAGGTATCGAGGGGATTCGCGCGCTGGACGGCGGGCCGCTCGCCAACGCCGCCGAAATCGAGGGGCTGACGCCGCTGCTCATCAACGTCGCCCGCCACAACGACGGCCTGCACGACCTCGGCGTGCGGTTCCAGTAGTACCGTTTACCTCACTCGCTCCTCGCCGTTCACAGAGCGCGCTCGGAGTGACACCGCTCGTCGGCGGCGAGCGGTATGCCCGCCACGGCTTCACAGTGGCCGACAGCGGAGTGGCACTTGCCCTGCGCCGGGTAGCCCTACCTGACCTCAATGCCAACGAGAGACGCTAGCGCGGCCCGTAGCCACTTCCAAGCTGATTATCAAATAGCTCAAAGTAGGCATCAGTTACTTATGGATTTCAGCCCCGAGGATGAAAAATGAGGCCAAACGACTCCCTTTCGATACTCCACGTCGACGACGACGCGGCGCTGGGAGCCCTCGTCGAAACGTATCTCGAACGGGACGACAGCGGTCTCAACTGTGCCGTCACGACGGAGACGAACCCCGAGACCGCGCTATCGCTGCTTCGGTCGCCGGAGACGGAGTTCGACTGCGTCGTCAGCGACTACCAGATGCCGGAGATGAACGGCATCGACTTCCTCGAAGCCGTCCGGGAGACCCATCCGGAGCTCCCGCTGCTGTTGTTCTCCGGCGAGGAGACCGACGAGGTCGCGCCCGAGATTATCCAGGCGGGACTGACCGATTACCTGAAGAAGGGCGGCGGAACCGAGCAGTACACGACGCTGATTCGGCGGGTAGGCCACGCCGTCGAGTCCGACGGCGAGTTCGACGCCAACGACCGCGTAGAACTCGACGGAATCGGCGTCGTCGGGAACGACGAACGCTTCGAGGAGGCGACCGACACGTACGCGTCGTTCTACGGCTACGACTCAGATGAGGTGGTCGGCAAGCACTGGACGGAACTCCATCCGTCGGACGAGGTCGAACACATCAAGACACACGTCCTCCCCGTCGTCGAGCGCGGTGGGAAGTGGACGGGCCAGAGCGAGGGCCTCCGCGCCGACGAGACGACGTTCAGGGAGTCGAAAATGGTGACGGCGCTCGACGACGGCCGGTTGCTCATCGCCGTTGACGAACTCGACGGCACCGGACTTGTGAGCGGCGACTGACCGCCGCGAGCGCCGAACCGCGAAAAGTGCCTGCTCAGGCCGAGGCCTGCTGCAGCGCGTCGTCGATGTCGTCGGCCTGCGTGACGCCGACGAACCGCTCGACGATGCCGTCGTCGTTCTCAATGATGAGCGTCGGCAGCGAGCGTACCTGGTACTCGTTGGCGACGTCCTGTTCCTCGTCGACGTTTATCTTCTCGAACTCGACGTCCGTCCACTGTTCTTCGAGGTCTTCGAGAATCGGGTCCTGGGTCTTGCACGGGCCGCACCAGTCCGCGTAGAAGTCCTTCAGTGTAACCGTCATAGTGCTCTGTTTCCGTTAGTCCGCGGTATCTGATAAGGGTTATCCATGTGTACCGACGGCGTGCAATCGCGGTCGACCCGAAAGGCTTAGTGTCGGTCACACACCACCGTGAAGTATGAGTGGCAGCGACGGCGGCGGACTGATGTCCAGCGCGGGACTGGTCCGGTATTTCGACGCCGAGGACCAGAACACCATCCGTATCGACCCCCGAACAATCGTCGCGACCGGCGTCATGTTCGGGCTGTTGATGCTCGTGCTGAACGCGATGGTCGTGTAGGCGATTCCGCACTGTTTTCCGCTCCCCGCTACGACTCGCGGATATGCACTTCACGCAACGCGAACAGCGGGCGCTCCGCGAGGCCGGCGTCGACCAGGACACCGTCGAGGCCGCCTCCGAGGCGGTGGTCGCGGCCACCGACGACGCGGCCGCGGCGCTGGAAGCCTTCTTCGACGGCCGCGAGACGGTGTACTCCGACATGGACCTCGCCCACAGCGCCAGCGAGGTACAGGAACACGCCGTCGAGTACTGCGACCTGTTCACCCACGCCGACGACATCCGGGGCTACCTGCGGTTTGACACCTGGGGCGTCCCGGTCGAGGGCGGCCGGGTCCTGAGCGACGAGAAAGTAGAGCTCTCGCTGGGACCGACGGTCCACGACCGGGTCCGCTTTGCCGCCGACGAGGACGCGCTATGACCGTCCGGGTCAGGGGCATCTACGCGACGGCACTGACCCGGTTACTCCGGGAGGCGGGCCACGACATCGTCCAGGCGTCGGGGCCAATCGAGGACCGCTTCGACGGCACGTTCGCCGACGAGCGGGCGGCTGTGACCGTGACGACGACGGACGACCAGCAGGGCCTCGGCGTCGTCGGCGACCCCGACGCCGCCGCGAGCGTCACCGACTGCCTGACTGCGGTGGGCCGGGACACCCTCCGCTGGGACGACCCGACGCCCGAGGGCGCGGTCTACGCCGGCACCGTGACCGAGACGCTCGGGAGCGGCGCTGTCGTCGACCTCGGCGACGGCGAGGGGTTTCTCCCGTACTCGTCTTCGGACGAGCGCGTCGAGACGGGCGACAGGCTCCGGGTACAGGTCGTCGAGGCGAGCGCGCCCTGGACGGACGGCCGGCCGGTGCTGGACACGACCGTCGCGGTCCGCGGGGCCCTCCTCTCGCTCGTCCGCGGCGGGAGCGGGCCGTCGTCGGGGACCGGCGGCCCGGCGATGCTGGACGTAATCGCCGCGGACCCCCGGGACGGTTGGGGCGTCTCCTGGGAAGCCGCGAGCGAGGACGCGAGCTTCGACGCCCTGGCCGACGCGCTCGACGCCGCCAACGACCGCGCGGCGGCCATCGATGTGTCGCTCGACGGGGCCGACGCGCCGGAGGACTGCGCGCCGGCCCGGTACGACGGGGGGCTGGCGACGACGTGGCTGTGGTTCGGCCGCGAGAGCCGGTTCGCGCTGGACGAAGCCCGCCGCGAGGTGACCGCGACGATGCCCGGCCACCACCGCGTGAAGGCCGGCGACCGCGCGGCCAGCGCCGCCGTCGACTACGTCGAGGCGCTGTGTGACGACCCGAAGACCGGCGAGACCGACTTCCCGTTCGCCGTGACGGCCCGGCAGTTCGGCCCGCAGGTCGGCGGGTCGCTGTCGCTGGGCCACGGCAAGCCCGACGGCCGGCTCATCACGCTGGGCAGCGGCGAGGTGCAGGCCGTCGAGGACGACGGGACGGTGACTATCGAGCGGGAACTGCACGCCGGCGGCACCTACGACGCGCTGGGCGTCCCGAAGGAGGCCGGCGACGTGGCCGAGACGAAGGTCAAGGAGGGCCGGTGGTGGTACCCGACGGTGTACCGCGACAGCGACGGCGGGAAGAAGGGGACCTACGTCAACGTCTGTACGCCCGTCGAAGTGTTCCCCGACACCGCCCGGTACGTCGACCTCCACGTCGACGTGGTGAAACATGCCGACGAGACCGTCGAGCGGGTCGACGACGACGAACTCGACGCGGCGGTCGAGTACGGTCACGTCCCCGAGCCGCTGGCCGAGCGCGCCCGGAGCGTCGCCGCCGCCGTCGAGAGCGCGCTGGAGTGACGGGGTCGGCGGCGCGGCGTCAGTCCCGGCGGCGGGCGCGCCAGGCCGCCAGCGCGACCGCCGCGACCGCCGAGCCGACGCCGAAGCCGGGACCGCCGACGCCGATGGCGGTACCGTCGCCCTCCTCCGTGGCCGACGCGTCCGCCGTCGGCGTCCGTATCCGCGGGTCCGGAAACGTGTACAGCCCGGGCTGGACCTCCGTCCCGCCGTTGGCGTCCGTGCAGGCGGCGACGAAACAGCCGGCGGCCCGCTGTGCGGTCCAGAAGGAGGTCGACTCGGTGTCGCGCCACTCGAAGACCTGTTCGGGCGCGGTCGGGTCCGTCAGGTCGTGGACCCGGACGCCGCCGTTGTACCACGCCGAGTAACAGCGGTCGGCGGTCAGTTCGAAGTTGTGGGCGGTTGTCAAAATCCCGCCGGGCGACGGGTCCGAGGTCGGCGGCGGGTCGAGCGTCGACAGCAGTTCGGCGTCGGCTGGGTCGCTGATGTCGTACAGTTCGATGCCGCTGGGGCCGCCGCTGTCGTCGTCGCCGAGGTCCCACGACTCGCCGCCGACCCCCAGCAGCGACGCGTCGTCGTCGACCGTCACGAAGTGGTCGTTGCCCGGCGGCTCGCTCCGCTCGGTGCCGGGGTCCTCGATGGCGGCGAGGGTCTCCGGGTCGCGCCCGCGGACCTTCGCCACCAGCGAGATGTCGGTCGGGTCCGATACGTCGACGACCCACGTACCGCCGTCCCAGTAGGCCAGGTAGGCCCGGTCGTTCTGGACCCACACGTCGTGGAGCGGCCAGAGGCTCGTCGGCACGTCGTGCCAGGCGTCGCCGGCGTCTAACAGCGACCATTCGCCGACTTCCCGCTCGGTCTCGGTGTCGACCACGAGCAAGGGATTGCCGTCGCGGTCGTTCGCGGTCAGGTAGGCGTACCGGCCGTCGAAGTCGCAGTTGTGGATGCGCGTGTCCAGTTCCAGGCTCGCGATTCGGGCCGGCTCCCGGCGGTCGCTCACGTCGAAGACGACGACCCCGTGGGCTCCGTCGGCGGGGTTGGCCGGCCCGGCGGCCAGCAGCCGCGACCCGCTGACGGCGAGGTCCTGGACCCGCTGTATCGGCCCGTCGTCGGCCTCGGCCAGCAGGTCCGTCTGTCGACTGAGCAGTCTGGGACTGGTCGGCGTGACGAGGTCCACGAGCGCGATACCGTCTCCGGTCGCGACATAGGCCGTGTGCCCGTCGGGGCTGGTGACGACCTCGTACACCGTCTCCATCTCCAGCACGCCCAGCGGGTCCCCGCCGGTCGGGGTGTCGGAGGCCGCTGGCTCGGCCGTCCCGTCGCCGGTCGGCGTCGGATGGGCCCGGGCCGTCCCGGTCGCCAGGCCGACGCCTGTCCCTGCGAGGGCGAGTCGTCGGAGGACCGTCCGGCGGCGCATGGCCGTCACTGAGGGTGCCAGGGCAAGAAGGATTCCGGTGGCGTCAGTTCCCCTGAATCGCGTCGATGACCATCGCCGCGGCGATTATCGGCTCCTTGGGGACCGTGCTGGCGTCGTCGATGGTAATCTCGTAGCGGTCTTTCAGCGAGAACTGCCCGTCGATGTTCCCGACGTGGTTGCCGTCCCGGTCGGTTATCTCGTACTTGTGGGGAATCCAGCCGCCGAACGGGACGACGTTGCGGGCGATGGTCACGAGCGCACCCTGGGAGTTGATTTCGGCGATTTTCGCCTCGGTGCTGGCGTCCCGAATCTTCCACGTGTCCTGGAGGATGGAGTAGTCGTTGTCGAGGATGACGATGTCCTCGCCGGTCTTGGAGTCGGTGAGGACGTAGTTGCCGGCCACGTCGATGATGCCGCCGGCGTTGACCTCGAACACCTCGTCGCCGTTCGCGTCGACGAACGGGAACTGCTCTTTCATCTTCAGCATCTTCTGTTTCCCGCGGAGGACGACGTTCCCGGCGGCGTCCATCGCCTTGTACTTGTTGCGTACCAGGCTCTGTTCGACCGTGTAGCTGTTCTCGGAGAGGTCGATACCCGTGATGTCGTAGTCGCTCGTCGTATCCATACGAATCTCGTCTCCGATAACGGTGGTAAATCTTGCGCTGGTTCGTTCAGAATAAAAATAGGCCGTGCCGTGGGTCGTCCTCTCACGGCCAGAACCGACAGGGTTTCCCCCATGCCGGCCAACGAAAACGCAAGGATGAGCAAGGATATCATCGAGGTCCGAGGGGCCGAGGAACACAACCTCAAGGACGTCGACGTGGAGATTCCCCGCGAGGAACTGACAGTCGTCACCGGGCTGTCGGGGTCGGGCAAATCCTCGCTCGCATTCGAGACGGTGTACGCCGAGGGCCAGCGCCGGTACATCGAGTCGCTGTCGGCGTACGCGCGGAACTTCCTGGGCCAGATGGACAAGCCCCAGGTCGAGAACGTCGAGGGGCTGTCGCCGGCCATCTCCATCGACCAGAAGAACGCCGCCAACAACCCCCGCTCGACGGTCGGGACCGTCACCGAGTTACACGACTACCTCCGCCTGCTGTACGCCCGCGTGGGCACGCCGCACTGTCCCGAGTGCGGCCGCGAGGTCGGCGAGCAGTCCGCCCAGAACATGGTCTCGCGCCTCCTCGAACTCCCCGAGGGGACGCGTGCGAAGCTGTGTGCGCCGGTCGTCCGCGACCAGAAGGGGGCCTTCGAGGACCTGTTCGACGACCTCGTCGGCGAGGGCTACAGCCGCGTCGAAGTCGACGGCGAGGAGTTCGACCTCACGCTGGACCGGCCGGAACTGGACGAGAACTACGACCACACAATCGACGTGGTCGTCGACCGCGTGAAGATTTCGCCGGACGCTCGCTCGCGCATCACGGATTCGGTCGAAACGGCGCTGACCGAGGCCGACGGGACGCTGAAGGTCATCCTCCCGGACCCGCCGGAGGGCGCGGCCGAGACGCTCGGCGGGTCCGACGCCAGGGCGACGGGCGACCTCGCCGACGAGGGCGACGGCGGCGAGCGCCTCGTCGTCGAACTCTCCGAGGACCTCGCCTGCACGCACTGTGGCATCGACATCTCCGAAATCGAGACGCGGTCGTTCTCGTTCAACTCACCCCACGGGGCCTGTCCGGAGTGCGAGGGGCTGGGCGAGACCAAGGAGGTCAGCGAGGACCTCGTGGTCACCGACCCTTCGAAGCCGCTCAAAAACGTCTTCGAGCCCTGGAGCTACGACCGGACGTACTACTCCCGACAGCTCGACAACGTCGCCGAGCACTTCGGCGTCTCGCTGTCGACGCCATTCGAGGAGCTGGAAGAGTCCATCCGGCGGCAGTTCCTCTACGGCACCGACGACATCGTCGACTTCCAGTGGCGGACCAAGAACGGCACCCGCGAGAAGAGCGAGCGCTTCGAGGGCGTCATCCCCAACCTGGAACGGCGACACGTCGAGACGGACTCCGACCGCGCCCGCGAGCACATCGAGGAGTACATGGCGACGACGACGTGCCCGGCCTGTGAGGGGACCCGGCTCAAGGCCGAGTCGCGGGCGGTGCTCGTCGACGGCGTCTCCATCACCGAAGTCAACGAAATGTCAATCGGCGACGCGCTGGAACACTTCGAGGGCCTCGAGGCGAACCTCTCGGCCCGGGACCGGAAAATCGCCGAGGAGATTCTCAAGGAAATCCGCGCCCGCCTGGGCTTCATGACCGAGGTCGGCCTGGACTACCTGACGCTTGACCGCGAGGCCTCGACGCTGTCGGGCGGCGAGAGCCAGCGGATTCGCCTCGCCACGCAAATCGGCAGCGGCCTCGTCGGCGTCCTCTACGTCCTCGACGAGCCATCCATCGGTCTCCACCAGCGCGACAACGACCGGCTGCTGAACACCCTGGAGGAACTGCGGGACCTGGGCAACACCCTGCTCGTCGTCGAACACGACACCGAGACGATGCGCCGGGCCGACCAGATAATCGACATGGGGCCCGGCCCGGGCAAACGCGGGGGCGAGGTCGTCGTCAACGGCCCGATGGACGAGGTCGTCGACACCGAGGAATCGGTGACCGGGGAGTACCTCTCGGGCGAGCGGACGATTCCGGTGCCCGAGAGCCGCCGCGAGGCCGACGGCGAACTCGTCGTCAGGGGCGCGCGCCAGCACAACCTCGCTGACCTCGACGTGACCGTCCCGCTTGGGACGTTCACCGCCATCACGGGCGTCTCCGGCTCCGGCAAATCGACGCTGATGCACGACGTGCTGTACAAGGGGCTGGTCCGGCGGATGAACGACACCGACGTGAACCCCGGCGAGCACGACGACATCGAGGGGCTGGACGACGTCGAGACGGTGCGGCTCATCGACCAGTCGCCCATCGGCCGCACCCCGCGGTCGAACCCGGCGACCTACACCAACGTCTTCGACCACATCCGCGAGCTGTTCGCCGAGACGAGCCTCGCCAAGCAGCGGGGCTACGAGAAGGGCCGGTTCTCGTTCAACGTCAAGGGCGGCCGTTGTGAGGCCTGTGGCGGGCAGGGCACGGTCACCATCGACATGAACTTCCTCTCGGACGTGACCGTCCCCTGCGAGGAGTGCGGCGGCGCGCGCTACAACGACGAGACGCTGGACGTGACCTACAAGGGCGCGACCATCGCCGACGTGCTGGAGATGACCGTCGAGGAGGCCTACGACTTCTTCGAGAGCCACGGCGGCATCCGTCGCCGCCTCGAACTCCTGAAGGACGTGGGGCTGGGCTACATGCGGCTGGGCCAGCCCTCGACGACGCTGTCGGGCGGCGAGGCCCAGCGGGTGAAGCTCGCCGAGGAGCTGGGCAAGAAGGACTCCGGCGAGACGCTGTACCTGCTCGACGAACCGACCACCGGGCTCCACCCGGAGGACGAGCGCAAACTCATCGACGTGCTCCACCGGCTCACCGACGACGGCAACACCGTGGTCGTCATCGAGCACGAGCTCGACCTCGTCAAGAACGCCGACCACATCATCGACCTCGGGCCGGAAGGCGGCGAGAACGGCGGCGAACTGGTCGCCGAGGGGACCCCGGAAACGGTGGCCCGGACCGAGGCCTCCTACACCGGACAGTACCTCCGGGACCTCCTGCCGAACGTCGACCTGGAGGGGCCCCGCGCCGACCGGGACGTGGCCCAGCCGGCTGCGGACGACGACTAGGGCCGTCCGGGTAGCGAGAACAGGCGATATCAGAAGCGGCCACCAACGCTTTTGGGGTTAGCGGAACCTGATAGAGCCAGCAATGGCGCAGTCGACAGCTGACGGCGTCGAGCGGAAACGGGGTATCGGTGGACTGGCGAAGCGGGCGAACCCGGCCTTCGCCGCTGGGGCGGTGGCCGTCCCGCTGCTTGCCTTCGCAGGGGCGCTCGCCAGCGGGAACATCCGGGCGCTGACCTACGTCCACGTGATGGCCGGCGTGCTGTGGACCGGCATCGACCTGTTCATGGGGCTGGTGCTGGGGCCGGTGCTGGGCGGCCAGGAGCCGGAGGCGCGGGCCGACTTCTTCGCGTCGTTCACGCCGAAGATGACGTTCCTGATGCCGACGCTGGCGACGGTGACCGTCGCCGGCGGCATCCTGCTGGCGCTCCGCCTCGGGAAGTTCCCCAACGCCGACCCGTGGCTGGCGCTTCTGACCGCCGCGACGCTGATTCCCGTCGTCCTCCTCGTCGGCTACCAGTTCGACGCGCTGACCGACCCGAAGACGCTCGTCGCACTCGCGCTCGCCGTCGTCGGCTCCGGCGCGTACCTGGCGACCGCGCTCCCGCAGTTCGCGATGACCTCGTGGTGGATAGTCGCCACGCTGGCAATCGTGACGCTGCTGTCCGTGCAGGGCTTCGGCGTCATCCTCCCCGGCGAGGTCCGCATCTACCGGCAGGTCGTCTCCGAGAACCCGGACGTGGAGCTCGTCTCCGAAATCGGGATGCGAAACGCAAAGCTCGGTGGACTCCAGGGGCTGTTGCAGCTGGCAATCGTCTTCGTGATGGTCGGGCTGCGCTGGTGGACGCCGTAGGCGGGACCGGAACGCATCGACGGTCGATCCGGGGCCGAAGCGACGGCACGAACCGGGCGACACCGTTCTTAGCCAGCGGTTCGTATCAGTCGGTATGCACATCGCCTACGCCGCGCTCTCGGACCGTGTCTTCGCTACGGACGGGAACACCGCCGAGGACTGCCTCGTCGGCCACGATATCGAGTGCGTCGCCGCCGACCCGGCCGCGCCGGACCGCGCCTTCGTCGGCACCGTCGACGCCGGCCTCCAGCGGACGACCGACCGCGGTGCAACGTGGGAATCGGTCCTCGACGCCGGCGACCGCGTGACCAGCGTCACGGTCAGCCCACAGGACCCCGACGTGGTGTGGGCCGGAACGGAACCGAGCGCCGTCTACCGCTCGACCGACGGCGGCGAGACGTGGACGGAACGGCCGGGGCTGACCGACCTGGACTCGTCGTCGCGGTGGTCGTTCCCGCCGCGGCCCCACACCCATCACGTCCGCTGGATCGCCCTCGCGCCGGACGACCCCGAGCGGGTGTACGTCGCCATCGAGGCGGGCGCGTTCGTCCGCAGTCCCGACGGCGGCGAGACGTGGGTCGACCACCCAGAGGGCGCGCGCCGGGACAACCACACGCTGGCGACCCACCCCGACGCGCCGGAGCGGGTGTACACCGCCGCGGGCGACGGCTACGCGCTCTCGACCGACCGCGGCGAGACGTGGTCACACCCGCAGGACGGCCTCGGCCACCGCTACGTCTGGGGGCTGGCGGTGCGCCCGGACGACCCCGACGGGGTGGTCGTCTCCGCCGCCAGCGGCCCGCGGTCGGCCCACAGCACCAGCGGCGAGAGCTACGTGTACCGGTGGACCGGCGACCGCTGGGCGGTGGCGATGGCCGGGCTCCCCGGCCCAGAGGGGCTGGCCCGTCCCGTGCTCGCGGCCGACCCGGACGGCGGCCTCGTGGCGCTGACGAACCACGGCCTGTTCCGGTCGGCGGCGGGGGCGGAGTGGGCCGCCGCGTGGCCCGAGACGGGCGTGGCCGACTGGCCGAGCGAGTACGACCAGGTCCCAAGCGGTCTCGCCGTCGTCTGATCCCGTTTGCTCGGTGTGATCCCTGCGACTCCGTCGTTCGCCACGGTTCCCCGACATATCAACGGGTAACACTGATTATCCCGGTCGTCGTACCACTGGGTGATGTCCCTCCAATCCGATCTCTCGGATACGTGGAAGTACGCCCTGCTCGGCGGGCTGCTGGCCGCCCCCTTCACCGCGCTCGAAGTGATCCGGTCCTCGGGCAGCATCAGGTTCAACATGGTCCTGGTCGGCGGCGCGCTCGCCGGCTACCTCGTCAAACGCCGCGGCGGGAACAGCACCGCGACCGGACTGCGCGCCGGATTAATCGGCGGCCTCCCGGCGCTGTGGGGGGTGGCCGAGTTCGTGTGGTCCATCCCTTCCGTGCCGAACCCGCTGTGGTTCCAGGCGGTCGGCGTCGCGATGGGGCTGGCGATCGGGGCGCTCGTCATGCTTCTTCCGGCGCTCGGCGGCGCGCTCGCCGGGCGGTTCGGCGGCTGGCTGGCCGAGCGACGGGGTCACGGTGGGCCGACGCCCGCGGGCGGATAGGCGCGGTACCGCACGCTCGGGTGCGGATTGGACGAATCGCGAAGCTATTTGGTTCGTGACACCCAGGAGACGTGTATGTACGACGTTGTGGTCGTCGGGGCGGGGCCGGCCGGGTCGCGGTACGCGCGCCGGGCGGCCGAGCGGGGGCTGGACGTGGTCGCCTTCGAACAGGGGGAAATCGGCGAGCCGCTGGCCTGTTCGGGCCACGTGAGTACCGACGTGTGGGACTTCACTGAGAACGCACGCGACGACCTGTTCCAGAACGAGATTTCGGGCGCGCGCTTTCACACGGGCGGCCCCGGCAGCGAGGACCACCCCTTCTACAAGGACGAGGTCATCTCGAACGTCATCGACCGCGTGGGCCTGGACAAGCACCTCGCGGGGCTGGCCCGCGACGCCGGCGCGGACGTGCGCGAGGACCACTCCGTCGTCGGCGTCTCCGAGGAGCGCGACGCCGTCACCGTCGAGGTCCGCGGGCCGGACGGGGTCGAGACTCACCGCGCGAAGATGGTCGCGGGCTGTGACGGCCCCAAGAGCCGCGTCCGGCAGGAACTCGGGCTCCCCGAACCAGACGAACTGCTCCACGGCGTCCTCGGGTTCAGCGACGAGGTCGACCACGGCGACTTCGTGGACGTACACCTCACCGTCCCGCGCTTCTTCGCCTGGCGCATCCCGCGGGGCGAGGCCGGCGTCGAGTACGGGCTGGCGGTGCCGCCGGGCGACGACGCCCGCGGGCGGTTCGAGGAATTCGTCGACGGCTACGGGGTCGAGACCGACCGCCGTTGCTCGGGGCTCATCCCGATTGGCCCGCCCCGACGGGTCACCGGCCGGCGGTCGTTCCTAATCGGCGACGCGGCCGCACAGACCAAGCCCTTCACCGGCGGCGGCATCCGCTACGGCATGACCGCCGCCGACCACGCCGCACGGGAAATCGACCCCGACGACCCGGCGACGCTGGGCGAGTACGAACGGGCGTGGCGCGACGACCTCCGGCAGGAGATACGCCTCGGCCACGCGGTCCGGGCCGGCTACTCCGCACCGGAACCGATACAGAAGGCCGGGATGAAAGCCTTCGAAGGCGAAATCGGCGTCCACATGGACCGGCCGACGACGCTGTTCTCCCGCGAGCAGTTGGCGGCGCTGTTCTCGCGGTCCTGACGGACGTGTTACCCAGTTGGCGTGTGCAGACAACGTTTTTACCGGCCGACGGGAAAGGACGGGCGTGGTAATACGTCGACGGACCTACGTCCTCGCTGGGCTGGTCGTTCTCGCCGGCTGTCTGACCACAGTCCTGCTCGCGCGCGTGCTGTCGACGATTTTCTTCGCAATCACGGTCGCGTACGTGCTGTTCCCGGTCTCGGAGTGGCTCGGCCGCCACGGGCTCAACAGACGGCTCTCGGCGGCGGTGACCACCGGGGTCGCCTTCGTCAGCGGAACGCTCGTCGTCATCCCGCTCGGGGCCGTGCTGTATCTGCGCCGCCGTGACCTGTTTGCGTTCTTCCAGCAGCTCCCGTCGGCGGTGACCGTCGAGTTCGGCGAGTTCAGCTACGCGATAGAGATAGACCCCACGCTGACGGCCGGCCGGGAGGCGCTCACGGCGGTCGCGGTCGACCTGGCCTCGGAGTCGCCGGTCCTCGCGCTGAAGGCCGTGCTGTTCGCGATTCTCGTCTACGCGATGCTCTGGCAGCCACAGGCACCGAAGAAGGCCGTCTACCGGACGGTCCCGGCGTCGTATCACGACGTCGCCGACCGGCTTCACCAGCGGCTCCGGGGGACGCTGTACGCGATTTACGTCCTCCAAGCGGCGACGGCCTTTGGCACCTTCCTCGTGGCGTGGGCCGTGTTCTGGCTGCTGGGGTACCAGGGCGCGTTCGCGCTGGCGGTGGCCGCCGGCGTCCTGCAGTTCGTCCCCGTCGTCGGCCCCAGCGTCGTCGTCCTCGCCATGGCTGTCGCGGAGGCCGTCAACGGCGACATCGCCGGGGCCGTGCTGGTGACCGTGTTCGGACTCGTCCTCGTCGGCTTCCTCCCCGATGCGGTCATCAGACCGAAGCTCGCCCGCTACACGACGGGGCTGCCGGCCAGCCTCTACTTCGTCGGGTTCACCGGCGGGGTGTTGACCCTTGGCATCATCGGTTTCATCGCCGGCCCGGTCGCTATCGCGCTACTGGTCGAACTGTCGTCGCTGCTGACGAGCGAGCGAAACGGGGACCAGCAGCAGTTGACCTGAGCCGCGCGGTCAGTTCGTCTCCAGGGGCCGCCCCTGTGCCTCCCACTCGGTGAGGCTCCCCTCGTAGAAATCCACCCGCTCGAAGCCGAGGTGGCGGAGGACGACGTACGTGTGGCTGATGCGCCGGGCCGTGTTACAGTAGAGGACGACGCGCTTCTCGGGGACGATGCCGACCGATTCGAGGACCGACAGCGCCTCTTGCCGGGGGAGCAGCCCGCGGGTCTCGTCGTCGACGAGGTCCCGCCAGTCCAGCAGGACCGCGCCGGGGATGTGGCCGGCGTCGTACTCCTCGTCCTCGCGGGTGTCGACCAGCACCGCGTCGGGGTCGTCCGCCGCGTCGGCGACCTCGTCGGGCCCGACCAGCGGCGTCGACGCCGGCCGCTCGACGGCGTACTCGGTCGGTGCGACGTCGGGCGTCTCGCTCGACGTCTCCCGTTCGAGTTGCCAGCTGGAGAAGTCGCCGTCGAGGAGGTGGAGCCGGTCGGGGTCGTGGCCGAACAGTTCCGCGGTGACCAGGAAGCGGGCGGCGAAGACGCCGTGGTGGTCGTCGTAGGCGACGACCTCGCTCTCCCGGTCGATGCCGGCCGCCGAGAGCAGTGCCGCCCACTCGTCCTCCTCGGGGAGCATCCCCTCGCCGGCGTCTGTCTCCGCGCCGTGTTCGTCCGCCCGGAACGAGTCGAAGGGCACGTTCACCGCGCCCGGAAGGTGTCCGAGGCCGTCGTACTCCCAGGCGTCGCGCACGTCGACCACCCGGAGGTCCGCACCTCGGCTCGACACCCACTCCGCAGAGACGAAATCAGTCATCGTCCTGGCGTTACTGCTCCGCCCGCTTGAAAACTCCCATCACGGCCGGTCGAAGGTCGTTGCAAATACTGCCGACTCTCGGAAGCGGGCGACTCGACTCGGGGCCGGACATGGCACGCCATGGGGCGTGTCCGCTGAGCTGTCGACGGCCGGACGCTCTTCGTGAGATAGTAGCGGCAACATATGTCGAGACGGTGGACGAGTGGCCGAACATGCCGAAAGTCGTGGTAATATATGTATGGTAGACTTACGCTACGATGCATTATGACCGAATACGCTAACGACGTGCTCGTCTCGGCCGACTGGGTCAGCGAGCACCTGGAGGAGTTCCAGAGCGACGACCCGTCCCACCGACTCGTAGAGGTTGACGTGGACACGGAACTGTACGACGAGAGCCACGCACCCGGCGCAATCGGCTTCAACTGGGAGACACAGCTCCAGGACCAGACCACACGCGACATCCTCGACAAGGAGGACTTCGAGGACCTGCTGGGCAGTCACGGCATCAGCGAGGACTCGACGGTCGTCCTCTACGGTGACAACTCCAACTGGTTCGCCGCCTACACCTACTGGCAGTTCAAGTACTACGGCCACGACGACGTGAAGCTGCTCGACGGCGGCCGCGAGTACTGGGTCGAGAACGACTACGAACTCACCGACGAGGTCCCCGAGTTCGCCGAAGTCGACTACGAGGCCTCCGGCCCGCGCGAGTCCATCCGCGCCTACCGCGAGGACGTCGAGAACGCCATCGAGCGCGAACTGCCACTGGTCGACGTTCGCTCGCCCGAGGAGTACTCCGGCGAAATCCTCGCACCTCCGGGACTCCAGGAGACCGCCCAGCGCGGCGGCCACATCCCCGGCGCACAGAACATCTCCTGGGCGGCCGTCACCAACGACGACGGCACCTTCAAGGACTACGACGACCTCGAAGAGCTCTACGCAGAGTACGGCATCGACGGCGACTCCACGACGGTCGCCTACTGCCGCATCGGCGAGCGCTCCTCGGTCGCCTGGTTCGCCCTGCACGAACTGCTGGGCTACGACGACACCATCAACTACGACGGCTCCTGGACCGAGTGGGGCAACCTGGTCGGCGCGCCCATCGAGAAGGGCGCGGGCGACTGAACAGCGTGAAAGAGCCCGCGAATCGGAGCGGGGAGCGGATGCGACCCGCGGAGAAGCGCGAGGCCGAGTAAGCGACGGCGAAACTGGACTGCCGCCCGAATTTTTCTGCCGCGAGTCGGTGAGCGACAGCGTCGCCGGGGGACGACCGGCGGATGCCGAGACACGGACTCGTCCCCAACCGTACATTCAAGGCAGATGCGCATCCTAACCCGCACGTGGACCGAAAGGAACTCGAACGGGAACTCCGCGACGCCTTCGACGCCGACGCCGACGTCGTCACGGTCGTCGCCAGACAGGCCCGCGACCTCTCGGAGTCGGACCAGTTCGTGACGGACTTCGGGGCGGAGCTAACGGTGGGGGACGTCGTCGAGAACCTCGCGGACGCGCCGGACGACTACAGCCTCGCCGAGCGATGGAACTGGTGGCTGGGCGCGCTCGACCTCTCACACGGTGGATACGCGCGATTCAGCGTGCGACCCGACATCGATACGACCTCTTGACCCGACAGCGAAAAAACGACGTGACGCCAGTCAGTGTACGCTGAGCCCGTGTGCCTCTCGTGCGTGGTCGAGGAGTTCCTCCGTCGTGTCGAACTCCTCACCGCAACTGCACGTGTGGTACGTCGACGGGGTTTGCTGGCGTGTCGCCATGACAATTGAGCTATCGGACCGGAGTATAATAATTGTTTATGCTAGGGTGATACCATTGCCCACCCGACGTGTTAGCTCCACACAATACCCCACGTGAAAGTGTCCCGTTGGCGGCTGATAGACCACGTCAGCACAGATAGCGTCGTGTTCCGGGCCGAAGATATTCCGTTCGCTGGCGAGCCGGTGACACCGGTCGGACGGAAACCGACGGACGGAAACCGACGGGCCACGTTCGTCCCGACGATGGACGTCCAGTTCCTCGGCGGCGCGGGTGAAGTCGGCCGAAGCGCCGTCCTCGTCGACGGCTCGCTGCTGCTGGATTTCGGGATGTTGACCGACTCGCCGCCGCAGTTCCCGGTGCGGACGCCCTCGCCGGACGCCGTCGTCGTCTCGCACGGCCACCTGGACCACGTCGGGACCGTCCCGGCGCTGGTGTCGGGGGACGCGCGGCCACCGATTCACTGGACGCCGCCGACGTACGAACTGGCGATGACGCTGGCACGGGACACGCTCAAACTCCACGGCGGGACGGTCAACTGCCCCTTCACCGAGACCAACGTCAGGCGAGTGACGCAAGTGTCTGAGACACACGGCTACCGGGAGGCGTTCGAGGCCGCCGGCTACGAGGTGACGTTCTATAACGCCGGCCACATCCCCGGAAGCGCGCACGTCCTCGTCGACGACGGCGAGACGCGACTGCTGTACACGGGCGACTTCCACACCGACGACCAGCGCCTCGTCTCGGGGACGACGGCCCGCCCGGACGCGGACGCGGTCATCTGTGAGAGCACCTACGCCGACGTCGACCACGATCCACGGGAGACGGTCGAGGCGCGGTTCGTCGAGAGCGTCGAGACGACGCTTTGGGAGGGCGGCACCGTCGTCGTGCCCGCCTTCGCCATCGGGCGGACACAGGAGATGTTGCTCGTCTGCGAGGCACACGACATCCCCTGCTACGTCGACGGGATGGGCAAGGAAGTGACCGAGATGCTCGCCCAGTACCCCGAGTTCCTCCGGGACGCCGACGCGTTCCGGCGAGCGAAATCGCACGCGCGGTTCGTCACGGGAAAGAACGGCCAGCGAAAGCGCATCACCGACCAGAAGGCGGCCATCGTCACCACCAGCGGCATGCTCTCGGGCGGCCCGGCGATGACCTACATCCCGGAAGTCCGGGCGAACCCGATGAACAAGATAACCATGACCGGCTATCAGGTCGAGGGGACGCCGGGTCGGGACCTGGTGGAGACCGGCAGCGCCGAGATAGACGGCCGAATCATGCCGGTCAGCGCGCGGGTCGAGCAGTACGACTTCTCGGCACACGCCGACCGCGGCGGGCTGTGTGACTTCCTCGATGCCTACCGTGACACGCCGGTACTGGTGAACCACGGCGACCGCTGTGAGGACTTCGCGGCCACGCTCCGCGAGGACGGCTACGACGCGACAGCGCCCGACCTGGGCGCGACAATCGCCATGTAGGAGAGTCGGTCAGTCGCTCTCGTCCGTATCTTCGGCGGCACGCTGTTTCAGCCACTCGTCGAGCAGGTCCCGGATTGCCGCGTCCCGGTTGTCGCGGTGGTCGGCGAACGCCTTGTCGTCGATAGCGTCGAGCAGTTCCTCGTCCAGTTCGACCTCGATGGATTCGAGGTCCAGAAACGCTTCGTCCATTGATTACGGGGAGTCGGACCGCCAGCGAAATATATCCTCGTCAGACGGTCGTCAGTCAGCCGCGTGACGGGCGCGGCCGGACGGGGAGGGTCGCCGTGGTTTGATTACGCCGCCGGGCGTAGCCGCGGCCGGCGATGGTATCACTACAGTCTCTCATCGGCTCACACCGGCTCGACGCGCTCGGCGCGTGGGTCGTCACCGCGATTCTGGTCGGCGTCGTCGGGCGGTTCGCGGCCGGCGGCGCGTTCGATTGGGCGGTACTCACGGCGACGCTGGTCGCCGTCGCGGTGGCGGTGCCACTCGCCGCGCGGGACCTCGAAACGACGGTGCCCGCGGAGGTACTCGGCCTTGTCGCGGTGCCGGTGCTCGTCCGGGCGTTCGGCGGCTTCCCACAGCTCACGCCGTTTCTCGTGGTCGCGGGGGTCGCGCTGTTGCTGGCCGTCGTTCTCGACGCCTTCACGTCGCTGACGATGACGCCGCGGTTCGCGACCGTGTTCGTGGTCGTCGTGACGATGGCCGTCGCCGGCGTCTGGGCGGTCGGCATCTACGCGGCCGATACGCTGCTGGGAACCGCGTTCCTCGATGGGCAGACCGAGCTGATGTGGGACCTCGTCACTGCGACGGCCGCCGGTATCGTCGCCGGCGTCGTGTTCGAACTGTACTTCGACCGGTCGGCGCGCATCGCCCGGCTGCGGGCCTCGGCGTCGGCCCCTTCGGCGGCCGGCCGGTCGGGTGCGTCACTGCCCGGCGACGGCCGGCACCATCGAATCGCGGTCCGGGGGCTCCAGGCGGTCCTGGGCGCAATCGCCGCGTTCGCGCTCGTCCGGGGGAACGTGTCGCTGTTCGTCAACAGCGGCGGCCCGCTGGCGATAACGTTTCTCCCGGCGCTGTTCCGTCGGGAGTACGGCTACGCGATGGACACCGGGCTCGTGCTGTGGGTCACCGTGGCGTCGACGCTGCACGGGGCCGGCGCGCTCGAACTGTACCAGGCGTTCGGCTGGTACGACAGCCTGGCCCACGCCGTCTCGGCGTCGCTCGTCGCCGGCGTGGGGTACGCGGTCGCGCGGGCGGTCGAACGCCACTCCCGGGCGGTCGATTTCAACCGCGGGTTCCGCGCCACCTTCGTCGTCCTGTTCGTCCTCGCGGTGGGCGTCGGGTGGGAGATACTGGAGTTCGCCAGCGGCGGCCTCGCGTCGGTAGTCGGCGGCGAGGCGGTCCTGGCACAGTACGGCACGGGGGACATCGTGAACGACCTCGTGTTCAACACGGTCGGCGCGCTCGTCGTCGCGGGCTGGAGCACCGCCCACTTCGAAGGTATCGCGGCCCGGCTCACCGGCCGGGTCGGACGGCTCGCAGGCGGGGACTGAGGCCCCGAAAGTGACACCACGGTACGGACAGACGGGGACGTATGGAGCGAACGCGCCTCGACTTCGACCGCTACTTCGAGGTAGTCATGGAGACAGACGAGGCACAGGCCGCGGAGATGACCGTCGAGCCGGGCCGGAGCGTCGGCGGGCCGGAGAACTACCACGCCGACAGCGACCAGTGGCTGTTCGTGGCCGGCGGCACCGGCCTCGTCACCGTCGACGGTGACAGCCACCGGGTGACGGCCGGCGACCTCGTCCGCATCGAAGCCGGCGAGCGCCACGGCATCGAGAACGACGGCGACGAGCCCCTGGAGACGGTCAACTTCTACACGCCGCCGCGGTAGGCGTCTCAGGTCTCGGTGCCGTCCGCTTGGGCGGACAGTTCGTAGCAGGTCCCGCCCCGGACGACGAACGCCGCGTCCGACGCGGCGAGCGTGCGAGCCGGGTCACCGGTGACGGTGGCCGCCTCGTCCGGGCGAGTCGTGTCGACCCCCGCGTCGGCGGCAGTGAGCGGGAGCGGGTCGAGCGTGACACACCGGTCCGCGTCGGTCGCCTCTACCGTGTACGTGACGGCGACCGGCTTGTCGCCGTGGACCTCCAGCGAGAAGGCGTAGTACGAGCCGTTGTAGGCGTACACCGAGTCGTTCGGCTCGAAGCCGCCCGCGTCGGAGTCGTAGGTGTGCTCGCCCGTCGCTATCGCGTCGACGACGGCGCGGCGGTCGCTGTCCGGGAGGTCGGCGACACGGACCGTCGACTCGTTCCCGGGCCCGTCGACTTCGCTCACGCTGTACTCGTTGACGTAGCCGCCGGACCCGCTGGTCCGCTCGACGACTGCGTACGTCGTCCCGTCGAACGCGAAACAGTCGAACTCGTGGAGGACGTGCGCCCACTCGCGGTCCGTGACATCCACCGAGGCGTCACGAGTAGCCGTGTCGAGGTCCTCGACAGTCTCGGAAAAGATGCCGACGGTCGCCGTGTCGGGCACTGTGCCGGCGTCAACCGGCGACAGGACCACGGGAGTCGGGGTCGGCGTGGCTGTCTCCGAGGCGGTGTCACCACAGCCGGCAACGAGCGTACAGGCGACGGTGCCGAGGAGGGTTCGGCGGGAGGGCATGAGCGTCGATTGCCGGCCGACCGGTAAATGCTTTCAGCGTCACTCGACGCCGGCTTCGGCGTCCATCGGGTCCTGGATGTCGCCGACGACCTCCTCCAGCAGGTCCGTGACCGTCACCAGCCCGACGACCGCGCCGTCTTCGAGCACGAAGGCCAGTTCCTGGCGCTCGGCCTGGAACTGGTCGATGGCGTCGCTGACGGTGGTGTCCGGCGACATCGTCATCGGCGGCGAGGCAACGGCTTCGAGGTCGATGCCGTCGAGCAGACCGCCCGCCCCGTCCTGTTCCTCGCGCTCGTCGACGAGCGCCGGGATGTAGACGATGCCGAGGAAGTCTTCGAGCGTCTCGCCGACGAGCGGGTAGCGGGTGTGGGGCGTCTCGGCGATGCGTTCGGCGTTGGTCGCGTCGTCATCTGTCGGCGACAGCGCGACGATGTCATCGCGTGGCACCATCACGTCGCCGAGTTCGCGGTCGCCGACCTGAAACGCCGCCAGCACCTCCTCGCGGCGCTCGTCGGACACGTCGCCACGGTCGAGAACCGACCCGAGTTCGTTTCGCAGTTCCCCGCGGGACTCGATGCTGTCGACTTCCGCTTCGAGCCACGCGCCGGACATCTCGACGCCGAACAGCCCCAGCGTCCACTTGGCGACGCTGTCGCCGACCGTGATAATCGGCGAGATGACCCACGCGAAGTAGTACAGCGGCGTCGCGCCGTACCGGCAGACGAACTTCGCGCGCTCGACGCCGAGATAGGTCGGCGTCTGCTCGCCGTGGGTCAGGTGGACGAGGTTGATGATGAGGAAGGCGATGGCCGCGCCGGCCCCGACCCCGGCCAGCGCGGAGGACTGGAAGTACGGCTCGAAGATGGCCGCCAGCGCCGGCTCGGCGACGATACCGACCGCGATGCTGGAGGCGGTGATACCGACCTGACAGCTCGTCAGGTAGATTTCGAGGTCGTCGGTCATCTCCCAGGCCCGACGGAGGCCGGGCTCGTCGAACTCCGATTCGGCGTACTGTCTGGCCCTCGTCAGCGCGAACTCGATGGCGACGAAGAAGCCGTTTGCGAGGATCAGGGCGAGTCCT
Source organism: Haloarcula sp. DT43 (assembly GCF_037078405.1). NCBI lineage: Archaea > Methanobacteriati > Methanobacteriota > Halobacteria > Halobacteriales > Haloarculaceae > Haloarcula > Haloarcula brevis. The sequence continues at coordinate 675,255 of NZ_JAYMGZ010000001.1, read as the reverse complement.
GCAAGCAGCCTGGCCGCGATTTCGACTGGTTGCATGTATCGGCGAGGTTCACCAGCCGGACAGGAAAGCGTGGTGACATCGCGTCAGCCGTCGTTCCCCCCACGGCGGGCGAGCCAGCGACTGACGGCCAGTGTGGCAGCGCCGGCTAGCACCACGAGGACCAGGCGGCGAGGGCCGGACGACTCACCGGCGTCGGCCGACGCCTCGTCGGGGTCGTCGCTCTGTCTCGGCGTCGGGACCGGAGCGCGCTCTGCGACCTTGCGGAGGTAGGGACCGAAGACGACTGGCATAGGACACCTTCACCCCGGAGCGGGAAAACGCTCACGCGCGCTCGAAGTCGTACTCGACGCCGGTGAGGTCGGTCGACACCGCCCAGAGCCGCTCGGCGGTCGCTTCGTCGCGGGAAGCCGCGTTGGACTGCTGGAACTCGGGCGGGCCGCGCATGTCGAACAGGCCGCCGGGGCCGACGTACTCGCCGCCGATGACGTCGTCGGCGGTGGCGGCGTACAGCATCGGGAGCGCGCCCTGCTCGGCGGACTGGGCGAGCACGGCATTGGCGAGGCCCATGGCCGCGGTTCGCAGCGTCGACCCCATCTCCCGGGGCCCGCGGAACTGGAGGTCGGTGTCGGCGTAGCCGGGGTGGCAGGCGACGCTTAGCACGTCGTCCCAGCCGTGGTTGCCCAGCCGGCGCTGGAGTTCGTAGGCGAAGAGGAGGTTGGCGAGTTTGCTCTGGCCGTAGGCCGACCACTTCCCGTAGGAGCGCTCGCCCTGCAGGTCCTCGAAGTCGATGTCGCCCATCTCGTGGGCACCGCTTGACTGCGTGACGACCCGCGCCTCGCCGTCGGCGGCCCGGAGCAGGGGGAGCAGGCGGCCGGTCAGGGCGAAATGCCCCAGGTGGTTGACGCCGAACTGCGTCTCGAAGCCGTCGGCCGTCTCGCTGCGGGGAATCGCCATGACGCCGGCGTTGTTACAGAGGACGTCGACGGCGTCGTACTCGTCCCGGAGGCCCTCGGCGAAGGATGCGACGTTCGACAGGTCCGCGAGGTCACACTCGCGGACGTCCAGGGTCGCCTCGGGGACGGCGTCGCGGATGTCCCGGGCGGCCGTCTCGCCGCGGTCGCCGCTCCGGCAGGCCATCACCACCGTCGCGCCCTTGCGGGCGAACGCCTTCGAGCCTTCCAGTCCCAGTCCGCTGTTCGCGCCGGTCACGACCACGGTTCGGTCCGTCAGCGGGGGCATGTCTTCGACAGTCCAGCCGGTCATTGGCGACGGTACGGGCGCGAGACACTGAAACCCATCGCCGGCGAGGGTGAGAGTCTTATGCCGCCGGTCCCCTAGCCACGACGATGAGCGACGTTTCGGTCACCGTCTACACGCGGGAGGACTGCCACCTCTGTGAGGAAGCCGTCGAGACAATCGAGCGGGTCGCCGACGACGAGGGGGTCGCCGTCGCGCTGGACCTCGTCGACGTCGACGACGACCCCGACCTCCGCGAGGCGTACGGCGAGCGCGTGCCCTACGTCCTCCTCGACGGGACGCCGGCGTTCAAGTACCGCGTCGCCGAGCGGGAGCTACGAGAGAAGCTCCGGAAGTCGTCGTAGCCGGGCTCAGCACCGCCATTTATTGCGTCCGGGAACCACGCTACCGGCGATGGTCGCCAGTATCCGCGACATCGTGTTCAGCGAGCCGTCCGGACCCCGGATTGCGCTCGTGCACTTCGCCGGGTCGCTCGTCTTCGCCGGACTCTACGCGTCCGCCTGGCTCGCCGAGGGGACTGCCCCGGCGAACTGGTTGCTCGCCATGGCCGTCGGAACCGGCCTGGCGGGCGTCGCGGAGTCGCTCCCGAAACGCAGGCGACAGGTTGCCGGGGTCCTGCGGGCCGTGGCGCTTCTCGTGTTCCTCTGTCTCGTCGTCGCGGCTCTGGCTGC